>CAZQKR010000021.1:0-75405 GCA_964594045.1 uncultured Saprospiraceae bacterium | reverse complement strand
TATATGTGGCTTAGTGAATTAAATAAACTCCGTTTTCGGAGTGGACTCAACCTTAAATTTTTCAAAACCTGCCCTGAGGGTAAATGCAGGTTCAAATAGCCAGTAATTCGCATGTTCTTGAAGATATGCTGCCTGGGCCACCTGTTCAAAAATCAGATCTCCATTGATGTTTTTATAGGATAAATTGACTATTCTGGAAGAAAATGCTGCATCAAAATACTTTGATTTATATCCAAAAGCCGGTTGGATCCCGATCCTGAATACATTACCTGCAATATCACCTGTTGTCATTGGATTGGCTACAATAGTGGAAGGTAAATGATTTTCAAAACCACCGTATCCCAATAGCGCATAACTTTCAAATGCCCAATGGTCCTGAATTTTCCTGAAATAGCCGCCACCCAGTTCTATAAATCTACCTGAACCACCATTTCCGTTATCCAGCTCTGCCGGAATGAATAAGCCTCCGTTCAGCATGACTGAAACAGCATCTGACACACCATAAGCACCCTGAAACTCAATCTGGTTGCTGTTGCCTGCCAGCGTCAGATTCGTCTCAGCTTTTTGAGTGATCAATGGAACATTTTGTGTGTTGGGGCTGTAATATTTCGGGCTGCAGGAGGCAAGTAATACAATCAGAAAAATACCATATTTTATTTGATCATTCATGTTGCGGTTATATTAAATTAATAGTTTGATATTTAACACCTGATCAAACAAATATATGTTTAGGATCATATATTAAAAAATATTCTTTTTATTTCTCAACAAAGTGTCGCTTAAACGACGGATTTTCTTTTAATGGACAAGAACCTGTAAGCGTATCTGGATCACCTGGCATACGCCTGGATTTCATCAATCAATCCTTGTTTGAATGCTTCTTTTACAGGTTCCCATTCATCGATACGGTTGAGGAACAGGCAGGCATAATTCCATTGGATCAATGTTCCGTTAAAAAGGTAATATCTGATCCTTTCAATGCCCTGTTCTGTTGCTACCAGGCTAAGGGCAAAGTCAATTTTGCGGGTCAAAACCAGGTCTGCTTCATAGCTAAGTTCAGACATAATATCATCTACGTCTTCAGGATCACCATTCAAGGCTTTATCCACCAGAATTTTTAAAGTTCCTGTATAATCGTATTTCATGACCGGTCTCCGACTGAATCTGCCAAAACCTTTTAATCTTCTTGAGCCTGGTACAGTATATTGCCTCCCAAAATGGTATGTGTAACCTTCGCATTGAACAATTCTTTTTCACTGCATTCGAGCAGATCCTGGTCAATTATGACAATATCCGCCAGTTTACCTGCACTTAAACTTCCTTTGATGTCTTCCTCAAAAACGCTGTAGGCATTTCCCATTGTGTAAAGATAAAGCGCTTCCTGCCTGCTGACTGTTTGCCCTGGATAAAATGCCGTTCCATCCGGCGAAGGTTTGCGTGTGACCGCGGCAAAAATATTTTTTATCGGATCGATCGCCTCAATAGGCGTATCGGTGCCAAAATTCAGTTTTGTTCCGCTGTCGAGCAATGTCCTCCACATATAGGCGCCTGAAGCGGCTCTGTCCTTTCCAAGTCTTTTCTCTACATAAGGTGCATCACTGGTACAATGGATCGGTTGCATCGCTGCCACAATTCCCAATCGGGCAAATCTCGGAATATCTTCCTTTGTCAAATGTTGAGCATGCTCTATTCGCCATCTCCGGTCCTTTCCGTCCAGTCTGGAAGCATACACATCCAGAACGATCCGGTTGCCTTTGTCTCCTATGGCGTGCGTGCACAATTGCCGGTCGAAATCCAGGCAAATGTCTGCCAGTTGCTCCAATGTGCTTTCAGGTGTGACCAATTGACCCGATACAGCAGGATTGTCAGCATAGGGTTCGGTGAACAATGCCCCGTAAGAACCCAAAGCCCCGTCAATGAATGCTTTGACACCTCCAGCCCTGAAATATTGGTTAGTTTTTTGATCTTTTTCTTTCGCAAAATATGTTCTTAAATTATCAGGGGTATCATATGCCATAACCCACAACCTCGTACTTAATGCTTCATTCTCAGCGAGCTTTTCATACCTGAGCATTTCTTCAACCGTAGATGCAGCATCATGAAAACTGGTCACACCGTTTTTCAAACACTGATTTTGTGCCTCCCCGACACAACTCAACCAGTAATTTCCCTGGCTTTCACCGGTTGATTTGGCTTGCTCAAATACCTGTGTGATCAGGTCCATGGCGTTTTCATTGAAAACACCGGTGATCCTGTTTTTTTCATCCCGGAATATCGATCCGCCTTCAGGATCCTTTGTGTTTTGGTTGATTCCACAAAGCTCCATCGCTTTTTGATTCACAAATATGAGGTGGCCGGAAGCATGTTTGAGCATCACCGGATGATCCGGTGAGATGCGGCTCAACTCATCATGGTACGGAAATCCGGCGAAAACCTTTTCAGGCGCTTCCTGCCATTTCTCCTGGTGCCAGCCTCTTCCTACGATCCATTCACCCGGTTTCACCTTACGTACACGGGTTTTTACAGAGTCAATGATGTCATTCCAGCTTTTGACATCCTCAAGGCGAAGCATTTTCGTCGCTTCGCCAAAACTGAAAAAATGCCCGTGACCTTCAATGAATCCGGGCATGACAAATTTTTTCCCGGCATCGAGTAATTGGGTACTTTCTTTGGCCATCCCTAAAATATCAGCATCATTGCCAACTGCCAGTATATTTGCTCCTTTAATGGCAATGGCGGTTGCAAAGGGTGCTTTGATGTCCATCGTATGAACATCCCCGTTGTATATGATCAGATCAGCCGTTTGTGCATTCATATTGGTAAAAATCAGGAAGATAAAGAGGATCAGTAAATATTTTTTGTACATCTGATATTAGTTTTGGATAAATTGAAATGTATTTTTTCAGTTTATTCTGGTGATTGCCATCAATTTTGATTGTCATGTATTTTGTGCAGGACGACTCAATTTTTGTTAAACACCAGACAATTATAAGTTTGTTTTAAATACCTTTGCATTTTTTTTGTGCAAAAATAATGCTTCATGAAGGTTTTTTATCCAATTTGGGATGACATCATCAGGTTTGTTGAAGAGAAAACAGGATACAGGTACAATTATTCAGACCTGACCTGGGATGTTACAAAAAAGGAATACGAGGGTGACTACACGCTCGTTGTTTTTCCCATGACCAGGATTTTTAAGCAAAAACCGGATGATATTGCCAGAGAGACAGGTGAATTTCTTAAAGCACAAAATCGTTTTATCAGTGATTTCAATGTCATTGGTGGTTTTCTCAATTTAAACCTCGAAGCGGACTTCTGGGGATTTGCCCTGCAACAGATCCTGGAAGACAAGCAATATGGCGACGGGCAAAATATAGGCGTAAAAGTGATGGTGGAGTTTTCTTCACCCAATACCAATAAACCTTTACACCTTGGCCATATCCGTAATATCCTGTTGGGATGGTCTGTTTCGGCCATTCTGGAAAAAGCGGGTTATGAGGTGGTCAAAACCCAGATCATTAATGACCGTGGCATCGCCGTATGCAAAAGTATGCTGGCCTGGCAAAAATTCGGAGAAGGAATGACACCGGAATCTTCGGGAATAAAAGGCGATCATCTGGTTGGGAAGTTTTACGTGACGTTTGATAAAAAACTCATGGAAGAGTATCAGAACTGGCAATTGACTCCTGAAGCTTCAGCTGTTTACCTGGAATCGGCGAATGGATTGGATGAAAGTACTTTTTTTAAACAATACAAAAATGAATATTTCAACCGCTACAGTGAATTAGGCAGAGAAGCAAGACAAATGTTACTGCAGTGGGAGCAAAATGAAGCGGAAACCATCGGTTTATGGAAAAAAATGAATCATTGGGTGTACGAAGGATTTGATGTAACTTACCGGCGACTTGGTGTTCATTTTGACCACATCTACTATGAATCCGAAACATTTCTGAAAGGTAAGGATATTGTTGAAGAAGGTTTGCAGAAGGGGATTTTTCACCGCGAACCTGATGGCAGCGTCTGGGTGGACCTTTCTGATGTCAAAATGGACAAAAAGATCCTTTTGCGAAGCGACGGTACAGCATTGTACATCACTCAGGATATGGGAACAGCCGAGATCAGATACCACGATCACCAGGCGACAAAAATGGTTTATGTTGTGGGTGATGAACAGGATTATCATTTCAAGGTGCTTTTTGAGGTGATGAAAAGGATGAAAAGGCCTTATTCTGATGATCTTTTCCATCTGTCGTATGGAATGGTGGATCTGCCAACCGGTCGTATGAAATCCCGTGAAGGAACGGTAGTTGATGCCGATGACCTGATGGATGAAGTGTTCAAAGTTGCCAGAAATGCTGCACTGGAAAGGATAGGGGAGACACAGGACTCAACCATCATTCCTGATGAAGAGATCAATAAAATTGCACTGTCTGCGCTGAAATTTTTTATTCTGAAGGTCAATCCGCAAAAACGCATGGTCTTTAACCCGGAAGAAAGTCTGGACATGCAGGGTCAAACGGGTCCGTATATCCAGAATGCATTTGTACGGATCAGGTCCATTTTCAGAAAAGCCGGTGATGTTCAACTAAATGATCAACTGACCGCACATCCGGCTGTTTCGGAATACGAAAAGCAATTAATAGGTAATATTATTGCTTTTCCGGGCGTGGTGGAACAGGCTGCCAAAGAATATCAGCCTTCACATATTGCCAATTTTGCTTATGAATTGGCCAAAAACCTCCATAAATTCTATGCTGAAGTCCGGATCATTGATGAAACGGATACCGGGATCAGGAATTTCCGATTAAATCTGCTTCGGAAAGTTGCAGAAATCCTTGAGGAATGCATGCGCATGCTGGGCATAGAGATGGTGGAAAAGATGTAAATTTGAACATTTTTAAATTCAGTTAATCCATATATCAATTACTTGATATCTAAACAAGTTTTACTTTTACAGGATAAATCAAAAAATCATGTCTGAAGAAAAGAAAACCCTTAATTTTATCGAACAGATCGTTGAAAAGGATTTGACGGAAAACAAACACGGTGGCAGGATACTCACACGGTTTCCTCCGGAACCAAACGGCTACCTGCATATAGGTCACGCCAAATCCATCGTACTTAATTTTGGCCTCGCCCAGAAATACGGTGGAAAGACCAACCTCCGTTTTGACGATACCAATCCGACCACAGAAGATGTGGAATATGTCGATTCCATACTCGAAGATGTCAGATGGCTTGGTTATAGCTGGAACGGAGATGCTGTTTATGCTTCAGACTATTTTGGACAATTGTACGAATTTGCTGTTGCCTTGATCAAAAAAGGTCTCGCCTATGTGGATGATTCGAGCGCTGAAGAAATCGCCGCCATGAAAGGCACTCCGACAGAACCCGGGATAGAAAGTCCATTCCGCAACCGATCTGTGGAGGAAAACCTGGAATTATTCGAACGCATGAGAGCCGGTGAATTTGGCGATGGGGAAAAAGTGCTTCGCGCCAAAATCGATATGGCAGCGCCCAATATGCATCTCCGCGATCCGCTGATGTACCGGATCAAGAAAGCGCATCACCATCGTACAGGTGACAAATGGTGCATCTATCCGATGTATGATTTTGCCCATGGTCAATCAGATTCGATCGAACAGATCACACACTCCATCTGTACGCTGGAGTTTGAGGTGCACAGACCGTTGTATGATTGGTTTATTCAGCAATTGGAGATATTCCCGTCCAGGCAGATCGAATTTGCCCGGCTTAATCTGAGCTATACCATCATGAGCAAGCGCAGACTGCTCAAACTGGTTGAAGGTAAGTATGTTTCCGGTTGGGACGATCCCAGAATGCCTACCATTTCCGGTCTGAGACGCCGTGGATACACACCGGAATCCATCCGCAATTTTGCCGACAGAATTGGTGTTGCCAGAAGGGAGAACGTAATTGATGTATCGTTGCTGGAATTTTCAGCCAGGGAACATCTCAATAAAATCGCAAAACGGGTCATGGTCGTCATGGACCCGATCAAAATGGTGATCACCAATTATCCTCAAGGTAAGACAGAATTACTTGATTCTGTCAATAATCCTGAGGATGAGCGGTCAGACAGCAGGCAACTTACATTCAGCAATACATTGTACATAGAAAGGGATGACTTCATGGTGGAGCCGCCAAAAGGTTTCTACAGACTTGGTCCCGGATTGAGCGTACGGTTGAAGGATGCCTATAAAGTGACCTGTGAAAACTTTGTTCTGGATCCGGTAAGTGGTGAAGTGAAGGAAATCCATTGCATTTACCATCCTGACAGCAAAAGCGGACAGGATACCAGCAGCGTCAATGTCAAAGCTACGATTCACTGGGTGGATGTTCAGTCGGCCGTAGATATGGAAATCCGTTTGTATGACCGTTTGTTTCTGGATGAATCACCTGACGGTCATAAAGACAGGGATTTTCTGGAATTTCTTAATCCGGAATCCCTTAAAGTGATCAACGGAAAAGCTGAATCCAGTCTGATGGAAGCAACCACTCATGATCATTTTCAGTTTATGCGCATGGGATATTTCTGCCCTGATCCGGATTCCACTCAGGACAGACTGGTCTTCAACAGAACGGTCACGCTGAAGGATGCCTGGCAAAAACAGAAGGGAAAGAATTGAATAATAAAACCAAAAAAAAAGCGCCGGATCCGGCGCTTTTTTTTATGATCTTAACCGGCACTTCAGATTAAGGTCTCCACCATCTTCTGTAAAGATTGATCTCTTTGGTCGTACCATCAGGTAAAGTGATCACTCCTGCACCGTTGCATGCACCATCCCCGAAATCAAGGCTGATGGTTGCTGTTTCAGTGGTGATTTCCATAATTCCTTCAACGATCCATCTGCAGGCACCCTTTCTTACCAGAGGTGTTGTGATCACTGTGGAGAAAGATTTTCCGTCCCTGGTTACACCGTTGGTCGTCCCTGTTATAGTCCAGATGTCATCCAGGCGGTTAGGTGTCAGAAAGCCTTGCTGGAAAGTATGTGACCTGCTGACATTTTTTACTGCCTGATCACCATTAGGGAAAGTCAATGTAAAATCAGTGATCTCCACGCTCAATGTAGGTTTGTTATCACTGTTCAAACCACTGTTGGTGAGCGTCCTTGTTCCAGTGATCTGAACATCATCTATAAAGAAGTTTTCAAAAGTAACGGTTCTGCTTGCACCCGGATTATGCATATTATCAGAAATATTTACGATGATCTTTCCTTTTCTGATCCTGCCGTTATCTCCCTCACAACCATCTCCAAAATCTATGGTGATCGTATTGGGAAAAACACCCCGGGGTTCGGCACTGGTGATCACCACACAATCATTCCTGGTTTCAACAGGTATCTCTTCAGCAAAGCTGAATGCTTCAGCATCTGCTATCGCATCCATCTCATTTTCAATATCTTCCATTGCAGTCATGTCTTCGGCAAGGGTCTGTGGGTCAAGCGCTTCTTCCTTATTGCATGAAAAAATCAAAAGGGAAAATAAAATCACGCTCAAAAAAACTAAAAAACGGCTTTTCATAATGGCATTTTTTTTTTGTTAAAGAAAATTTTTTGTTTTCGGTTTATCAATCTGAGTTTCAGGATTTAATTGCTTAAAAACATTGATTTGACCTTCGGAAATTGAATTGGTTTAATTTGGCTAAAACAATTTTAAAAATATTGAAGAAAATCATATATGATTTTTAATTTTGTCGCATTATGGCAAAGCAATCCAAAGTTATTATTGAAAAAAAACGTTTTCAACTGACCATTGAACGTTTGAGTTATCAGATTATTGAGAATTACAATGATTTTACTGATACCTGTATCATCGGCATCCAGGAAACCGGAGCTGTTTTTGCCCAAAAGATCTATGATCAGATCAAACGGCATAAAAAGCAGGCTCAGATACCTTTTGGCAAATTGGATATCACTTTTTACAGGGACGATTTCAGGATAAGGAAAAAACCATTGGAGGCCAGCAGGACAGAAATTGATTTCCTGGTTGAGGACAAAAAAGTGATCCTGATAGATGATGTGTTGTACACCGGCCGAACGATTCAGGCTGCGCTCGCTGCCATTCAGCATTACGGAAGGCCACGCAGCGTTGAATTGCTTGTGCTGATCGACAGGAGATTCAACAGGCATCTGCCTATCAAAGCCAATTATATCGGCCTGATGGTTGATTCGCTTGACGAGGCTTATGTTGAAGTCGTTTGGGATGATCAGGGTGCTGATCGCGTAATTTTATTTCCATCAAAACAAAAATGACATGGGGAAACCGCAACTTACAGTAAATCACGTGACGGGAATCAAGGAACTCACCAAAGAAGATATTTTGCTCGTTTTTGAAACCGCAAACGAGTTCAAGCAGGTCATCAACCGGCCGATAAAAAAGGTTCCTTCCCTCAGGGATATCACTATCGCAAACTTGTTTTTTGAAGATTCAACCAGGACAAAACTTTCCTTTGAACTGGCAGAAAAACGTTTGTCAGCCGATGTGATCAATTTTTCAGCGTCTTCCTCTTCTGTCAAAAAGGGCGAAACACTCATCGATACCGTCAATAACATCCTTTATATGAAGGTGGACATGATCGTTATGAGACACCCTTCTCCGGGCGCACCCCATCTGCTTGCCAAACATGTGGATGCCAATATCGTCAATGCAGGAGACGGAACTCATGAACATCCCACACAAGCCTTACTGGACACTTTTTCCATGTATCAACATTTTAACGGTGATATCAAAGGTAAAAAAGTGGTGATCATCGGAGATATCATGCATTCCAGGGTGGCACTTAGCAATGTGTATGCCATGCAAAAACTTGGAATGGAAGTCATGGTCTGCGGGCCTTCCACGCTCATTCCCAAATACTTCCATGAATTGGGTGTTCTGGTCGAGCACGATGTTCAGAAAGCGCTTGAATGGTGCGATGTCGCGAATATACTCAGGATTCAATTGGAAAGACAGCAAATTCGGTATTTCCCATCGCTAAGAGAATACGCTTTGTATTTTGGAGTTAATCGCCAAAGATTGAACAAACTTTCAAAAGACATCCTCATCATGCATCCGGGTCCGATCAACCGCGGGATCGAGGTCACCAGTGACGTTGCTGATTCAGAACACTCTATCATCCTGGAGCAGGTGGAAAACGGTGTGGCTGTGCGTATGGCCGTATTGTATCTGCTGGCTTCCGGAAGAAAGTAAACAGTGTTAATGATTTATTAATCCAGACCATCCGTATAATAATTCCCGGAATGCACCTGTTTAGTGCGCATGAGTTCATTCGCTGTGTTCATCAGGTATTTGAAAATACCATGCTCCTGAACAAGCAAATGAATTCGTCCTGTTTTTATGGCTTTTGCAGTGATAAAAACAGCGGTTCAATAATATATATAAGATAATTATAATATATATTTGTCCTTTTTTAGCCGGGATATATGGTATCCCGGGGATTATACCAGATAAAATCACTAGTTTAGTTATGCTGATGTTGCCGGGATATTTGAAAGATTTTGGTGAATATCAGTTTTGAAAAAATTTAATAAAAATGAAACGGAATAGCTTACTCATCACACTGCTTGTTTTGTATTTGTTGCCGTTGTTCGGACAGAAAAACAACTATGAACTCAGGTTTGAATTTGAAAATTACAAGAATGATACCTTGTTGCTCGCTTATTTTTACGGGGACAAACAACTGATCAGGGATACGATTTATGCCCAACCAGGTAAAAAGTTTATTTATTCAGGTACGGATACACTTGATGCAGGTGTTTACATACTGATGTTTTTTCCGGAGAAAAAGTATATTCAGTTCATTATCAATGATCAGGAAAAATATTTCACCATAAAAGGGGATTATAACGACTTGAGTGTACTGAAATTCAAAGGTTCAAAAGACAATGAACTTTTTTATGCATATATGGATTTTCTGGCTGAAAAAAGGGTACTTGCGGACACACTCAACGCTCAACGCAAAAGAGCACTGGATTTAAAGCAGGATACGGTGATGATAGATCAGCGATTGGAAGATCTGGAAAATGAAGTTTTAGGCTATCAAAATGAATTGGTCGGGAAAAACCCGAAAACGGTGACTGCAATGATGCTGTTGGGCAATAAGGATATCGACATACCGGAACTGGATGTTGCGGCAGAGGAACTGCAGAAAGCAAAGTTTTATTACTACAGAAAACATTATTTTGATCATATCGACTTTTCAAATCCTGCACTGATCCGGACACCTTTTTTGCACAATAAGATAGAGCGATATCTGGATCAATTGACAGTTCAGATCCCAGACACTATTAGCGTGACGATCGACGAGATCCTGCTGAAAATGGAGCCTGCTCCTGAAACCTGGAAGTTTTATGTTTCTTATTTTTTAAATAAATATGCCAAATCTCTTGTGATCGGAATGGACGCAGTCTATGTGCATATGGTAGATACCTATTATTCAAAAGGTAAAACACCTTGGGTGACGCAGGAAACATTGGAAAAAATAATTGACAATGCTGAAAAGCTGAGACCTACACTTTTGGGTAAAATTGCCGAAGATGTGATACTTTACACCGAGGATAAAGTACCTGTCAGTTTGCACAGCATTGAAGCGGACTACCTGATCATCATGTTTTGGGCGCCTGATTGCGGACATTGCAAACAGAGCATGCCTGAGATCATCAAGTTCAGTCAGAATTTTAAGGATAAGGGCATTAAAATGGTTGCAGTTTGTACCAAAGGACGGGACAAGGTTGCAGAATGCTGGGAATTTGTGAAGGAAAAAAATATGGGCGTTTTTGATTATAACCTTACAGATGAAATGTACAGATCCAGGTTTCATGTGAAATATGATGTCAGAACCACTCCAAAAATATTTATCCTGGATAAGGATAAAAAAATCATTCTAAAGAATGTTGCAGGTGAAAAGCTTGAGGAGATCATGACCGAGGTGATGAAGAATGATGGGAAAATGTAGGGAAGTTTGGTTCCGCCCAGTGGCCCTGATTGACTTTTTCCTTTGATCTGGAATCTGATATGGCCCATTGCGACAGGTGATCTTTGCCTTCACAATTAGCAGGCAGGGAATTGTTTTAGGAAAGTGTTCAGGCTTAACTTTTGGGAATTGATTTTGAATTCAATTGATGCAATGCATTATTTGGGCATCAATGCAACTAATTCATAGCAGTCCGGACAGGTCTGCCTATATTCAACCTTTGCAACACCCGACAGTTCCTTTAATAAATCTTCCAGCGAAATGTCCTGATACTTTGTGAGATCAATGGGTATTTTGGCATTGAAGCGGAACTGACCCCATGGCGCCGTGTTGAACTTGCCTGCATATCTTTTGCTCAGTTCGTCAATGATATCTTCCACAGAAGTGTATATGACTTTAATGACCGGTGGTTCTTCTTTCGGAGGAGGTGGTGTCTCTGCCGGTTTTTGTTCAAGCACCGGAGGTTCTTCGGCTACCGGCTCACGAACAGGCATCCGGGCAGGTTTTGCCGGTGGGATAAAAGCCTGGGGAATGATCTCCGGTTCAACCGGCGTGATGTTGGTAAAACTACTGCCATCATATCTGAAACTTTCACCTTCATTCACGATCACTGAATTTGCTTCATCTGCCAATTCGTAAAATCTGATCAGACCTTCAATATTGGAAACGATGGTATGCAAACTGTCCGGCTGACTGATCTCAAAAATGGTGCCCAACACCCTGGTTCCGGTTTTACCCGAGATGACAACAAACGGGATCTTTTCATTTTTCGTTACTTCAATTCTTGCATCTCCATCCAGGTAAATGATCCTTTCCTTGATCTTTCTTGAGATCCTGGTAAAATATTTCATCTTTGATTTGGGGCCAAGGGTGACAACCGAGTTGTCCGGTAAAGTCAACTGATGGGATGTAGTGCCTGAAGTGATCTCTTTGTAAAGCGGTTCAGGCCAAAACAGCCATAAAGCCGCTGCGGCCAGGATCAGAAGGGAAGCTGCAATGGAAGACCATTTGATGAACAACGATCTATTGGATTTTTCTTCACTGATCAGATGTTCTATTTCCTGCCATTTTTCTTCTGTATCAAAAATTCTGATCTCGTCCTTCCCCTCCTCAGATATATAAATTTCTGAAATCGAATCAAAAAATTCCTGATTTTCCGAAGATGCATTTCTCCAGTTATCCAAAGCATTTAAATCCTCAGAGCTTAAACGGCCTTGCAGATATTTTAATATGTTAGCTAGCTGATCCAAAAATCTCTTTTTCGATAAATTTGACGAAAGTAATTCTAAATCTCACATTTATAAATTAAAATAATTCATTTTTTTTCCTGATCAATATCTCTCTGATCTGTAAAACAGCTTTTGCAATATTGTCTTCAACTGCTCTTTCCGAAATATTTATATATTTTGCAATTTCTGCATACGTCAATCCTTCAAACTTGCTCAGTTCAAAAATTTCCCGGCGTTTTGGTTTGAGGGAATTCAGGGCTTCTTTGATGGCAACCCTGATGATCAATTCTTTTTGTTGATTGTTTTCTGTTTCGTTGCCGTCATCCGGCAGGGCTTCGATCAACTCCAGGTCAGTCAATTTCGCTGATCTGCGATAATGATCTGATATGGCATTTTTGACCATTGTGAAAATATAATTCTTCAGTGAAACTTTGATCTCTGTCTCGTTTCTTCTGATCCAGATCTTGACAAAAACGTTCTGAACTATCTCGTTGCTCAACTCCCAATCCCTGGTTTTGGTATAGGCATAGTTGACCAGCAGGTTATAGTGTTCAGCATAAAATGCTTTGAATTCCGCCTTGTTTTTTAACTCTGGTGACATTCAATAATTATCAGTTCACAACGAAGGCAAAGTTAAGAAAAAAATAAAGCTTTAATCAATTATTTCTGTATTTCAGCCTATATCACAACATGATTGGTTTGATATTCAGACTGATCTATTTGTAGCCAGATTTCATTGACAAATCATGTTAATATAGTATTTTTTGTTGTGCAAGCCTTGATTACTTCGTACACTATCAGGTTGCCAGAAAAATCAACGGTTTTCCATCAGGAATTTTTTTATGAATTCAAAAGCAGATGTCATATTGCTGAAAGCTTCTGGCGTCAATTCTTCTACAAAATCAAATGAGTATGCCTTGATATGCAGGATGTAGCTTTCAGGTGATCGGCGATACAATTTCTGGCAAAGGTCCAAAACAAAGCCAACCGAGACGGCATGCATCGAAAACTCGATACTTGCATTGTCCGGAATGATCTTTTCCAACTTAAAGGAATGGATGTCTTCAACAATTGAAGCATCAGCAAAAATGACCAGGTCGTACCCGGCAATGATCTCGGCATCCTCGATGTTGAGTTGATAATTGCAGTCAACAGTGATGTTTTCAAGGGATTCTTCCATGATCCAGGCTTCACAAAGTTCTGTAAATCTGGCACCCAGACCGTCATCCTGTCTTCCGGGATTTCCATATCCGTATATCAGTGTTTTTTTCATTTTCAGCTTTATTTATTATGTTGAAATTAAGTTGATGTTCCTTCCTTTCCAAAACAGGCAGGAACAAAAGCAAGATCAGCATTCATGCGCGAAGATAACTGACCAACTCAGTTAGCGGTTGCATATCTATCAATTTTTATAGCTTTACCAGGCTTCCATTTTTCAAATTTGGCACTATCCTGAATAATGTCTATCCAAAAAAAAAGCCCGTCTGAATTGACGGACTTTTTCCAATTAATCTTATTCATTTATGACCTGTAGTGGTCGACAATTTCTCCCTTGGCATCGAACAACTTGATATCCAGTGGCATTTGCCCCATGGCATGTGTTGCACAGCTCAGACACGGGTCATAAGCCCTGATGGCAATTTCAACCGCATTTTTCATCGGTTCGGTGATCTTTGACTGTCCGGTCATCATTTTCTTCGCGACAAAATTAACAGACCTGTTCATAGGTTCGTTGTTATTGGTTGTGGAAACGATGAGGTTAGCCAGTGTGATCTGATCGTTGTCATTGATCTCATAGTGATGGAACAATGTTCCCCGAGGTGCCTCGATCAAGCCAACTCCTCTGTGGATCTTGGTGCCTTTGGTCACCAGATCATCTTTCTGAAGATCCGGATCAAGCAAAAGTTCTTTGATGACTTCACCGGCGTGCAACAGTTCGATCAGCCTGGCCCAATGTGTGTGCAAACAGTAGTTGTTCGGTTTGCCATTGGTATGTGCTTTGTACAACTCAAACTCCTGTTGCGCCAGTTTGGAAGGAATAAAGTCGCAAGTATTCAGGCGGGCCAGCGGGCCAACACGATACCATCCGTTTTCTTTACCGATGTGTTTCAGATACGGGAACTTCATATAACTCCAGCTTCTGACCTCTTCTTCGATGTACTTATCGTATTCCTGATAATCCACATCATTCAGTATGCGTTTGCCGTCGGCATCGACTGCCCTGAGCACACCGTGGTATAGATCCAGGGCGCCGTCTTTTCTGACCAGACTGAAATGGTTGGATGGGAAGTAAGCAAAATTATCCACGAACTCCTTGTTGTTCAGGTAATAATCCTTGAAAAGCTGAACAGCATCGTATGCCCATTGGATCATGGTGTCGATGTTGAGCGGATCTGCACCCTTCAGAAGTACATCTCTTTCTTCTATGGTAAGATTTTTGTTGATCCCGCCAGGGATGGCACCTGTTCCGTGGATTTTTTTACCAGCGGTATAGTGGATCACTTCCTGACCGAATTTTCTCAAAAGTACCGCCCTGGTTGCCAGTTCCGGAAATTTAACAGCAAGGCCGACAACATTACGGGTTGCCGGGTCGGAATCATAGCCAAGCAGAAAGTCAGGTGCTGACAGATGGAAAAAGTGGAGTGCATGGGATTGGAACATCTGTCCATAGTGCATCAGTCTCCTCATCTTTTCACCGGTTGGTGTCAGGCCATGACCTGTTCCTGCGCCGACGATAACGTCCAGCGCCTTGGCTGCTGCCAGGTGGTGACTCACCGGGCATATCCCGCAAAGCCTTTGAACCAGAACAGGCGCTTCCCAGTAAGGTCTGCCCTGAACAAACCGTTCAAAACCCCTGAATTCAACGATGTGCAGGCGTGTTTGTGAAACATTGAGGTTATCATCCAGATGGATGGTCACTTTTCCATGGCCTTCGACTCTGGTTACGGGTTCTATTGTTACTTTTTGCATAATTTTAATAATTAATCAAACTTAACTAATTCATAAGGTATTTTCAACTCGTTGCCGGTCAAAAGCGCAACTACTGCTTCCCAGATCAGATCTGCCCTTGGTGGACAACCGGGAAGGAAATAATCTATTTTCACGATTTCATGCAAGGGGTATACTTTATCCAGGATGATCGGAAGCTCTTCATCGTTAGGCATGATCCTTTCCGTGTTTTCTCCAACGGTTGGTCCGCCGAAATAAGCTTCTTCCAGACATTCCCGGACAGGTATGCCGTTTCTCATTGCAGGAAGTCCGCCCATGATGGCACATTCGCCCAAAGATATCAATATTTTACAATTTTTTCTGAATTCCCTGACGACTTCCACATTTTCACTGTTACAACATCCACCTTCGATGATGCCAATGTCGCAAGGTTCTGTGAAAGTTTTGATGTCTGTGATCGGTGATTTATTGAAATCGACGAGTTCAATCAGTTGCAGTATCCTGTCATCAATGTCCAGGACAGACATGTGGCAGCCAAAACATCCTGCCAGTGAAGCCGTTGCTACTTTAGGTTTACTCATTGTTCTAACATTTTAGTTTTGTAAATTTTCAATCTCTGAACCGATTGGAACATGATCGTATTTTCTTTTGCCAATTGGCGTAGCAAAACCGACTTCCTTGCGTAAAATTGCACCCACCGGGCATATTTTCATCGCCAGTAAGGCATTTTCTTCGCTCATATTCTGTGCAAGTTTTGTATCCAGATTGATCTCGAGGTGTTTGCCCCTTCCCTTGAAGGCAAAATAACTCCTGCCCTGTTCATCCTTGATCATCCGTACGCACCGTTTGCAGAATATGCAACGGTTCTTTTCAAGGAAGATCTTAGGTGTGGAAGCTTCAAGTTCCCTGCGCTCAAAAGCATAAGGAAACCTGGGAACCATCATTTGATAACGGTATCCGAGTCCCTGGAGATCACAGTCTCCGCTTTTTTCGCATGCAGGGCAGAAGTGGTTGCCTTCCACGAACAGCATTTCAATAATGGCTTTACGAAGATCCTGGATCTCTGGTGTATCGCTTTCAATGACCATGTTGGCGTCCACGGGTGTTGTGCAGGAAGCCATGAAACGGCCATTTATCTTGACGGTACAGATCCTGCAGGAACCTGCAGGATGTACACCTTTCCAATGGCATAGAACCGGGATGTAAATCCCGTTTTCGGCTGCTACTTCAACCAGAAGCTGACCTTTTTCAGCTTCGATCTCTTTGCCGTCGATTGTGAATTTTATTTTTTCACTCATAATAATATAATTTTCAAAAATGGTTCAATAATTAGTTGTGGTGCGGTACTCTTGCTGCTCTGCCGACAACCTCACAGGACTCCTGAATGGCTTTGTCCATATCAAAATGACTGTGGAATTCAACTTCCTTCGTCCGTGCCTCATAAAGCTCGGGGAAGTTGGCCAGCGTGGAAGTGATCGGGTTGGAAGAGGTTTGTCCAAGTCCGCATCTGCTCGTACTTGCAATGATCTTGCTCCATTCCTTCATATTGTCAAGGTCTTTGCGGGTTGCTTTGCCCTCAACGACCATTTTTACCTGTTTGGCAAGGATCATATTGAAAGACCTGCAGGTGACACAGGAACCGCATGATTCATCTTCAAAAAATTCCATGAAGTTAAGTACAACATCCTTGATGATATCGCGATGTTTGCCGATGACGATCACGGAACCTCCGCAGGCGAGGTCTTCCATGGCGATCTTCCTGCCGAACTGTGAAGGATTGATACAGAGCCCGGAAGGTCCTGACATCTGAACAGCCTGAACATCCTTTGCTTCAACCATTTCCAGCATTTCATTCACTGTCATTCCCCATTCGATCTCATAAACACCCGGTTTGGGTATGTCGCCGGAAATACTCAACAATTTGGTACCTGCAGAATCCGGTGTGCCGAGCCTGCTGTACCATAATCCGCCGACCTCAACTATCTTGACGATGGAGCAGAATGTCTCCACGTTATTGACCACTGTGGGTTTATGTTTATAACCTGACTGGACCGGGAACGGAGGCCTGTTGCGCGGTTCACCTCTTTTTCCTTCAGCTGATTCGATGAGTGCTGATTCCTCGCCGCAAACATATGCGCCGGCACCTGACTGTATCCTGATATCAAAATCAAAATCATACCCCAGGATGTTTTTGCCTAGCAGGTTTCTGTTTCTCAGATCTGCCAGAACGCTTTCTGCAAATTCACGCAGATACTGATATTCATAGCGCAGGTAGAGCAGACCTTCTTTTGCACCGATCGCTCTTCCCGAGATGGTCATGCCTTCAAATATCATAGGCAATCTTTCCGTTAACAGTACCCTGTCCTTGAAAGTTCCGGGTTCTCCTTCGTCCGCATTACAGATGACATATTTTTCTCCCTCATTTAGTGAACAGAACAACATTTTGAGTCCTGTCGGGAAACCTGCACCACCACGGCCTCTCAGATTGGAGGCTTTTACCTCATCGATGATGCTTTTCGGACTCATTTCCAGAGACTTTTTCAGGGAAATGACCGGATAATAATTCCCAAGGGTTACAGGTCCGCCTTTCTGAATGTTGTTATGCACCATGGCACGAACCAAAGGATGTGCATTGTTGCCGTCACCCGGTTCACCGACCATTTCCTGAGCCGGCATTCCTGCTTTCATAGCATTGAAGATCTTTTTGGCTTTTTCACGATCCAACCGTGTAAATACAACGTTATTGATCAACGCTGCCGGTTCCTGATCGCTCATTCCGATACAGGCAGTAGTGTGCAGACTGACCAGGCCGTCTGGAGTTTTCTGACCGATTTTTACGCCGGCCAGGTTTTCAAACTCATCCATGACCTCACCCATGCCCATCATCATGGAAACTACGCTGTTGTTAAAATAAACCGCATATTTTCCAACCGGTTCAATGGTAAAGAAATGATAAAAACTCCTGGTTTGCACCACATCCACTTCAGAAAGGCCCAACTCGCGGGCGATTACGCTGACAGCAGCATCAGAAACGCATCCAAACTCTTGTTGGATTGACAATAAAATGTCCATCAAACGTTCCGAATCCCTGTCATATGATCCGATAATTTTGATTATTTTGTCTTCCATTTATAAAAAATTAAGTGTATTTTTTAAGTAAGAATCCCTGCCGGAATTGCAACAAACTTACAAAATATTTATTGGTTTTTTCACTTTAAAACACCAAAATTGACAATTAAAACCGCTTATTTATAACAAATATGAATAATAATTTGGTATAAACGGGATTGACGATATATTTTAAAACCCTATATTATTGTAAAAAAAATGGCTTGTTGAATAAATCTGCTTGTAATCAAACAATGAACAGAATAAAAAATATGTTAATTACTGTTTCCTGGAATATTGTAGGATTCTTTTTATTGAAGGGAAACTTTAATGGTGAAATGGCAAAAAAAAACCCTGACTCAAAAAGTCAGGGTTCGATTATTACTTTACATGTTATCATTAAAATTTCACATCTATGCTTTCAACCTAAGTGTGACCAAATTCTAATACTAACTTACATGTAGGTTGTAATCTAATCAGTACCTTCTTTCTCTTGGCTGAAATCTTCTTTCTCTGTCACCACCACTTCTAGGTTGGAAATCCCTTGGTCTTGGTTCTGAAAGTTTTACGACCATTGCCCTGCCTTTAATTTCTCTTCCGTTAAGACCTTCAATAGCTTCATTGCCTGCCTCATTGCTGGGCATTTCAATAAATGCAAAACCTCTTGAACGACCAGTATTTCTGTCAGTTACGATTTTAACTGAGCTAACCTCACCATAAGCTTCGAAAAGTTTTTGCAACTCGCCGTCACGAATGCTGAAATCCAAATTTGCAACATAAATGTTCATAAAAAAAATAATAAATTAAAAGATAAAAAAATAAAAATACTACCCCCCAAACCAGAAAAACGGAATTCCCTGGTCATTTTAGTGTAATATGAGACAAAAGTAAATAAAATGCTCAGAAAATCAATTTATTGCAGCAATATATTAAAAAATATTTTCAATTTCCTTGATTTTGTTGATATTTAAACTCATGTTCCTGAATAATTGCAATAATTATCTGCTGGAATCAGGTGCAGAATGAATCACAATACGGTTTTTGCTTCGTTATCAGATTTATCATACTTTTACCGCGAATTAATAAAGGAACCACATGAAGATTCTGATTTACATCCACTTGTTGTTTTTACCTTTTATAGGCTTCGAACTGAACGGACAGGGAACTCCTCCAAAGTCGCCCCCGCAAAATCCGGCATTCTTATTTGGTTTGGAATATGGATTGAACCTGCCCGGAGCAGATCTGGCAGACCGGTTTGGCCAGAATCTGAAAATAGGTGGCAGTATTTCTTTTTTGCCGCAAAATCGAAGTGATCATTTTGGCCTGAAGGCTTCTTATTATTTTGGTGACACCGTGAAACAGGACGTGCTGGCTCACCTCAGGGATCAGAACGGCTATATTCTGGGCATCAACTATGAATATGCTCAGGTGAAACTGAGGCAAAGAGGCTTCGAGATCAGTGCTTTTTACAGCAAGATCTTTCCTTTTGGAAAATCCAACCCGCGTACAGGTATCAGGGCAGATCTGGGAGTAGGTCTTTACCAGCATTGGATAAGACTTCAGGATGATTTTGTAACGGCTGCTCAATTGAACGACCCCTATGATAAAGGATACGACCGCATGACCAATGGGCTGGCTTTGACTCAGTTCCTCGGTTATCACTACATGAGCAAGGATAAAAGGATCAATTTTTATGCAGGCTTCGAATTTCTCCAGGCTTTTACCCAAAACAGAAGATACTACGATTTTGCAACCATGGGCGTGGATACGCAAAAAAGGACAGATCTGATGTATGGTATCAAAGTCGGTTGGATATTGCCCGTTTACATTGAAAAAAGTCCGGAGACATTATATTATTGATCTTTTTCCTTTTTCTCCCGGAACCGGATCGAAACAGAATTGATGCAATACCTCTGTCCTGTGGGTTCCGGACCGTCGTCAAATACATGTCCCAAATGTCCGCCGCACCTCGCACACATCAATTCGGTCCGACGGTATCCCAACAGATAGTCATCCTCCGTTTTGATGTTTTTTGAATTGATCGCATCATAAAAACTCGGCCATCCGCAATGTGCGTCAAACTTGGTTTCGGAATCGAATAATTCCAGTCCGCAAGCCCGGCAGACGTACGTCCCGTCATCAAAATGATCCCAGTACATGCCTGTGAACGGCCGCTCGGTCCCTTTTTTGCGGAGTACCTCAAATTCCATAGGAGTCAACTCCTTCTTCCACTCCGAATCAGGTTTGATCAAAGGAACGATGGTGTCATTTATATTGTGATCCATGATATTTTTGGTTTTAAATGGTGATGCTGAATCTGAATTACGGCTTTTCTTCAAATAAATACCGGCTAATGCCGCTATCAAAACAATGCCGGCTGATAAAGCAAAATATTTATAAGTACTCATCTTCACGACTAGAAACGTTATTTTTTACTGCAAAATTCCGATAAAACAGATTTTGGTCGCAGGATAACATTTTAATTTAGAACATATCAGAGCGCGAATTGTTTTCAATCATATTTTTGTATACAAATATTCTGCACGATGAGCAAACACGGGAAAATTCTGGTTGGTATGAGCGGCGGTGTGGACAGTACAGTCACCGCCCTGTTATTGCACGAAGAAGGTTATGAAGTGATCGGTGTTACCCTGAATATACTGGATTATACCTATGCTGAAAGCAGGGTGCACAATCCGTGCTGCAGTCTCGATTCCGTGATGGGCGCAAAGGAAATCGCTGATTTCATTGGATTCAAACACATGATCGTGGATGTCAGGGAACAATTTTCCGATACCGTCATGGAAGGCTTTAAACAGGAATATATGAGGGGCAGAACACCCAATCCCTGCATCTGGTGTAATGCGGAGATCAAATGGAAAGGCCTGATAAGAACAGCGGACGAGTACGGCTGTGAAAAAGTTGCAACCGGTCATTATGCCAGGACGGGACAGGAAAACGGCAGGTTTTTTCTCCGGAAAGGCGTTGACCAGCTCAAGGATCAAAGCTATTTTCTGTGGGCATTGGATCAAAAGGACCTTGCCAGAACGGTTTTTCCCCTCGGAGAAATGACCAAACCGGAGGTCAGAAGTGTCGCATTTACACGCGGACATGTGAGAATGGCCAATAAACAGGAAAATTTTGATATCTGTTTTGTGCCGGACAACGACTATCGGGCTTATCTTAAAGATGTCATTCCGGGCATGGAAGAAGACTATAAAGGTGGACATTTTGTTGATAAAAACGGGAATATCCTGGGGCAACATGAAGGCTACATGCATTATACCATCGGGCAGAGGAAAGGACTTGGGATCGCCCTGGGCAGACCCATGTATGTAACTAAGATCAATGCAGCCAAAAACACGGTTGAACTCGGAGAAGAGGATGATCTGATACGCAATGGTATGCTGGTAGGTCAAGTTAATCACATGAAGTATGCGCAAATCCCTGAAATGGAAGCGGTTACGATGATCCGGTACAAAAGCAAAGGAGTGCTGAGTACTTTAAAGTCTGCCGGGGACATGATCCAGGTTGAGTTTCTGGCCAATACCAGGGGCATTGCTCCGGGCCAGTCCGCTGTGTTTTATGAGGGCGAAGATGTAATCGGCGGAGGCATTATCATGGAAAGTCTTTAATGGACGGAATGATTTTATTAAACAATACTCAGACTTGCAGAGGCTCAGTCTTTTATCCGGAGGCAATATAGGAATAGCATTAAGAATATTTCATTAAATTTGCCTGGAATGTTAAATCATTTACCTTGTACTATACATGTTTGGCAAAAAAACTAAATGCTGTAAGACCAGAGATTAAATGATCAAATAACTATTATACTACCAAAAATATAACCCAATCATGTCCGTCATCATAGAATTTGCCATGTTCCCTACTGATAAAGGTTCCAGTGTAAGCGTCCAGGTCAGCCGTGTGATCGATATGATCAGGCAACAACCATTTCATTATCAGTTGACTGCGATGGGGACCATCATCGAAACAGACGAACTGAGCCAGGCGCTTGACATCATTCAGAAAGCACATGATGTCCTTGCGGAAGATGCTGACCGGATCTATGCAAGCATCAAACTGGACATTCGTAAGGGTCAAGGCAACCGAATGGAACACAAGATCCAATCCATTGTCTCTAAAATCGGATCAGTCAATACTGATAAGCTGGATTAACTGTAATGAATATTATTTTAAGTGACGACCGAACTTCAGGACTTACTGAATAGCATGCAAAAACTCCGCAGGAGTGAAATATGTCTATCCCCGGGTGCACCCGTGGTTTGGTTTCAGTCCGATGATAAAATTTAAGTATAAAACCCGGAAACAAGATGTACAAACGATCTTCAAAACAAGCTAACCTGATCAGGTCTGTCAGAAAAATTCACCGTTTCTCAGGGATCGTATTTTTCGTTTTTTTGATGTTGATTGGCATTACTGGCATGCTGCTTGGTTGGAAGAAGCATTCCGGAGGACTCATCCAGGCAGAAACTGCAACCGGAACCTCAACAGATATGAAAGATTGGCTTTCCCTGGACAGCCTCAGTAACATTGCCGGCAGGATTATAAAGGATTCAGTTGCTCAGCAACTTTATTCTCAACCGGACAGGATAGATGTCAGGCCGGACAAAGGCGTGATCAAATTCAGCTTTAAGGAACATTATCATGGAGTACAACTGGACGGAGCAACGGGTGCTCTGCTGAAAATAGAACACCGCACTTCAGATCTGATAGAAAGTATTCACGATGGTTCGATCGTAGACCGGTATCTCGGTACCGATCCCTGGTTCAAATTGTTTTATAATACAACGCTTGGATTGAGCCTTATTTTATTCAGTCTGACGGGGTTTTGGTTGTGGTATGGACCGAAACGGATGAGAATGAAGATGAAGTAGTTAAATCTTTTTAGGTTTTTGAAACCTGTAAGGTTTAGGAAATGCTTGTATTTACCTTTTTGATTTCTTTATTTTTAGCCATTTGAATGCCGTTGTTTGCGTTTTCACCAACGATATATTTGTCTGACCCAATGATTCTTAATAATGATTATTGATGTTGATTTGTTGGTAAAAACACCAGAAAAGGTTAGAATAACTTTTCCCCCTCACATACAAATTCCCATATTATTTCGTTCTATAATCATCCGATTTTCAACGACAAAGTAAAAAAAATGAATGAACTCAGTCCTTGCAGCGTTTTTTGAAAGTCAGGTATCTTATAAATACCCGTTCTTAGTGAAAAGTCTGAAGTTTTTTAAAACTTTTATATGACCAGAGATAAATATACCCGCAAATATCCATTTATCAGAATGAAACTTATGACTTCTATGTATTTGATATACAATTATATATATATATATATATATATTACTATATAAGATTACTGTATCGGGAAATAAGTTATTGCTGTTGATATCCGGCTGTTCGGGAAGTTCGAATGCGGGTAAAACGGAACAAAAAGATCAATCGTCAAAATCCAAAAAATTCATCATGAGGGTAGTACGGTGGCTTTCCATCGTGCCGCCCGATTTGATACCCGGACACCTGAATTATTAGTTTATTTACGGATATGTTCACTAAAAATAGAAAAAATTATATTAATTTTATTTCATTAAAAAATACATTATGAAAACAATATTATTTAGCCTTGCGTTAATATTTTCTTTGGTATATGGCAATACTCAAATACCAAATGAATTAAACTTTAGCTGTGGAAATGTCGACGAAAATCATGGTTCAGACATTTTGAGAGCACCTTGCTCACGTAACTTTTGCAATTTTTTAACATATCATGAAAATGATTTGATTCCGCAAAATATTGAAGATAAAATTAAAATAAATACAAACATTATTATTGTTCAAAGATCAAACGGATCAGGAAATTATGATATTGATAATCAAGATGATCTAAATTTCTGGGAGAGTGTTTTTGAAAAAATAAACTATAATATTTCGAACATGATCCTTGAATCTTGCCCATCAGGTCCTTATGCCTATTCTTCCTCTGGATTGCATAATTGTCAGCTATCAAACTCAATTCAACATTATTCATCATTAAATTTTGAATTTGTACCCAATTTTATAGAAATAAAAAATGATTTTTACTGGAATCATAGGAACGATTATAATCCTGACTTATGGACGCCCAAAAAAAAATTCTTAAGAGAGATTTTTCAATTGGCGAAACAAGATCAAAATTACAAAGTTGGATATAATGTTATACTTACTGAGGATGGGATTGCTATAGATAATTATGAGCAAGGAATCAATCCATTTGATGTTAGTGGGTGGGCAAAAATGTATGGCGGTCATATGTATTCTATGGAACCGGATTTTGTTAATATGGACAATGAATATGTTGCATTTCATGCTCCTTATACATATTTTGACAGAGTTGTAGGATCTACATATTACAATATTGATGATGAGGAACGAATAAAAATAATAGCAGGGGGTTTCCTACATGAATATGGTCATAGTTTCCTTGGCCTTTACCATACAAATGATTGTTCCCGGAACATCATGAATTCAATAGGAGGTTCTGAAGATTTTCGAAAGACCTCTATTACAGGAAAACAAGCGAGAGAATGGTATTTAACCACCATGTCTTCAAATATGAGGAATTATTTATATTGTGAAGAATCTTTGCCTTATGCAATTACAGTCAGTCAAAATGAAGTGTGGGATAATAATCTAAAAGTGTTTGGTGATATCACTGTTTTATCCGGAGGACAATTAACTGTCAGATGTAAATTAGACTTCTTCGATAGCAGGAAAATTATCGTAAATCAAGGTGGTAAGCTGATAATCGATGGTGGTACAGTAACGTCAAGTTGTGGACAATGGGAAGGAATCATAGTCAAAGGCAACTATAATCTGAACCAATCAAATCCTGCGAATTATGGAATTGTTCAAACCATGAATGGCGCTGTAATAGAAAATGCAAGGATCGGAATAGGGTATGCAGATGAAGGACCTCATACTGATTGGGGTGGACTGATCCAATGTGATAATACTTCATTTATCAATTGTTGGAAAGGCGCTCAGTTTTTGAAATACAATTTTGAGAACGAAAGTTACTTCAATGAATGTCATTTTGAGAATTGCAATGAAGGGGTAACCATATGGGCCAATAAAGGTATAGAGTTCACTGAAAACACTTTTGATGTAATAAAGAATGGTATAACCTCCGTTGATGCAAACTATCTGGTGACAAATCACAATATATTCGATGGAGGACAGTATGGCATTTTGTCACAGGCTACCGCAGGCAATGTTTCACAGCTTCAAGTAACTGAATTAAATACCTTTACTAATCTTGGCAGAGGAATTTCTATTTCAGGAAATGATGGATACAAAATTGCTAAAATTACCAATAATGACTTTACAAATAATGATTGGGGAGTTCTTATCTCAGGAGAAGAATATTATGAGGTGAATTCAAATAGGTTTAATTCTCATAATAATGCAATTATTTCTGCTGCCGCTGGAATTCCATATAATTTTATAACTTGCAATCAATTAAATAATCAGGGTGTTGGAATATTAACCATGTGGTACAACGGAAAAACTACCTTTCTTTCGAATCAATTCTTGAATACCTTATCCACAGGAGCGGACTATGCCGGATTTTTTGCTGATATCATTGATGAAGTCGGGAATTCAAATTTGGCTGCCAACAATTCGTTTAGCAACATCCAACGCGATATTTCTTCCAATATGGAGTGTGATTATTTTGAATATTATAAATTCCAGCAAGATCCCGGACCTGATTATCCTGGTAATTATTCTGTTTGGGATGTTTTAAATGGAGCAGAAACCACACCATGTGGCATAACACCATTAATAAATGTTACTAAACCAGAAGTTGTCAGCAAAATACAGAATTATTGTATAAAGCTTGCTTTATACAGATCCAATCCGAACAATACGGTATATAAGAAAGAATTTGCTGTTGCACACAGGTTATTACATGAGTATTTTTATGCTTGGGCATCTCAAATGGAGCAAACCGGAAATTATGCAGAAATAGAAGCCTTATTGAAGACCATTTGCAATGACAGATGGAAAAAGAAGCTGTTCAATTTGTATTTTAAACTTGGCAATTATGCAGCTGCATGGCAGGTTCTGGATGAGTTGGAAGATCCGAGGCTTAAAATCATTCCGATCGTGCCAGAAGATTTGCAGGATGACAGCAGGGCATCTTTTGTTGAAACCCAAAGATTGAATGTACTCTGGCACCAAAGCAATTTCAACTATTCATTATCGCCATCTGAACTGAATGTTCTGAGAACAAATGCAGAAGAAAAGATCCCCGAAAACGCTTATGCTAAAGGATTGTTGTATCTGCTTACTGGGGAGATCGTTGAACCCGTTGTCCCTGCCCAATACAACCAGCCTGTAGTTCCAAGAAACACCCAAAGTGCACAAACACAATGGGTGATCTTCCCAAATCCCGCACGGGAAGAAGTCAGGGTGAAAATAGGGGGGAATACAGATTTTTCCGGAACAATGACTGTTTTTCATATCAACGGAAATAAGGTCGGAGAAGAAAGGATCACAGGAGTCAAAGGTTCGGAACATGGAATAGACATTTCTACTTATGCGAATGGAGTTTACTATCTGATCATGAGAGATGAGGCAAGTAAACCGGTATTTTATGGGAAATTTGTAAAAAATAATTTGAAATAATGTTCTTGCTCCGGAGACAATATTGTCTCCGGAGCATTTTTTTTCATTGATATTCGATTTGAATATCAAAGATTTTTTCTTTGAGTCAGCATATAAGGTTTCCCTCACTGATTCGAATTTAATAGTTGCACATCATATTTGTGTCAAATGTAAAGAACAAGTAAATCTATGTTATAAGAGTTATAAAATGCACATATGAAATTTATAATTTTAATCCTGGCAACATTCGCAATTACTACGAAAATAAAAGCACAAGAACCTCTGTCAATGGTCGTTGATGTTATTCCTCACAATGAGTGGATTAGTTCAATTATTTGCGTTGATGATGATTATTTCTTAAATATTAGAGGTATTTGCTCTTTAACTCCATCTATTGATCATTGTTTTGGGGTAATAAATGTTTCCAATAAAGGGGAACAAGAATATTTTCATATTTTCCCCGATGGTAGGCAAAATTTTGCATTAAAAGAAACCACAATTTTCAATGATACTATATATATATTAAGTAACGATTATTTAAGTGATGAAGTTGAATGGAATATTTTTTTAACAAATGTATTGGGAGACAGCCTGGGTTTTTGGGAATATTCGCACTTCGGAGGCAATACTATCCTTTATAGTATCATTGTTGATAGTAGTAGTATTTTTTTGCATGGCTATAATAAGAAAGAAAACGAATACGGTAAAATGTTTGTACTGAGATTAGATAAAAATGGAAACATTCAGAAGATGGACTTTTTAAATAGATTTACTGTAATTAACAGCAATAATATACCCAGCGCAATAATCCAAACCTCCGATGGGAATTTTGTGATCACGAACCGATACCAATTTTATAACCCCCAAACCTTCCATTCAGATTATTTGGTTGGACTCTGCAAGTTTGATCGGGATTTTAATATCATCTGGAGTCAATATTTGCCTCCCAGAGGAGATCATTTTTACAACATTGATGCTCAAGTTACAGAAACAAATGACGGAGAGTTAGTTCTGTCCACAGGTTTATACGTTGTGGATTCAATAAGTGACAAACCGGATTATTATTTGAAAAGAGGATATTGGCCGGTAATGATGTATAAGTTTGACAGGAATGGAAATGTAGAATGGGTGGATACCCTTTATACATACACTATTGAAGGTACTTATGGGGCCCCGAGAAAAAGGGTAAATAATCTGATCACAGCCAGAAATGGCGATGTCATCGGTATCGGGACTTATAGTCATCCATTGACAAAACCATATGAGTGGGGATGGCTGTTCAGATACAGTCCGGATGGTGAGTTGCTCTGGGAGCATTATTACGAGGAGAAGGATAATCCGGGGATGACCTTTTTCAGCGATGTAGTTGAGGATGAAAAAGGAAATATTATAATTGTCGGGAAGGTAGAAAATGAAAATCAAACTGGAAATTATAATGGTCATGGCTGGTTATTACGAGTGGACAGCATGGGCTGTTTTGAACCGGGCTGTCATACGGATAGTCTGAGTAAAGTGATCACACCGGTAGAGGAGGTATCATTTGCTTCAGCATCCCGGAAGATCCTGTTTTTCCCCAACCCTGCGAACAGGGACATCAACGTGTTGATCCCCGATATCTGGTTGGATGAAAAATGGTTTTGGGAAATATATGAAATCAATGGCAGAAAGGTAGGGGAAGGAGCGTTGGAAAATAATGTGCATAGCAGGATCAGTGGTCTGGAAACATTGGAGTCAGGATTGTATTTTATCCGGTTTTACTCTGGGTCAGGCGTGAGTGTAACTGAAAAGTTGGTGGTGGAGTGAGGGGAAGGAATTATTTTGGGAGTAACCTTAAAGGTTTGAAAATACCACTATAAAACACCTAATTTCCTTCCGGCCTATTCAGCAGATCCTTGGCAATTGCTCACCCACCTGCATATGTACGACACGCATACCTCCGAAATCACTGCGGATCAAAACCGTTCCGGGATGATCTTCCACCACGGTTCCGATGATCGCTGCATCTTGCCCGTATTCCTGCCTGCGTAGATCTTCCACAAATACATCTGCCACAGAACCCTCCACGAATGCCAGGAAAATGCCTTCATTCGCCACATATAAGGGATCCAGGCCGAGCATCTCACATGCGCCGCTAACCTGTTTATCCATCGGTAAACTGCTTTGCTCCAGCTCAAAACCCAGTTTTGTGTCCCGGGCGAGCTCATTCAATGTTGAGGAAACGCCTCCACGGGTCGGATCGCGCATCAGGTGTATCTGATTACCATAAAGATCCAGCATTTTTTCAACGGATTTGTTGAGATTGCGGGTGTCGCTTTCTATATCGGACTCAAACTCAAGGCCGCGTCTGACAGACAGGATGGCAATGCCGTGCGTTGCGATCTGACCGCTCACCACAATTTTGTCCCCTGCCTTTATATTGCTGATCCTTATGTCTGCACCCGGATGTAAGGTGCCTATTCCCGTGGTATTGATGAAGATCTTGTCACCTTTTCCTTTTTCTACTACTTTTGTGTCTCCCGTAACAATGGTGACACCTGCTTTTTCTGAAGCGTATTTTATGCCGATGAGTATTTCCCAGAAGTCCTTTATCTTCATTCCTTCTTCAATGATGAAAGCCAGGGAAAGATATTTTGGGATGCCTCCGCACATCGCCACATCATTCACGGTGCCATTCACTGCAAGCTCGCCGATATTCCCGCCCGGGAAAAACACAGGAGAGATCACAAAACTGTCCGTACTGAATACTGCTTTCCCGTCTACAGGTATCAATGCGCCATCATGCCTTCTTTCTATTCCGTCCTTTTCTGCAAATAACTCAAAAACAGTGCTTTCCAGCAATGCATTGGTCAGTTTTCCACCGCTGCCGTGTGCGAGTGTAATGATCTCATAATCCATTTCCGGCATCGGACACTGAAGTTGCATTTTTATTTTGTCTGTCATAAGTACCAATCTTTACTACTTGAAAAAAAGATGTTAATCCCGGGTTTTTTCCGGGAAAACATGGGCAAAATGGTAATAGGCAGCACAGGCGCCTTCTGAAGATACCATCGGTGCACCGAGCGGATTTTCCGGAGTGCACACCTTACCGAACATCGGGCATTCCATCGGTTTTTTGATGCCTTTCAGAACCTGTCCGGCAATACACTCACCGATGTCTGCAGACGCTGTGGATTGCAAAATAAATCTTTTGGAAGCATCAAAATCCTGAAAGTCTTCTTTTAGCCGGAAACCTGAATCAGGTATCTCTCCGATGCCCCGCCATTGTTGGGGTGCTATTTCAAACACTTCATTCATCACTTCCTTAGCTGCAGGATTTCCCTGGGGCAGTACCATTCTCGTATATTGATTGTCAAGGGAGTAAATTCCTTTTTCCAATTGGCTGACCACGCTCAGAATACCTTGCAGCAGATCTACAGGTTCGAATCCGGTGATCACAATTGGTACTTTATAATCTTCCACCAGGGAAAAATATTCTTCATAGCCCATGACAGTCATCACATGTCCTGCAGCCAGAAATGCATCGACCCTGGTTTCAGGGTCGTCCATGACCGCCTTTATGGCCGGAGGCACCAAAACATGGGATGTCAGGATGGAAAAGTTTTTGATACCCAGTTTTTGTGCGTGGATGACTGCGAGTCCATTCGCCGGTGCCGTGGTTTCAAAGCCAACTGCAAAGAAAACGACTTCTTTTTCCGGGTTTTCGGCAGCGATTTTAACAGCATCCAAAGGTGAATAAAGTATTCTTACGTCACCACCCCTTGCTTTAGCCTGCAAGAGACTCATGGATGTGCCTGGTACACGGATCATATCTCCGAATGAACAAAGGATCACGCCTTTATTCAGGGAAAGGTCAACTGCCTGGTCGATCAGGTGTTGTGGGGTTACACAAACCGGGCAACCGGGTCCGTGTACCATGGTGATCTGTTCCGGCAACATCTGGATGATCCCGTTTTTAACCAATGAATGGGTTTGTCCACCGCAAACTTCCATGACAGACCAGGGTCTGGTCACCGTGGAACGGATCTTATCCAGCAGGAGCTTCACCCGATCCGGATCTCTGAATTCGCTGATAAATTTCACCTGTATTTTTTTAATCGAGCACAAATAAACAACAATTTTTTGACTTGCCGGGACCAGTTTTTTAATGTATTGTATTAAAATAATTGTTTTTTATCAGGATTTTGTAAGCATTTTGATGATCATCATGACATAAAATCATGTTTTTCAAAATTGATTTGTCAGTCAATCTGAACAATAGACCCAGTATAATTGCGTTATGGTATCAAATTATTTTTGACAAACCTGGACACATCCTTTGAACCAATTGCGATTTTTTTCTTTGTTTTGATTTGGTTTTTGGCTTTAACTAAATAATGATCTATGCGCTTAAAAAAGTCCGTACACTTATTTTTTACCATGAGCATACTGCTGAACATGTTCACTTTTGTACATGGCCAGCAAAGTACCGTGATCACTTTTGACCAGGAGATCCAATGGGAAAGAACCATGGATGGTAAAATTGAGTTTTGGGGCGCACCTTATTTTCCATGGTCATTTGAAGGTGCCGGATACGATGGGCAAACCGTCATTTTCCCGGTTTTTTCCAAGCTTCTGCCAGTTTCGGAAAACGGTTCAGTCAGTTGGACGATCCGCGATGTGGTCTGGACTGAACTGTCATCAGAAATCATTCCACCCGAACTTGAAAGCGAACTGAGACCAGAGATCAATGTCGTGGAAGCCAGGAAAGATAATTTCATACAGATCCGCTTCATTCCTTTGATAAAATCAGCCAATGGATCCCTGAAAGCCGTCAGCAGAATATCACTGGAATTGCATTTCCAAACTCACGTTATCACACAACAGGTCAGAAACGAGCGAAATATCAATGTTTCAGCCCTCAATGACGGAACGATCTACAAAATTCCGGTTTCAACGGATGGTATTTACAAACTTGACCAAAACTATCTGAACAGCCTAGGTATTGATTTAAAAAATGTACAGCCTTCAGGGATCAAGGTTTATGGCAGTGGTTCTGGATCTGTGCCCGAAAGGATCAGCTTACCGAGAGTGGATGACCTGGTGGAAATCCCTTTACAGGGCTTCGGACTGGATGACGGTAAATTCGACCAGGATGATTACCTGCTGTTTTATGCGCAGGGACCTGACCAATGGGTTTTCAATCCTACGAAAAAGAACTGGGAATTTGTTAAGAATATTTATTCCGATAAGAATTTTTATTTCATTAAGGTCAGCGATGCTCCGGGTAAAAGGATCAGTTCCATTCCTGATCCGGAGAACAGCAGTTATTATTCAACGGACTATGACAACTACAAAGTACATGAAGTGGATAAAGTCAATTTGCTTGCACAAAATGATTTTACTGAAGGTACGGGCCAAAGTTGGTACGGAGAAAGTTTTTATACTGTTAAGGAACAGGACTTTTTGAATAGTTTTCAGTTTGAGCACATCAATTTCAATGAGCCTTTGCAGGTGTATTGCGAAATGGCAGCAAGAAATTTTTCAACTTCAGTCATGTCCCTCACCATCAATGACCGTGTGCTCCAAAAATCAATTTCGGGGGTTACATCCGGAGTGAACGATACTTATGCCAGAAAAGGGATCATTCAGGATTCCATATATTTAACAGAAAATCTTAAGACATTAAAGCTTAAAACTACTGCTACCAATGCCTGGCTGGACAAGCTGGTACTTGGGGTCCGCAGTACTTTAATTTTCACCGGAAAGCCGATTTATTTCAGTGATAAAAGATCATTGGGAATGAATGCTGCAGGTTTCCGTATCAATAAGGCTCAGGAGGAGATGATCATCTGGGATATAACTGACCCCCTGGATCCTGTGATACAGGATTATACAAATGCCGGAGGCCAGTTTGTAAACTTCAGCTACAATCCTCAGGGCCACGCCAGATTTGTTGCTTTTCAGGCTGATACAGACTTTCCTAACCCCGGTAAAGGTGACCGAATCCCGAATCAAAATCTTCATGGGATCACACAGGCAGACATGATCATTGTGTACTACAGGGATTGGAAGGATCAGGCGCTCAAACTGGCGGCACACCGGGAAAGTTTTAACGGATTTAAGGTGGCTGCCGTGGATATCGATCAGATTTTTAATGAGTTTTCATCAGGCAGACAAGATCCCGGCGCCATAAGAGATTTTGTCAAAATGGTGTATGATCGCAGCCCTGAACTCAGGTTTTTACTGCTTTTCGGCGATGGTTCCTATGATTATAAGGCATTGCACAATCCGGTCAATAACGATAATTATATCACAGTCTATCAGACCAAGGAATCACTGAGCCCCACATCCGGATATGTTTCAGATGATTTTTATACATTATTGTCAGACAATGAGGGAGACAACCTGGAAGGCGGGATGGATATTGCAGTGGGACGCCTGCCTGCAAGATCAGCAATTCAGGCTCAATATCTTGTGGACAAGATCATCAGTTACGAAACTTCTCCCTCCAATAACGGGGACTGGGTCAACCGCCTCGTTTTTATGGCAGACGACGAAGACAGCAGCATACATCTGGACCAGACCGAAAAAGTGACCAGATATATTGAGCAAAATTATCCGGTGTTCAACATTGAAAAGATATATCTCGATGCATACAAGCAGGAGGTCAATGCCGGCGGTCACCGCTATCCCGATGTCAATAAAGCATTGGCAGATCATATTTATAAAGGCATTCTGTCCATGACCTATGTCGGACATGGCGGACCGGGCGGATTTGCCCAGGAACGCATCCTGAAGATTGAGGATATTTACAACTGGAACAACGGAGAAAAATTGCCTTTGCTGGTAACAGCTACATGTTCTTTTACCGGTTTTGACGACCCTTCTGTGAACTCAGCCGGTGAAGCGACCATTTTACGTCAAAGCGGTGGTGTGATCTCTTTGCTCTCCACAGTCAGAGTGGTTTATTCTGCAGCAAATTCGACCCTGATAGACGCGGTTTATGGAGAAATGTTCAAATCTCTTGACGACCAGGCTTTCAGACCATTGGGTGAGATCATCAGAACTGCAAAAAACAAGATCGGCGATACGGCTAACAAAAGGAAATTTTTACTGTTCGGCGATCCCGCTATGAGCCTGATTCAGCCCGGATACCGTGTTTTTACAACGCACATTAACGGAATAGAAACAGGAGAGGGATTGTTTCCGGATACATTGCATGCGCTGTCTTCTGTCAAAATAGAAGGGTATGTCGGAGATCATACAGGTCAGATCATGACCAGTTTTAACGGAGAGTTGAATACCATTGTTTTTGATAAACATCAGCAGGTGGAGACCCTCCAGAATGATACCGGTTCTCCGAAAAGGACTTTCGGGGTGCAGAATAATATTCTGTTCAAGGGTATTTCAAAAGTTGAAAAAGGTATGTTTTCAGTTGAGTTTACTTTGCCGAAGGACATCAATTATGAATTTGGCAAAGGTAAGATCAGCTATTATTACGATAACAAAGATAATCTGGATGGCGCAGGTTATTACAACAAGATCGTCATCGGAGGCAGTTCTGAAAACACGGTTGATGACCAAAACGGCCCTGAAATTTCCCTTTTCATCAACCATACAGGCTTCCTGCCCGGTGACGTTACAGGTAATAAACCCATTCTGCTGGCGTATATCACCGATGAATCCGGGATCAATGTAAGCGGCAACAGTATCGGGCATGATATCAAGGCTGTTTTGGATGATGATCCGAATCACGCATACATTCTCAATGATTTCTGGAAACCTGAATTAAACAATTTCAAGGCTGGCTGGGTCAATTCACCCCTTGGTTTGCTTGAGGAAGGTAATCATACCATTTATGTCGAAGCATGGGATCTGCTGAATAATCGCGGCTCTGCTACATTGGATTTCATCGTGGCTACTTCCGAGGAACAGGCGATCAAAAATTTGTTCAATTTCCCCAATCCGGTAACCGATGCCACAAGGTTTTATTTCGAACACACCTTGCCTGATGCAACGCTGGAACTGGAAGTCAACATCTTTGACCTGAACGGTAAACATGTCAAAACAGTCAGGGCAAATTCATATACAGACGGGTTCAAATCAGAAGATACTGTATGGGACGGAATGGATTCCACAGGCCAGGGTATTCCCGTGGGTGTTTATATTTACTCCGTCAAGGTATACAGCCGGATATTGAATAAAACTGTAGAAAGTGATTTTTCCAGACTGGTACTCATCAAATAATAAAAAATCAGGGGTTGTCGATTTGACAACCCCTGAAAATTGGATCTGTAAGCCGGATTCTGTACTATTTTCATAGCTTCCATCATTTATCTTGTCCTTACGTCACCATAAGGATCTGTTTCTGCCTACCCCTTCCGGCAACCATGCGAACATGGTTTTATGCGAGCAGCAATAAGCTGGATACAGCACCGGAATATACATGGCATTTCAACCCGCAAGGTTTATCCATCCTGGTGATCACTCACCAGCATCGTGCGCCCTTACCACACGTTTTCACCCTTACCATGACTAAAAGCCATGGCGGTAATTTTCTGTGACACTTTCTGTATTCCCGTCTTGTCAGGAACCCCATCCGTTAGATGGTGCGGTGCTCTACGTTGTCCGGACTTTCCTCAGTATCTCTACCGCGATGGAACGATCCGATGCAATAATACAATATTTTTTGGAAAAATCAGCTTTCATATCAGGTTTTAGGGGAAATGTTCAGATGTTCAAATGTTCAAATGTTGAGTCTGCTCCGAAAAGTCCAATTTGTTGATTTTCAATCGTTTTTTGCCCCAAGCCCTAAAGGGAAACGATTGAAAATCAACAAATTAAAAGTCCCCTTTTAGGGGGATTTAGGGGGCAAAGACTTTTCGGAGAAGACTCAATGTTCAGATGTTCAAATGTTCAAATGTTCAGATGTTCAGATGTTCAAATGTTCAGATGTTCAGATGTTCAGATGTTCAAATGTTCAAATGTTCAGATGTTCAAATGTTCAGATGTTCAAATGTTCAGATGTTCAAATGTTAAAATGTTCAGATAAACAGAAATGCATATCAGATCATCAGGTTCCTGATGATGAATGTCAGGATTTTCAACATTAGATAATTAGATCATCAGATTCCTTACGATGAATGTCAGGATTTTCAACATCAGATCATCAGATCATTAGATAATCAGATCATCAGATTCCTGACGATGAATGTCAGGATTTTCAACATTATATCATCAGATCATTAGATAATTAGATCATTAGATTCCTTACGATGAATGTCAGGATTTTCAACATCAGATCATCAGATAATTAGATAATTAGATAATTAGATCATCAGATTCCTGACGATGAATGTCAGGATTTTCAACATCAGATCATCAGAACATTAGATCATTAGATAATCAGATCATCAGATTCCTGACGATGAATGTCAGGATTTTCAACATCAGATCATTAGATCATTAGATCATCAGATCATCAGATTCCTTACGATGAATGTCAGGATTTTCAACATTGGATCATCAGATTCCTGACGATGAATGTCAGGATTTTCAACATTAGATAATCAGATCATTAGATTCCTGATGATGAATGTCAGGATTTTCAACATCAGATCATCAGATCATTAGATCATTAGATAATCAGATCATCAGATTCCTTACGATGAATGTCAGGATTTTCAACATCAGATCATCAGATAATTAGATAATTAGATCATTAGATCATTAGATCATTGCCCGGTTTCAGGAAGGTCTTCCTCGAATTTGTTGTATGCTCCGGTCGCTTCAAGTTCCTTAAAGATCTTGTCCAAAACACCGTTTACAAACTCTTTGCTCTTTTCCGTGGAGTAATTTTTTGACAGCTCTACATACTCATTCAGTGTAACCTTAGCTGGGATGGTTTCAAAATACATGTATTCTGCAATGGCCATTTTGATCAGCAGCATATCCAGTATCGTCACCCGGTCTTTATCCCAGTTTTTGAGATTGGGAATGATCAGTTTGTTGAATTTTTCTTCTTCCTCAACGGTTTTGATCAGTAGTTTTTCGCCAAAATCACGGGTAGTGATGTCCTCAGGGTAAAACTCATTGAAAAAATTATCTCCTGGTTTTTCATCCTTCAGTACTTTTTTGATAGCACCGATGATAATGCTTTTTTCGCTTTCCCAATTGTAATAATTATCCAGCATCAGCTCATTGAACATCTCATTCTGACGGCAAAAACGGTACAATTCCAGCAGCATTTCAATATCATCAGCAGTCTTAGTATCCTTTTCCAGGTATTCCGTATAAATCTCGTTTTTTGCAAAATAGCTGTATATTTTGTCCGTAAGATCCTTATCAACGGTTTCTTCAAATTTTAGCTTTTTGAATTTTGCCTGGAGCATTGGATTGGCTTCCAGTTTGCTCATGATCACATTTTTGAACAATTTGGAAGTGAACTGTTTATCCTTGTCCGTGGGAAGGTATTTTTTCTTCCTTGACACTTCGTCCTCCAGGGCAGCACGGGTGATCTGGAGAAGGAGGTAAAGATTCAACAAAAACATTTCAAATGTATTGTCAACCGACTTCCAGTATAAATCTATGGTTTCTGAAAGTTTAAGTGCTTCATCCCGGTTTTTGGCAAACAAAACCTGCATCACTTTTACTCTGGTACTTCTTCTACTTAGCATGGAACTATTTCCGCATTTTCTGATTACGGCACAAAAAAAGGAAAATTATCCCATAAAAGGAAAATGAGGCCAACTTTTATTCATTTATTTTCCCCGGAATACAGGTTTTCGTTTTTCCAGGAAAGCTTTTGCTCCTTCCTGACTGTCTTCTGACCCGATCAATTCACCGAATTTCAAAAACTCAGTTTCAAAACCGTCTCTGGTTTTTTCAAAAAATGCATTCACTGATTCAATACATTTCTGAACGGCAAGCGGGCCTTTGGCTGAAATTTTCAGCAGTATACTTTTGGCCAGCTGAACGCCTTCGCCTTTTATCGCAACATGGTTGGCCAATCCGAGATTTTTGGCTTCTTCCGCCAGGATGACATCACCCGTCAGCAGCATTTCTATCGCTTTGCCCTTTCCGACATAATGCAGCAAGCGCTGGGTTCCGCCATAACCCGGGATCAACCCAAGGTTGACTTCCGGTTGCCCGAACCGTGCGTGCTCCTCCGCGATCCGCATGTGACAGGACATGGCCAGTTCACAACCACCTCCCAATGCAAAGCCGTTCACAACCGCGATCACGGGAACAGGCATCCGCTCAATTTTAAAAAATACCTGCTGACCAAATTCACTCAGCATTCTGCCCTCTGCCTGTGTTAAGCCCACAAATTCACTGATATCCGCGCCGGCTACAAACGATTTTTCACCGGCACCAGTAATGATCACACCTGTCAGGTCCTTTCGTCCGGCAAGTTTACTGAATACATCATCCAACTCATGCATCAGTTCATTATTCAGTGCATTGAGCGCCTGCGGTCGGTTGATGGTAATGACCAAAATACCATTTTCAGATTCAGTGAGGATATGCTTGTATTCCATTGATTACAGTGTTTTGAAGGTTTAGAAATTTTCCGCACAGCAAAAAGTAGCCGGAACAAAGCCAAAAATAAACAATTTATGTCGAATTAACTTATATATTCTTAATTTGTTCATTGTAAACCTGATCCATTTTCAGGATCTGCAATGAAAATCGATCACTTTCAGTTCCTGAATTGTCAGGATCAGTAAAAAATCTTTTTATGCAGTCAAAAAAATTCACAAACCAACTGATCAGAGAACACAGCCCTTATTTGTTGCAGCACGCTCATAATCCGGTCAACTGGTATCCGTGGGGTGAGGAAGCGCTGAATAAAGCAGCTGCAGAGCAAAAATTGCTCATCATTTCTATCGGTTATTCCGCATGCCATTGGTGTCATGTGATGGAAAAGGAATCTTTTGAAGATACTGCGGTTGCCGGTATCATGAATGACCATTTTGTATCCATCAAGGTTGACCGGGAAGAAAGACCGGATCTCGATGATATTTATATGAATGCCTGCCACCTCAGCAGCCGGAAGTCTTGCGGTTGGCCACTGAATGCCCTGGCTTTGGCTGACGGACGTCCTTTTTGGGCCGGAACCTATTTCCCTAAGGATCAATGGATGAACATTCTGCAGCAAATTGCCGGGATCCTAAAAAACGAACCTGAGAGGCTGGTTCAGGCAGCTGATGAGATCATGAAAGGCATCCGCCAAATGCAGTTGATTCCGGAAAAGGACAGTGAAACAAAGCTTTCAAAAGAATTTTTAACTGTTGCATGCCGCAAAATGCTGGATCTCCAGGATTTTACACTGGGAGGAAGGATCGGTCAGCCCAAATTTCCCATGCCGGTCATCTACAATTTTTTACTGGGTTTTCATCAATTATACCATGAACCTGAAGCACTCAAGGCAGTAGAAGTCACGCTGGACAATATGTTGGCTGGCGGTATTTATGACCAATTGGGCGGAGGATTTGCAAGATATTCTGTGGATAGCTACTGGTTTGCACCACATTTTGAGAAAATGTTGTATGACAATGCACAACTCGTCAGTTTATATTCCTTGATGCACCGGACGAACAAAAATCCATCCTATGAAAGGATCATCCGGGAAACCCTGGAATTTGCCGAGCGGGAAATGATGTCTCCGGAAGGTGCTTTTTATTCTGCGATTGACGCGGACAGCGAAGGAGAAGAGGGACTTTTTTACGTTTGGAAAGCAGATGAGATCAGAAAAACGATTAATGATCCCCGGAGCATAGGCTTGTTTTTTGACTTTTTTCATATCCTGGAGCAGGGCAACTGGGAAAAAGGCAAAAATATTTTGTTTAGGAAAGCTGAAAACGATGATCTTCTGGCAAAATATGATTTGACCATGCATGAGTTCAACCAAAAAATTGACCAACTCAAAACCCAGTTATTCAAAGCCAGGCAGAACAGGATAAGGCCTCACACGGATCATAAGATATTGACTTCATGGAACGGACTGATGCTCAAAGCGTATGCCGAAGCTTTTAAAGCCCTGGGTGATGAAATATACAGAAACAGAGCGATCCGGTTGGCTGAATTTCTCATTAAAGAGGCTACTGGGCAAGATGGAATGCTCCTACGATCTTTCGGAGTGAAGAGAATCAATGGATTCCTGGATGATTATGCCCATTTGATCGCCGGTCTGATAGCGCTTTATGAGATCACTTTTGAAGAAAAATGGATTAATATGGCCAAGAGGCTGACAGATTTTGCCATGGATCATTTTTATGATCAGGAAAACGGTATATTTTATTTTACCTCAGATCTTGATCCGCCATTGGTGGTCAGGAACAGCGAAATGACCGACAATGTCATACCGGGAGCTAGCTCTACCATGGCATCAAACCTATATTTGCTGGGTAAGTATTATCGTTCAGTTAGATCAGAACAGGCAGCCTTTAATTTAATTGATAAAATAATCGATCCTGCCGGGCGTTACGATCCTTCCTATTATGCCAATTGGCTTAAACTTGGCTTATTGCTGGTTGAAGGGTCATACGAGGTTTGCGTCACCGGCAATAACGCATCCGAAATTGCCTTGCAAATGATGCAATCCTATATTCCTAACTGTATTTTTTCAGGAACGTCCGGCAAAAGTGAATTACCGGTTTTATCGGATAAACCAGTAGCGCCGGACCAGATAATGATCTATATCTGTAAAGGAAATACTTGTTTTGCTCCGGTGAAAAGTGTGGATGAAGCAATACAATTGATCAGAAAAAATCAATGAAGTTGTTTAAGAATTATATTGATAGCTGAAAATGACCGACCATTCCTGCAAGGTGAATATCCGTTGGAAATTCAAGAAAGGGAACACGAATTGGGGGGTCAGCCAAAAAGTCAGGGCGAAGCTCTTTTTTGGATTATAAATACTGACATGCTGAGCATCGTCAGTATCGAAGATACTGACAAGCTTGCTTCGTCAGTATCGCGGATACTGACAAGCATGCTTGATAAGTGCTGACATACAAAGTATCGTCTGTATCAAAGATGCTGACAAGCTTGCTTCGTCAGTATTCGTCAGTATTCATCAGTATTCATCAGTAATTTGTTGGCAAGCATTAATATACATTTTTAAAATACCTCAAAAAAAACGATGGTCCTGCCAGCTTTTCAAATGAAGTGAATTGTTTATATTATTTTTGTATTAAAACAGGCTTTGAGGGTTTTCCTGATATCAACAGAAATTTTTTAATCCTGGAATATGAAGATCATTTTGGCAATAGGGATGGGGAGCGCATTTGGCGGAATGCTCAGGTATGTGATGGCTGAGCATATACAGCAAAAATTTCAGTCGGTTTTGCCTTTTGGTACATTTTTCGTCAATGTACTCGGTTGTTTCCTGATCGGAATTGTTTTTGGGTTATTCGAACGCGGTCACCTTGCTCAGGAATGGAGGTTGTTCCTGGCAACAGGTATGCTAGGTGGTTTTACTACCTTCAGCGCATTTTCAATGGAATCAGTGAATATGCTCAGAGACGGACAATACCTGAGCGTGCTGATTTACATCACAGCGAGTGTATTTTTTGGACTTTTTGCAACCTTTGCCGGATGGTCAGTCATTAAAATCATATAATATGGAAAGTGATCCCAATGCCAAATTGCTGCGGATCTTTATCGGAGAAAACGATAAGTCCGGTCTACAGCCACTATATGAAAAAATTGTCCTGGATGCCCGGAAATTCGGGTTGCCTGGCGCAACGGTCCTGCGGGGGATCATGGGTTACGGTGCCAATTCGCTGAAAATCCATACTGCAAAGCTTTTTGAATTGTCCTCAGACCTGCCCATGGTGATCGAAATTGTTGGAAATGAAGAAAAAGTTCGCGCTTTTCTGGAATCTGTCAGGTATCTTTTTGAATATTCCGGCTCCGGAGTGCTGGTCACACTGGAAAAAGCTGAGGTGATGATCTACAGACCCGGCAAATGATCTGCTTTTGGATCATACCACCGAACGGAAGCGTTCAGGTATTTTGACAATGGGTTTTTCCCACAGCATTCCTGGTTTGTTGATCGCATAAAATGGTCTGAACCAGCTTTGTCTCCACCTGGCGATCGGGAAAAACCGATCCCCGTCTTTGACCTTGCTGTGCTTTATCAGTTCAAACAAGGCAAACCGTCTCTTGAAATGATTTTCCCAGCCGCTCGAGATCAGTTCACTGTTTTGGATGCGATCTCTGCACATTTCAGCATCGACCATTCCGAAATGCATCAGGTACAGATTAGAGTCGATCCTGAAGTTGCGTCCTTTTATCCGGTGAAAACCCGATCCCCAGGTCACAGGACGGAATGCCACCGCCGGTTTGGTATAGCGGGCAGAAACATGAGCGTAAGATCTTTGTTGTAAAAATGGTTTTTTATGATCTAACTGCTGTTCGTTATCCAGGTGTTGACCAACATCCAGACCGAGTCCGGAAAGCGATGCGACTCCGTGTTTTTGAGATAAATACTCATTCAGTTCCAGTTTGGTTTGGGGGTCAATGATCAGCATTTCATCGATGTCATGTGCGATCACGATATCATAGGATTTTTTCTGCATCAGGTCCCGGGCAATCGAAGATACCAGTCTCGATCTGTAGCGGTCTCCCTGTGAACGGATCAGGGGTACATGGTCTTGAATGATGACGTTGATCGATTCATGCTTTTCAGGCAAAACCTGGTCTGCGCCATCCAGGATCAGATAAAGATGCTGAACCCCCAGTTGCTTTCCGTAGTATTCAATCCATTTCTCCACAAAAAACTCATCGTTCCGGGCCATGGAAATTGCGGCGATTTTTTTTGTCATGCTGATATACGCTGTTCACTTTTTACCCGATGAGATGGTGATCCCTGTCTGGCACAACCAAATAAAATTTTGTCTCTCTTTGAATACATCAGATCAAGCGGCAATTATTAATTTGAGCTTGTGTAAAAATTATATTGAAACCTGACCATCTGCATCACATCGCATGAGCAAAATTGCGAAAAAAAACAAAAAAACATACCTTTACCATAAAAAAATGGCGGTAGCCTTGAATACAAAATCTGAAAGTCCGGTTGATATAGTAATTACCTGGGTGGATGGGCAGGATCCTGTACACCGGGAGAAAATGAATGTATACCTCTCTGATGCCGGCGATCTTTCAGCCTCGGCAAAACATCCGACCCGTTTCAATTCGGTAGGAGAGATCAACTATTGTATCCGGTCCATTTTCACATTTGCACCTTTCGTTAGGCATATATTTATCGTCACGGACAATCAGATACCTGATATTGAAGATGATATAAAAACAAGATTTCCAGGAAGGTGGCAAGATGTCATATTCATCGATCACCGGATCATTTTCAGGGATTATGAACAATATTTACCGACATTCAACAGTATTTCGATCGCTTCCATGCTGTGGAGAATTCCGGGTCTTTCAGACCAGTTTGTATATTTCAACGACGATATTTTTCTGATCCGGCCAGTCAGCCGGGAAGATTGGTTTATTCATGCAATGCCTGTACTCCGTGGTGATTGGGTCATTTCACCCATCTTTCGTAAAGCCTGGGATGAGCTCAGGAAATTTTTCCGCAGAAAGATCCTTTTGGAAAGGCAATACCATCCGAGACCATCGTTTCAATTGTTTCAGTGGCAGTCTGCAAGGCTGCTTGGTTTCAAATGGAGATATTTCAGGCACGGGCACACGCCACATCCGTTCAGTTTGGCCAGGGTCAAATCGTTTTTTCAGTCATATCCTGAGAAAATGGAAAAGAATATTGCCTACAGATTCAGGGATAGTACACAATTCACCGTGGCCTCCCTTTCCAATCACCTGGAGATCCTGCACGGCAACCGTAATTTTTTCCCTCTTGACACAGTTTATTTTCAACCATTTAACCGGCAGAAAACTTATCTGGAAAGGAAGATCAGGGAATGCAATCATCCTTCGGTCCGGTGGATATGCGTTCAGAGCCTGGACAGGTGTCCGGAAGCAGTACAACTTGAGCTTTTTAGCTGGCTGGATACCCTTATGGATCAACAGTAGTTTTTTAACTTATTATCATTCAATGACATCAGGGACTTTTGACATTCAGGAAAAAACCGATCCCAAAGCATGGATCTATTATGCATTGCTCATCCTTTTTGCCATATCATTGCCTGCATCCATCACTGCTTCTACGATCATCCAGGTTTTGTTCGCGGTCCACTGGCTGATCACAGGAAATTACAGGGAAAAATTGATGAGGTTTTTCTCCAATAAACCGGTTTTGCTGCTTTGTTCAGTTTTTTTGGTGTATCTGACCGGCATGATGTGGACAGATGATTTACATAACGGATTCGGGAAAGAGCTTTTGAATAAGTTGCCCATACTGACCCTGCCATTTTTCATCGCATCCGAAAAACAGGTGAATAAGGGAGTCGTAAATTTTCTGCCTGTATTTTTTTCTCTTTCTGTACTGGTGATCACCCTGATCGGCTCCATTCGTTATTTTGTTTTTGATCTGCAGGATCCCAGAGCACTTTCACCTTATATCAATCATATACATTTTGGAAATATGGTGGTACTTTCCATTTTTTGGCTTCCCTGGTCAGTTCTTAGGATCGGGGTTCAGAAGATATGGGTTTATTTCGCAATACTGATTTCGGCATGGTTGCTCGGTTTTATTTTTTTGATGGCCACCTTAACTGCATGGTTAGGTTTCATTACCATCCTGATTTTTCTTGGGATCAAATGGTTGGGATCAGGGAAGTTCAACAGTTCAAGAAAAATAGCTCTTGTCTTGTCCGCGACAGGACTGGTCATGATCCTGGGTCTTTTCCTGTACATTTTAAAACCACTTTTGGCAAACAACGAATATCCTTTACAACAGAATGATCAGTTCACGCAGTCAGGGAATCCCTACCACCACGATTTTGAACGCATGGACAGGGAAAACGGGTACCTCGTGTTTCGGTACATTTCGGATCAGGAACTTGAGCAGGCATGGAATTCAAGGAGTGAAATTCCTTTTGACAGCCTGGATAAGGGGCAGAATGAGATCAGGTATACTTTGTACAGGTTCATGGCATCCAAAGGTCTGAAAAAGGACAAGGAAGGGTTCGGGCAGATAACCGATCAGGAAGTCAGCATGATTGAACTGGGAGTTCCCAATCATCTTTACATCGAATGGCCATCCTTAGTGATCCGGATCCATCAGACTTTCTGGGAGTTGCAACGGTATTTTCTGAGTGGTGACCCACGGGGGCATTCCATTGCCCAAAGACTTGAATTGTGGAAAGCAGCCTGGGCAGCCTTTCGCGAGGCCCCGGTTTTTGGCTGGGGAACAGGTGATCTGAGGGAAGCGATGGAATCCGGCCTCGTGAAAATTGGTACCACGATGGAAAATTACATGAAACCGCACAACCAGTTTCTATATCTGCTTTTGATGACAGGCCTGGCCGGTATGATCACGGTCATGTCATTGCTTTTGTTATATATCAGGCGTTCTTTCGCTTATAAACATCTGCTCATGAAAATCGCCCTCATCCTTTTTTGTGTCACGATGTTCAGCCATACGGTGCTGGATTACCAGATGAGTTTGGGCTTTTTGCTTTTGTGCCTGATGTATTTCGGTGAAATGAACAAATGGGATGGTACGGCTGACAATTTTCGTATTTTTAATTCAAAAGATCAGTGATCAGTTCACTTTGACTGACAAATTTCCTGAATTATGATTTGAAAGCGTATTTTAGCCATAAATTAACGAAATCAACTAATTCAATGACAGATAAATTCGAATTGCTTCACCGGAGAAGAGCGGAAGCGAACCTCGGCGGAGGGAAAGCCAGAAATGAAAAACAGCATGCCAGCAAAAAACTCACTGCACGGGAACGGATTTCGGTTTTGCTGGATGAAGGTTCATTCGAGGAGATCGGAATGTTTGTAGAGCACCGTTCAACCGATTTTGGGATGGAAAAAACAAAGTTTCTGGGAGACGGTGTGGTCACCGGCTATGGAACCATCGGCGGTCGGCTGGTGTATGTTTTTTCACAGGATTTTACGGTGTTTGGGGGTTCGTTATCGGAAACCCATGCTGAGAAGATCGTTAAACTCATGGACCTCGCCATTAAAAACGGAGCGCCTCTGATCGGACTGAATGATTCAGGCGGTGCGCGGATACAGGAAGGTGTGGTTTCTCTTGGTGGATATGCCGATATTTTTTACCGCAATACACTTGCTTCAGGTGTCATTCCTCAGATTTCCGTCATTATGGGACCATGTGCAGGAGGCGCGGTTTACAGTCCTGCGATCACTGATTTCACCATTATGGTGGAACACACTTCATACATGTTTGTTACAGGTCCGAATGTGGTGAAAACGGTGACCAATGAAGATGTCAGTTCAGAAGAGCTGGGCGGTGCACAAACGCATGCTGAAAAATCCGGGGTCACCCATCTTACTGCAGCCAATGATTTTGAGGCGCTGGAAAAGACCAAGCTGCTGTTGGGTTATATTCCCCAAAACTGGGCTGCGGTCACACCGAAAATGGAAGTGACGCTTGGGGATGAAAACAGGCCTGAACTGGACTCGATCATACCGGCCAACACCAACACACCCTATGATATGAAGGATGTGATCCGGGGAGTAGTGGATGAAGGCAGTTTTTTTGAGATTCACGAGATGTTTGCAGACAATATTGTTGTAGGTTTTGCCCGTCTTGCAGGAAGGAGTATTGGTATCGTGGCCAATCAACCGGTCAGTCTGGCTGGCGTTTTGGATGTCAACAGTTCCAGAAAAGGGGGGAGATTTGTGCGATTCTGTGATTGTTTCAATATACCATTGCTGGTTTTTGTGGATGTTCCCGGATTTTTGCCCGGAACGGATCAGGAGTGGAACGGCATCATCGTCAATGGAGCTAAGTTGCTCTATGCTTTCAGTGAGGCGACCGTTCCCAGGATCACAGTCATCACGCGCAAGGCTTATGGCGGTGCTTATGACGTGATGAATTCAAAACACATTGGAGCTGATCTCAATTTTGCCTGGCCTTCGGCTGAGATTGCCGTTATGGGGGCCAAAGGAGCATCGGAGATCATTTTCAGGAATGAAATACAGTCTGCTGAGGACAAGGAAGCTAAGTTGAGGGAGAAGGAACAGGAATATGCCGAGAAATTTGCGCATCCTTACGGGGCAGCAGGAAGAGGCTTTATCGATGAAGTGATCTTGCCCCGCGAGACCCGGCGTAAACTGATCAAGGGATTCGCCATGCTGGAAAATAAGAAGGACCAGATCCCTTCCAAAAAGCATGGTAATATACCTTTGTGATTAGCTGTTTTTTGCTTTAGAAGTTTTTTTTCAGGATGTTTGTTGTGATGCTATAGAAGATGCAGGGAAGCTGTGAAATATCGACCTAAGTCAGGTCGAATCAGGATTAATGAATTTACATGCAGGTTGATGCTGTTTAAATACCAGAAATATTTCAGATTTTTGATCATCATTTCGGTCTTCAAACTGATTTTATGGCTCCCGGGCTATGGCCAGGATCCGGTGTTTACACAGTTTTACCACAATCCACTGCAGATCAGTCCTGCACTTGCCGGGACCACCTTTGCCCCCAAAATACACCTCAATTCAAGGATACAGTGGCCATCAGCCGGGTTTGCCTATAACACTTTCAGTCTGAGCTATGACCAGTTTTTGCACAGAAACAGGATCGGGGTAGGTGCTTTTGTCCAGCAGGACAATGCAGGTGCAGGTATCTTGAATACGCTCAATCTGGAAGTAGTGATCGCATACAGGCTTGAGATCACTAAAGGGCATTACCTTAAACTCGGACTGAGTTTGGGGATGATCCAGCGACGGCTCAACTGGGAAAAACTGATTTTTTCGGATCAGATCGATGCAGTAAAGGGTTATTTGCCAGAACTGAGCAGTCTGGAGGTCAAGCCGGAAGTGCTGACCGTTTTTCGTCCGGATCTGAGAGCCGGTTTGATGTATTATTCCGAACTTGTGTATGTTGGCTATTCCATCCATCATGCCAATACACCAGATGTTGGTTTTACCGAAAGCCAGGAAACTTATACAGCCGGTTTGCCGGTGCGGCATCATTTGATTGCAGGAACTCAGATCAATCTGGGCAACAGGTATTTTTTAAGTCCTGCCATACTTTTTTCTGGTCAGGGCAAAATAAATCAGCTCAATTTTCAGCTTTTAGGCAATATAGGCACAATTTATGCAGGAATAGGTTACAGATACTGGTTTGAACATCCGGATGCGGTTTTGACAAGTATCGGAGTGCAATATGGCATGTTCAGGATCGCTTACAGCTACGATCTGACCATATCCGGTCTGGCTCAAAACACAGGTGGAAGCCATGAACTGGGAGTGGTGATCAATTTTGATAAATCCACTTTGTTCAAACCACCATTCAGATATAGTGATTGTTTTGAAGCTTTCAGGTAATAAATTTCGGTATAAATATTGCAGAAAGTTTTTTTTGATTATATTTGGCCGTTGAATTTTGATGATATTTTTTTCGTTTTTATTTTTAATGAAACAGCTCATTAAAATAATAATATCAGAGAAAGGAAGTTTTATTTAAGAATGTTTTTACTTTTGACCGGTAATTGCATTTAAAGATTAATTAGAAAATATTTTTTTTAGTGATTATGGCGTTCAACTGACAGGTGCAAACAGCATGTTTGGAGGTATGCCGTGTTTATGACGATCTATATCAAAATTTACTAACAATGAATCTTATGAGGTATTTTGTATTATTACTTGTGTTTGTTTTTGCGATGGCTTCATGCACAAAACAGGCAGAAAGAGCAGATGCCACCGGCTGGCATTTGAATGACCCTCAATGGGGCGGATATGAAAAAATCAATTATGAAGGACAGATTGAAGGTCCCAATCTTGTTTTGATTGAAGGTGGTACTTTCAATATGGGATTGACTGAGCAGGATGTCATTTATGAGTGGAACAATATACCAAGAAGGGTCACTGTCTCTTCTTTCTATATGGATGAAACTGAGGTTTCCAACCATTCATACAGACATTATCTTCACTGGTTGAAAAATGCTTATGTTTCTTACCCGGAGGTTTACAAAAACGCCTTGCCTGATACACTGGTATGGAGAGAAGAACTGGCATACAATGAGCCATATGTTGAAACATACCTCAGACACCCATCCTATGATGATTATCCTGTGGTTGGTGTTTCCTGGAAACAGGCTTCAGATTATGCAGCATGGAGAGGTGACCGTGTAAATGAGATGTTGCTCATTGAAAAGGGTATCCTTAATCCCAATCCGGATCAGAAAGATTCAGATGTATTCACTACCAAAACTTATCTGGCAGGTCAATATACAGGCAACGTACGTAAAAACTATCCTGATCTGGTGACTGGCGGTGAACGTCCCGTAAGATTCGAGGATGGTATATTACTGCCTGAATACAGATTGCCCACAGAGGCAGAGTGGGAATATGCCGCTTTAGGCCTTATCGGAAAACAGGCTCCTTCAAAGGATGAACTTGTAACAGACAGAAGGATCTATCCATGGGATGGTTCAACTGCAAGATATAAGAGAAGAGATCAGCACCAGGGTAAAATGATGGCCAACTTCAAAAGGTCAGGCGGGGATTACATGGGTATGGCAGGTCGTTTGAACGATGCTGCATCTATTCCTGCTCCTGTGAGATCATATCTTCCAAATGATTATGGTTTGTACCACATGGCTGGAAACGTTAGCGAGTGGGTGCAGGACGTATTCAGGGATATGACCAGCACAACACTCAGAGATGCTGAAAACCACGATCTGAACCCGTTCAGAGGAAATAAATACCGTGAAATGATCCAGGATGAAAACGGAAATCCGATCGAAAAGGACAGCCTGGGAAGACTTCAGTATAAGTATGTTGAGGACAGCACACTCATCAGACGTGAGAACTACAGAAAGGGTGATGTCATCAATTACAAGGATGGTGATGATGAATTCGTTACTTATGGTTATGGAAAGAGTTCACTGGTCAACGATCAATCCAGAGTGGTTAAAGGCGGTTCATGGGCAGACAGATTGTACTGGCTTTCACCGGGATCCAGAAGATTCAAGGATGAAGATGCTACCAGCAGAACGATAGGTTTCAGATGTGCTATGGTAAGGGTTGGTGGCCCAACAGGAAACGAAGATGTTCAGGGTCAGAATTTTGGAAAGATCAGACAAACTGAAAGAAGATACAAATAGTTTTTTAAGGTGAAAAAATTTAAACCCGGCAGTCTTTGATGTTGCCGGGTTTTTTTTGTGCCAGATCTTGACCTGATTGCTTTTCTGAACTTTTACCGGGTGTTAAAATCCGTTCGTCAGTCCGGTATTAATTTTGAAAAAATCTTTGCAATTCATGTTTTCCAATAACGAAATGAAAGATAATACTTGTTCTAATACCCTATCATCCTGAATAATTACGAATTATAATAATTTATATCTATTTTTACTTTCAAATTAAATATTGGAAATTTATGGAATCACTACTGGAAAAATTCTTGTTGTGCTCCGGAGTCTCAACAGATTCCCGGATAATAAAACCCGGACAAATGTTTTTTGCCATCAGGGGAGAAAATTTCAACGGAAATCTGTTTGCATCCCGTGCATTGGATGAAGGAGCTCTGTTTGCTGTAGTTGATGACCCATCTGTATGCAGGGACGATCGATATATCCTGGTTGAAAATGTACTGTCGGGTTTGCAGGAATTGGCCAGGCAGTACAGGCAAAAACTGAAGATCCCTTTTGTCGGTATCACAGGTTCCAACGGCAAAACCACGACTAAAGAGTTGTTTGCCTCCGTGCTGTCCGGAAAATTCAGGACACTGGCAACGGAAGGTAACCTCAATAATCATATCGGTGTACCACTAACCTTGTTGAAAATCAAGCCGGAACATCAGTTGGCCATCATCGAAATGGGGGCCAGCGGAAAAGGGGAAATAGAACTGCTGGCAGGAATTTCGTGCCCGGACATAGGGATCATAACCAATGTTGGTGCCGCACATCTTGAAGGGTTCGGCTCACTCGAAGGCGTCATGATCGCAAAAAGTGAACTGTACCGATTCCTGGATGATCATGGAGGGAAAGTTTTATTTCCGGAATCACTCCACAAAAAACCATATTTTATACAGATGAAGAAGGCTGAATGGATGGATTATACAGCCGTGGACATGAAAGGCGATCAGGTCAAGGCGGTCAGTCTGAAAAATGATTTTCCCTTTTTGACGATAGAGATCATAACGATAGGAGGAAGGAAAATCGAAGTGGACACCCAATTATATGGTAATTACAATTTTGCTAATCTGGTAAACGCGATCAAGATAGGAGATTACTTTGGTCTGGAACCTGAGCTTATTGCCGAAGGGATTCGCCGGTATATTCCCCGGAGTAACAGATCACAGATGGTCAGGGATACAAATAATGGTAACGACATCATTATGGATGCTTACAATGCCAATCCGTCATCCATGGCAGAAGCCCTCAGACACTTCATTTCTGTCAGACATGAAGGAGAAAAACTGGTCATACTGGGTGATATGCTGGAATTGGGTGCTGACTCTGTGGCTGAGCATGAGAAAGTGATCAAATGGGTTTCTGAACAAAAGGATCTTGAGGCTGTTTTCGTAGGAACCGAATTTGGAGCAGCAAAAAAATCTTTGGGTTTAGAGCTTCCGGAACTCCATTTTTTTACTGATACACTGGAGGCTAAAGAATTTGTGGAGCAAAAAAATGCAAAACAATTGATGATCCTGGTAAAAGGTTCAAGAGGAATTGCTTTGGAACGCATTTTCCCCGGCATTTTTGCCAGATCCTGATTTTACCTAAAGGCTCAATTCGTTCATGATCCTTTTGGGCATTTCATCATTGCATGCGATCTTGTAATCCATAAATGAACAGGGTAATAGATAAGGTTCACCATCTTTAAGCGGAACTTCAACCCACCATCTTCCTGAAATCTCACTTTTCCAGAAATTCAGGTTGATCTGATAATCGGACATTGCCACCGTATATTGTGTGAGGAATTTCCTGTCCGGTTGTTCATTGACCATCTGATCCAGACCTTCCAGGTAATACCACACCAATTGACTCACCATTTTGGCACCCTGGTGATGAAAATCATATTTTGGATTGTAACCCTGGATCCAAAGTTTATTTCTCAGTGGGTTGAGGCCGATGTATTTCATCAACTGGCAGGCTTCTTCCGAACTCAGTCCGCTTGGTGTTGTACCCGGTATACCAGGAATCTCGCCATAACGTATACTGCTCAATTCAAAAGCGGTCAGACTCACATCCCTAAGCGTGGGTTCGGCATCTCTCATATTGTTGCGCAGAGATCCAAGACTCATAGATTGATTCATTTTAGGACGGTTGATCTCGTGTTGATGCACCAGATGACTCTGAAAGGCGATGAGTTTGATCTTTTCAATATATTGATTCCCGATCAGATCACTGAGGGTGTCAAACTCTGTCAGCGAATCCATCGTTTTCCCGATGACGGCAATGTTTTCCTGTGCAGAAATGAGTCTTGTTATCGTTTTGGTAAACTGATTATCAGCGCCCAATATGATCAGATTCATTTTCTTGGCGTCCAATTCAGCGAATAGCTGAGCCATGAACTCTGGTGTATTTTTGCGAATATTTCCAAAATCAAAGAACTGCAATCTGGAAAAATTGAACGAACATCGAAACAGATCCCTTCTTATGGCATCAGCGATCTCTGGATCCAGTCCGATGAGTGCGACCTGCTGGCCGATCTCAAGAAAACCTTCAGGTTCCCTGTTGATCTGATAACCTATACTATTCCTGTCAGTATATTCCGTTTGAAAAACTTCAGATTCTGTAAACCAATTGTCGTACATAGTTCAAATTTGAAACAAATATACATTATATATTAAAAATAAAATTAATTTGTTGGCTACAGTTTTTGTCTCCAGAATGTATTTGCAACTGAAATGCTGACTTTTGCACAGGAAATATTGACCTGGATAAGCAACAAAAGCTGTGGGAAAAGGATGTAGGTACATTCATGTTTTTTTTAAAGGTAGATCAGCATGGTCCGGCGCTGAAAATTTCATAAAATTGTACAAACAAGCCGTGCAAATCCCTTTTTCTTGGTTAAAATTTGTTAAAATTTAAATTTTATCAGTAAAATGCACTTATATATTAAAAAATATCTATATTTGTAAAATAATTCATACAGTAGACTTATGTATAATGATTAGTTACTATATATTAGTATGGATCATTAGGAATTATTTTTCAATTACCTGAACTATAAATAGAATCTACCTGCTTCATCTTGTTTTAGCAAGAAACATGATGCGGTATTTTCATTTATTATCATTAAGTAATAAAAAAATTAATCTTATGATTAATCGGATAAGTTTACTCATTTTCCTATTGTTTGCCGGAGTCAAGATAGTGGCTCAGGGTGAGTTTGGTTATTTTGGCCCCAGGGAAATTACAGATGAAATGACTCAGGACCCCGATCAGCATAAAAAATGGCGCAAAGGATTTCTCAAGTATCCTGCAAAGCCGAAAGATGCATGGGAGCTGGGATTGCATGGTGGTCACTTTTTTATTGACGGTGATTCTGATACCAGAACTCCGGGCGGTTTTGGTATTGGATTTCATCTCAGAAAATCATTGTTTTATTCCTTTTCCATTCGCGGTGATTTTTTCTACGGACAGGCGTATCATGTGGATGCGCAGTTGTGGAAGCATCAGGAACAGGGTGGAGGGCTGGTTGAACCGGTATTCAACCGCTATCAAAACATGCCGGGCTGGTTTCCGAGATCCAAAACCCAGTACGCTTATGGTGCGGTTCAGGGGGTACTGAATATTGGAAATATTCTGTTCCACAAGGAAAGTAATACCTGGAACTGGTATCTTGTACTGGGAGGTGGTTTTGATACTCACCGAGTGATGATGGACCTATTTGGACCCAATGGGAATCCATACGATGTAAACTCCATTTTGGATATGGGACTCGATCACAACATCAGATCTGAACGTATCATGATCAAGAAGGAAGTTGATAATAAGTATGATGGTGAATACGAAACAGAGGGTTATAAACTGAGAGGTATTTACCGGGTGAATGATCAATACAATATTCATTTCCTTTTCACGGGTGGTACCGGAATTTCCCGGAAGCTGAGTAAAAGGGTGAATGTAAGTCTTGAACACATGGTATTGGTTTCTGATAATGATTACCTGGATGGAATAAAATTCCGGAGCGCTTATGATCAGACAAATAACCTTGACATACCACATTATACCAATCTCAGACTGGCGATCAATCTGGGTAACCTGAGTAAACGGAGCGAACCATTGTATTGGTTGAATCCGCTGGATGGTGCATACAATGATATTTCAGAATTGAAACAAAGACCAGTCCTGGATCTTACAGATACAGATGCTGACGGAGTGGTCGATATGCTTGATCTTGAACCAAATAGTCCTGTCGGTGCTGTGGTTGACCACAGAGGCGTGACGATGGACAGCGATAGTGACGGAATTCCGGACTACATGGATGCAGAACCTTTCTCTCCTCCCGGACTGGAAGTGGATGAAACCGGAAAGGCGGCTATTATTAAGGAATGTTGTATCACAAAAGCGGAAGTTGAAGCCATGTTTAAATCCAGAGGGATTCCTGACAGCATAGCAACACCAGGCAAAACCATGGGATTTTATTCCGGGCAGATGGATTGGTTTTTACCTATGATACATTTTGACCTTGATAAATTTGCTATTAAGCCGGCTTATTACGGACACCTCAAACATGTGGCAGAGGTCATGGAGAAATATCCGGATCTTTGTGTAACAGCATACGGACATACAGATGTCAGAAGTTCAAATGAGTACAACAACCGGTTGGCATACAACCGGGCAAAGGAAGCAATTGACTTTTTGGTTAAAAATTACGGCATTCCCAGGGAAAGATTCAAATTGATGTTTGGCGGTGAAGAAATGCCATTGATCAAAGAAGTAAATGATCAACTGAAGAGTGGCAAAGAACTGGAAATGAAGCATTACATGAACAGAAGAGTTGAATTCAGAACTTGTAGGGAGACCGATACAGATATGGAAGCGCCACCTTCCGTAAAGAATTGGACAAAGTCATATGGTGTACCCTCCAAAAAAACCTCCGGTAAGGGAGATAAGAATTCAGGATTTTAAAGACTGTTTGTTGATTTAATTTTTAGAACGGGTCATACCTCAGGCGTGACCCGTTTTCATTTTTGATCAATTCATTTTGGTATTACAAACGGGCAAACTACCTGGTAATGAGAAAAAACAGATCAAAGCCTGTTTTAGATATAAATCATTTTTATATTTTATTATTCTACTGACCGCATGCACAAACAACTGGCTTTCATTCCTGACATTTCAGTCTATACAAGTCCTGACGAAGAGAGGAATTTCGTAAACAAGATTCTACTCCATAAATTTTGGCGTACAGCACTGATTTAATAATTATTGTATTTATAAATTAGACCTCCAAACAATAACAGCTAATTATACATGTTAATAATCAATGCTTGCATACTTAATTATTGTTTTATAGTTTTTTATAAAATCGTATTTTAATAATATGTATTTGAAAAAAGAGAAAGGAGACTTTTTTGAACTGGCCCAAACTTCAATTTTTGGGAGTATTGAAACGGAATAATCAATTTTAACTACATTTGCATGGTAAACTTTTGTAATGAATATTTCATCAAAAATAGTTGAAGAAGCGGTTAAGAGCTTTTCTTCCCTTCCAGGTATCGGCAGGAAGACGGCCCTGAGGCTTGTACTGCATCTGCTGAATGATAAATATGAATTGGCGGAAGAAATGAGCAATGGGTTGGGCAGGCTGAAAGACGTCAGGTTCTGTAAAAACTGTCATAATATTTCAGATCATGACATCTGTGAGATCTGCAGCAGTACGGCCAGGAATAAACAGTTGGTCTGCGTAGTCGAAAGTATAAGGGATGTCATTGCTATAGAGGAAACCGGTTATTATTCAGGCTTGTATCATGTATTGGGCGGCATCATTTCACCTCTCAACGGAGTTGGACCCGAAGATTTGAACATCCGGTCGTTGATCGAACGTATTGAAAGATCAGGCATCGAAGAGCTCATTATGGCCATCAGTCCAACAATAGACGGTGATACAACGATATATTACCTGACCAAACTCATCCCTGCTCATGTCAAGGTCAGTACCATATCCAGAGGTGTAGCATTTGGCGGTGAACTGGAATACGCAGATGAATTTACGCTGGGCAGATCAATTGCTTCAAGGGTTCCTTATTCGATTCAAAACAATCAGTAGCGATCATGCGGGATCTTTCGATCATCATCGTGAATTATAATGTGAAACATTTCCTTGCGGAGTGCCTCAGGTCTGTTTTTGAAAGCAGGCATGAACTGGATTTAGAAGTTTTTGTAGTGGATAACAACTCAGTTGACCGGTCTGTCGAGATGGTGAGGGATCAATATCCGCAGGTCAGGCTGATCGCCAATCAGCACAATGCAGGTTTTGCCGCAGCCAACAATCAGGCTATCATGCTGACTGATTCCAGATATGTCCTGCTCCTCAACCCGGATACAATATTGGAAGAAGCAACCCTGCAAAAATGCTTTGACTACATGGAACTAAACCCGGAATGTGGTGCATTGGGGGTAAAAATGATCGATGGAAGCGGTAAATTCCTGCCTGAATCCAAAAGAGGCTTCCCCACACCCTTCAGATCTCTGATGCGCTTGATAGGTTTTTCAAGGCTTTTTCCCCGTTCCAGATTTTTCAATGGTTACAATATGGGATATCTGCCCGAAGATCAGATCAGCGAAGTTGATGTGCTGTGCGGTGCATTCATGTTCATACGGAAAAAAGCGATGGATCAGGCAGGACTGCTGGACGAGGCATTTTTCATGTATGGTGAAGATATAGATTATTCCTACAGAATACAGCAGGCTGGTTATAAAATTGTTTATTTTCCGGAGACCACCATCATCCACTTTAAAGGTGAAAGCACAAAAAAAAGTTCGCTCAGATATCATAAGGTATTTTATACGGCTATGGCAATATTTGCCAGAAAACATTTTGGTGGCAAAGTGTTCAATCCGTTTTTGTGGTTGATCAATGCCTCAATATTTTTCATCGGACTTTTTCATTTCATACGAAACAAAATTGCCGGATTAGCACTGCCTTTTTTTGAATTTGCAGGTTTTTATTTTACCATACAGCTGGTTGAATATATCTGGGCAAAATATTATTTCAATGACATTGATTATTATGCGGGAGTGCCTTCCGTCTGGATCTATTCGATCTACAGTCTGGCATGGGTAACCGGCCTTTCCATTTCGGGTGCCTACCACCAAAAACGGCATTTTTTACGATTTGCAGGCGGTATTCTGGCCGGGACAATCGCGATTCTGATCATCTACGCATTGCTGGATAATTCCCTGAGGTCATCCAGGGCGATCATCCTGATCTCAGCGCTGTTTATTTTTTTGCCGGGGGCGTTGACCAGGTTGTTGTATTCATTGTTCAATTCAGGTTTCCATGACCGGAAGGATATCATTCAAAGGGTATTGGTGGTAGGAAAGGAATCTGAAGTAGAAAGGGCTAAAGTCATCATGTCCGGTAGCCGGGAAAAATTGGAATTCGCCGGTGCGATCTTTCCTATAAAGACATTGGAAATACCGGATTATTATATCCAATCCATAGATAAACTTGATGAAATGGTCCGGGTATATAAGATCAACCAGGTTTTTTTCTCTCCTGAAGACGTGGAAATCTCCGAAGTCATGTTTTGGATGACCAAACTTGGAACAAGCGTGAAAGCAAAGATCATGACGCGGGATGTATTAAGTATCATAGGTAGTCACGACAGGAATGCCCGTGGTGATCTGTATACCATTGAACTCAGGTACAAACTGTCTGAATCCAGGCAAAAATTCCTGAAATCCATGCTTGACTATCTGGTGAATATTGCTTTACTGGTCATATTTCCTGTCTGGGTTTTTGGAAAAAACAGCAAAATGATACCTCGGTGGATCATCGATACCACCGTGAGAAACAGATCCTGGGTCGGGTATATTCACCACGATCAGGATATCCATGCCTTGCCTGAAATTCCACAGGGTATTCTCAGTCCGATCGCTGCCGATCAGATTGGCCAGCTGAACAGGGAAGAAATTCACCGGGTCAATTTTTTATACGCCCGGGACTATAGCGTTTTCAGGGATTTGGAACATTTGCTCTCACAGTTGCCCAGGGTTCTCTTTGGCGGAGGAAAACCTTTTGCCTAATTCAAATTCCGCTTTTCGCCAGGTATAATTGTTTGCATTACCTGGTGAAAAACCGTTTTATCCGGGTCGTCAGTAATCACAGTCAGGTAACATCCGGTTTATGCTCATTTGAATTATTTAAAGGAATGAGTTCAGCCATCAACTTAATCTTTTGGCTATTGCAAATTCAAACTTAATGAATTCAGCTTTGTGGAAATTTGCAGAAAGGGGTGAATAAACCAACAGAATGATTTTCGCACAGAATCTAATTGTTCTCGAAAGATTTGAAGTATGTGGAAAACTGATCTTTTTACCCTGGTAATAATTTTAATTTTTTTTGTAAGCTAAAAAAAATGTTATAATTATATATTATTGTAAAAAATAATATATCTTTACATTTCAAAACGGATTGACCAAAACTGCACCCGGGTATTTCATTCTTTTGAAATTGACCTGTTTTCAATTAAGTTTTTATTTTCCAGCTTATTAAGCTTATTGCTTATCGGACTGTTGATTAGCGGAATTTTCAAATGGATATTTCGCGTAATGCTTTTGATTTACTTATTTATCAAGTTTTGGTCCGGAATCCGAAAACTTGGTTTGGGCCTGAGTACTGGAAAATATAAACCTGAACATTGACTATTTTTCATTTACAAATAAAGAATAAACGTCATTCTATGGCTAAAGTATTGATTGTTGATGATGACAGAAGTATACGGAAAACCTTACGTAACATTCTCGAGTATGAAAAATACGAAGTAGAGGAATCTACGGATGGTCTTGATTGTCTTGCAAGGATCAAGCAGCAGGATTTTGACCTGATCGTATTGGATATCAAGATGCCGAGGATGGATGGCATGGAAGCGCTGGAACGTATACAGGCGATAAAGCCCGACATTCCTGTTGTGATGATCTCAGGACACGGAACCATTGATACCGCTGTGGAGGCGGTCAAGAATGGGGCTTTTGATTTTATCCAGAAACCACCGGATCTGAACAGATTGTTGATCACCTTGCGGAATGCGCTGGATAAATCAAGCCTGATCGGTGAGAAAAATGTGTTGCAGAAAAAGGTCAACGCCAAAAAAACGATCGATATCATTGGCGAATCCAGGGCGATCAAACTGGTGAAGGATACCATAGAGAGAGTGGCACCGACAGAAGCACGTGTGCTGATCATGGGTGACAATGGAACCGGCAAGGAGCTCGTCGCCCGTTGGCTGCACGAAAAAAGCAACCGGAAAGAGTTTCCGCTGGTCGAGGTGAATTGTGCAGCAATTCCTTCTGAATTGATTGAATCTGAATTATTTGGTCATGAAAAGGGATCTTTTACTTCTGCGATCAAACAAAGGCTGGGGAAATTTGAACTTGCCAATGGAGGCATACTTTTCCTGGACGAAATAGGTGATATGAGCCTTTCCGCACAGGCAAAAGTGTTGAGAGCACTTCAGGAACACCGGATCACCAGGGTTGGAGGAGACAGGGAAATCAAGGTTGACGTCCGGGTGATCGCCGCAACGAATAAAGACCTGAAGAAAGAGATCAGAAAAGGTAAGTTCAGGGAAGACCTTTTTCACAGGCTGGCAGTGATCATCATTGACGTACCCCCGCTGAAGGACAGGATAGAAGATATACCTTTATTGGTAGAGTATTTTACGAAAGAGATCTGTGATGAATATGGCATTTCCGTTAAAACTTTTGCTCCGCAGTCGCTGAAAGCTTTGCAAAGCCTGGATTGGACAGGCAATATCAGAGAGCTGAGAAATGTAGTTGAACGACTGATCATTCTCGGGGGAAAAGAGATCTCCAAAACCGATGTGAGCTGTTATGTCGGTATGAAAAAATCCTCAGAAGGTCACACCATGCTGGAAGATATGGAAGATATCGAGGAATTGAAAAGTAAACTGGATGATGTCATCAGCGAATTAAAATCCATTCATCCATCCTGATCCTGATTTTTTGTTTTCCGGGCTTTTCCCGGTGGTCCAAAATTCTGATAAATCAATGCCTAAGCTTTATAAAAATCAGGTCAGATACAATTTCCGGGTAACATTAGCGTTTAAATTGGCCATTGAATGATATTTGAAGATCAAAAGGCCGGTTTTTTATATTAAAATAAATGACGATGAATAATGTACAACTGCCGATGAGGAAATGGAGGAATATCAAGGGTGAGAACTCATGGATGATGTTCAAGGTGCTGGCTGAATTCGTGGATGGATTTGAGCGGTTGAACAAGATCGGCCCTTGCATTTCGATATTTGGGTCAGCCCGGACAAGGGTAGGGGACAAATATTATGAAGTGGCCAGGATCATCGCCAACAAGCTGGTGGAATCCGGTTTTGGTGTGATATCCGGAGGAGGCCCTGGTATCATGGAAGCTGCCAATAAAGGTGCATTTGAAAAGCAGGGAACTTCCGTTGGCTTGAATATAGAATTGCCTTTTGAGCAGCATTTCAACAGCTATATTGATACAGATAAAAACCTGGATTTCAGGTACTTTTTTGTCAGGAAAGTCATGTTTGTGAAATATGCCCAGGGATTTGTTGTATTGCCTGGCGGCTTTGGTACGCTGGATGAATTGTTTGAAGTGCTCACCTTGATACAAACCAAAAAAATTGACCGTGTACCTGTTGTGCTGGTTGGTTCCGAATACTGGACTGGTCTCAAGGACTGGATCGTGGATATCATGCTGGGAAAATCCAAAAACATTAAAGCGGAAGATCTTGACCTGATACCTGTGATAGATGATCCGGATGATGTAATTCGTTACATCAACGATTTCTACAAGGAAGAAGACGGAAAGGGTGTTCTGCAGCCTAATTACGAACTTTAATCCCGGTTCCGGCGGCTTGCAGTTATTTTTCCCCGATCAATTCACAAACTGCCACCTTACGCCAAACCGGATGGCGCGGAAATCATCCAAAGGATAGTTATTTACCTGGAAATGTACCTGATCGTCAATTAGATACATGAGATTTTCTGTTCTGGCAAAAAACCGGAAATCCTCAACCTTGAAAGAGATGAAAAAATTGATCAGGATATGCAGATCAGACTGGAAATCGGATTTTGTTGTGAATGCTCCTAATACAGGTTGATAATCAGGTATATAGAACTTATCCGTTATGAAACTTTCGAATCCCGTGAACAGTTCCATTTTTTGTTTAAGTATAGGTTTTTTGAAATAAAATGCGGATTCCAACCTGTATTCAGGAAGATCATACAGCTCGTTTTCTATGTAAAAAAGATGCAGTTTATTATCCAGGTGGAATCCTGCGAACTTCAGCTTCAGGTCCGGGGTGATCTGTGTGTAACTCAAATCTTCTGATGACTGAACAAAGTGGTTTTCCCTGGTGTAATAAATGTAGTTGCCATAAGTATGACGGGAAAGGGAAACACCCAGACCGATCACCGGGATCCGAATGCCTATTGAAGATGCATATTGGTTTTGTTGGTCAAAATCATTGTTGAATATCTGTATCTCATTCAGCACAAACAATTTTTGTATCCATGCAGGATGAGCATAAACGATTTTTTGGTTTGCCCAAAGCTGAAAATACGGGTCCAGTTTAAAAGTTCCTGAAATATCAAAGAACCTGTCACCGGCAAAATCCAGCAAGTGATAATCAAATAAAGTTTTGACCTCCAGGAATTTTTTTACATTCATTTCAGCTTCAAGCTGAACTTTGAGGTCGTTCCGGTAAACTGTTTCCAGTTGATTCTGGCCTATTGCATACAGATCATAGGAAATACCTGCTTGAGCCCTCAGAAAATCCGGAAAGTCAATGGTGATCTTTGGGAATGCGCTGAACTTTCTGTAATCAATGTAACTTCTGACACCCAGCGGATCACGGATCAGGAAGCGGTAAATCAGGGAATCTGAGCCACTGCCTGCATTTTCATCAACATACTTGAAAAATCCTTTTTCGTAACTCAGCAAACTGTTCAACTGGAAAGTGAAAGGCTTTACGAGCCTGCCTGAATCCGGTCTGCTCCAGGGTTCGTAAATATTCCTGATGCTGAAATTCTCATGCTGATGTCTTGTCACACTGCCTGCCATCGTAACAGGAATATTGGCACGGAAGTCCTCCTGCGACAAATAAATGGTATCCAGAATGCCACCATTGTTGTATTCCTGATGGATATTGGTCAGAAAAGTAAGGAAAGTGTTGCTTTTTCCGTTTTTGGAACTGTGCCACAATCCGGCGATGAGACTGCTGTTTTTTGTGGATTGATCCTTGTAAAAACCCTGATCCATCAGCCTTTGATATTCCAGGTTGAGATTCCAGCGGTCATTCAGGTTCATAGTGAATTTAGCAGAAGTATTGAATTCACTGTCAGATTTTCCCGGTGAGAAATAGAGATCAGCAAAAGGCAGATTTGTACGGAACCATTTCAGCCTGGATAAATGAAGCTGGTAAGGATCAAACTGGTGATAACCAAAATTCATTCCGCTTTGCAATGTCCGGAATTGCTCCATGGGAACCGACGATGAGCCCGGGGTACCTAAAAATAAATACGGAACGCCTGTGATGGATAGTGGATTGTAATGTATCGCGTTGAAATCCAGTGAAGTGTCAGCATAGCTTCGCAGGTCGTCAATATGATCTGTGGTGAACCAGGTCATTTTAAGGGTATCTGGAATTTCTGTTTTCTCCACCCCCGAACTGTCCTGATCTATTATGTCGGTTTCAGGCAAGCCTCGTTGGGAGTTGATCAAAGCAGGGTTAACGACACTCGTGAGAATGACTGCAATTAGCGTGAAATACCTTTGTTTGATGGTATTGCTCATTCTTTTTGAATTTTGATTTCCATGCCGAAATGTAAATTTTAAGAATTTTGGCTTTAAAACATGCAGATCAGTTCATATAACGGTAAACTGACCCATGTTTATTGCAAAACACGGGTCAGTATGATGTTATTCCATTAAAGTCGGATCCATACCCATGCTGGAAAATCCACCGTCATGGTACAAATTCTGCATGGTCACCATTCTGGACAGATCTGAGAAAAGCAGCACGCAGTAATCTGCGCAGGCATATGCATCTGCGTTGCCCAGCGGAGCCATGTTTTGTGTGTATTTGAAGAAAAGGTCAAATCCCTTGACACCGCTTCCCGCTGTTGTAATGGTCGGTGACTGTGAAACTGTGTTGACCCTGACTTTTTTGGTTCTCCCAAGCCTGTAACCATAACTCCTTGCAAATGATTCAAGTAACGCCTTGGATTCAGCCATTTCACCATAATACGGGAATGTTCTTTGCGCGGCGATATAACTCAATGCAATGATCGAACCCCAGTCATTGATCGCATCCAGCTGGTCTGCGGTCTGCATCACTTTGTGAAATGAAACAGCGCTGATGTCAAAGGTTTTGAGCATCCAATCATGATTGAGGTCGTGATATTCCTTGTTTTTACGGATGTTGATCGACATTCCGATGGAATGAAGGATAAAATCAACTTTTCCTCCAAAAATTTCCATCGATTTTTTAAATAAGTTTTCGAGATCTTCCATCGATGTGGCATCAGCAGGAATGGCAACTGTATTCAGACTTTTGGCCATCTCCTCGATCTTGCCCATCCTGAAAGCAACAGGTGCATTGGTCAGCACAACTTCAGCGCCTTCTGCTACACATTTTTGGGCTACATGCCATGCAATTGAATTTTCATCCAAAGCACCAAAAATGATCCCCTTTTTTCCCTTTAATAAATTGTGATTCATTAAAATAGTATTTAGTTGTTAAGTATCAATAAGTTGTAAATATTTAATATCATTTCAGCCGTTGACCAGTTCTTCAGCATTTTTGATCGCTGATTGTGTCGGAGGATCGCCGCTCAGCATTTTTGCAATTTCGTGTATCCTCTCATTTTTGTCCAGAACTTTCAGCATGGTTTTGGATTTGGCCTGTTCGTGGGTTTTATATACATAAAAATGCATGTCGGCCCGCGCTGCGATCTGTGCAGAATGTGTGATGTTGATCAGTTGATGTCCGGCTGACAGTTTCTTCAGTATCTGGCCCATTTTCAATGCAACATCACCGGAAATGCCGGCTTCAATTTCATCAAAAATGAGCGTGGGTAAACTCATTTTCCCGGCCAGAATGGATTTAATGCTCAGTGAAAGCCGGCTTAATTCACCACCGGATGCCACATCCCTGACCGGATGCGGAGCTGTGCCTTTGTTTGCACTGAACAATAATTCGAATATGTCATGACCATTGGTTAGTAATTGCGCTGAACGTGCAAATCTTCCTTCAAGTCTGACGAATGGCATTGCCAGTTGTTTCAGGCTGTTTTCCACTTCGGAACAGAAAACTTTGGACGCTTTCTGTCTTGATGAAGAAATTTCCCCGGCCAGTTTGATCAGCTGTTTTTCCTGCTCAAGGGCAAGATTTTCCTTTTCAGCGATTTCTTGATCCAATCGAAGTTCCTGACTCAATTTTTCCTGTAACTCATTTTTTATCGACATCAATTCGCTGATCTCTGTAACCCTGAATTTATGTAAAAGCCGGTTGATCTCGTCCATTTTTTGTTGCAGAACAGCCAGTTTTTCCGGGTCTGAGTCAATTTTCTCAGACTGTTGCCTGCATTCAATACCAATTTGTTCAAGATTTTCGGCAGCCAGATCAAGTTGTTCAATGACTTTTTCCACGATGGCCACGCCATCTGCCTGCTGCCTGAGATTCCTGATCAGGCTTCTGATCTGATCCATAATGGAATGTTCATCTTCAGTAAGATTGAAATATGCCATTTTCAGAGCCTGTTCGATCGCTTCTGCATTGCTCATCAATTCCAGGTTAGCTTCAATTTCCTCCTCAACAGCCTGTTCGAGGCCGGCGTTTTGGAGCTCATCAAACTGAAAATACAGAAAATCCTTTTCCTTAGCGAATGCTTCAACCCTCGATTTTAAACCCGAAAGTTCGGATTTGAGCCCTACCCAATTTTTGTATAAAGATCTGTAAGTATTCAGTTGTTCCCTGTGTTCACCCAGTGCGTCTATAATACTCAGCTGATATTCCGGGCGGCTCAGATCCAGATTGTCAAACTGATTGTGCAACTGTATCAATTGGATGCTGATTTCCTGAAGTGCCTTAAGACTGACCGGCAGATCATTGATGAAAGCACGTGATTTTCCATTGGCCGAGATCACCCTACGGATATTCAGGAGATCTGAGGGATCAATATCCAATTCCTTCAGCAAGTCAGACAAGTCATATTGCCGGATGTCAATTTCGGCCTCGATGATGCAGTTTTGGTCCGGATCAGCTATCGCTTTGAGATCGGCCCTGTCTCCCATCACCAAACCCAGAGCACCCAAAATAATGGACTTACCCGCACCAGTTTCACCGGTTACGATGTGAAGGCCTTTGTCAAAATTGATCTCGACAAAATCGATCAGGGCATAATTGGAAATACTAAGTTTTTTTATCATGTCTGCTTGCGAAACGGCGTCAAAAATACTTGAATTTTTAAATAGAACCTAAAAAACTATATTGAGTTCCTCCTTAAAGCCTAAAAGTGCAAAAAAATCAGTATTTATTACAACAAAGTTTTGCCTGGTCCTCAGAAGGACGCCGGCATGCACCGCGTGTCTTTGATTGCCAAGCTTTATGTCATTCTTCTGGTTAATGGTCTTTTGGCTTTTACCAATTAACATGTGATGAATCCTTCTGATCAGAATTCCAGTGTCTCCAGAGATTTTTGTTTCTTTTCTGCAATGTACAAGCTCAAATCCTGCTGACTGAAGGACAAATCAAAGAAGCACCGGATTAAATATCAATATTTACTTCAAAGATTTTTAGTATCATTGTTAATGAAAGTTGCTTGTTTACTGCAATTATGTATGAAAATCAGTTGCGAAAGTTAAAAAGCTGATTTTCAATTATAGATTTCAATGTTAAAAATGATTTTTTGATATGGAGATACTGATCATTTCTTTGACTGCATTCGGGGCTGCGATCCTTACATTTTTCTCCGGATTTGGATTGGGTACCATACTCACTCCGGTATTCATGATATTTTTTCCGGTAGAGCTGGCGATAGCCCTCACAGGTGTTGTTCACCTGATGAACAACCTGTTTAAAATGGTTCTGGTGGGCAAAAAAGCGGATAAACAGGTATTGTTCAGGTTCGGCATCCCTGCAGTGCTGGGTGCTTTAGCCGGTTCATGGCTTTTGCTGCACATTCCGGACGCCCGGCCGATTTTCGAATACGAAATTGGTGGTCGTTCTTTTGAAATCTATCCGGTAAAATTCATGATTTCGCTTTTGCTGATATGCTTTGCGCTAATGGATTTGATCCCTTATTTTGATAAATTACGGTTTGGAAAAGACAAGTTGGCTATTGGAGGAATTTTAAGTGGATTTTTTGGGGGGCTTTCAGGTAATCAGGGTGCGCTTAGAAGTGCTTTTTTGATCAAATCAGGGCTTTCCAAGGAAGCATTTATCGGAACTGCAGTGGTCGTATCTTCATTTGTTGACCTGACCAGGTTGAGTATTTATGCAACGGGTTTCAGTGCCTCGGGACTATCAGAGAACCTGTTTTTAGTCATTTTTGCCACTTTTGCTGCCATATCCGGGGCATTTCTGGGAAACATACTATTGAAGAAAATCACACTGGAAACACTGAAAGTAACTGTGGCTGTGATGCTTATTTTACTGTCACTGGCACTTGGTTCAGGATTGATCTGACAGGCATGGGAAGATTTTTCCGGACAATTTAACCTTTAAAATCCCGGTGGCAGGTGAGGTATAGCTTTGCAAATCCAAGACTTAATGATGTCAGCCTGAAGGCTAAAGTCTAATCATGTTCATCATTCTGCCAGGTACGAAATCAGAGGAATAACCGTGTCATCACCGATTCTGGTAATGGTGATCTCGGCATTCTTCAGACGTGAAACATCCAATTGGAAAACCACCCTGTTCTCATCAGCTTCCGTTGCAGTGGAGTGATAACGGTTGTTGATATAAAGTTCAAAGCGATCAGCAGGAATTTCCGTTTGGAGCACCAGTTTCACTATTTCGTTCTCCCGGCTGATGATGCCTTTTTTGGGATAGTAGTCCATGATAGCCGGATCATGTAGTGCAGGATATCCCAATGGTAAAGTGACAAATTTATCCAAATCAAGAGGACTTCCTACCAGTTGCCATTCAGGGTCATCAGGGAAATGTGTGAGAATGAACTTGACGGGGTCAGCCAGGAAAAATCCATCGGTGAAATCCCTGGTAAAAGTTCCGGCCCGCATATCAACCTGTCCTGCTGACCAGGTTGGGTCCAGCAGAAACCAATTTCCATCGATTTTTACACCGTTCCAGGTGTGGTTGGACCGTTCAGGGTAACGGTTGAGCTTATCCGCCGAACTCCTGGCATAACCGGTGATGTAACTCGCTTCAATACCTGCACTTTTACACATGTACAGGAAAAGGTTGGAATAGTCTTCGCATACGCCTTTACCGGAACGGAAAGCATTGTCCGCCATTTTCCGCGGCAGTTTTTTCATATATGCTTCCAGCTCAGCCTGGCTGTTGGCAGTGATCACTGTCCGGTTGTTGCGCTTTTGCTGATCCCTGACTTTTTGTATATCATAGGCAATATTATGCGTGATCCAGACAAAAATCGCACGGACTTTTTCTGTTTCAGTGCCAAAGGGTGCGGTCAGTTTCTTTGCAGTTTCATCCAGAGTGCCTGATTTTTTAACCTGCCGGGCAAATTGGTCCACGTGTAAAAAATCGGGCTCATGCCCCTTGTATGCAGATAATACAAATGGAATGATCAAAAAAAGAAAAAATATGCTTATGATTTTATTCAACTGTTAATTTTTATCTGATTAACTATTTACTGCTGTAAACTATTATCTGAAGGTAAACATTTTTTTTTCCAAAAAGATCCTGTTTTCTGGTTGGGATATCAAAAATTATAGCAATCAGTTATGATTTTTCAGTTTTCCGGAACATTGGTGAACTTTCCGGGTGAAAGACTTTGAATTCCATCTGGTTTCTATTCACTTCGCATTGATGAAACTGATTATTCTGGGGAAATGAAAACCTGCTTAGTTAACTGAACCCGGACTTTGCTTTTCTGAATACAACTGACTGATTTGATCTTGTTGTGAACATCAGATTGATCGCCCAATGATCTATCACCTTTTTCTGCTTTTACCTTGAATATCCGGGCTGTCAAATAAAATCCTAAATTATTCTTAAAACTGTATTAAAGTGGCGTTAATGCTGCCGAATTTGGTACTGCTTCTACGTCACAGTAGTACTTTTGAATCGGTACTTATTTGTTGATCTTAGCTTATGTCATCGAAAGGAAAAACATCCGGGTAAAATATTCCAACCAGTTCCGGATGCTTTTATCCTTGATCCCAAAGGGCTGAAAATTATTAAAAACAATACATATGAAAACAAAACTTTTTGCTGTTTTAAGCCTTCTTTTGATCTTCTCTTCCTGTGAAAAATACGATGAAGATGTATTGGAAATTGCCGGTGTTTATGAAGCACATATATTAGGCGTAGCCGGACCCTTTTCCATGGTGGTTTCTGCTGATTTTGCCAATTCCATCAGGATCGATGCTCCCTGGCTGAAAGACACCTGGGCGCTGATCGATGCCGATGTGCGTCAGAAAGCGGATTACACCAAAAGGATCCAGATCTATTCCCAGAAGTTCGACGGTAACAAAAGAATTTACGGTGAAGGAGTCTTTCAGAATTATACCTTGCAGATCGATTACACCATTGAGGATGGCAATGATCTTTATCACTACACGCTGGTAGGGACCAAATTGTAACTCCCCAAAGGCCTTTCACCCTTCTCTTTTTGCGCAGATTATTTCTGTCAAACGATCTTTTTCACAAAATAGGGGAATTGTCGTTCCCACCAGTTCCAGTCATGGTTGACATCGTGTCCCCAGAATTCGATGTGTGCAGGGACATTTTTTTCATCCAGCAGAGATTTGAGGCGTGATGTATCTTCTACCATGGTTTCTTCCCATGCACCCTGGCCCGTGCAGATAAAAATTCTGGACGCCCGGTATTGATCAAGATACCAGCTGTCCTGTAAACCTGGAAGAAAAGCCAGGGGTGAATTGAAATACACATGTTCATCCATATAGTCTCCGACAAAATGCCTGGCATGGTAATTACCGCTCAGTGCCAGCGTTCCGCCGAAAACATCAGGGTGGCGCAAAAAGAAATTGACTGCATGGTAAGCACCCATGCTGGCGCCTCCGGCAATGATCTTCTGGTTGGTCCCAAGAAGATGATGGATATAAGGTACGACCTCGTGGATTATATATTTGTCATAGTCTTCATGACGTGCGGCGCCAACAGAAGGATGTGCATCATGATTATGCCATGTTTCCCGGTCGATGCTGTCCACACTGAAGAAAATCGCCTTTCCTTCATTGATCTCCTGTTCAACGGTGTGGAACATTCCACGGTTTTCAAAATCAAAAAAACGTCCGTTGGAACACGGAAAGATCATGAAAGGAGTCCCTTTATCTCCGTGTACCAGCAATTCCATCTCTTTTCCCAGGTGATTGCTATACCATTTTTGATAATTTCTGTTCATTTTCACTGCACTTTAAGGATGTAATCGATATAATTTTTAACGCGGTTGAGGTTTTCATGCCGTATGATCATTCCGTATTGTCCCAAAGCAGGGCTTAACACTTCACTGACCGGATGGTGGAAAACAAGGTCTGAACCACAATGTTGTATCACCTGTCCCAGAGAGTAGGTATATTCATACCGGTTTTTGCGACCGATATAACATGCGTGATATTTCCTTACATATCTGAAATCAATTGGCTGACCGGTGACCACTTTCGCCCAGAGTTCGTAGATATTGATGTCACTTGCATAATTGAACATATCTGTGGTAAAACCGCCCGGTGGTCTCATATTGACTTCAAGGGCGACCAACTGACCATCTTCTTTCCTGAAAAATTCAAAATGGAAAAATCTGCCTTTCAGATCGAATTCTTTCAGGATCTTTTTTCCGGCTTCCGTGATATCCTTTGGAACCTTTCGTTGAGTATAATAATAGACATGCCTGTCCTGGTTGACGATGTCCATGATGCCCTGGCAAAACACGTTGGAAGTGTGGAAAACAAGATTGCCCTTTTTGTCCGTCAGACCGTCAAAACTTTCAATTGTCCCGTTGATAAATTCTTCAAAAATATAGCTTGTTGAAGGTTTATTTTCGAAAAATGAGGAAAGTTGCGCATCGTCGCTGATCTTGAATGTTGCGGAAGCACCCACCCCGTTGTCCGGTTTTGCAATGACGGGATATTTTACGGTTCTGATGAAGCGTTTTGCTTCCTCCATATTAGAAATGATCCTGCCTCGCGCAACCTGCACACCTGCATGTATGAAACGCTGTTTCATCCGGGATTTGAATTTCATATCATCGATCACATCGTTTTTCAGACCAGGGATATTGAAATCCGTGCGCAGACTGGCTTCCATCATCAGCCAATGTTCGTTGAGTGAGTCCAGATGGTCGATGCGCCCGTATTGATGTATAAAATAACCCACAGCTTTGACCACCTCATCATAATTTTCCAGGTTGTCCACCATGTAGTAATCATTGAGGGATTCTTTCAGTACAGGAGAAAGCTGGTCAAAAGGTATGTCAGCGATACCCAGCGTGTTGACTCCGGCTTTTTTCAGTTCCCTGATGAACCAGACATAATTGGGCGGAAAATGCGGAGAAAAATATAAAACGTTCATGGCAGTTGTTTTTCGGTAAATTTTTTCCGGCAAAAATCTTTCAGTTCTGAAAATTCTTCATGCGGTTTGTGCTAATTTTTCATTTGGTGGATCAAATGTACGCATTTCATGAGTTCTTCCAAATCCGGATGCCGTACAATATATCCGTAATTGCCCATGGCAAGGCTGAAAATTCCGCTGACATAGTCGTGGTAAACCAGTTTTTCTCCGCAAATTTCTTCAATCTCTGCCGTAGAATAGGCATAATCAAAACGCCATTTTCTTCCGACATATGCTACATGGTATTTACGCTGGTATGCTGTATTGAATATGTTCATGGTGACCATATTGGCCCATTGCTCATAGATATTGATGTCACTGCCAAAATTGAACATGTCCGTAGTATAGCCACCGGGAGGACGCATGTTGACTTCGAGTGCCACCAGGCTGCCGTCTTCAGTGCGAAAGAATTCAAAATGAAAAAATCTGCCTTTCAGGTTGAACTCCCTGAATATCCTCATACCCATTTCCTCCACATCTGCAGGTATTTCCCGGAAGCTGTAATAATAAACATGGCGGTCGTTGTTGACCACATCCATGACGCTGTCGCTGTAAACATGTCCGGTACAATAAACCAGGTTACCGAATTGATCGGTAAGACCGTCAAAAGTTTCGATCCGTCCTGAGATGAATTCTTCAAAAATATACGGTATATCCGGCTTATTCTCAAAAAAACGCTGCAGTTGGGTTTCATCCGATATTTTATAAGTATTGGCTGCACCTACGCCGGAATCCGGTTTGGCCACAACAGGATAACCCACTTCCCGGATAAATGACCCTGCGTCTGCAATGTTGTCCGTTACCAGGCCTCTTGCAACCCGGATGCCTGCATGGACAAAACGCTGTTTCATCCGGGATTTGTATTTCATATCTGCAATGGTGTCATTGTGGATTCCTGGAATGTTGAAGTCAGTCCTGAGTTTGGCTTCGGTAAAAAGCCAGTGTTCATTCAGCGAATCAAGATGGTTGATTTTTCCGTATTTGTGAGTGAAAAAAGCAACCGCTTTGAACATTTCATCATAGTTTTCCATATCGCTTACCTGATAATAATCGGTCAGCACAGGCTTTAGCCTTTCGGGCAAATGATCATAAGGCAGTTCTGCAATGCCCAGAACATGGGCTCCTCTTCCATTCAAGGCTTCTACAAAAGCGATGTAATTTTCCGGGAAATGAGGCGAAAGATAGACGACATTCATACCTGAAAAGTTTTATTGTATTAAAATCCGGTTTACATACCACCAATATAAAATTTTTGATTCCTGCTGAATGTATGTATTGAATTGTTTAAATAAATCAGGGAAACAAATGTATGGAAAAAAAAGTTTAGAAAAACGGATTTTCTGATGGGATGTTTTTTATTTTTCAGCATGCACAAAGTGTTCTCTTCTGATCCCGAAAAACAATTCATCTTCTTTGACGCCGTTTTTGATGATATTTTGGTGAAACCTGGCTTCGAATTTGAAGCCGGCATTCATCAGTACCTTCTGGGATGCGATATTCCTGCCGAAAGGACGGGCATAGATCCGGTCGATGTCGAAATGTCTGAAACCGTGGCTGACCATCAATTTGACGGCAACAGTACATACGCCTTTGCCCCAGAATGGTTCTGCAATCCAGTATCCCATTTCGGCATTCCTGCGCATGATGTCATTCTGTTGGTGTATGCCAATGCTGCCGGCTATTTGCCGGTCAACTGTGACACAGAAAATGACCCCATCCTGCATGTTTTTAGTCATCTTGATGAAGGCGATCCCATCTTCGCGCGTATAAGGGTGGGGGTAGAGATCAGTTAGGTTGGCGGCAATTTTCGGATTGTTGGCAAGTGGTACCAAGACAGGCAGGTCTTCCATTTCCCAGGGGCGAAGTGCGATAACTTGTTGCATATCAGTTTAAATTTGATCAAAATTAATGTATTTATTTAACTGCAAAGTCTTTCATGCTTTAGTCTTTGAGCTACTATGTCAAGCCTTTGTCAAAATTTAAATATTCACCAAATAAGATGTCTTTTGCTCATTGCGCTTTCCCGAAACCAGAATACCAAAGGCCAGTCGGATTGTTCAGTAAATCAGGAAAATGATTACTAAGTAATTTTGAAATATTTAATTCCTGATTGTGACTAAATTTCTCGCAAATGCGTTAAGGCACAAAGGATTTGAGCCATTTGAAGATAAAAAAACAAACACCTTATCCAAAAATCCAAACCCCATTAACCATTTATCATTTACCATTAATCATTTGTAAATGCCTGAATAAGGTTGACCGTTTTTCAATCATTTGTTCAATTCTTTTTCACTTTTTCATAATGCACCAATGCCTCATCATATCTGTATTCTGCGGGAAGGCTCTCACCCGGATAGCCTATCGGAAAAATGGCAAAAGGCTCCAGATGTTCCGGGATGTCGAGTATTTCCCTCAGCCCGGCGATCCTGGGAGGTACACTCCAGACGGCGATCCAGACAGAACCCAGACCAAGTTCATGCGCAGCCAGATAAATATTCTGTGCCGCACACGAACAATCCTGCGGGTAAAACCCGGGGAATTTCTCTTTTGAAGGAACAGCACAAATGAGGATGGCAGCGCCTGCCTGCCTGAACATGTCATTTCCTCCATCCACTTTTTCGGCGATCTGATGCAGACTGGATTTTTCCGTGACCACCACGAATTCCCATGGCCGACCGTCGCCTGCACTTGGCGCATTCATGGCTGCTTCAAGAATGATCTTAATTTTTTCAGGTTCAACAGGCTGTTCAGTGAATTTCCTGATGCTCCTTCTGGTCATGATATTGGTGATCGTATCCATGCTGTTTTTTTTTGTGGCTCAAAAATAAGGGAAATTGCTTGGAAACTTTGTTTTTATCTATAAAATGGCATTAAAATCAGGGATAAGATCAATTTCAGGAAGATGTTTGTGATCTGAACAAATGAAAAAATGATAACAGGTGAATTAATGTTTGTACATTGGTAAAAAAATGGTTGCTATGCATTTCAGGAAATTTGCTTTAAAAATCTCACCTATTTTGATCGTACACATTTTCGTCTTGATGTTCTGTCAGACAGGATTTACCCAGTCCGGATTGGTGATCGTGCGGGAAATGAAGGTTTACCAAAAGCAAATTGCTGTGGATCCCTCTATGGAGATGGTTGACCTTGAACAATATATACCGGGGATCAGGACGGATATCCGTTATGCAACCAAAAATAATTTTACCAGGCAGGTGATCTATACGCAGCCTAAAGCTTTTGCACGGAAGCCGGTTGCGCTTGCACTCCGGGCGGTGCAGGATTCGCTGGCAAAACTTGGGTTGGGCCTCCTGGTTTTTGATGCGTACAGGCCTTATGCAGCAACGGTCAGATTGTTTGAGATCTATCCACACCCGGGATTCGTGGCTGATCCGGCTAAGGGGTCGCGGCACAACAGGGGTTGCGCTGTGGACATCAGCCTGATCGAATTAAAAACTGGGAAGGAATTGAATATGCCGACTGAATTCGATGATTTTTCGGAAAGGGCGCATCCGCATTATATGAAACTTCCGGCTGAAGCGATCAAAAACAGAAAGTTCCTTTTTGATATCATGGATCATTTTGGGTTTGATTACCTGTCTACCGAATGGTGGCATTTCGATTTCCGGGGTTGGGAAAAATTTCCATTGATGGACATTTCTTTTGAGTTGTTGGAAGGAGGGAATTAAAGGATTCTATATCGATCATTCGAAGATTTGAAAATTCGAAGATTTGGGATTCGAAATTCAAGATTGAGTCAGGTACGAAAAATATTTACTTTTTATAACTCGCTAAAACTATATTTTAATTTGTTGGTTTTCAATTGTTTCCCTTTAGGGTTTGGGGCGAAAAACGATTGAAAACCAACAAATTGGACTTTTCAGAGTAGGTACAAAATTTGAAAATTTGAAAATTCGGGATTCGAAATTCAACAATTCAACAATTCAACAAATCATATTGTATGTAAAAACACCAGCAACAGCCAGGATATTGACAATCAAATTTTTACTGTGTATCTGAGTAACAATGTGGTAAATTAATTCTTTTCACCACATAGACACATAGGAACATAGGTACACTTAGGAGAAAACTGAAGGTTATTGTTAGTCAATTCCTTTCTATGTGTCTATGTATCTATGTGGTTAATGATTTCTTTTCACCACATAGACACTTAGGAACATAGGTACACTTAGGAGAAAAATGAAGGTTATCGTTAGTCAATTCCTTTCTATGTGTCTATGTATCTATGTGGTTAATGATTTCTTTTCACCACATAGACACTTAGGAACATAGGTACACTTAGGAGAAAAATGAAGGTTATCGTTAGTCAATTCCTTTGAGAGTATAAAATATTTTGTGTAAACACAAAATAGGGAAAAATCAAAGACGGCA
>CAZQKR010000020.1:14398-81179 GCA_964594045.1 uncultured Saprospiraceae bacterium | reverse complement strand
TGTCAACTATTTTTTTAAAAAAACATTATGTCGCACTAAAAAGGACAAGTCAGGAAAAATTCATAAAGCTCTGATAATCAGTATAAATCAAAGTTTTTTTTGTTTTATTCTACTGATCAGGAACTTATATCCGGTATCAGCCATGCCGAAATTTTGGTATTCTGAAGCTCCATTTCCGGAAAAACCACTCTTATTTGATCAGATAATGCGGTTTAATTTTATGCATCATTACTTCATATTCTGCAGCACCGGAACATTATACTTTAATCGCAAACCTTGAACCCGGCAAAGATTTGATCATATTCTTACATTCGAGTTCCAATAGTATCCCGGTCAACTTACTATGTGTGAAACCTGACCGGACCTGGATGGCATCAACATGCATATTCTGCTGTTCTTCCTCCCTGATGAGGGATATGATCCATTTTTCATCCTCAGAAAGATCGTAAAACAGTTTCAATTGAACAGATTGCGTATTTTTAGCCTTTTGCCACAACATTTTTTCAGTCAGGTCAGCAGCAGATTCAACCAGGCTGGCCATATCCGACTTGATCAGGTAATTTGGTCCTGCAGACATAGGGTCCTGCACCCTTCCGGGAATGGCAAAAACATCCTTGTTGTACCCAAAAGCCATCTGAGCCGTGATCATGGATCCCCCTTTTAAACCTGATTCAACCACCAAAACAGCATCTGAAAGTCCTGCAATGATCCGGTTTCGCATGGGAAAATTTTCCTTATCAGGTCCAGTTCCGGCAGAAAATTCAGTAGCAACGCCGCCATTGGTTGACATTTTTTTCCTTAAACCATTGTGCATTGACGGATAGGTTTTATCGATCCCTGTTCCTAAAATTCCAATCGTCTGTAGTCCATTCCTGATGGCAGCCTGATGACAAACAGCATCTATTCCGTATGCTAAACCACTGATGATCGTGACCTCAAATTCCCGGAGTTCATCAACTATTCGTTCACAGAGCATAACACCTTGTTCTGTTGGCTTTCGGGTTCCCACTATTCCAAGTGTCCTGGGTCTTTCAAAATCGATATTTCCCTGGCAAAATAACATTACAGGGCTGTCAGTCTGGTGTCTTAACCGTGAAGGGTATGTACTGTCCAGATAGAAATAATACTGAATACCGGCATTTTTGATGTATTCAAGTTCTTTTTCTGCCTCCAGCAAAACATTTTTAGACAGGATCTCTTCAGCAGTTTTCAATCCCACAGAGGGTATTTTGATGAGACTTTTTTTGGATTGTCTGAATACAGCCTCAGGTCCACCACAATAACTTACTATGTTTTTGGCGGTTACCGGACCAACGCTTTTGATCTTGGTTAAAGCCAACTGATAAAGTAAACCGGACATGTAAAATTTAATTTTGGGTGATAAAAAAACGAAATTATATAAAAAAATCTGAAACACCAAAAGAAGTAGTATGCAAAACTCCGGAATTGGAACTTTAGGATCCTGAGAAGCTTTTATTATCATGAAAAAAATTGAATCTGCTTCAAAAAGTCCAATTTGCGGATTTTCAATAGTTTCTTACCCCACCCCCTACAGTTAATCCATTGAATATCAAAAATTTAAAAGCCTTCTTTCTGTGGGATTCAGGGGGCAAAGACTTTTCGGAGCAAACTCAAAATTTTAATGCCAGGGCGATCAGGCTTACAGTCTGCGTATCGTGGAGAAAGCAAAACTATTCTTCATGGGACGAATTGAAAAACGATCAGCTTTAGTGCCATACAAACTGAAAAAGAAATTAATCATACATGGTCGACAAAACTCAACACATTTGATTATTTTTGTCAGATCCATATTCCATATTGGCGATTCTACGAAATCCTCAATGGAGTAACCAGGAAGTATTGCAAAAATTTTTGAATGAAAAGCTTTAAACCATATCGGATCATCAACTGCAGCAGGAATTCGTTGTTACAAATTATCCTGATCACATTTCTTCTGGCATCATTGAACCCCGGATCAACCTTTTCGCAGGTCAATATAAAAATTGGTTATGCCGGTGCGTATATGATTGCACCAAACATGAATCACCTGATCGGGCAATATAATTCAATCAATCAGACCATTCTGAATGAAAAAATGGATGAACTCCGGTGGTCACACGGAATAGATATGGGACTGAGGTATGCCTGGAATGTTATCAATTTTGAGCTTTCATGGGAGAGTAAAGGCAATACGCTATCCGCCATTGAGATACTTAATGAAGCAGCCACGGAAAAAAATCTGTACCTCAGATTGAACAATCTGGCATTAGGTACTGAGATTCAGGCAGGTAAACTGGGTGTCGGGGCTACAATTGAACAGGCTTTTGTGAAACTGCAAACCGATCTGTCAGGTACTTCCAAAAGAAACCTGCTGGCCACGACCAGGGCTTTGAACAGTAAAATATTTTTATCATTACACATTCCGGGCACAGATATACTGAGTTTTGTGTTCAGACCCTACTACGGATTCCAATGGCACGGATCACTCAGCCTGGATTCTGCCCAAAATTATCTGGGAGTACCTGGTTCAACCGGGCTTTCGGAAAAATTTGGCCAAATCGGTATCAGCCTGAGTTTTTACAACGGTAAACAGAAAGATTTCTGAACCTCTTTTGTCTGCAAACCCAAAAAAAACTGTCTATCCGCATTTTGACAACAAATCAGCCACCAACTTATCATCGGGAAAGTGAAGTAATATTTTCCTTTTTCGCCACGATTTTCAAAAATACCATATTTTACTAAGTTCTTTTTTTGCTTTAAAAATAAAAGCGTTATCTTTGCGGCTCAAAATTATTTTAGAAAAATGGCAAATCACAAATCAGCAGCTAAAAGAGCTAGACAGGCTACTAAAAAGAGACTGGCAAACAGATATGTAAAGAAAACAACCCGTACAGCGATCAAAACCCTCCGTGAGCTGGAGGTGAAAGCAGAGGCAGAGCAATTTTTGCCTAAAGTGATCAAATTGGTTGACGGTTTGGTAAAAAGGAATATCTGGCATAAAAATAAAGGCGCCAATCTCAAAAGCAGCTTGATGAAGCATGTAGATTCCCTTTCCTGATCATAGAGGGGATTCAATTGATCGAAAAGTTTTTGCTTGCCATTTGCGGCAAAGCATGGAATAAAAAAGAGGCATTTCGGATGAGATGCCTCTTTATTTTTTTTGATGACTTAAATTAAAGTGCAGCCAAAGCTGAATCGTAATCCGGTTCCTCTGTCACTTCAGCTACCTGCTGAGCATGTAATACCTTCCTGTTTTCATCCAGAACGATAACCACTCTGGACAGCAATCCTGCCAACGGACCATCTGTGATGATCAATCCATTGTCTTTTCCAAAAGCACCATCATTGAAATCGGACAAAGTGACTACTCTATCCAAACCTTCAGCGCCACAAAACCTGTTTTGCGCAAAAGGGAGATCCCTTGAAATACATAATACTGTTGTGCCCGGTCTTTGTGCTGCATACTCATTGAATTTTCTTACGGATGCAGCGCATGTTCCTGTATCCAGGCTCGGAAAAATATTCAGTACCAGTTTGCCCGGATAATCTGCCAATGTTTTTCTGGAAAGATCGCCGGCGATCAATGAAAAATCCTTCAACTGAGCACCTGTTGACGGAATTTCTCCTGACGTGTTGATCACATTACCTTTTAATGTTATTTGTGCCATTTGCTATTTAGTTGGTTAAAAAAAATTTAACAAGTGTACGGCAAGGAAAGTTTATATGCAATTGACATTCATGAATTTTTTTTTCGGAAGTCACATTTTTCTTACGATCTTAATTTAATGCTGTGAATCCAGCAATTTACTTCGAAAATCAATACCTGAACAAAAACCTGCATGAATAAACGCAATGACCTGGTACAACTTTTAAAAATTGTACATATACCATCAGTGCAACTTTTAAAACCAATACCCTTACTGTTTGTACCTGATATAGTTTTGCTTAAAAAAAGATGAACAGGATGACATTAATCTTTATGATGCTTTTGCTTTTGTCAGCAAAAACAGGTTTTGGTCAAAACGACCAGTCAACTGAAAACTACCAGGAAGGAAGCCCGGGTGTTGTGTTTTCGGGCTTTGTGCGTGCCGCATCTTTTTTTGGCGGGTCCGGATATGATATCGCTGAACTGTTCAGTGAGTTCAAGCTCAATACAGAAACAACTTTTAAGCATGCAAGCTTTAAGTCAGACATCCGCCTAAGGAGTGGATCAAGCTTTGGTGAAAAAAATAATGAACTGGAGATCAAATCGTTATATGCCTCTATACAAAATGAAGTATTGCATTTGACCATTGGAAATCAAATTGTGGATTGGGGTCGCGCTGATGGCTATAATCCAACAAATAACCTGACACCAAAAAATTATTTCTTCCTGACTTCAGACCCTAATGATCAGCAGCTATCCAATTTTATGGCAAAACTGAAATACATACCAGGGGAATTCATCGACCTTGAATTGATCATGATCCCTTTGTACAAACCCTCAGTGTACCGTTATGATCTCATTCCGGTCGGTCAAAATGTTGAGTTCTCGGACATAAAAATGCCTGAGCCGGGTTTCAGCAGTGCAGGATATGCTGGAAGAGTGAATTTTGAATACCCTTTTGCAGGAATTTCTGTTTCCTATTTTAATGGATATAGTTGTTTTTATGGTTTTGATTACAGAGAGATACGGTTCGATCCTACCGGTTCCATCACCATTTACAATGAACCAAAACCCTACAGGAAGCAGGCCATCGGATTGGATTTCGCCATACCTGCTTCATTCATGATCATTCGCGGAGAAGCAGCCTTGGACCTGGTTGATGATCAACCGGGCATTTTTGTTCCGGATGATGCCTTAAATTATGTTGCAGGCATTGAAAAAGAGATGTTTAAAATCACCTTAATACTTCAGTACATCGGAAAATATAATTTTGATTTCGAAGCACTTATTGAGCCGGATCCATCAACCTACGATCTGGCCAACCCTTTGGATCAGGTCAGATTTGCCAAGGATATGTCAGGATATGAAATGACTTTGTTCAACCGGAAATTGTTTGGCCAACAGTTTGAATCAGGGCATGCGGTCTCTGCTTACCTCAGGCGGCCTTTTGCTCATGATGCCGTCAATGCAGAGTTGGCTGGCATGTATGATATCCGTACGGAAGAATGGATGATCCGGCCAAAACTATCCTGGAAAATCAATGACCAGATCAGCGTTGCACTCGGAGGCATTTACCTGACAGGCCCTGAAAAATCACTTTTCCATTATTCAAAAAGTATATTAAACGGATTTTTTGGAGATTTCAGGGTCAGCTTTTAAGCTTGGGATATGAAATTTGAAACATTTATCACCAAAAATGCGAAAAACATCATTTTCGCAACCATTACACTGGTAATACTGAGCTGTGTTCCTTTGTTTTTCATCAAGATCAATCCGGATCTGGAGTCCTATATCCCGGAAGACATCGATGCCCGGGTCAATATGGACCGTATCGCATCGGTTTTTGGAGAAGAAGATAACATTTTACTGCTGATAGAAAGCGAAGATATACTTGAACCTTCCATTCTGAAGCAAATTTCAGGTCTGGGAGAATCTTTGAGCCAGATCAGTGGTGTGACCAAAATTTATTCCTTATATCATGCAAAACATATTTCAGGGGAAAACGGAATGCTGGTCAGTGAACCGGTCATTCCCATAAATCCGGAGGAGGGATTTGATCGTGAATCGCTCAGGCGATCGATCATTAAAAACGATATGGTCTATAAACTGATCATCTCAAAGGATTTCACTGCATCTCTGATCATTTTGTCCACAGATAAATCAGTCAATGATCACGAACTGATGCAGTCCGTAAAGGAAGTGATCAGTGAGCATCCTGGAAAAGGTAAAGTCAGTATAACAGGGATGCCTTATCTGCGTGATGAAGCCAATAAGAAGATCACAGCGGACTTGCTATTGCTTCTGCCTTTGGGCATTATGGTCATGTTTATATTCTTATGGTCAGCTTTCAGGAGTTTACGCGGTGTGTTATTACCCATGTCAGTCGTTCTGATCTCCATACTTTTTTCTCTTGCGCTCATCCCTGTTCTCGGTTGGCAACTTGGACTGATCGGCGTGCTGATACCTGTCATGATGATCGCCATTGCCAACAATTACGGTGTACATGTCTACAGCAGATACCAGGAAGAGATCAGCAGAAATACCAGTCGTTCCATCCCTGAAGTCATCGAAAGCCTCATCCAATATCTTAAAAAACCAGTTCTACTGACGGGTTTGACGACTATAGCGGGTGTTTTAGGCTTGGTGACACATATTCTGTTGCCTGCTGCACAAATGGGTATAATTGCTTCGTTAAGTATCGGATTGGCTTTATTGCTCAGTATCAGCTTTATACCAGCAGTGATGAGCCGGCTGAGCATCCTGAAAAGGCCTGCACCGGCAAGGCAAAGAAAAGGTTACTTATCCGGGATATTATCAGGAAGCGGCAACCTGGTCGTTGACCATAAAAAGTGGATCATATTCATATTTATAATCTTCCTGCTGATTTCAGTTTTTGGATTGAAATGGTTTTCCGTAGCACCTGATTCAAGCGGGGTTTTGCCATCCAGCCATCCGTTCAATGTGGCTGCGGACAAAACTGATCAAAAATTTGGCGGATCAAAAATGCTGCAGATCATGTTCAAAGGAGATGTCCGTGATCCGGCACTGATCAAAAAAATGGATACACTGAGCACTCAAATCAGCCAAGTCGAAGGTGTTGGTTCGGTCAATTCAATTGTACCCATCATCAAAAAGATCAGCGCTGCACTGAATGATCCAGGAACACAGTATTATAACAAGATACCGGATAATTATGAGACCATTGCACAATACCTTGAGATGTTCAATATGAGTGGTGATCCGGCAGCTTTGGAACAATTTGCTGATTTCAACTTTGAATATACTCAGATGACCATACAATACCGGGCAGATGACATCAGAAGTCTGAACAGAATTGTGGATTCAATCCGCGAGCTGGTCAGAGATGATGAAACTTGTATTGCATTAGGAGGTTACAGTTTGGTTGATAAAGCACTTAGCGAGAGTGTGTTTCACGGCCAAAACTATTCTCTGATCTTTGCATTTATCGTGATCGCCTTATTATTGAGCTGGATCTTTAAAAGTGCTTTTGCGGGATTACTGGGCAGTCTGCCTTTGTTTTTTGCAGTTCTGGTCACATTCGGGATCATGGGTTGGCTGGGCATTGAACTGAATATTGTCACGGCATTATTGTCATCCATCTCCATCGGGCTTGGAGTGGATTTCACCATACACCTGTTTTGGAGGCTTAAATATGAGATCCGGTCAGGAGCTGATCTGCAGGATGCGGTAAAAACCAGTTTGATCACCATTGGACGTGGAATCACCATCAATGCATTCACGGTAATTGCAGGGTTTTCGGTATTGTTTTTTTCAGCATTCCCTTTGATCCACTCTTTTGCATTTCTGATCATCATATCCATTGTGATGTGTTTGTTGTGCGCTTTGTTTCTCATGCCCGCACTTTGTATGATCATCAAACCGGGGTTTTTATTTAAATGACCTGGTTTTGAGCAGAATAATAATAGATTATTTAATCAAAAAAAAATAAAAAATGAAGTATAGTTATGTTTTAGTTTTCCTCATCAGCTTGTTTTACTTTAATGTAAACGGTCAGAGCCCGGAGAACATTATGCAAAAATCGATCGATGCCGTCAGTTTTGAGGGTTTTGAAATGACTTCCGTTTTGAAAATTTACGATCAAAAGGGAAATTTGCGCCAGCGAACCATAGAAACCTCCGGCAGGGAATTCGGGGACATCAGTAAAACCGTATCCAGATTTCTTGCTCCGCCGGAAGTCCGGGGAACCTCCGTCCTGATCCATGACCACAGCCAAAAAAGCACAGACATGTGGATATTCCTTCCCGCAACACAAAAAGTCAGAAGAGTGGCTGCAGCAGAAAGAAAAGCCGGATTTATGGGGTCTGAATTCACCAATGGAAATATGAGCAAACCCGATCTGTCAGAATACAATATCAGGCTGATTGGATCGGCAAACCTGTCCGGAAAAGAATGTTATAAAATAGAACTGAACGGAAAAAATGAAGGAATCACCAGGATGGATGGATTTGCAAGGCAGGTCAGCTGGATAGAAAAGAACACTCATTTAAACCTTCAGACCAATTATTTTGATGCCAAGGGCAAATTGCTTAAAACCCAGGTTTTCAGTGAGTTTAAAAAATTACCCAATGGTAAATACTTCTGTTACAAAATGGAAATGGTCAATGAAGTAAATGGGCGAAGATCAGTGTTGGAAACCAAAAGTTTTGAATTGGGTTCAGCCAGGAAGGAAACAGCTTTTGCTCCGAATACATTTATGAATTAGCTGAACTCACCCAAAATCAAACCGGATGCAACCATTTTTTGGTTTATTGATCATGATCCTGTTTTGGCAATTACCTCTTTCAGCCCAGGAGACTACGCTTTTCATTCAGGTGGAAGGCATCAGAAACGAGAAAGGCCAGCTGGTTGCTGCAGTATTCCTGTCACAGTCTGACTTTGATCAGGAAAGGACATTTTACGAAAAAGCTTTTGATAAAAGCCACATGATCAACGGCAGGTTGATCCTGAAGCTCGGGCTTCCTGCCGGTATATACGGAATTTCGATACTGGATGATGAAGATGGTGATCAAAAGATGAAGTACAACCGCATTGGAATTCCCCGTGAAGGTTTCGGGTTCGTCAATTGTGAAACCAAAGGACTCAGAAAGCCAGGGTTTTCAGATTTTAAAACTGAACTCAGGCAAAAAGAAGAATGGAGACAAGCAAAAATGAGGTATATATTTTAGTATCAATGCTTTGTGTTTCCAGTTGTGAAAAGGATCTGCCAAAAATGGATTGCACATTTGATTGCTTTAACTAAAGATGCGGCCGGGAAACAATACCTGCTTTTGAAATTGTGAATTCACTTCGAACCGGTAAGAAGGATATTCCATGAAAAAACAGTTTATGTTACCTGTGTATCAAGCCATGATACCGGAAATCCTATGAATCTATAATATTTATATCAGACCATCCGGCAGATCCATAAAAATCTGCATGTGTTGTTCATCAATGGATGAAATCCATTCTTCCACCAGGGGAATAAGTGCTTCTCTTCCATCCACATCGACTATAGCCATCAATTGCTGAGGGTATTCTTCCAACGCTTTAATCACAAAAGAGTTTTTTGTTGAATTGTCCACCAAAGTAAAGCCAACGATATAGTTGATCCCGGAATTATTTTGGTTTTTCAGACTTTCAGGTGAAACGTCCCGGACATTGAGAAATATCTGCTCGCCGTTCCATGATTTTGCTGTTTCAGGAGCATTGATCTCTTCCAGTTTGATCAGGCTGTTTTCCTCATCTGGCTCGAAAGATTCGATAAAAAATGGCACATGGAGACCATCTACCAGCAAAAAGACAGCCTGAGACTTTGAAAGATCGTCCAGAAAAGCCTTATCAACAGACATAAGTAAATGACCTTTATGTCTGAATGGTTTATGGATAATACCTACTGGAACAAATTCATTTACGAATTTCATGGTGAAATATCAATGTTGGGATCAGAATAATTAATTTGGGGCCGGTGTATAACTGACCAGGCTTTTCCTCAGAATAAAACCCTCTTCTGCCTTGACTTCCCAGGGAGCATTTGACTCGGATTTCTGGGTTTCAAGTATCCACATTTCTTTGTAGATCAATCCGATATTTTTAGCATATTGCTCAACGCTATACCTTTTTGAAATTTTATTTTCGAGATCGACCTGCAGTATGGTCGTCACATTTTCATATTGTTTTCCCTCCAAAGTCAGGTTTTCATCTACGGCAATATATTTATATTTGCCCCAGTTTTGGTACATTTTTATGGGTTCACCTGCGATCCGTATAACCACATCTGCCGGAAAGAAAAGATTACCTTCCCAGGCTTTATTAAGCGTTACGGGAAAAGTCATTTTCAGAAACTTAAGATTATCTTCGGTTTTATATGCCATTCTTTCATTCCTGGAGGCACTCCAGACGGAGATCACTTCCCAGCCTCCGCCATCCACACTTTTAGCAGATCTCTCTATCCTGAAGACTTCATCTCCGGCTTCATCGGTATACTTGTCTGTTATGTTTTCCCGGATAAACTGAGCAATGGTATCGACTTTGAGACCCTGATTGTCATAAACAACTGAATCCACCCGATATTGCCATGAACTTCCCACTTCAAGCGGAAAGAAAAGCGGGCCTTCCACATTTCCCTGATAATTCTCGAGTTCCGGAGTACAAGACATCAAAGAAAGTAACAGTAAACTTGCCAATATCCCTTTATAATACGATCCTGACATAACTATATTTTTTAATTTTATGAATTCAGTTCAATTGTTAAAAGTCAGAAAAAGAAAATTCATTTTTAGTAGTCGGCCCGGTTATTGCACCCTGCCTTTCTGACAGTTTTGAGTTTTTTGCTTGAAGCACCACAATCCGGGTAGGCATAAAAATAAAATCCCTAACAAAAATATACTAAATATCTCATTTGCAAAATAATAAAGATAGTATTTTATTATAATATATAAAAAATAAAGAGCTGAGTTTAATCAAAGTCGGATCAGAATTGATTTTCAAAACTGAAGTCCGGGCTTCTGATAAATGATATCATACTGAAATGCAGGATATTAAGCGATACTTTAAGGTTTCAGGGCTGTCAGAGAAAATATAAAACAATAACGCCAATCGGAATTATTAATTGTCTAAAGGGTATTTTTTCACAAGTATTTTTGGATAAAAACTGAAATAATAAAATAAAAATGATTTAGAAGCAATATAAATACTACTTTAAAATATTGGTAATCATCAAAACTTTTTAATTTTTTTAGAGAAGTATTAGTTTTGCGTTCATGCTGAAATTCAACAAAACTACAGAGTACTCTTTTCGAATCATGAGTTATATGGCATCGGATGTGGAGCGTCAGTATAAGTCCGATGACATATACGAGGATTTGAAAATTCCTTTCCGATATCTCAGGCGACTCCTGACCAAGCTCAGCAGTGCAGGCCTGCTGGAAAGCATACAGGGAAAATATGGCGGTTTCAGGTTGAACAGGAATTTGGAGGACATCACACTATATGATATTTTCATTGCTACGGACGAACATTCGAATGAAGCAGCCTGTTTTTTCGGATTTCCCGAATGTCCGTCGAAGGGCAAATGCCTTATGCACGACAGGTGGTCAGAGATCAAGGACAATTTATTTAAAGTACTCAAGAAAACTTCACTTGCAGAACTCAAAGAAAACGGAACAGCCAGTTTTATTTTGAAGAATTCATTGTTGCTACAGGACGGTCAGTACCAATAAAAAAAGGCGCTTAGTGCGCCTTGTGATCCGGACAGGATTCGAACCTGTGACCCACAGCTTAGAAGGCTGTTGCTCTATCCAGCTGAGCTACCGGACCTTTTCGGGGTGCAAATGTAAAATTAATAATTTAAATATCAAATTTCCACATTTGCTTTGTTCAAAAAAATTGATGCATGCATCCTAAAAATGGATCAGGATCGCTTCCCAAGACGATAAACTTCCGCCTTGACATATTGGGCCCATTCATAATGGCTTTTGGAGGAGTCGAAAATTTCCCAGGAAATGGGTTGTCCAATTTTAACCCGGATAACCTTATTTTTTTTGTTGAATATTTCATTTGGCAGCAATGCTAATTCGAGATTCAATTTGATGCCCAACAAATTCCTGATGAGATATATTCCGTAAAACAAAGACGAATTCCTCCCATAAAAATAAATAGGAACAACATCACGCCTGAATTTAACTGACCGGCTGATGAAACTTTTTTGCCATTCCGGATCCTCCACTTTTCCCTTTTTCAATCTTGAAACCACACCAGCCGGAAAATGTGTGACAGGCAGGTCAGAAGCAAAAACCTTTTCCAATTCCAATAAATACCGCCTTGGGTTTGAGCCAAAAACATTCACTGCGGCGATCACTGGTCTCAGGTGGGGTGCCAGCATGAAAACTTCATTTCCTATCGCCTTAAATTCCCCGTATTTTTCTCCCACAGTTTTGGTCAGGATAATCCCGTCCAAAAAACCGAAAGGATGATTGGCGACAAAAAAGCAGCGCTTTTGCTCAGGTAAATTCTCCAATCCTTCATATTCCACCCTGATGCTGAATTCTTCAGGCAGCTTTTGAAGAAACTCCAATCCCTGATAAGATTCATATCTGTTCAGAATACTGTTGATCTTTTCCTGCCTGATGATGTATTTCAATAAGCTGACAATCCTGCCGGGCATTCTTTTTAAAAACCGTGAATCCGAGTCTAAAATAATTTTATCGAGATCAATATATTTCATGAATTCCTTGTTGCATAATTATTTATCCAAAAATTTTGAGATAGCGTCATCGCTCAGCTTTTTGCCGAGCTCAATCAACTCTTCCGCTTTAAAGAACTCAAATGTTGACGCGCTGTCACCAGGTATATCGATAACAATATCAGGCTTATGTAATTCGATGCTCAGTTTTGCTATCCTGCTCAACATCACCGTGGACAATGTGGTAAGTAGAGTGATGTATCCCATGCTCTTTTTATTCCTTGTTGAAATGATCCTGAGCAATGTATTGAACAATCCGGTTCTCAAATCATCATCATGCGCAGTGCTATCTCCTTTTTCCTCATCATCCTGAATTGCCTTATCCTCATAAGATCCATACAGATTTACGGCAACCAGCAACGAATTTCTGACCGGTTTCAGCTGTTCAAACGGAATTGGGTTGAGTACACCGCCGTCGACCAGAATGGTTTTCATATAGTGAACCGGAGTGATCAGTGCAGGTATGGCAATAGAAGCCCGGGCTGCTTCATAAAAACTACCCTGGTCAAATACAATCTCCCTGCGATGGAGAATATCCGTTGCCACCGCAACAAACGGAATATCCATATCTTCAATCATGATATCAGGTATAAAGGTTTTCATTTTATCAAAGACCTTATCTCCTTTGATCAGTCCTTTCCCGGTAATGGCAAAATCCATCAATCCCCAAACATCGGTTTTATCCAGTGATTTCATCCATTCGGCATACTCATCCAGTTTATTCATAGCATACAAGCCTCCAATCACCGCACCAATTGAGGAACCGCTGACTGACCGGATCTTAAAACCATGTTCCTCCAAAGAATGGATTGCACCTATATGTGCAAGCCCTCTGGCACCACCACTGGACAAAGCCAGTCTGATCTCTTTTTTCATTTCAGATCCCGAATTTTAAACATTGATATAACAATTTACTGATTAAACTTCCTGTCAGAACAAAGTCTGCATTTTATCCTGTTTGATGATGTCAGTGACAAAATGAACGTATGGCACCAAAACTTATTTTGATGAAAGCCATTTTTCAAAGCATTCCCGATCTTTTGTATTGATACAAGTCTCTTTCACCAAACCTCCTTTTCTACCCATCCAGACTCCATAAATCATATCCTGAACACCTGCCGGGTGATGTGCATCCGGAGATAAACAGATATCCACGCCTTTCCTGCCTGCATAAGGCAGCCATCTCCAATCGATATCCAGCCGGTGAGGATTTGAATTGATCTCAATAGCCACTTTATTGGCAGCACAGGCATCGATGATCTTTTTATGGTCCACAGGATAACCTGATCTGGACAACAACAATCTGCCTGTTAGATGCCCGAGAATGCGTGTGGCTGGATGTTCAATGGCTTTGATCAGCCTTGCAACTGCTGCTGACTCATCCATTTTCAGTACGGAATGAACCGATGCGATAACAACTTCAAATTTTGACAGCATTTCATCACTGTAATCAAGCCTCCCATCTGTCAGGATGTCCGATTCTATCCCTTTAAAGACTTTAAAATCCGGGTATCGCTTATTGATCTCATCTATTTCTTTCCACTGAAGGAGCACGCGGTCTTCATTCAGGCCATTTGCATAAAAAGCGGACACAGAATGATCGGAAATGACCAGATACTGGTAACCGTGCTTCATGCAGGCCAGTGCCATATCTTCAATCGGGTGACTACCATCACTCCATTTGCTGTGCGCGTGAATGACACCTCTGATGTCTGTCTCACTGACCAGATCGTCAGCATCAGGCAGCTCATAATCCTGTATCATCAACAGGTCCAGACATTCCGCAGGCAGATGCCTGATATCATTCGCCCTGGAGTCGGATAATCCGGGTGGTAATGTGGTTTTTAAAAGGTTTTGAGCAAAATCTTCCTCAGTGGAGTATTGATATAAAAGCGGAAGATTTGCAAAAAACAGCTGATTTTCAGACACCCGGAATGATTCATTTCCGTGTAGTTTTTCCTCAATTGCTTGTTGGGGAACCGTGCCAATGAACTCAAGTTGGCTGATCACTTCCATTTTTCTGATCAATTCACCGGTGATTTCAAACCGAGCTTCAGGGAAAGCTTCCCTGAATTGTCCGATCGCAATCTCTCCTAATGCGATACCTGTGGGCAGCAGCACCATACCTTTGGATTTTTTTAGAAATTCAATCTGTTTCAACAGGTCCATTTGTGTTTTTTCACCGAAACCTTTCAGACTGACCAGACGGTTTTCCAGACAGGCATATTCCAGTTCTCCCAGGCTCTCCACACCGAGTTCTTTCCAGATCTGGGCAACTTTTTTGGCACCGATACCCTTGATCTTCAAGATATCCAGTATACCTGCCGGCGTGATCGCTATCAAATCATCCAATACCCGGGTGGTACCGGATTCCTTCAGTTCAACAATGTGGTGCGCAAGTGTTTTTCCAATCCCGGGCAAAGCGGTAAGAGATGCAAGATCAAAATCAATGAGTGGGTTATCATTCCTCCCGATCACCTGGTAAGCATTGGAATATGTCCTGATCTTAAAAGGATTCTGTCCATGCAGTTCCATTAGTTTAGCGATCAGGTCAAAGTGTTTTGCAATTGATCTATTGTCCATATCTAAAGAATTACGTGGCAATATATTATTTTTTTTGATAATTTATTAAAACAGGTTAATTTTGTTTGGCAAATCCAGATATGATTTGCTGAAACCAAATGATCAATGGTTTTGGAGTTAATTGATTTCAATATTTTTCTTCACAAAAGTCTGGATATTTCACTGAAATGTCAGCTAAACAAAATATTTAATAAAATTATTCTATCATTAAAAAAAATTAAAATGAAACATTTTTGGATATTCATCATCGCCATCATCATCCTGGGATGTCAGAAAAAAGAAGCAACCCTGTCTGGCAGTCAGGAATTCAGCCTGGACGGGTTTGTTACGGAAAAAATTGAAGGGACTGACATGCAGAATGCAACCAGAACCAATGAAAATGGCATAATGACGGATGAAGGTATTCTGAAAAACGGAAAAAGACATGGGCCTTGGAAAGTCTATGAACCTAACAGAGGATACATGGAATCACTGACGTTTTACAGTGACGGCAAACAAATGGGACCTGTGCTGAAATTTGATTCCAGAGGAAATGTCACAGAAGAAGCCAGTTATCTGGAAGGAGAATTGCACGGTAAAACGGTCAAATACAGATATGGGATTAAAGTTGCTGAGCGCAACTACAAAATGGGGAAACCACACGGAAAGCAACTGGATTTCTATGATAGTGGAAAAATTATGCAAATTGCTGAATTTAAAGATGGTGTACAGGATGGACTTTTTGAATATTATACACCCGAAGGTGAAAAACAGATGTCCTACCAGTACAAAAACGGTCAAAAAGTTGCAGGTGGTGTTTTGAATGAAACATCAAAAAAATAATCTTCAAAACGGAAGGAATGCAAAAAACATTTGTGTTCCTTCCTGAACCAAGTTTTTTGCTTTTCACAATTTCTGCATGTTTTGGTTAAAGAGCACATCAATATAGAGCCCGGGTGGTTGCTGCATCTGGAACCTGAATTCAGGAAGCCTTATTTTTCAGAGATCAAATCATTTTTGGTGGCAGAAAAGGCTGGCGGGAATATCATTTATCCGCCAGGAAGTTTGATATTCAATGCTTTCAACAAAACTCCCTTTGAGAAGGTCAAGGTGGTCATTCTGGGTCAGGATCCGTATCACGGACCCGGGCAGGCCATGGGATTGAGTTTTTCCGTTCCAAAAGGTGTCGAAATTCCAGGGTCTCTGAGGAATATTTACAAAGAACTCAAACAGGATACCGGGTTTGAAATACCAAATCACGGTGATCTGACAGCATGGGCTGAACAGGGTGTTTTCCTGTTGAATGCCATGCTTTCGGTCAGGCACAAATCTCCCGGATCACATGCAAAAATTGGCTGGCAGATCTTTACGGATGAAGTGATCCGTCAATTGTCGGAGAAAAGGAAAAATCTGGTATTTATGCTTTGGGGAAATTTTGCCAGATCAAAGAAAATTCTGGTGAATGACAGCAAACACCTCATTCTTGAATCAGCTCATCCTTCACCCCTGACAGGAAATCAGTTTTTCAACAATCATCACTTTTCCCGTGCCAATAATTATCTGGAAAAATGTGGTATTGAACCGGTCAACTGGCAACTTTACTAAATCTTTAGATGAAGTTGTTAAAGAATTATGTTGATTGCTGAAAATGACCGACCGTTCCTGAAAGGTGAATATCCGGTGGATAATCAAAGAAGTTGTGGGGCTGCAAAAGTCAGGGCGAAGCTCTTTTTTGGATCGAAGATACTGACAAGCTTGCTTCGTCAGTAACAAAAATGCAGACATGCAAAGCATCGTCAGTATCGCAGATGCTGACAAGCTTGCTTCGTCAGTATTCGTCAGTATTGGAGATGCTGATATGCATAGCATCGTCAGTATCAAAGATGCTGACAAGCTTGCTTCGTCAGTATCAAAGATGCTGACAAGCATGCCTGATAAGTGCTGACATACAAAGTATCGTCAGTATCAAAGATGCTGACAAGCATGCTTCGTCAGTATTCGTCAGTATCGGAGATGCTGATATGCATAGCATCGTCAGTATTCGTCACAAATTTGTTTGCAAGCATTAAGATACATTTTAAACAACTTCGATAATTTAAAGCCATCAAAACAAAAAAAGCCAGGCTTTCGCCAGGCTTTTATATTTCCCATAAATCATGAAAAAATCAGATTTTTTTGCCAACAAATCCTGCGGCTATGGTAAAATTATCATCGATAATATTATCCATCAGATTCGGGAATATCTTTTTGGAATTATAATTCACGCCAAATTCTGTTCTGTCAATCACGATTCCTTTTGCCTGCAACAACACATTGTCTTCATTTACACCCACATTGCCTTTAAAGCTGGCAGGCCTGGAAACACCTTTGATTTCCAGATCACCATAAACCATTGAGTTGGCTTCAGGATCACCGGTTGTCTGACTTATTTTTTCAATTGTAAATTTTGCAGTTGGGTATTTCCTTACATTAAAGAAATCATCTGCATTGTCTTCTTCAAGACCTTTGAGGTGACGTTCCAGCTTGTCTTTAAAGTCACCTTCCAGATCAACACATACTATACTGTTCATGTCAATCACAAAAAAACCTCCTGTGACTTTGCCTTCATTAACATAAATGGAACCTTCTTTAAGTTGAACCGTTCCTCTGTGTTCACCACCAACCTTAGTGGCGTGCCAGGCGATCGTGGAAGTCATCGAATCCAGTTTGTATTGTGTTCCTTCCATAGTAGCTTTTACGGTATCCTCAGCTTCTTCAAAATCTTTGGAGCCTTTCTCATTTTTACAGGCGTTGAAAACAAGCACTGCGGACATCAAAAGTAAAATTGAAATTTTTTTCATTTTAAAATGTAAGTTAGTTATTCAAGAAAATTTGTTCACAAAATATATGCTTTTGCCCAAAAACGGCTAAAATGCTTCCTTTTTACTAAATTTCGATACAGCTTTCAATCAAATGCCTATACAACGTATTCTTTGATAAAATGTTTTTATTCCCTACCAAAATAAACTGTTTTTTGGTCCTGGTCAGTGCAACATTAAGTTTTCTGTCAAGGCCATCCTTATCGGTATCCATGATCTGGCTCATGCGTTGTATGGAATTGACCACTGAAGAAAAAATAATGATATCCCGTCCCCCACCCTGAAACCTTTCGACCGTATCAATCGTAAAGTAATCCGGATCCAGTGAAAAATCCTTAAAAGTATTCCTGATCTGGGCAATTTGTGCCCTGAAAGGTGTGATGATCCCTATGGTTTCAGGCTTGATCTCCTTTTGTGCATTATTGTAAAATCCGGTGATCTTTTTTACCAGTTCCGCAACAACGATCGCTTCTTCCCTGTTGTTTTTTGACAATGCATTTGCCTTGTCTGACTGTACCTGACAAAACAGCATCCGGTGGATTTTAAGTGGTTCACTCGCGGAAAAATCATTGTAAAAAAAAGAAAGAGGATCTATCAGCTCTTGTATTCCCGGCAAACACAACAGGCTGTTTTCATAAAAATGATCATTAACAAACTGCATTACCTTTTCATGCATTCTTCCCTGTTCATTCAGTTGCCCCACGGCCCAGTCCCAACCATTTTGTCTGCACCTCAAAAACAACCTCTCAAACATGGACACTGAGGTATCAAAGAAACCCAAATGACCTAATTCGGCATTTTCTATATTGGAAAACCCGGATTCCTGGACCACAACCGCAGGCAATTGCTTATGATCTCCGATGAGCACAAACTTTTCAAACCTGGGTAAAATTCCGGTCAACATAGGCTCCAGTATTTGTGCAGCCTCATCAATAATAGCAATGTCCAGGCTGACGAGTGAGAACAGCTCCATTTTGCCCATTACAGAACTATTGGTTCCCGTAAAAAGTCTGGTTTCAGCCAGTTTAGACTTCAAAGCAGCGCGGGTACTGTATCGGGGAAGCATATTTTCAAGCAAATGATCCTGGTATTTATCCGCAGTGGAATACCTCGACCCGATCCGTATATAATCTGAACCAACTGAGTCGCTGAGCGATTCAAGCACTTCGCAAATTTCGTCAACTGCCCTGTTGGTATAAGCCATCAAAAGCAGTTTTTTGTCCGTATTTTCAAGATAATACCTGATGGTATATTTTAGCAAAACAGATGTTTTCCCGGTTCCGGGCGGACCCCAAAGCAAAAACATTTCCTTGGCGGATAGCAGCTGATTCAGCACTCTGCCTTGATTTCCGGTCAGACCTTCATAGTTCACTTCAATAACTTCTTCCGGTTTTCCGGGTGCAGTCCTACCCATGATCAGCATTCTTCTGTGCTTTTCAGATCGCAGAAAATCGAATAAACCGTGGAACATTTTCCTGAAACCGCTATCCAGAAAATCCGGTTCAATATTCCATAATTCACTGGATTTAAATAAATTCTGGTTGTATTGCTTTGACCTTAATCTGATAATAAATGTATCTTTATCTATATTGATGAGGGTGGAACGCAGCACCTGGCTGCCTTGTAAAGATTCATTTTGCCCCGCCGGAGTGAGCACGACAATATCACCTTTGCGAAAAGCTGCCAGTTCATTGGTGAGCCCGGTTTTCCTCAGCACGATCAATGGCAGGTCGCTTGCTGAATCATTACGTATGATCTCAAGGTTGGTGTATATGGCAAAACTATCGATCTTTTTATCCAGTTCATTCAGCCAGAGATTGGCCATGCCATTGTTTTCTTTCAGCCCGTTTACACCGGTTTTGGCGAGGTGATGTTCAACTGCCACAAAAGCACAGAATTCCCGGAAATATTGTTTTTCCAATTCATCCGCCTCGGTATAAACCTTTTCAAACAATTCGATCTGTTCACGCAAAAAACCGTTCACACTGCTGTGGCGAGCAACTTTCATAGAATCAAAAAGATCAATGGAAGCAGCAGCGTTGAGCAAGCTTTTCTCAATACGCACAATATCGTTGCGGATACTGATCGCTTCCATTTGTGCGGCCTGGATAGTTGGAGCAAAACGGATATTCTTCTCGGGCAGCTTGGAATACAAAATATAGTTGAGCGGTTTGATCTTCCTGTTGTATGTTGCTGAGACCATCAGGTCATAAAGCAATGTCTGTGTGTAATGGCTGTCACTCAATCCGTAGAGATTTTCCCGGAAAGGGCTTCCGCTTTTGAGTTCGATAATGGACGCTTCCCGGTTGTTCTTGTGATAAAATACATCCAGACGGCCCTGCAAACCGTAACCCGGCACATAATAGCTCGGTTCCACCACACAGTCTGCAGGTCTTAAGGCAAGCGCAGGAAAATCCCTGGTCAAAACACGGACCAGGTTGCCATAATGCAGTTTGACATTGTTTAATACAAACAAAACATCTTCATCCCTGAGCAAGCAAAATTCAAGCGGTGCAATGTGAAAAACTGACTTCAGCAGCTCCTCAAAAGTCACTCCCGGATCATGTATCAGTTCGTCCAGCAGATAATTGACAATATGACCCAGTATCAGGTAACGGGAACTTCCGGAAGGGATCATTTTTGATAGCAAATAATAATCTGCCCTGGCTCCACCTGGTAAAAAACATTCTGCAACGGCAGTTACATCCACCAGATAATCAGGTTCAAGAACAATACTTTTAGGATAGTGCCCGCCATCGGAAACCACACCCACTTCCCTGAGCATGACTGTTACAGGTGATCTTTTCTCTTCAAGCACATTTTTTACATACTGTAGCGTATGCTGAAAAAGGTCCAGTTTATCAGGGTACATCCTGACAGATGAACCTCCACCTTGTTCCGGAAGGAAATCATAGCATTTGCCTATGTCATCATAACCGATGATCAGACCTCTGACAGCGTGAATAAAGGTTTCAAACCTGGGTTCATTCCTTTGGTATTCTGGTTTTGATACAACTGCAGCCAAGGCAGAGGGCACCTGTATCCGGTAAAGATCTGTTAGCAACCTGGCTATAAGATGCTGACCTAACCGGAATACCTCTCTTTTATCATTAAATACCTGTCTGTCTGTCGCTTCCCTTCTGAACAAATGAAGTTCATATACCAACTCGCCAGGCAATTTATACTGGATCCCCAGAAAAGCTATCCGGGCAAAAAGTGTATTGAATAATAATTTTTCTGAACTCGTCAGGTCGATCAAAATGCTTTGGAAAACATCATAACAATGCTGTAATGAACGTTCGTCAACATCCTTGCTTTTACGGCTCAGATTTTTCAACGCATCCAGAAATACGGGCGCTTTATCCGATTTTATTTGTTTGATCACAGGTGTATGGTTTTAATTATATGCCAAAATAATCCATTTTCCTGAATCAAGGTACAAAAAGAAAAAAAATTTCATATACTTAGAGAAAATACAAAAGATTACGCCGAATGTCAAAAAGATAAACTACGCGGAACAAACAATGCAAAATTATTTATTTGAGGTGGTTTTGCAAAAATTAAAATGTTTTCATTATCTTTCGACACAAAACAAAAACGAACTTATGATAAGCACAAAAATAGCCGGAATGGGATATTACGTCCCTGAAAAAGTAGTGACTAACTTTGATTTGATGAAAGTCATGGATACATCTGACGAGTGGATTCAGGAACGGTCAGGGATCATTGAAAGACGCTATGCCAGAAAACATCAGGAGACCACTTCCACAATGGGGGCAGCAGCTGCAAGGAAAGCCATAGATGATGCAGGTATTCAGGTGAATGAGATTGATTTCATTATTTTTGCAACGCTGAGTCCAGATTATTTCTTTCCGGGCTGTGGCGTGTTGGCTCAAAGGGAATTAGGCATTACAAAAACCGAAATTCCGGCATTGGATATCAGAAATCAGTGCAGCGGTTTCATTTATGCACTGGAAGTTGGGGATCAGTTCATCAAAACGGGAAAATATAAAAATATTTTGGTGATCGCTTCTGAGCTGCAATCACATGGCCTGGATTTTACCACGAGGGGAAGGAACGTTTCTGTATTATTCGGGGACGGAGCCGGTGCTGTTGTCCTTCAGCCAACGGAAGAAAGCGGAAAAGGCATACTGACCACACATCTCCATTCAGACGGTTCAGAAGCCGAGGTTTTGTCTTTGATCAATCCAGGCGCACATTGTGGGTATCATCTGGGCAAAGAACAATTCGGTTATCCGGAAACGGAATATGGTGGTTGTTTTGTTACGGATAAAATGTTCAACGAGCAAATGCTTTTCCCCCAGATGGACGGACAGGCAGTGTTCAAAAAAGCGGTTACCAAATTTCCTGAAGTGATCAGTGAAGCTTTAAAAACTACAGGATATACTACTCAGGACGTAAAACTGGTCATTCCCCACCAGGCCAATCTACGCATCAGTCAGTTCGTTCAAAGGTTGCTTAGACTAACTGATGATCAGATGTTCAACAATATCCAAAAATATGGAAACACTACCGCAGCTTCCATTCCCATCGCCATGTGTGAAGCAAAAAAGGAAGGTCGGTTTGGAGAAGGTGATCTGGTTTGTCTGGCTGCTTTTGGAAGCGGATTCACCTGGGCAAGCGCTTTGATCAGGTTTTAATATTGTCCTGACTGCTGAGTTTTTCCGGAAGTACCAAAAGGCAACTTATCTTTTGCTACTTTAATGGACCCATCTTCATCCTGATTTAAGGTGTAGGTTTGGAGCCTTGAATACATAATTTATTCAGGTAAAAAGCCCAAAGTAACAGGTTAACGTCAAGGACTGAATGAGTAACTTTTGATTTTCAAATCAGTAAATGCATCATATCAATACTGGAGAAAGCTGGCATTGATCGGTTTTATGCACCGGAGAAAAGCTTTTTTATTCCTCTGAAGTAGCAAATATCCTGTGGATAGTTTAGGTGAGCAATAATGCAATACTGAAGATTCAATCATGAAGATTTAAAGCACAAAATTATTCATCCAAAAATCTTTTCAACAGGAAAATCATTTTATCACTTTTTCAGAACATATAACAAATAGTCATTTGGGGTGATTGTATTAAATTTGACCAAAAATATCCAAATGCAAAAATTAATTTTCTTCGTTTTCATACCTATATTGCTATTTTTCAGCTTTCAGGCAAAATCACAGCATATAGATGCAACCACCGGAGCAACATCCTTTTATTCAACTCCAGGCAACAGCCTGTACCATCTCACTGCTGACGAACCACTGATCACCGGTAAGCTGATTGTTGAAGGAGAAATTGAAAATTCAGGTGAGATTGATTTTACCCTTTTATACAAAAGAGAAGTCATTGCAAAGGAAAGCTTCATCAATGAACAAAACAAGCCTGAATTCAAAGGCGTATTCAGATATAAAGGGTATTCACTTTTTGATATACTCAACCAGGTAAAAGTGAGTAAAAAGAATGCTGCAGATTTCCGGCCGTTCATAGATCTGTATATCGTCATTGAGAATGCTCAGGGTGACAGAGCCGTATTCAGCTGGTCCGAAATTTACCATACCAATATACCTCATCAAATTATTATCGCAACAGATTTTGCACCCATCAAGCCGCACAGGAAAGAAGTCACTTACAAAGCATCTGAATACTGGAAAATTGTTGCAGGGAATGATTTGTTTTCCAACAGGAATATTGAAAACCCGGTTAAGATCTCTATAAGGTCATTTGACAAAAAAAGTTATGCCATCAACAGAGACCTGGATCCGCTGTTCAGTCCGGAAATTAATGTTATGATTGAAAATTCAAGAAAATTTGTGATCCCTGCAATCACTGACCGTACCAAAATCACCAAAGACTGTACAAGTTTCTTTGGGATGGGAATGGGCTTCCATGGAAATAAATGCTTTGAAGGCTTTCCCCTGAACAGTCTGACCAACAGCGAAGGCTGGGCAGATGAAAACAGCTGGTATCAGCAGGGAATGGTTTGCGTCGCATCCCTTGATGGTTACAGGGCGATGTTCAGTTTCAGCGAATTGTTCAACCGCAATGATCAGATACGGGCGATATTAGCCATTCCTGAAGCTTCCGACCCCAGCGGATATTACCGGATCTTTCTGCCAACGGATTTCTATGCTGACCGTTCAGTTAAAGCTGTCAGGGAAATTTATTTCTTCCGGGATTGATCGATTCAGGGCTCCGGGTTGATCGTATAGCATTGCAATACAGAAGGGATCGGACCATTCATCAGGTTCAGTTTTTTATCGGCTTTTAAGCCGATTTTGTGCATGGAATCCAGATTTCCACTGAAAACACAGACTTTTGAACCTTTATACTGTTCTCTGAGTGTTGCTCCGATCTGAAAATAAAACTCCATAATATCATCAGACTGTAGCCTGATATCATAAGGCGGATTCATGATCAAAAATTCAGGTTTTGAAGTGTTCCTATCCTTAAGAAAATCTTTTTTTGAAAACTGCACAGTGTCTCCGTAAGGCAACTGAGTCAGGTTTTTTTTCGCAGCGAACATATTCTGCCGGTCAATATCCGATCCGGAAAATTGAATGGACGGAGGACGGATCAAGGCATCGGCTTTCTCTTTCACCCCATCCCAGACCGATTGTCTGAAGCTTTTCCATTTCATAAAAGCGAAATCCTGTTTGAATTTTCCGGGAGGGATCTGACAATGTATCATCAATGCTTCTGAAATAAAAGTCCCTGATCCACACATGGGATCGTTAAAACTTCTGAACTGCTCAAAACCGGAATTGAGCAAAATACCCGCAGCAAGCACTTCGCTCAGCGGTGCTTCCACGGTAGATACTTTATAACCTCTCTTGTGCAGCGATTCGCCTGAGCTATCCAGTGAAACCGTGCATTTGTCCTCATATATGTGGATATTGATCTCTACATCCGGACTATAGGTGGATACATCCGGCCTTTTACCGTATTTATCCCTGAACTGGTCCACAATAGCATCCTTTGCTTTAAGCGCAATGTATTTGGAATGGTTGAAATATTGCGAACTCACCACAGCATATACTGCAAATCGCTGGTTGACATTAAAATGATCAGACCACCTGATCTCCCGCATTTTTTTATAAAAAATATGCTCATTTTTCGCTTCAAACTTATGTACCGGTATCAAAACACGCAAGGCTGTGCGCAATTCATAATTGGCACGGTACATCTCCTGAATTTCCCCTTCAAAAAGCACTGCGCGGTTTAATACGGTCGTTTTCTCAACACCCAGGTTTCTTATTTCGCTGTCCAGAGCAGGTTCAAGTCCTTCCAGTGTTTTAACCAATATTTCCATGTTGATCAGGTTTGGATTACGCCAACATTGAATTTTTCGATTTCACCGTGGTTGGCTGCTTCAAGCGAAATGGAAATAAATTTTCGTGTTTCCCTCGGATCAATGATCTCATCGACCCATAGATTGGACGCGGCGTAATACGGGCTGGTATGGCTCTCGTATTTGGTTTGGATTTTCGAAAAAAGCTCTTTCTGGCTTGCCTCATCAACTTCTTTTCCTTGTTTCTGAAGGGCAGAAACCTGGATCTGGGTCAATACTTTTGCTGCCTGGGTTCCGCCCATCACAGCGATTTTTGCCGTAGGCCAGGCATAAATAAACCTCGGATCGTAGGCTTTACCACACATGGCATAATTGCCGGCCCCATAGGAATTGCCCATGATGACGGAAATTTTTGGTACGGTTGAATTGGCAACCGCGTTGACCATTTTGGCTCCGTCCTTGATGATCCCACCATGTTCAGAGCGTTTGCCCACCATAAATCCGGTCACATCATGTAAAAATATCAGCGGAATTTTCTTTTGGTTGCACACCATGATAAATCTGGTGGCTTTATCAGCAGAATCAGAATAGATCACTCCCCCAAACTGAAGTTCTCCTTTGGCTGTTTTGACCACTTCCCGGTTATTGGCAACAATACCAACCGACCATCCATCGATGCGGGCATAAGCTGTGATGATGGTTTTCCCGTAGTCTTCCTTATAATATAACAGACTGTCTTCATCTACCAGGCACTCCAACAATTCTTTGGTGTTATAAGGTTTGGTCGGATCAACTGGCATTTTCCTGAGGATAGTTTCAACAGGAAATTTTGGGGGTTTGCTTTCTACACGGTCAAGACCTGCTTTTGGAAAAGAACCGATGGATCTCATCATTTCCTTAACCATATCCAGGGCATGTTGATCGTCTTTGGCAATGTAATCAGTTACTCCAGAAATATTGGTTTGAGTATGTGCGCCACCCAGCGTTTCCTGATCTACTTCCTCCCCGATGGCTGCTTTGACAAGGTATGGACCTGCTAAAAATATGGAACCGGTCTTATCCACAATAATGGCTTCATCTGACATGATCGGCAGGTAAGCACCACCCGCTACACAACTTCCCATGATCGCAGAAAGCTGTGGTATACCCATGGAAGACATTCTGGCATTATTGCGGAATATCCTTCCAAAATGCTCCTTATCTGCAAAAATTTCATCCTGCATGGGAAGGAAAATCCCTGCGCTGTCCACAAGATAGATCACCGGAAGTCTGTTTTCCATGGCTATTTCCTGAGCCCTGAGGTTCTTTTTGCCAGTCAGAGGAAACCATGCGCCAGCTTTTACGGTGGCATCGTTGGCAACGATCATGCAGAGTCGACCACTGACGTATCCCAGGCCGATGATGACCCCTGCTGCAGGACAATCGCCATGTTCTTCGTAGTGGCCAAAAGCAGTAAACAGGCCTAATTCAATAAACTCAGTTCCCTCATCGATCAGGTAATTGACTCTTTCACGTGCAGTGAGTTTTCCCTGATCTTTTTGTTGCTGCAACCTTTTTTTTCCCCCTCCGAGCCGGATCTCATCTCCTCTGTGCTTCATTTTACTGATCAGCAATTTCAGTTCATCTGCATTTCTTTCCAGGATTAGTTTTTGCTCGTCTGACATGTTTGAAATTTTTTGCAAGATACAAAAAATCGCATTCTGAAAGCAAAAAAGTAATCCTGAGGGTTTTCAACGGGATCCTGAATGAACTCTAAAGTCTTGAAAAATGTACACTGACCCAATGATCTGCATTTGTATTATTATAATAGATAATATATAATTAAATATATTACTCATATTTATACTTAAAAAACTAGCTGAATACATAAACCATGTCAATGAAATCAACCAAAAGTTGCTGTCAGGTGATTTGGATTCCAGCTAGTATTCAGTGAATGCAGGGACAAAGCTTTGGTTTTGAAGAGCATTGGAGCCAGCATAAGCTGTGAAAATAAAATTACATCCCGACACATACATTTAATAAGTGGGCAATGCATTGAATGCCAATATAAAGCATTAATATTGCGGCCTTTTAGAAACAGACTATCAAATATTATGTTAGAAATCAGGAATATAGCCATTATCGCCCACGTAGATCACGGAAAAACCACACTTGTGGACAGGATGCTCCAACAGGTAAAATTGTTCAGAGACAACCAGGTGGTGAATGAATTAGTGCTGGACAACAATGATCTTGAGCGTGAAAGAGGTATTACCATCCTTTCAAAAAACGTTTCTGTCCGTTATAAAAACACCAAGATCAACATCATAGATACACCCGGACACTCTGATTTCGGAGGGGAAGTAGAACGAGTGCTGAACATGGCAGATGGGGTTTTGCTCGTTGTAGATGCTTTTGAAGGACCTATGCCTCAAACCCGCTTTGTTTTGGGAAAGGCAATTGATCTGGGATTGAAACCCATTGTGGTGATCAACAAGGTGGATAAACCCAATTGCAGACCTGAGGAAGTTCAGGAAGCAGTTTTTGACCTGATGTACAATTTAGGTGCAACAGAAGACCAGTTGGATTTTCCTACAGTTTTCGGCTCTTCAAAAAACGGATGGATGTCAGAAGACTGGCAGAAAGAAACCCAGGATGTTTCTTACCTGCTGGACGTGATCATTCAGCATATCCCAAAAGCTGAGCATGTGGAAGGAACTCCCCAATTGCAGATCACTTCACTGGATTACAGTTCGTATGTTGGACGAATCGCAGTGGGCAGGTTGACACGTGGTGTTTTGCAGGTCAACATGCCTGTATCCCTGGTCAAAAGAGACGGAGCGATCAGTCGTTCTGTGATCAAGGAATTGTATACATTCGAAGGACTCGGTAAAGAGCGGACAAAACAGCCTGTCCAGAGTGGTGACATTGTTGCATTGATGGGCATCGAAAATTTTGAGATCGGCGACACCGTCACTGACATAGAAAATCCGGAAGCACTCCCTCCGATACAGATTGATGAACCGACCATGAGCATGCTGTTCACGATCAATACATCTCCATTTTTTGGAAAGGAAGGTAAATATGTGACATCCAGGCATCTTAGAGACCGGCTTTATAAGGAGATAGAAAAAAATCTGGCTTTGCGGATTGAAGACACAGAATCTCCGGATTCACTTTTGGTTTATGGAAGGGGAATTCTGCACCTGAGCATATTGGTGGAAACCATGAGACGTGAAGGATATGAATTCCAGCTGGGCCAGCCAAAAGTGATCATCAAAACGGTGGATGGCGTAAAATGCGAACCGGTGGAAGTCCTATCCGTCCTGGTACCAGGAGATTTTTCCGGCAGGGTGATCGACCTGGTGACCACGAGAAAAGGAGAATTATTGGAGATGAATCACCGGGGTGACCGTATGAGCATCGAGTTCAAGATACCTTCAAGAGGAATTATCGGCTTGAGAAACAATATTTTAACTGCCACTGAAGGAGAAGCGATCATCGCACACAGATTTGACAATTTCGAACCCTGGAAAGGTGAGATCAATACACGTTTGAACGGAGCATTGATCAGTATGGAAACCGGAACTGCGATCCCGTTCGCAATATGGAAACTACAGGACAGAGGCAGGTTTTACATCAATCCGGGAGAGGAAGTTTACACCGGACAGGTGATCGGAGAGAATACCCGATCAAATGATATCGTCGTGAATGTTGGCAAAACCAAAAAACTGACCAATATGCGGGCTTCCGGTTCAGATGAAAAAGTGTTGATCACACCAGCCATCCGTTTTTCCCTGGAAGACTATATGGAGAATATCCGGGATGATGAATACCTGGAAGTTACACCAAGATCTTTAAGGCTAAGGAAGATCTACCTCGATGAGAATGAACGCAAAAGGCATAGTCGTACGGTGGCTGCAGACTGAAGCAAGATATTATTCTGTATTGCTGCTCTTTTTTCTTTTTTAATAATTAACTGAAGAAAATTTTGCTATAAATGTTATGCGTTCATTTCTGCATATAGATTCGGCGTGTCAATTATAAGTGTTTTTTGGATTCCAACAGCACTTCACTTAGCCAATAACACAAAATGCCATCACATCAACACAGGAAGCTAAATAAAAATGCATCAGCGTTTTGTCTGGCTTGCCGGATCATTTATTAGTCAGTTTATTTTAAAAAGCTATGCAGGTATATCAATTTCAGGCACTTTACTCCGGGAAAAAAACTTACCAATTTGGGAAAATCCACGACCTTTGAATATTGACCTTATATTTATACTTTTGAGTCCTAAATAAAATATTGAATATTTTACCTGACATGAAAAAAGCACTTTTACTCCTCGCAAATGGTTTTGAGATCCTGGAGGCCAGCGCGTTCATTGATGTGATCGGTTGGAATATGGTGGAAGGTGACATGAATACAAAGCTGGTGAGCACCGGGATCAGCAAGGTGGTCAAGACTGCTTTCGGGCAGAGTTTCACAGTGGATAGGATTTTGGAAGAGGTGGATATTCAGTCATTTGATGCATTAGTCATTCCAGGGGGTTTTGAGCAATTTGGATATTATGAAGATGCATTTTCTGAAAGCTTTCAAAATATGATCCGGGCGTTTGATCAACAGGAAAAATTGATCGCATCTGTTTGTGTAGGCGCCCTGGCGCTGGGTAGAAGTGGGATTCTACAAAACCGATCTGCCACCACCTATTGCCTGAATCCGGTCAGACAACAACAATTGAGTGCATTCGGAGCTAAAATTGCTGATCAGGATATTGCAATGGATGGACATATCATCAGTTCCTGTGGTCCTTCAACTGCCATAGAAGTAGCATTTTTGGTGCTGGAAAAACTTACATCTGTTGAGAATGCCTTAGTAGTCAGAAAACTGATGGGCTTTTAAAACAAAAATTTGCCATAAAAAAAACTGGCGTTTCCTGCCACGGACAAAAAATAATTCCGTGTTTAAAAACACCAGTTTTTAAAAATATATCTTCGATCCGTTATCAGATCAGTCCCAATAATTCTGCCATTCTTTTTCCGATATCAGCAGGTGAAACCACAACATGTACATTGTGCTCAGCCAGTATCTTCATTTTAGCTTCTGCAGTATCAGCTGTTCCTCCGATGATGGCTCCGGCATGACCCATAGTTCTGCCTTTTGGTGCTGTCTGCCCGGCAATGAAACCGACCACAGGCTTGGTTCCGTTGGCCTTTACCCATTTAGCTGCATCTGCCTCCATATTACCTCCGATCTCACCGATCATGATGATACCATCAGTATCCGGATCGGCCATTAATAGTTGTACAGCTTCCATGGTGGTTGTTCCGATGATCGGGTCGCCGCCTATTCCGATGCAGGTTGACTGACCGATACCGAGTTTGGTCAACTGATCCACTGCTTCATAAGTCAGTGTTCCAGACCTGGATACAACACCTATCCTACCCGGTTTGTGAATAAAACCAGGCATGATACCCACTTTTGCCTCACCCGGAGTGATGATGCCGGGACAATTTGGACCAATCATCCGCGTTTTGTGTGCATCAAGATAAGCTTTCACTTTCACCATATCCTGAACCGGAATGCCTTCTGTGATCGCCACGACCAGTTTGATTCCGGCTTCTGCAGCTTCCATGATGGCATCCGGAGCAAAGGCTGGCGGGACAAAAATGATCGATGTATCAGCACCTTCTTTCGAAACTGCATCTGCAACCGTGTTAAAAACCGGTCTGTCAAGATGTTTCTGACCTCCTTTACCGGGAGTCACACCGCCGACAACATTGGTTCCATACTCAATCATCTGAGTGGCATGAAATGTGCCCTCATTGCCTGTAAAACCCTGAACTACTATCCGGGAATGCTTGTTTACTAAAACGCTCATATTGAATTATTCTTTGATTTCATCTACAAAAAGATACACAGTCTCTCCAGGTTTATGCATGTAATACTTTTCCCTGGCATACTTTTCCGGGTACAGTTGCATGGATTCCCATTCCTTTTTCACCTTCCCCAGCTTTTCCGTGTATGCCAATTCTTCATTCTCCAAAACACGTATTTGCTGGCTGAGTCTTCGCTGAACAATCATGCTTCTGTTGTCAAAAAACATCACCCAAACGAAAAATACTAGAAAAATAACCACGAACCTTCTGTAAGTCTTTAAAAATCCGGTAATTAGGTGCTTCATAATCTACAAGCTATTATATTAAAAAACAAAGTTATATATAATTAGCTAAATTACAAAATATTACAAAGATTTTTATAGACCTGCAAAGTTTACATATTTCTGAAATTGATCCCCGGGAAATAGCCCATATCGCCCAATTCTTCCTCAATCCGGAGCAATTGATTGTATTTTGCGATCCTGTCAGTTCTTGAGGCAGAGCCGGTTTTGATCTGACCTGTATTTAGCGCGACTGCCATATCAGCAATGGTAGTATCTTCCGTTTCGCCTGATCTGTGACTCATAACTGCAGTGTAACTGTTGCGTTTTGCCAGATTGACGGCATCAATGGTTTCTGTCAAGGATCCGATCTGGTTCAATTTGACCAGGATGGAGTTGGCCACTTTTCTTTCTATACCAATCAAAAGCCTTTCAGAATTGGTCACAAAAAGGTCATCTCCCACGATCTGGATCTTGCCTCCCAAAATGTCGGTCATTTCCTTAAAACCAGTCCAGTCATCTTCAGCTAATCCGTCTTCGATGGAAATGATCGGATATTTATACACCCATTCTTTCCAGTAGTTGACCATTTCTGAAGAAGTCAATTTATCCCCGCTGGATTTGAACAGGTGATACTTTTTCTCATCTTCCAGGTAAAATTCTGAAGCAGCAGGATCTAAAGCGATCATGATGTCTTCACCCGGTCTTAAACCAGCTTTCTCGATCGCCATCAGGACTGTTTCGATCGCTTCATCATTGGATTTCAGGTTGGGCGCAAATCCGCCTTCGTCACCCACATTGGTTGAGTAATTTTTATCAGCAAGCACTTTTTTCAATGCATGGAAAACTTCTGTTCCCATCCGCAAAGCTTCAGAAAAATAACTTGCTCCAACCGGCATGATCATAAATTCCTGGAAATCGATGCTATTATCTGCATGTGATCCGCCATTAAGAATATTCATCATCGGGACCGGCAAAACATGTGCATTCACACCACCTACATAACGGTACAATGGTTGGCCGGACAACTCAGCAGCCGCTTTCGCGATCGCCAGGGAAGTTCCCAAAATGGCATTGGCACCCATTCTGGATTTATTTTTCGTGCCGTCAAACTCAATCATCATTTCATCCAAACGGATCTGGTCAAAAATATTCTGACCGACCAGTAATTCTCTTAAATGCTCATTAACATTTTCACAGGCTTTCAAGACCCCTTTACCATTAAATCTTGATTTGTCACCATCACGCAATTCCACTGCTTCGTGAACACCTGTTGATGCGCCTGAAGGAACAGCTGCCCTTCCGATGATATTACCTGAAGTCAACACCTCAACTTCAACTGTCGGATTTCCCCTTGAATCCAAAATTTCCCTTGCACGGATATCTTTTATTTCTGACATGTCTTAAAATTTTCGTTAAAAAAATAAAGTGCAAAGGTACGACTTTGGCAGTTTATTTTCCATAAAATATGTATTAATTATGAGTAGAATAAAGTTCTCCCTGCCAAAAATTTGAGCAACAGGAAAATGGGAGACTGTTAATAATTACCTTGTAAAAATCTAAGGGTTGGCCTGGCCCGTTTACAGGAGTAAGAAATGGCGAAATTCCTTGATCGGATCATCAGTCTAAAGAACGGATTACTTTACTATAAAAAAAAAGCCTCCGATAAAGAGGAGGCTTAAAAGATATAGTAAACAAATGGTTACTCTTCTTCCTGTTTTGCTTCAGTTTTCTCAGGTTCTGAAATTGTTTCTGTTGCAGCTACTGTCGTTGCGGCAGTTGCAACTGCTGCAACACCTTCCTTAGCACCTGTGCCTTTTCCTCTTCTTCTCCTGGTTGATTTACCAGCTTTTTCTGATTTTGCACTCAACAACAATTCGTTGAAATCCACAAGTTCGATCATTGCCATCTCAGCACCATCCCCCTTTCTGAACCCCATTTTAATGATCCTGGTGTATCCACCTGGTCTGTCACCTACTTTTGGAGCGATCACATCAAACAATTCATTTACAGATTCCTTACTTTGCAAATAAGCGAAAATAGTTCTTCTTGAATGTGTGGTATTCAACCTTGATTTTGTTACAAGTGGTTCGAAGTAAACTTTCAGTGCTTTGGCTTTTGCCAGGGTGGTTACAATTCTTTTGTGTGCAACCAATGCGATGGAAAGGTTTTTCAAAAGGGCATCTCTGTGACCTTTCTGCCTTCCAAGATGATTAAATTTTTTACCGTGCCCCATAGGACTTAAAATTTGTGTATCACTTTATGAACAGGACCACCGGCCATCCAATATTCAAGCGGTTAATACAGGTTTATAATTACAAAAACGGACTTCTTTTTGTACCGGCTTTAAAACGTTAGTTTTTTTCTATTTCGATCTGGTATTTAGAAAGGTCCAAACCAAAAGTCAAACCTTTTTCAACCAGCAATTCCTCGATCTCAACAAGGGATTTCTTTCCAAAATTCCTGAATTTTAACAATTCATGTCTTTCATATTCAACCAGGGCACCCAAAGTATCAATTTTAGCTGCTTTCAGGCAGTTGAATGCCCTGACGGAAAGATCCAGATCTTCCAACGGAGTTTTCAGGAGCTTGCGCATATGCAAAACGTGTTCATCTACGACATCTTCACTCTTGGACTTGGAATCTTCAAAAGTGATGTTCTCATCTGTGATCAGCATCAGATGCTGGATGAGAATCCTGGAAGCCTGTTTAACAGCTTCTTCAGGATGAATCGTTCCATCAGTCTGTATGGTAAGTTCAAGTTTTTCGTAGTCTGTTCTTTGTTCTACCCTGGTATTGGAAACAGTATAAGAAACTTTTTTGATCGGAGTATAGATTGCATCAACCGGAATAGTGCCTATGGTTTCGATTTGCTCTTTGCCAGCTTCAGCGGGAACATATCCTCTTCCTTTGGTGATGGTCAGTTCAACTTCGAGGTTGACAAAAGTTTCCATATTGCATATCACCAGTTCAGGATTAGCGATCTTGAACATATTCGTAAAACCTTCGATGTCACCAGCGGTAAAAGTATTTTTCCCGGTGACCGTAAGGTATATTTTCTTCTCCTGGGCAGCATCTTCTTCGCTTTCCTCAAAAACCTTTTTCAGGCGGATCTGCTTGAGATTCAGAATAATATCAACAACGTCCTCAACCACACCTTTAATAGTGGAGAATTCGTGATCAACCCCGGCAATTCTGACTGAAGAAACTGCATATCCTTCCAAAGAAGAAAGGAGCACTCTTCTCAATGAATTGCCCAAAGTATGGCCAAAACCTCTTTCCAAAGGCTTGAATTCAAAGATACCAAGGAAATTATCTGCCTTTTGAAGTTTTATCTTTTCAGGTCTCTGAAAATTTAATATGCTCATAAATAAAATCTAAATAAGTAAGAAAACAAGTAAAATAGATCTGTTACTTGGAATAAAGTTCAACAATCAATTGCACATTGATATTCTCGGGAATTTGTTCAGCTTCAGGATAGGCTAGGAATTTGCCCGTCATGGTATCCGGGTTAAATTCAAGCCAACCGAAATTTCTTACATCAGATTTTGATCTAATATTGTTTTGGATCAGTTCAATTTCCCTTGAACTACCTTTCACGGTGACAAAATCACCAGGTTTCAAGGTATACGAAGGGATATTTGTAGGAATGCCATTGACTACAATGTGTTTGTGGGAAACCATTTGCCTTGCAGATCTTCTCGTTCTTGCTATACCCAGTCTGTATACTGTATTATCCAGTCTGGCTTCAAGAAGCTGCAGTAAAACAGTACCTGTTACGCCCTCTTTTCTGCTTGCCAGCTCAAAAAGGTTACGAAACTGTGTCTCCAGCAATCCATAAGTATATTTTGCTTTTTGCTTTTCAGTCAACTGGACAGCATAGTCAGAAGTCTGTCCTTTTCTTTTGGACGGACCATGCTGGCCCGGTTTGTATTTACGTTTATCAAACGCTCTGTCAGGTCCAAAAATTGGTTCCCCGAAAGATCTTGCTTTTTTAGTAGCTGGGCCTGTATATCTTGCCATTGTTCAAATAAATTCTATAATTAATTAAACTCTTCTTCTTTTCGGTGGACGACAACCATTGTGAGGGATTGGAGTCACATCTGTAATACGGGTGATCCTAATGCCCACACCGTCAATTGCCCTGATGGCAGCTTCTCTTCCAGCACCCGGACCTTTTACATAAACCTCAAGTGTGCGCATGCCGGCATCGTAAGCCACCTGTGCGGCATCTTTCGCAGCCATCTGTGCTGCATATGGGGTATTCTTTTTAGAACCCTTAAAACCTGATTTGCCAGCGGAAGACCAGGTAACAACTTGTCCTGCCTTATTGGTCAAAGTGACAATGATGTTGTTGAAACTTGCCTGAATATAAGCTATCCCAACCGGGTCAACAACTATCTTACGTTTTTTCTTAACAACTTTACCTTTTGCCATTGAATTACTATTCTAATGTAAAATATGATTGATTTCCTATTATCCTTTAGGTGCTACCTTTTTATTGGCAACAGTCTTTTTCTTTCCTTTACGAGTCCTGGCGTTGGTTTTTGTACTTTGACCCCTGACAGGAAGACCTTTTCTGTGTCTCAAGCCACGGTAGCAGGCAATATCCATCAACCGTTTAATGTTCATGGACACCTCAGTCCGCAATTCACCCTCAACTTTATGGTCAGTCTGAATGATCTGCGAGATCATCCTGACATTCTCATCAGTCCACGCAGCCACTTTGGTGCTCTCGTCAATACCAGCCTTAGCCAGGATCTCTGCAGCCTTACTTCTGCCAATCCCGTAAATATAGGTCAAGCCTATAACGCCTCTCTTATTTTTAGGAATATCTACCCCTTCAATTCGTGCCATATTAATTTATTTTAACCTTGACGTTGTTTATACTTCGGGTTCTTTTTGTTGATCACATAAATCTTTCCCTTTCTCCTGACGATCTTGCAATCTGCTGTCCTCGTCTTAATAGATGCCCTCACTTTCATCTCTTGAATATTAAATCTTTATCTTATTATATTAATTCTCATTCTGTTATCCATAACCTCAAGGCCTGACGCATCAGACCGGCCTATGATTTATATCTGTAAGTGATCCTTCCGCGACTCAAATCATAGGGAGAAATCTCTACCTTAACTTTATCTCCCGGCAAAATCCTGATATAATGCATTCGCATTTTCCCGGAAATAGTTGCAATGATGAGGTAATCATTCTGGAGACGCACCCTGAACATAGCGTTCGAAAGTGCCTCTTCAATAATCCCATCCTGCTCAATAAGTTGTTGTTTGGACATACCCTAAAAAATTGGAGTGCAAATATCTAACTATTTTTTATATTTCCCTAAGATTTGGATTGTTTTTAACAGCATTCTCCACAAAACTGTGATCTGACAATATATCTGCCGAATTTTTGCCTACCGCCACGGAATGTTCAAAATGTGCAGAAGGCTTTTTATCCCGGGTTACAATGGTCCAGCCATCATTCATTTGTCTGACCCGGTAATCACCCAGATTGATCATCGGTTCAATTGCAATAACCAGTCCTTCTTTCATGATCATACCCTTACCGCGTTTTCCATAATTCGGAACTTCAGGTTTTTCATGCAGATTTCTTCCTACGCCATGTCCAACCATCTCTCTGACCACTCCGTATCCATGGATTTTTTCAGTGTATTGCTGAATTGCAAAACCGATATCGCCCAACCTGTTGCCGGCAACCGCCTGTTCGATGCCAAGATACAAGGATTTACGGGTAGCCCTGAGTAAATCCAAAACTTGTCCGGAAACCTCACCAATCGCAAAAGTATATGCACTGTCACCGTGGAATCCCTGATGGTAAACACCACAATCCACTGAAACGATATCTCCTTCTACAAACTCGGTATCATCCGGTATACCATGAACCACCACCTCATTTCTGGAAACACAGAGTGTGGCGGGAAAACCTCCATATCCTTTGAATGAAGGAACAGCTCCATGGTCCTGTATAAAACTCTCAGCCAATTTGTCAATCATCCTGCCTGTAATTCCAGGCCTTAAAACTTCAGCGATCATCGCCAGTGTTTTGGACACCATCAGATTGCTGGTTCGAATCAGTTCAATTTCGCTTTCAGTCTTATAATATATATCATTATTTCCCAAACGGATCTTATTCGATTTAATCAGAAACCGTTAATTGATCAACCTCCTCCAAGTTGCTGCATACCACTTGTCTTTCTTCCTTTCAGCTTACCTGATTTTACCAACCCGTCGTATTTCCTCATCAGCAGGTGACTTTCAATTTGCTGCAAGGTATCTAATACAACACCTACCAGGATCAACAATGAAGTACCACCAAAGAAGAGCGCAAATGCATCATTCACTCCAATGGCCCCAACAATAGCAGGGAAAATAGAAATGAATCCCAGAAAAATAGATCCGGGCAAAGTAATACGGGTAGTCAGATTATCGATAAAATCCTGAGTGGGCTTTCCGGGTTTAACACCGGGAATAAACGAATTCTGCCTCTTAAGGTACTCTGCATACTGTTTCGGATTAACCAGCAATGCCGTATAAATATAGGTGAATACGACGATCAACAGGAAAAATACGATATTATAAGGCAAAGATTTCCAGTTATTCATTGCAAGGAGAAACGAATTACCTGTAACTGCATCTTCGCTTAACCAACTGGCAGCGGTAATGGGTAAAAACATGATCGCCTGGGCAAAAATAATGGGCATAACACCCGCAGCATTGACTTTCAGCGGAATATAGTCCCTTGCACCGGCTACAGGAATAGAAGATCCGGCAACTCTACCTACCATCCTTTTAGCAAACTGAACCGGAATTTTCCGTACAGCCTGAATGATCAAAACCGTTGCGAGTACGATTCCAAAGAACAGAGCCATTTCGATGATCAGCAAGAGAATATTATTGTTGAATTGGGTAACTACCTCTGCAGCAAATGATTGCGGCAATCTGGCAATGATACCCACCATGATCAGCAATGAAATACCGTTGCCGATACCTTTGTCGGTAATTTTTTCACCCATCCACATGGCAAATATGGTACCTGTTGAGAGGATGATGATATTGCCAAGCCAGAAGATAAACGGATTAACAGAAGGATCAACTGCTTCCATTGCATTCAATTGAGCGAGGTAAGCCCCACCCTGAACCAATGTGATCAGCAATGTCAGGAATCTGGTGATCTGTGTGATCTTCTTTCTTCCTGATTCACCTTCTTTCTGTTGTAATCTTTGGAAATATGGAACAGCAAATCCCAACAACTGGATAATGATGGAAGAAGTGATATATGGCATGATCCCAAGCGCAAAGATAGCACCCTGGAAAAAAGCACCACCTGTGAAAATGTTAAGCAAGCCAAGAATGTCCGTATCGCTCCTGGATTCCCTGGCAGCTTCAAGCGCAGCAGGAACGACACCTGGCAGCACAACGTATGCACCAAATCTGTATATTGCAAGAATCATGATCGTAAACAGGATACGATTCCGCAACTCAGTAATTTTCCAGATGTTCTTTAAGGTTTCAATAAATCTGTTCATACCTATAAGTTTACAAGGTTGTAACGGTACCTCCGGCTTGTTCAATTGCTGCAACAGCAGCTTTTGAAAACTTATGGGCGGAGACATCCAACTTTCTGGTCAATTCCCCGTCAGCCAAAATTTTAACGAGTTCGTATTTCCTGATATAGCCTTTTTCTATAAGAAAATCTGGAGTGATTGCTGCAACATTGTATTTTTCAGCAATTTTATCCAGCCTCTCAATATTAAAAGGCTCGTATTCCACTCTGAAAGGATTTTTAAAGCCTCTCTTAGGAAGTCTCATCTGAAGAGGAGTCTGACCACCCTCGTAATTTCTTTTGGAACTGTAACCTGCTCTTGATTTAGCACCTTTATGACCTCTGGTAGCAGTCCCACCGTGTCCGGAACCTGCACCCCTGGCAATTCTTTTCTGGCGCTTTACAGCATTTGCAGCTGGTTTAAGATTATGTAACTCCATATATCTTTAATTTTTTAGCTTATCAAAGCATTTCGACTTTTAACAAATGTTGAACTTTCCTGATCATACCTTCAACCTGGGGAGAAAGTTCCTTTTCAACTGTCTGATTCATTCTGGTGATACCAAGAGCGACCAAAGTATCTTTTTGTCTTTGGGGTCTTTTAATATTACTCACAACCTGTGTCAATCTAACTTTTGCCATTTTATTACATTTAGCGTATCAACCATTATAAATTTTATCCATTTTTAATCCTCTCTGACGTGCAATGTCATAAGGATTCCTTAATTTAACCAATGCATCTATTGTTGCCTTGATCACGTTATGTGGATTAGAAGAACCCTGGGATTTTGCGAGCACGTTGTGATATCCGGCAGTTTCAAGCACAGCACGCATTGCACCACCTGCAATTACTCCTGTACCATCTGCAGCAGGTTTGATCAATACTCTTCCTCCGCCAAACTTACCCAATTGCTCATGGGGAATTGTGCCCTTTAATACGGGAACTTTAACGAGGTTTCTTTTGGCTGCCTCAACTGCTTTTGCAATAGATTCAGATACGTCCCTTGCTTTACCCAGACCGTAACCTACGGTACCATTACCATCGCCAACTACAACGATTGCCGCAAAACTAAAAGTCCTACCCCCTTTTGTAACTTTGGTCACCCTGTTGAGCGCAACCATTTTTTCCTTCAATTCTCCGGCTTCAGCAGGACTCACTCTGTTTAAAAAACTATTTGACATTGCAATAACTTTGATTCATTAAAAATTCAAGCCACCTTTTCTGGCTCCTTCTGCCAACGATTTAACCACTCCGTGATATGGATACCCTCCTCTGTCGAAAACGATATTGTTCACATTCATTGCGAGTGCTTTACGTGCGATCTCTTCGCCGATTTTTTCTGCCTGAACAGTTCTGCTGCCAGTGGCTAAAGGACCATTCAGTGACTGAGAACTTGCAAGCGTTATTCCTGCTTCATCGTCAATGAGTTGGCAGTAAACTGCTTTATTACTTTTGAAGACAGACAAACGAGGTCTGACAGCAGTACCACTAATTTTACTGCGGATCCTCATTTTGATCCTGTTTCTTTTGAACTCTTTGCTTTGATTTCTTCTGCTCATTTCAACTTAATTTAAAGTCTATTTTTTACCTGCTGTTTTACCCATTTTTCTTCTGACCTCTTCTCCTACGAATCTGACACCTTTGCCTTTATAAGGTTCAGGTTTTCTGAAGGCTCTGATCTTAGCAGCAACCTGACCAATCAATTGTTTGTCGATACCACTCAGTCTGATAATTGGGTTTTTACCTTTTTCTGTAACTGTTTCCAGCACCAGGTCATCAGGAATATAGAAATAAATCGGGTGAGAGTAACCCAGGGCCAATTCAAGCAAATTGCCGGTGTTGTTAGCCCTGAAACCTACACCAACCAGTTCCAGTTCTTTAGTAAAACCTGTAGACACACCTGTCACCATATTATTCAACAAAGATCTGTACAATCCGTGCATCGCTCTGAAGCGGATCTGATCATTTGGTCTCTTTACTTCCAAAGAACCGTTTTCCAGGACCAATTCGAGATCCGGATCAACTTGCTGGATCAAACTTCCCTTAGGACCTTTGACTTCAACCAGGTTACCCTTGCTTATTTTGAGTTCAACTCCTGCCGGTAAGGCAATAGGAGCTCTACCAATTCTTGACATCCTAAAAAAGTTTTAATTTTAATAAATATAGCATATCAGTTCGCCACCTACATTTTTAAGTCTGGCTTCTTTATCGGTCATGATCCCTTTGGAAGTTGAAACGATAGCGATGCCATAGCCGTTGATGATCCTGGGCAGTTTTTCAACAGGTGCATATTTACGCAAGCCTGGTTTACTGATGCGACCCATTCTCTTGATCACGGGTAATTTGGTCAACGGATCATATTTTAAAGCGATGTAAATCTGACCTGACTTGCCATCCTCTTCAAACTTGTATTTTAAAATATAACCCTGATCATAAAGGATCTCGGTTATTCTCCTTTTTAATTTTGAGCCAGGTATTACCAGCATTCTGTGCCCCGCTGTCTGGGCATTCCTGATTCTGGTTAAATAGTCTGCTATTGGATCTGTAACTGCCATAATTCTAGTTTATTCTATTACCAACTTGCTTTTGTTACACCAGGGATTTTTCCAAAATTGGCCATTTCCCGAAATTTCACTCTGCATATTCCAAATCTTCTCATATATCCTTTGGGTCTGCCAGTCAGTTGACACCTGTTGTGCAACCGGCTAGGTTTGGAATTTCTTGGTAATTTATCCAATTCATCCCATAGACCTTCGGCTTTAAGTTGTTTACGCTTTTCAGCATACTTTTCAACCAACTTTGCCCTTTTAACCTCCCTGGCTATTAATGACTTCCTTGCCATAATAATTAATTTCTTTGATTTTTAAAAGGCATTCCAAAATGTTTCAAAAGTGCCAGCGCTTCTGCATCTGTCTTGGCGGTGGTCACAATTGATATATCCATTCCTAATATCTTATTGATACTTTCCATTCTGATCTCCGGGAAAATGATGTGTTCCTTGACGCCAACGCTGTAATTGCCCCGTCCGTCAAATCCTTTATCGTTGATCCCCCTGAAGTCTTTAACCCTCGGAAGCGCGACATTGATAAAACGGTCAAGGAATTCGTACATTCTGGAATCCCTGAGTGTGACTTTGACACCGATCACCATTCCTTCCCTCAGTTTGAAGTTGGACACAGATCTTTTCGCTTTGATGGCGATAGGTTTCTGACCCGTGATCAAAGAAAGATCACGCATTGCTTCATCGATGATTTTCTTGTCCAGTGCAGCTTCGCCAATACCCTGGTTGATCGTGACTTTAAGCAATTTAGGCACTTCCATTGGAGAAGAATAATTGAATTGATCCTTCATTTTCTGGATGACCTCCTCCTTATACAATGTTTTTAATCTGGGTACGTAACTCATCACTTAATAATTTCTCCTGATTTTTTTGAATATCTTACCAACTTTCCATTTTCCAATCGTCTGCCAATCCTGGTAGGTTTACCGGTTTTGGGATCGATAAGCAAAATGTTGGAAATATGTATGGGTGCTTCTTTTTCGATAATGCCTCCCGGCTTATCATTGGTGGGTTTTTGATGCTTCTTGATCAAATTCACACCTTCAATGATCGCTCTTTCCGTCTTGGGAAAAACCTGCAACACTTTACCCGATTTTCCTTTATAGGAACCTTCGACTACAGCTACCTGATCACCTTTTTTGATATGTAATTTATTATTAGACATAAATCCAAAAATTTTAAAAATTATAGAACTTCAGGTGCCAATGATACTATTTTCATGTACTCCTTCTCTCTCAATTCCCTTGCAACAGGTCCAAAAATACGTGTACCTCTTGGATCTCCGGCAGCATTCAGCAATACGACTGCGTTGTCATCAAAACGGATATAAGATCCGTCTTTTCTACGAAGCTCCTTTTTGGTCCTCACCACAACAGCTTTCGTTACAGTACCTTTTTTAATTCCTGTTGGCGTTGCATTTTTGACTGCAACGACTATGACATCACCGATGGATGCATATCTTCTTCTGGTTCCGCCCAAAACTTTGATGCAAAGTACTTCTTTTGCACCGCTATTGTCAGCAACCTTCAATCTGGATTCCGCTTGTATCATTTCCTATAATTTTGAAAAATAAATACTATTTAGCTCTTTCAACAATCTGAACAACTCTCCAACGTTTGTTTTTGCTCAATGGACGAGTCTCCATAATTCTTACTTTATCGCCGTAATTGCAGTCATTCGTCTCATCATGAGCCATGAACTTCTTGCTTTTCTTGACGAATTTTCCATAGAGCGGGTGCCGCAATTTTCTCTCTACAAGAACGGTAACAGTTTTATCCATCTTGTCACTCACTACAACACCTGTACGCTGTTTTCTTAAATTTCTTTCAGCCATGATCTTGACCGTTTAATTTTATTTATTCAACTTTCTTCTTAATATCACTCTGTCCTTTTTGGCATTCGCCTCAGGATCTGCTGCAATTTCTCTTCTTCTGATCTCCGTTTTCAGCCTGGCTATATCTCTGCGTACTTCCCTCAATGCCAGCGGATTTTCAAGCCCTTTTATCGCGTGATCGAACATCAGTTTGCCGATACGCTTCTCAGTCTCCGCTAATTCAGTATTCAAATCGGCATCGCTGTAGCCCTGCAATTCTTCAAATTTCTTAGTTGCCATATAATTGCACTTTTATTTATTCAACATAATCAGGTCTCACGGAAAACATGGTCTTTACAGGCAATTTCTGACCTCCCAGACGGAAAGCTTCCCTGGCCCTTTCTTCACTTACACCATCAAGTTCAAACATGACTTTTCCGGGTTTGATGACAGCCACATAGTGATCCAATGCTCCTTTTCCCTTACCCATCCTAACCTCGAGCGGCTTGGAGGTAACCGGTTTGTCCGGAAAGATACGAATCCATACCTTACCTTCTCTTTTCAGATATCTGGTCAAAGAAATCCTCGCAGCTTCAATTTGCCTGGAAGTGATAAAACCATGCTCGAGCGATTTCATTCCAAAAGAGCCAAAATCTATAGAGCTGCCTTTATAAGCTAAACCCCTGTTTCTTCCTTTTTGCTGCTTTCTGTATTTTGTCCGTTTGGGTTGTAACATTTTATATCAATTTTAACTATTCAAAAACTCTTTTTCTTAGCCTATTTTCTTCCACCCCTTGATTTAGGCCGTCTGTCACCTTGTCTTCTTTCTTCCGGGCCTCTTTCGTTGCCTTTCAGCTTTTTAGGAACACCCACGTTAGGTGAAAGATCCCTCTTGCCCAGGATTTCTCCCCTGAACAACCAAACTTTTATACCAAGCTTGCCGTATACCGTCAGTGCTTCCTTAATAGAGTAATCCACATCTGCCCTGAAGGTATGCAATGGCGTTCTGCCATCCTTATATTCTTCACTTCTCGCCATCTCAGCACCATTCAATCTACCTGAAACCCTGACTTTGATCCCAAGTGCACCAGCTCGCATTGTGGATTGTATAGCCATTTTAACAGCTCTACGGTAATTTACCCTTGATTCCAGCTGTTTTGCAATACTTTCTGCTACGATCGGTGCTTCCAGCTCGGGCTTCCTGATCTCAATAATGTTGATCTGAATATCTTCACCTGACAACGCTTTCAGTTCCTCTCTCAATTTATCCACTTCCTGACCACCTTTACCGATAATGATACCGGGTCTGGATGTGTGAATGGTTATAGTGATTCTCTTCAGCGTTCTTTCGATAATTATACGGGCTAATCCACCTTTATTGATACGCGCCTGAAGATAATTTCTGATCTGCTCATCCTGAACCAGTTTTTGTGCAAATTCCCTGCCACCGTACCAGTTGGATTCCCATCCTCTGATGATCCCTAATCTATTGCCGATTGGATTTGTCTTTTGACCCATAATTTATATAATTATCCGTTATTTTCTTTTTCTTCAACTTCAGCTTGCAAAGCTACCTTATTCTCCACCACAATTGTGGCATGATTTGTTTTCCTTCTGAAAGGTAAAGCCCTTCCGTGCGGAGCAGGTCTGAACCGCTTAAGGTACGCACCTTCATCCACAAAAGCCCTTTTAACAAATAATCCATATTCATCAGCACTTCCGGTCATATCATTCTTATTCTCCCAGTTGGCTATCGCAGAAAGGAGCAGCTTTTCGAGCCAGACAGATGCTTCTTTTTTATTGTATTTTAAAATGTTCAACGCTTCATCAACCTTTTTACCACGAATCAGGTCAACTACCAGGCGCATTTTCCTGGCCGACATTGGTACATTTCTCAATCTTGCTATTGCTTCCATAATTATAATGTTTCCGCTTTAATCTATTATTTTCTATTTCCGGAATGGCCTCTGAAGGTACGGGTAGGAGCAAACTCACCTAGCTTGTGACCAACCATATTTTCAGTGATGAATACCGGCACGAAAGTTTTACCATTGTGGACCGCGACAGTCAAACCAACCATATCAGGAATGATCATGGACGGCCTGGACCAGGTCTTGATCACTGATTTTCTGGTGCTTTCGTTGGCTTTTTCAACTTTTTCAAGCAACTTATGATGTACATAAGGTCCTTTTTTTACTGATCTTGCCATTACTTAACTATTTAATAGATTTTCTTTTAGAAATAATTAACCTGTTTGAATCCTTGGTCAGGCTTCTTGTCTTTTGGCCTTTGGCCATAATGCCTGTCCTTGATCTGGGTAATCCACCTGAGGCTCTTCCTTCACCACCACCCATCGGGTGATCAACCGGGTTCATAACAACACCACGCACTCTGGGTCTTTTGCCTAACCACCTTTTCCTGCCTGCCTTACCATGAACGGTAAGCGTGTGGTCAGGATTGGAAGTTGAACCGATCGTTGCCTTGCAGGTCAACAAAATTTTCCTGATCTCACCGGAAGGCAATTTGATCACTCCATACTTTCCTTCCCTACCCATCATGATCCCGTTGGTCCCGGCACTTCTGGCAAGGGCTGCGCCTTTTCCAGGTGTCATTTCGATAGAGTGTATCGCAGTTCCCAATGGAATATCAGCAAGATACATCGCATGACCGACATCTGGAGTGGCTTGCTTGCCTGACATCACTGTATCACCGACTTTAAGCTTATCAGGAGCGATAATGTATCTTTTTTCTCCGTCAGCATAGAACAATAAAGCGATGAAAGCAGACCTGTTCGGATCGTATTCAATTGAATTCACTTTTGCAGGGATACCTTCTTTATCTCTTTTAAAATCAATGATCCTGTATCTTCTCTTATGACCACCACCTCTGTTCCTCATGGTCATTTTACCGGAACTGTTCCGACCACCGGAAGATTCATGCTTTTTAAGTAGACTCTTCTCAGGTTCGGTTTTTGTCAACTCAGAGTAGTCAATCCCTAATTTATATCTCAGGGAAGGAGTTACCGGTTTGAACTTTTTAATTGCCATCGTCTGAAAATTTATAGTTTTTCAAATTAAATGTCTGCGTATAGATCAATTTTCTGACCGGCTTCAACAGTTACAATAGCCTTTTTATAAGGGGAAAGGATGCCTTTCCTGTAACCTGATCTGGTACCTTTTACCTTGATCTTCCCTGGTGTAATAACTGTGTTCACTGAAACCACATTGACATTGAACATAGACTCAACTGCTTTTGCAATTTCCACTTTATTTGCTTCCTTTTCTACTTTAAAACTGTACTGATTCCTTTTTTCAGACAGCGTTTCAGCTTTTTCAGTTATGATCGGTTTGATTAATATTTGCTTAGCCATAGCCTTTTCATTAAAAGATTAAACGAATAAAGTGCGTATCTTTTCAATCGATCCTTCTGAGAAGACCAGTTTTCCGGCCTTGAGGATCTGGTAAGTATTCAGATCATTCACCACTGCAAGCTCAGTTCTTGGAATATTCCGCATGGATAACAACATCGTTTTATCATAATCCCTGATCACATGCAAAGATCTGTTATTGCCCAGGTTAAGACTCTTCATGATATTCACATAAGATTTGGTATGTGGCTTATCAAAAGCAAAGTCTTCCACAACGATCACATTACCTCCGGCGGCTTTTGCAGAAAGTGCAGAAGCTCTGGCCAGGGCCTTTAGTTTTTTGTTCAGTTTAATGCTGTAATCCCTTGGCTGAGGTCCGAAAACCCTTCCACCACCTCTGAAAACAGGGCTTTTCAAAGAACCTGCACGAGCAGTACCAGTGCCTTTCTGACGTTTGATCTTCCTCGTCGAAAGAGATACTTCCCATTTCTCCTTGGATTTTGCAGTTCCCTGCCTTCCGTTGGCCAAAAATTGCTTGGCAGCAAGGTACATTGCGTGTTCATTAGGTTCGATACCAAACAAATCATCAGGCAATTCAATACTCCTGCCGGTATCCTGACCTTTTATATCAAAAACATTAACTTTCATAGCTTTTACAATTTTTCAATTATTATAAAAGATCCTTTATGGCCTGGAACAGCACCTTTGATCAACATGATATTTTGCTCAGGGAAAATTTTAACCACTCTGAGATTCTTCATTTTAACCCTGTCACCACCCATACGTCCGGCCATACGCATTCCTTTTACAACTTTGGAGGGATAGGATGATGCACCGATTGAACCAGGAGCCCTTAATCGGTTGTGCTGACCATGTGTGCCTTGACCGACACCGTTGAAATGATGTCTTTTTACAACTCCCTGGAATCCTTTACCTTTTGAAGTTCCAATTGCAGCAATACGGTCTCCTTCTTCAAAAACATCTTCAATCCTGACCACTTCGCTAAGACCCCTTTCATAAGTAGTATTTTTGAATTCCACCACTTTTTTCTTAGGAGTTGTGTTGGCATTATTGAAATGACCAAGCAATGCTTTGGAAGTCTTTTTGACCTTTGCCTCTCCAGCGGCCATCTGAACTGCCTCATAACCATCAGTATCAGCAGTCTTGACCTGTGTAACAACGTTAGGAGTAACCTCCACCACTGTAACAGCAATGTTTTTACCAGTGTTGTCGTAAACACTAGTCATACCAATTTTTTTTCCTAATATACCATCCATGACTTTATATTTGATAAAGATATGCGGCATTCACAATCAATTGGAGATGGAATGCCGTATCTAAAGTCTCTTCTAAAAAAAATTAAATTATGTCAATTTAACCTGGATATCTACACCGCTGGGAAGCTCCAATTTGGATAAAGCATCCACAGTTTTCTGGGTAGGTGTATATATCTCAATCAATCGCTTGTGGGTTCGCAACTGAAACTGCTCACGAGACTTCTTATTTACGTGCGGAGAACGCAAAACTGTAAATATTTCTTTTTTCGTCGGCAGCGGAATCGGACCCATCACGACAGCACCACTATTACGCACTGTCTTCACGATTTTCTCCGTTGATTTATCAACCAAACTGTGATCGTATGAACGGAGTTTAATCCTAATCTTCTGATTCATATCCTTAAAAATTCACTTATTTTTAAACAGGCCGCAAAGATACGACTATTTTTTATTCTACAAAATTTATTTAAACTTTTAATGTACCTTTTGCTTTATCAATGACATCTTTTGCAATATTTGCCGGCACAGGAGCATAATGGGAGAATTCCATCGTACTGCTCGCACGCCCTGAGGTCAATGTACGCAATTGTGTCACATAACCAAACATCTCTGACAAAGGTACATCCACATCTACATTCACCACACCGCCAGGGCCTGTTTCCTGTCCCTTGGGCAAACCTCTTCTTCTGTTGAGATCGCCGATCACCGGTCCTACGTACTCTTCAGGTGTAACTACCTTGAGTTTCATGATCGGCTCGAGAAGCTGTGGATTGCACTTCATAGCTGCAGCCCTGAATCCTTCTTTGGCACAAAGCTCAAAAGCAATGGGCTTTGAGTCTACAGGGTGTGTACGTCCATCATAGATCCTGACTTTCATACTGTCGAGTTTATAACCTGCGAGGACACCATTATCCATCATGGAAAGAAAACCTTTTTCCGTTGGAGGCACTAATTCCTTTGGAATGGATCCACCAAAAATGTCGTTGACGAACTGCATTCTTTTCTTGCCTTCCTTGAAATCTTCACTATCAAGGAAAGATTGATCGGCAGGCCCGATCTCAAATGAGATCTGAGCAAACAATCCGGAACCACCGCTTTGCTTCTTAAGACGCTCCGTGTGGTCAATGGTTGCAGTCAGCGATTCTTTATAGTTCACCTGGGGCGCTCCCTGATTGCATTCCACCTTGAATTCCCTTCTCAAACGGTCGACAATGATCTCCAGGTGGAGTTCACCCATACCACTGATCACAGTCTGGTTGGTATTCTCGTCGAAGGAAACCTTGAATGTGGGATCTTCTTCAGCCAGCTTCGCCAATGCCATACCCAGTTTGTCAAGATCCTTCTGTGTTTTGGGTTCAATGGCAATACTGATCACCGGAGCAGGGAAAACCATACTCTCCAGAATGATCGGCTTATTCTCTATACACAGTGTATCACCTGTCCGGATATCCTTGAATCCAACCACGGCAGCAATATCACCTGCTTCAACGCTTTCGATCGGGTTTTGCTTGTCAGCATGCATCTGGAAGATCCGTGAGATCCTTTCCTTTGAACCTGATCTGGTATTCAAAACATATGATCCGGCATCAAGACTTCCGGAATAAACACGGATAAAAGCCAGTCTGCCCACAAATGGATCTGTTGCAATTTTGAACGCAAGTGCTGAAAACGGTTCATCTGCGGAAGGTTTTCTGTATTCAACTGCATCCGTTTTCGGATTGATACCTTCTATTGCATCGACATCAACCGGTGATGGCAAGTATGCGCATACTGCGTCAAGCATTGCCTGAACGCCCTTATTCTTGAATGCTGACCCAGCCATCACCGGGGTGATCAACATTCCGATAACCGCTTCCCGGATCACATTCCTCAATTCATCTTCAGTGATGGAGTCCGGATCTTCAAAATATTTTTCCAGTAAAGTATCATCAACTTCGGCAACTGACTCAATCATTTTACCGCGGTATTCTTCAACCACTTCCACAAGGTCCTCAGGTATATCGATCACTTCATAAGTCATTCCTTTATCGTCTTCATTCCAGACGACAGCCTGATTGGTGATCAGATCAACAACACCTCTGAAACTTCCTTCCGCCCCTATCGGGATCTGTATTGGAACTGCATTTGCACCCAGTTTGGTACGGATGTCTTCAACCACCTTGAAAAAATTAGCCCCGGTCCTGTCCATTTTGTTGACAAAAGCAATTCTGGGAACTTTATATCGGTCTGCCTGCCGCCAAACAGTCTCTGATTGCGGTTCCACACCAGATACTGCGCAAAACAATGCAACTGTACCATCCAGCACCCGGAGTGACCTCTCCACTTCAACAGTGAAGTCCACGTGTCCGGGAGTATCTATTATATTAATAGTATACTCATTGCTCTGCCATTTCCATTTGGTTCTTGTTGCGGCAGAGGTGATCGTGATCCCTCTTTCCTGCTCCTGCTCCATCCAGTCCATGGTGGCTGCACCATCATGAACCTCTCCAATTTTATGACTCAGGCCTGTATAATATAAAACCCTTTCCGTAGTTGTGGTTTTTCCAGCATCAATGTGCGCTGCAATACCAATGTTTCTGGTAAATGATAGATCTCTATTCTTTGCCATTTTAAAATTAAATCTTTATCTGAAATTAAGCTTTGAAATGAGCAAAAGCTCTGTTCGCCTCAGCCATTCTGTGGGTATCTTCCTTTTTCTTAACTGCGGCACCTTCACCTTTTGCGGCAGCCATCAGTTCGGCAGCCAGCTTTTCAGCCATGCTCTTTCCGCTTCTCGCCCTTGCGTATTTGATCAACCACTTCATACCGTTGGATATTTTCCTGTTGGCATAGATCTCAGTAGGGATCTGAAAAGTTGCACCTCCGATCCTTTTACTTCTGACTTCTACCGCAGGCATGGCATTATTGAGTGCCTTTTTCCAGACTTCATGCGGATTTTCACCCGTTTTTTCCTGAATAATATCCATTGCGTCATAGAAATTGGCAAAGTTTGTGCTCTTCTTGCCTTCCAACATCATATTGTTGACGAATTTTGTAACCATAACATCACCAAACCTTGGGTCTGGAGTAATGATCCGCTGTTTAGGTTTTCTCTTTCTCATGTTTATTTATAAATATATAACATTAAAATTATTTAGGTCTTTTAGTTCCATACTTGGACCGGCTTTGAAGTCTTCCATTCACTCCGGCTGTATCCAAAGCACCTCTTACAATCATATATCTCACACCTGGCAGATCCTTTACCCTTCCACCTCTGACGAGCACGATAGAGTGCTCCTGGAGATTATGGCCTTCACCCGGGATATAACAGATCACTTCAAATCCGTTGGTCAGCCTGACTTTGGCGACCTTCCTCAATGCTGAGTTAGGCTTTTTAGGCGTGGTGGTATAAACCCTGGTACAAACTCCTCTCTTCTGAGGATTGCCTTTCAGAGCTTTCGATTTACTTTTGACCTCGATGATCTTTCTTCCTTTCCGAACTAATTGATTGATAGTTGGCATATAATAATGATTAAATATGATTCAATAATAAAAGCTTCCGGGGTCACTACCCCATTTGCATTATTCCTTAATGACTTCAAAATTGAGTTTCACCATCACTTCCGGATGCAGTTTCAACTGCGCAGTATGAGCGCCCAGAGTTTTGACCTCTTCATCCAGAATGATTTTTTTCCTGTCCACCTCAACTTCAAATTGTTCTTTCAGTGCATTGGCCAATTGAACATTGGTCACACTACCAAAGATCTTATCCGTGGTACCGGCTTTTGCACCGATCTTCACCACTTCATTTTCAATCTTTTTGGCAATACCTCTGTATACTTCAAGCAAAGCGTCTTCTTTTGCCTTTTCAATACGCTGCAGTTGGCCAAGTTTGTTCCTGTTGGTCTTATTCGCAATGATGGCCAGTTTCTGAGGAATCAGGTAATTCCTTCCAAACCCATCCTTTACCCTTACGATCTCGTGCTTATCGCCAACATTATCAACATCCTGTAATAATATAATTTCCATTTCTTGTTCTTTTTTCCTGTTAAATAATACTATTACTTCAAATGGTCTGCTACATACGGTAATATAGCCAGATGTCTCGCTCTTTTCACAGCAAACGCAACACGCTTCTGATATTTCATTGAGTTGCCCGTGATCCTCCTGGGCAAAATCTTACCCTGAGGATTGATAAACTGCAACAAAAAGTCTGCATCTTTATAATCGATGTGCTTGATTCCAAACTTCTTAAAACGACAATATTTCTTCCTTACGTCGCCTAAGTTGGGATTCTTTAAAAACTTAATATCTTCTCTACTTGCCATAATTTTAAATTTTCAGGTGAAATTATTCTTCCTCAGTTGAAACAACAACCGGCTCTTCAGCCTTGTAACCTGCAGCATTTCTTACAGGCTCAACATTGACATCAACTTTAGTTCTTTTCTTTCCAATCAAACCGTTTCTCTTATCCTCATTGTACTTCACACCGTATTTATCCAGTTTCACTGTCAGAAAACGCATGATGCGTTCGTCTCTTTTAAGTGCAAGTTCAAGTTTCGGAATAAAATCACCTTGCTCATTCGCAAATTCCACACAATAATAAACGCCTGAAGATCTCTTGTTAATCGGGTACGCCAACTGACGCAAACCCATCTCATCCACATGCACGATCTTATTTTGTTCGTTTGTAATAAGATCGACATACGTCTGAGCTGTCTCTTTTATTTCATCGCCTGACAGAACGGGATCGACGATGAAAGTTACTTCGTAATGTCGCATTGTAGTTAATAAAAATTTAAATAGTTAAAAAAATCGGAGTGCAAAGATATGACTAATTTTATATTATCCTAAAATTCAATTATAAATTATATGAAAAGATGCTAATAATCAATGCTGCATCAGGGATTTGACCTGGTGAAACGGTCTATTTTGCCCTGATACCAAAAAAACATTACTGCAATGATATAAAGTTACAGGGAAAGGATAGTCAATTCAAAACATACATTCCCGGCGCAATTTCGCACCTGAAATGTATTTAATACCTGATATTTTTCCTTTGGCACCCAAAATTAGCTAATATTGTCTAAATAAAATAACCCGGTGTTATGTTGGATTTATATTTACATGTTTATTGAATTCAAACAGGATAATTTTGAATTTTTGAGTTATTTTATGCGTTGTAAAGTTTTTTAGTGTTGAGAGACATAAAAGTATTGACTTTCAATATTCAAAATTATACGAACATTTTTATGTATCCTTAAAAGGAACAAATTTGCACCAGGTGTTGGTCGTGCTTTTAAAGCATGATGCAGCAGGCAGGGGTTGTTTCCGGTACAGCTTAAATGAAAAGCAAAAAAAGTCCGCTGGAAATTGACCAATCCTGAATTCAGTGTTTTCTATTTAATTTACTGCATTGAGCCAAAAGATTTGACCACAATATTTATCCTGAATAAGTTCCATTTAACCAATTATAATAATGATACTATATGAAAATTGATCTGCTTGAGTTGTTTGCCATAGACCAGAGCCTTGATGAAAAAAGTGTGAACGCGTTGGTCAAAGCCATAAATACCGCTCATCTGAAAGATTTTGATTACATCAAATTCAAAGCCTCAGTCAAAAATCTGGAAGAGATCCAACCTGATGAGACCATCAGGTATAAAACCACATTTATGACCGCCCAAACCCTGGGTGTTTCAAAAAAATTCCTGATCGATACTGCGATCCATTATCAAAACGTCATCAGAAAGGAAAAAGAAAAATTTTCAATCGCACTTCAGCATAAAATGGCTGAAGCAATTGAAGAAAAGAAAAAAGAAGCCCAGAAAATCGACGAAGGTATCGTGCTACTTCGTCAGAAAATTGAACAACTTCAGAAAGATATCCTGACCATGGAAGCGAGGTCCGGATCGATCGATAAGGAAATAGAGGAAGCACGCGAAAAAATAAAATCCACGCGTGATCACTTTGAAAAAGCGATCACGCATTTTGAAAACACCATATCTTCTGATATGGATAAAATGGAAAACATACTTTAAATAATTATAAAATCATGAATATGGAATCCTTTGACAGAGAATTCAAACCCAAATCGTTTTGGAAGAGGCCCGAAGGTACTTTGGGCGCAATCGTTTTGTTCGCCTTGATCGGTGGTGCCGGGTATCTTTTGTTTACCAATATGGCTGCCATTACCGCATTTATGGGGAATGTGCTTGGTTTAATGGTGATCATCCTGGCGATCGGAGCGCTGGTTTATATGGTGCTTGATCCAAAAATGAGAAACCTGGTCAGTTATATGTATAAAAGTGTGATGCGGAAAATTACCAGTTTTTTCATCACGATCGATCCAATAGGCATATTGAAAAATTATGTGGAAGACCTGGAAAAAAACCTCTCCAAACTGAGTGAACAGATCGGCAACCTGATGGGACAAAGCCAGAAATTGAGCCGTATGCACGATGAGAATGTCGAAGAAATCCAAAAACAGCTGGCCATGGCAAAGAAAGCCAAGGAGCTCGGAGATGAAAAAAACATGTTGCTTTCCTCAAGAAAAGCTGCCAGGCTGGAGGAAGTCAATAAAAATTACAGCCAATTGCTGACCAAAATGGATATTCTTAAAAGGATGCTGAAAAAGATGTATGCCAACTCAGAAATTCTCCTGGAGGATACCAAAGACCAGGTAAAGGTTAAAGAGGTTGAACGGAAAGCCATCAGAACTTCTCACTCCGCAATGAAATCCGCTATGAACATCATTGCCGGCAATTCAGATAAAAGACAGATGTTTGACGCAGCCGTAGAACATATTGCAGATGACGTCGCCTCCAAAGTCGGTGAAATGGAACGGATGATGGAACTGAGCAGCAGCTTTATGAACACCATAGATCTTCAAAATGGTGCTTTTGAGGAAAAAGGCCTTCTTATGCTGGAAGAATTTGAACGAAAAAGTTCCCTTTTACTGTTGGACAGCGGCAGGGCAAAAAGTGATGAATTGGTATTGAAGGAACAGCTTGAGGCAGAACCTGCCAAAAAAACCAATTACGACAGTTTGTTCGATTAAAACAAGGCACTATAACAAATTTCAGGGGATATCATGGATGTCCCTTTTTCATATATTCATTTATCTTATGGCAAAAATATTTGATCGCCATGAAGAACATCCCCGGATGTTTTGAGCAACCTGATGGATGTTGATCATTAAATATTCCTTTTTCAGATAGAAAAAATCAAAAATACATATGTAATCGATTTGAAAACATTCAGGCTTTTTTAGCCAACCAAACCTGAATGTTTTTCAGTTAAGATTCCTTATGGCTGCAAAAAAAAATATGAAACAGAAATATGAAATCACAGAAAAACCTTTTCCTGGCAGCATTGGCAGTAATATTCAGCCTTAACTTATCTGCTCAGGTCACGTTGGGCATTGTGAAAGGCATGCTGGTTGAAGTGACCACAAAAGACAAAATGGAATTCATCGGACATGTTGAATCTATGAATGATACCATTCTGGTCTTAAGCCATGAAAACTACAACCTGCTTAATTTGTCTGTGTCCAACATCAAAACTATCCGGCACATCAGTGAAAGCATGGTCAAAAACGGGGTGATCTGGCCTGACAATCCCAACTACCACAGGAATTTTTACAGTCCCACAGGGATTGGCATGGAAAAAGGACAAGCCTATTATCAAAACCTCATGGTCGTCTGGAACCATTTGGGTTATGCCTTTACAGACTATTTCACAATGGGTATCGATTTTGAGATCTTGTCCATCCTGAGCGGAGGCGACATTTTTGACAGTTTTCGCCCTGTTTTTGCCTTGACGCCAAAATTCTCGCACTCATTCAATGATCACATACATGCCGGTGTCGGTGCTGTATTGCTTTCAGTCCCGAATTCAGACAGATTTTTTGAAGCAGGCATAAGCTATGCTGTCGGAACCTATGGAACAAAGGACAATAATATCACTTTGGGTTTCGGTCTGCCATTTTATGAAGGTGAAATCCAAGGCCGCGTACCCGTTTTTAACATCAGCGGTCAATACCGGGTGAGCAGAAAAATATCAATTGTATCCGAAAACTGGATCATCGCTCCGGAAGAATTGGGTTTTGCAGGATTCGGAGTCCAGGGACTGCGATATATTGGCAAAAACCTGAACTGGGACATTGGTTTGGTGTTGTATAAGGCGGAAGATGAATTCGGAGTGGCACCGATCCCGTTTGTCGGACTGGCCATCCATTTTGGAAAATGATCTCCCTGCAACCAGCATTCAGGTAACAATACCCTATTGCACAAATTGTTACATTTCTGAATTATTTTATTCAGGAGTTACGTGTGTGGGGCACTGTTTTAAACCCTAATAATTTATTGCCACAAGTTAATCCCACAAGATCACCCCAATGGTTTTGATTTATTTATATCTTGCAAAGCTGGCAAATCAGTTCAAGCTTATCAGACTCTACATCTGGTTTTCGTTTTATTTTCACATGCAGATCAATTTCAGAGATCATAATTCTCAAACTGGAATTTGCTTATTGGCGTAACAACTCAAGCAAAGACAAAAAAATGGAGCTATCCATTCACACAGATAGCTCCAAACTTTATTTAACCAGGGTTATCTATTAATAACCAGGATTTTGTTGTCCGGCCAATGTCGGGTTAGCGTTGATTTCTGAAAGTGGAATGGGCCAAACGAATTTAAAATTGTCATAAGGAACATTTGCAATTCCAAAAGTTTCACCAGATTGGGAACCAAATTCACCAGCGTTGGTAAACCAGGCAGCAGGTACCGGGTTGAGGTTTGCAACCTTTGCAGGAATACCGTTGATCGGAAAATGTGGACAGAACTGAAGTCTGTGAATATCCGGCCATCTACGACCTTCCATTGCAAACTCTATTCTCCTTTCATCCAGAATTGCTTTCAGTAATGCAACATTGTCTGCAAAACTTGCTGCAGTGTATGCCTGAGTTGCCGGATCAGCCAGAGACCTGTTCCGTACCTGATTCAGGAGTCCTAATGCTTTATCAAAATCTCCTCCTGAATTCCTTCTTGCCAATGCTTCAGCATGGTTCAGCAAAACTTCCGGAAACCTCATCAATGGAGATGGATCGGTATAGTTTACATCATCTTTATATTTGGATGTATAAACTTGTCCGCTGGATCTGAACACCATTTCTGGTTCTTTCCTTCTTTTATCATCTGGCAACCATGAAGCATTCCTCCAAACGATCGGACTAACACAAACCAGCATCCTTCTTTTATATTGGGAAGCCAACGCAGCATTAACACCCGGGTTGTTTGTTGCTGAATTTTCCATTCCATAAACATATTCGTTGCTGTTATAGTCATTCCACATAGTCCACGGATTAGCTCCTAAAGCATACTCGCTTGCATAAGGACCACCTGCAGCGAACTTATCACCTTCCGTGGCAGCAGCACTCCAGTTGTACATATGCTGATGAATTCTCAGTTTGTATGCAGCAGCAGCGCCTTTGGTACCGCGGGTCATTTTGTAAGTTCCGGACCATCCTGCCCTTAAAGGAAGTTTTTCTTCAGCATAATTAAGATCTTCCAGAATTTTGCCATAAACAAATGCAACGGTCTCACGTCCTTTGGTTAAGCCTTCCTCAATATTCCCAATAGTTGTAAACGGCTTATCATGATATGGAACACCGGCATGAGAACCATCTGCAGTGTGTTTGAATGGTCTTGCGAACATGACCAGGAGTTCATGATACAATGCAGCGCGGAGCAATTTAGCCTCACCTTCGTAACTTTCAGCTTTTGCCGCTGTGATCACACCATTGGTGGCCGCAGTTCTTACACCGTCAATGATGATATTACACCTGTTGATCGCCCGATAAGTATCTTCCCAATAATATCTGTTATTAGCAGTTGTGGCATCATAAGTACCTTCATAGGTAAACCTGTAAAATGCCTGTTGGTTAACTGCATCTTCACCTCTGCAGTCACCTTGCTGAACGAAGGCTGCACCAAATGGATATCCACGGAAGTCAGCTCCGTTGAAAAATCCGCGCTGCGCTGCATTATACATACCGACTACTGATAATTCGACCAGGGAAGGCGTAGTAAACGCAGTTGTTTCAGAAACCTGATTGTATGGATTCAGTTCGATGATATCCTGGCATGAATTCAGAAGAAATCCGAATGCAAGTACCGGGATCAGAACCAGTTTCTTTATTTGAATTAATTTAATACTTCTCATTAGATAATAGTTTAATGTTTATAATGAAATGCTCAGACCAAAGGTCAAAGTCCTTTGTCTGGGTGTCAGGTTGAAATCAACACCGTTTACTTCCATTTCAGGGTCGATACCGGTATATTCAGTCAATGTGTACAGATCAGAACCCTGAGCATAGATCCTTAAGTCAGTGACTCCGATACGATCCAGTAATGATTTAGGTAAGTTATAACCGATCACAATATTGGAGAACTTCAGGAAATCGCCTTTTTCAACAAACCTTCCATTGGTTTGATTCTGGATATTCACAAAGTTACCACCTTGTGCCCAAAGTTTTGGAGTCCAACCGTCACCCGGTTCTTCAGGGCTCTGCCAACGACCCAGAATTTCACGTCCGTTATTGGTAAATGAGTGTTGCAATAAGTCATCTCTCGTACGGTTCATAATGTAGTTACCTCCGCTGTAACGGAACAATGTGCTTACATCAAATGCTTTATACCTCAGTTTGATTCCGAAAGATCCAAAATAAGTTGGCAATGAAGGCCCGAACACCTTTTTGTCAGTGACAGAACTCAAAGAAGAAGCTGTTGATACATTACCAGGTTCGCTTTCATTATATAAAACATAGGAAGATGTAGCGATATTTCCCTGAACCAGGGTACCAGCTTCATCCTGTTTTCTGTAAATGGGGTTACCATTTGCAGGATTTACACCATAATATTCATAACCATATACAGAATTGATGGATTCACCTTGTCTGATGATGGTATATGTTCCAGTGATATCACGTCCAGCATACAATGAATCTACCACGTTGCTCATCAGTGTCAGGTTGGCATCAACTGTCAAAGTAAAGCTGTTACTGTTGACAAGGATAGCTTCTCCGGAAAATTCATACCCTGTATTGGTCAGTTTTCCAATGTTGGCAAAATATTGATTTCCGGGAACACCGAATGTCGGTGGAGTCGGTACTGCCAGGATCAATCCATCCTGGTTGTTCACGAAATAGTCAAAATAGAATTTGTACCTGCCTTCAAGTAACATCAGGTCGAAACCGATATCCAGTTTTTTACTGGTTTCCCATTTCAACTGATCGTTACCCATCTGAACGAAACCGAGACCGTTCTTATCTCCGTATTTTGCTGCACCATATAAGCCGGCATAAGGGTAATTACCAACAGATGTATTACCAACCTGTGCATAGGAAGCCCTAACCTTCAAATCACTGATGAAATCAAGATTCTCCATGAATGATTCCTTGGAAATGGTCCATCCAATGGAAGCACCCGGGAAAAGACCCCACTTATTGGCTGCAGGCATAGAAGAAATACCATCCCTTCTCAATGAAGCCTGGATGAAGTATTTGCCATCAAAGTTGTAGTTCAACCTTCCTGCATAGGAAATAAATCCGTTTTCACTCAGACTTCCACTGATATTTGGTGTACCGAAGGATCCTGAAATCACGTTGTACTGGAAAAAGTCGTTGGATAAGTCAGTTGCCGCTGCTTCAAACCAGTTTGCTCTTTGCTTTTGGAATTCCTGTACCGCTGTCAGGCCCAGATTATGAACGCCTCCAAAAGTTTCGTTATAGGATAATGAGTTTTGCCAGTTCCAACGGAAAATATTCTGGAATCCGTTGTGTACACGTCCGTTCACACTTTGTCCGTCACCGTGGATCGGGTTCCAGTACAACAAGCCTTCTGTTGATGCATTGTCAACACTTAATTGCGTTCTGAGCAACAGTGAAGGAAGAATGTTCACATTGGCATAAGTACTGGCCAACGTTCTGACAACTTTATCTTTATAAACATTATGATCAATAACATAAACAATATTCGGCAGGTTATCACCAATCGTTGTGGCATTGTTCCATCTACCAACCAAACCCGGAGAAACAAAATCAATATTGTAGCCTGTCGGGTGTGCTTCATTGTAAATGGGCGTATTCGGCAACTGCCTGATCGCAGAGAAAATATTACCGGACAATGAATTCTCTCCGGAGTTCAGTCCAAAATAATTTGACTGCGTCAACCCTGCATTGGCACCTATTGTCAACCATTTTTTAACTTTCTGTTCCAGATTGGTCCTTAGAGAATACCTGGAGAAAGCATTTGGTTTAGTTACACCTTCCTGGTCAGCATAACCGATTGAAACATAATAATTGGTACGGTCTGTTGCACCTGACAATGAAAGCACATGATCCTGCTGGAAGGCATTGGGTCTCAAAACAGCTCTTTGCCAGTCTACGTCTACTGCAGCTCCGGCAGTACCTTCTGCAAAAGCAATGGCTGTCTGACCTCTGTTGGTCCTCTTCTCATTGTTGATGAGAATAGCTTCTTCAGCATTTAGCAGGTCGAACAATTTGGTCGGTTGAGCCACACCCACATAGGTGCTGTAGTTCATTTTGAACTTGCCTTCCTTACCTTTTTTGGTAGTGATCAGCATAACCCCGTTCGCAGCACGTGAACCATAGATGGCTGTTGCTGAACCATCTTTCAGGATCTCGATGGATTCGATATCAGAAGGGTTGATGTCACCGAGTGCGTTAGCACCGTCCATGAAAGCCACGTTACCGGTGATGATCGGAACTCCGTCAACCACGATCAAAGGATACGTTCCAGAAGAAATGGATCCCACACCTCTGATGTTGATCCTTGGAACATCCCCGATGATACCGGAATTGGTAGTGACCTGAACCCCCGCCGCACGACCTGAAAGCAAGGATTCAAAACTCGGAGCTGCCAACCTGGAGATGTCATCCCCTTTCACCTGGGAGATGGATCCGGTGACCTCACTCTTTTTCTGAACACCATAACCGACAACCACAACTTCATCCAGAAGAACATCCTTTGTGTTCTTCATGACAACGTTGTAGGAATCTGCCGCTCCAATGGTCAATAATGTGGTTTCCATTCCAACATAAGTAAATTCCAACACCTGGCCTTCCCTGGCCCTGACTGAAAACTTACCATCCAGGTCCGTAATGGTTCCTGTTGTTGTACCCTGAACGACTACATTCACCCCGATCAGGGGTTCCTTGCCATCCGTTACAACACCTGAAACCGGTTTTTGCGCATTGATCAATTGTGCTGCAAGCACAAACAACATCAATGTAAGTAATTTGGTAATTTTTGCATTCATATCACATTTTAATTTTGTTAAAAAACAGTTAAATATATTAAAAAAAATAAATCCAACAATGTTTTAGGTGAAAAAAAATTATATTTAAAAAAAATGTATATGAAAACAACATCATGTGAAAATGCCCCTCCGGCAAATATAAATTTTACTTTTTAATCACATAGATTTTAAAAATGAAATATTATTTTGTATTTCATTTTATTTACTTCGTATTCATTTTTTTATACTTCGTAGTTTTTTTTCGCTCATAAGGACAAAAAATCATACTTTTATCCCCGAAGAATTCAAAATTGACTTCAAAGAGCGATTTTTTTTCAATTGCTTTTATCCGTCAATTACATTAGCACAAATATTATTATTTAGAACACAAACTTGAATTTATGAAAAATCTATTTTTTAACCTGTTTAAAGCTTCTTGTACCCTTATGATTTTTTGCAGTACAATGCTGTTTACGCAAAATTTGACAGCACAAAGAGACAGAAATGAGATCGATGCCAAATACAAATGGGACCTGACCCACCTGTATCCATCAGATGAAGCCTGGAAAAGCGCTTTGGAAAGTCAGATGCCAAAAGTGGATGAACTGGTCACTTACAAAGGCAAATTGGGTAGTTCTGCCAAAACTCTGTTCACTTTCCTGGAAAAACAAAGCAATCTCTATAAGGAAATGTCCAGATTGTACAGCTATGCTTCCATGAAAGCAGATGAAGATACCGGCAATGCCTATTATCAGGGAATGAACCAGGAGATCGCACAAAAATTTTCAGTTGCAGGCTCGAAAATGAGTTTTGTCAGTCCTGAATTGTCCGCCATTCCCAGGGAAACGATCGACAAATACATGAAACAGCAACCAAAACTGAAAACATACGCCCAATTCTTCGACAATCTTTACAGACAGCAAAAATACATTCTGTCTGACAAAGAGGAAAGGATCATCGCAGAAGCCGGTAAACTCAAACAGGCACCATATAATATATATAATATATTTTCCAATGCAGAAATGCCTTTCCCGACGGTCACCTTGAGCACCGGCGAAAAGATCTACCTGGATCAGGCTGCCTATACGAAGCACCGGAGCAATGAGAATGCTGCTGACAGAGAACTTGTTTTCAAGGAATTCTGGAAGACTTTTGAGCAGTATAAAAGCACTTTTGCCCAGAAATTGTATGCCAATGTGAACGGTGATGTGTTCACCAAAAATGCCCGCGGGTATAACAGCTGTCTGGAAAGTTCAATTTCAGCAAATAATATCCCGGTTGAGGTTTATCATTCTTTGATCACCAACATCAACAAAAGCCTGCCAACATTCCACAGGTATCTGAACATCAAAAAACGGATACTGGGTGTTGAAACGTTGAAGTATTCTGATACTTATGCATCAGGCGTAAAAGGAGTTGACATGAAATTCGACTATGAAAAAGGAAAGGAACTGGTAGTCAACGCCACCAAACCTTTGGGCAATGAGTATTCTTCTGTTGTGAGCAAGGCATTTGACGAGGGCTGGGTAGATATGTATCCGAGCAAAGGTAAGCGCAGCGGAGCCTATTCAAACGGTTCGGCTTATGATGTACATCCTTACGTCCTGATGAATTACAACGATGATTTCGACGGTGTGACCACACTGGCCCATGAATTCGGTCATGCGATGCACAGCTATTTGTCCAATAAAAATCAGGCTTTTGTGAATGCCGATTACAGTATATTCGTTGCTGAAGTTGCTTCAACGGTCAATGAAAGATTGCTGGCCAAACTCATTCTGGAAGAAACCACTGAAAAAAATGCTCGATTATCATTGCTGATGGATATCCTGGACGGATTCAGGACCACCTTGTTCAGACAGACACAGTTTGCTGAATTTGAGCTCAAGATACACGAAGCTGTAGAAAACGGCCAGCCACTGACAGCTGATGTACTGAATGCCATGTACAAGGACATTTTGTACAGGTATTACGGCCATAATGAGGGCGTATGCAATATTGAAGACCTTTATGCAGTGGAATGGGCTTACATTCCTCATTTTTACTACAATTTCTATGTCTACCAATATGCAACTTCCTTCACCGCTTCAGTTGCCCTTGGACAGGATATCCTGAATGGCACACCGGGCGCAACCGATAAATACCTTAAGTTCCTTTCCTCCGGCTCTTCCAAATATCCGATCGATCTGCTGAAGGAAACAGGTGTGGACATGACCAGTGAAGTTCCTTTTGTCAAAGCAATGGAAGCGATGAACTACTACATGGATGAAGTGGAAAAACTGTTGGAAAATTAAAATAATGGCCTGTTTTTGAATTGAATAAAATGTTCAGAATACCCTGCCCAGGCAAAAAATCAAAATGGATAGCGGCAGGCATCGTTACGGTGCCTGCCTTGCTTTTTGCCGCCAATCTGTTTTGGGGAAAACCTGTTTTTATCAGACATTTCTTTTACAGGGAAATGTTGAAGAACCTTAGTGACGACCCTCAACTCGTCACTAAAGTCAAAGTTCCATTGCTACATACCATTTATCGTGATGATTTGAATGACCTTTCACCGGAAAAGGCAGACAGGCAGCACCGGCGAATGCATCAAGCATATAAAACGCTGAAAAAATATGATGAAAAAAGTCTGAATGAAGAGGATCTGTTCAGTAAAAAACTGATGGAATGGCACCTGCAACAGGATATCGAAGGCATTCCTTTCGCTCATTACAGTTTTTTTATCAATCCTTTCAACGGCCATCAAAATCTCCTGCCCGCATATCTGGATACCTATCATCGCATAGAGCATAAAGCCGACGCGAAGGCTTATTTAAAAAGACTGGAAAAATTCCCTGAATATTTTGATCAAGTGATCAAGAGAAGTGAACTGGCCAGAAAAAAAGGGATCATGCCTCCAAGGCACCTGATTCATGCCAGCATTCAGCAGATGAAGGAGTTTATCGGTGTAAAAAAAGAACAGCACTTTTTATTTACCTCATTCATGCAGAAGATCGGCCAGCAAAAAAAGATCAGCAATCCTGAAAAATACCTGGATAAAGCCCTTGATCTGCTCGAAAGCAAAGTTTATCCATCCTATTTGCGACTTATCGCTTATGAGGAAAAAATGCTGGCTTTTGCACCCGAAGAAAGCAATGCTACTTTGTATCCTGATGGCGATGCATATTATAGTTACCTGATCCGGTATCACACTGGTATGGATCTGTCTGCTGAGGAAATTCATGCGTTTGGCAGGAATGAAATTGCCAGGATCCGGCTTGAAATGAATGAGGTGTTGGATCAAATATACCCAAATAAATACATTTCTGATCCCCTGGATGAGATCAGAAAGCTGAAAATCAATCAAAAATACATTTACCAAAATGACCAGCGGGGAAGAGATGCATGCCTGAATGATTTTGACAGCATACTTCAAACTGTCGGACAAAGGCTTCCGGAATGGTTTGATGAGCTGCCTTCTTCGCGTTTACAGGTTAAAAGGGTACCTGAATTCAAGGAAACAGCGTCATCGTTTGCATATTATGAAGTTGCGCAGATGGGAGGTGACGGCTCAGGAACATTTTATGTCAGGCTCGATGACCTGAGCCAGAAACCCAGGTTTGGCATGCCCACTCTGGCCTACCACGAAGGCTGGCCGGGACATCACCTGCAGTTAGCCCTTCACCTGGAGAATAAAAAAATCCCCTTATACGACAAAAGATTCACCAACAACGGTTTTATCGAAGGTTGGGCGTTGTATGCGGAAAGACTGATGTTCGAAGCAGATATGTATAAAAATAAACCGGAAGAAAATCTCGGCAGGCTGGAGGCAGAGATCATGAGGGCAGCCCGGCTGGTAGTGGATACAGGAATTCACCATTATGGCTGGAATAAAAAAAGGGCCAGCGAATATATGTTTGAAAATACGGCAATGTTTTCTGAAGAAGTGGCAACTGAGATCGACAGGTATATATCAGACCCTGGACAGGCACTTGCCTATACCCTGGGCTTTCACGGTTTGTTGAAGTTGCGGGACAAAGCAAAAAAGGCTGCAGGAGATAATTTTGATCTTAAAGCGTTTCATCAGATTATTCTGAGCCGGGGAATTCCACCTATGCAATTGCTGGAAGAATTCACTTTAAAATATTACGTGGAAAAGTCAGCTAAAAGATGACCGGAAAAAATGATCAACAGATCATCTATTATGATGATGAATGCAATCTCTGCTATTTGAGCAAGGAATTTTATGAAAAAAGAGATAAAGAAGGAAAAACCTTGTTCCTGCCAATTGAACAATTAAGATCTGAAGAAATGACCGGTCCTGTCCCTGAGCAATTCTTGCATTCACCCGGTGTGATCCTTTTCCAAAACGGAAAATTTTACCACAAATCCGAAGCGATCCTGAGGTCAGTCAGGCATCTACCCCGGTGGAAATGGATTTACGGGCTGATCTTACTTCCAAACTGGTTTAGGGATTTTATTTATGACCTTGTAGCAAAATACAGATATAGAATATTCGGCAGAAGAAGCAGATCAGGATTGAAGGATAAAACATAACAGATATGTCAAATGCGCATTGGATTTGCGCGTAAAACCGAATCTGTGTTACAAATGTGTTACAATAAAAACAAAAAGGAAATTACAAATATGTAATTCCCTGATTTTTAGTGTAGCGTGGGGCAGGATTGAACCGCCGACCTTCCGTACGGACGCTCTAACCAGCTCCCATCTTTATTTTTCCTTCTTCATCCAATAAAGACATATTTATTAACTTTGCCTTTAATTTTGCCCCTCCTTCCAATGTTTTTGACCATTGCTCCTGCTTTAATGCTGATGTTTTATCGGAATACTCTTCAAAATACAGCAATACAAAAGGTCTCCTGTGTTTTGTTGACCTGGTCCTGCCGGAATTGTGTTGCTCTAATCTTTTAATAACATCTGAAGTCACCCCCTTATACAAACGGTCATCCTTCAGGCTATATAACACATAAAAATAGTACATAATTATTATAGGGTAAAAAAAAATCCCACAGCTTTGGGATTTTTTGTAGCGTGGGGCGGGATTGAACCGCCGACCTTCCGTACGGACGCTCTAACCAGCTCCCATCTTTATTTTTCCTTCTTCATCCAATAAAGACATATTTATTAACTTTGCCTTTAATTTTGCCCCTCCTTCCAATGTTTTTGACCATTGCTCCTGCTTTAATGCTGATGTTTTATCGGAATACTCTTCAAAATACAGCAATACAAAAGGTCTCCTGTGTTTTGTTGACCTGGTCCTGCCGGAATTGTGTTGCTCTAATCTTTTAATAACATCTGAAGTCACCCCCTTATACAAACGGTCATCCTTCAGGCTATATAACACATAAAAATAGTACATAATTATTATAGGGTAAAAAAAAATCCCACAGCTTTGGGATTTTTTGTAGCGTGGGGCGGGATTGAACCGCCGACCTCATGATTATGAATCATACGCTCTAACCATCTGAGCTACCACGCCTCTTTTATTTTCAAAAAAGTTTATCTTCTTTCACTCTCTTCTCCGCCGACCTTCCGTACGGACGCTCTAACCATCTGAGCTACCACGCCTCTTTTATTTTCAAAAAAGTTTATCTTCTTTTACTCTCTTCTCCGCCGACCTTCCGTACGGACG
>CAZQKR010000020.1:0-14298 GCA_964594045.1 uncultured Saprospiraceae bacterium | reverse complement strand
TACTCTCTTCTCCGCCGACCTTCCGTACGGACGCTCTAACCATCTGAGCTACCACCCTAAATGATATTTCCTGTCATCTCTGAAACGCAATTTTGAAAACGCTTCATTGGAAACGGAGCGCAAAATTAAGCAATTAATTATTTATGACAAAAAATAATTGCCATTTATTTAAATGAAGACAGCCGGGCAATACCGTCAACTCCTCATTCAGGGAATGACCATGATGATACAACTGTATTTCAACCGCTGAATCAATTGATTTTGGTCACCTGCCTGCCCTTGTTTTTAACATCAGCGATTAAAAAAAGGCAGGCAAGTAATTGCGGCTATTGAAAATGAGCATTTAATGACACAGTTCCTGATTATTTTGCTTAATATTGATTTCGTCAAACTGAATTTATAATTTTGATGATCAAAATCAATAAAATTTATTCTGATGCAAAATTTTAGACATAATGAAGCGCTTGAACGAAAACTGGAATTTCACCGCTCAAAAGGCAGGACGATCGGATTCGTTCCAACCATGGGCGCTTTGCATGCCGGGCACCTTAAGCTGGTTCGTGCCTCCATGAAAAAATGTGATGTTACAGTTTGCAGTATATTTGTTAACCCAACACAGTTCAACGACACGAAAGATCTTCAAAAATATCCCAGGAATTTGGAAAGGGATAAGGCTTTGCTGAAGGAAACCGGTCTGCAGATCATTTTTGCACCCGGGATCAGGGAAATATATCCAAAAAACCTGGACACCACAGTACACATTGATCTTGCCGGCCTGGACAAGACATTGGAAGGTGCTTTCAGACCCGGCCATTTCGAAGGAGTGGTACAGGTAGTCAAACGATTGCTCGACATCGTGAGGCCGGACGTGCTTTTTATGGGGCAAAAGGATTTTCAGCAATTCACCATCATCCGGCACCTGATCAACACGCTGAAACTTCATGTTCAACTGGAAGTGATCCCGACTGAAAGGGAGGCAGGCGGTCTGGCGATGAGTTCAAGAAATGAACGCCTGACCAGGGAATTCCGAAAAAAAGCCGAAGTGATCTTTGAAACCCTTACCTATTTGAAATCCTCCCTTGGCACCAAACCGATCTCAAATATCAGGGATGAAGCCTTGAAAAAAATCACTTCTGCCGGCCTCAAGCCTGAATACATCGAACTGGTTGATGGACATACACTGCAACCGGTTAACGATCCTGTTATCCACCATTATATTGTTGGTCTAATCGCTGCATGGGCAGGTGACATCCGTTTGATCGACAATATGATCCTGAAGGAATAATTATCTGTGAACAAATTTTGAAAATTTCTCATGATGAAATATCCCTGCAACCGTGGTTCAGGCCCTTTAGCACCAACAAATCACCACTTGCGATTTGTTCAATAGACAATTTCGCTTAATATTGCATTTTTTTTGTAATTTTGCTTCGTTATGCTGATACAAGTTAGAAAATCCAAGATACACAGGGCAACCCTGACTGATGCAAACCTCAACTATGAGGGCAGTATCACCATTGATGAAGATTTGATGGAAGCAGCCAATATCATCGAAGGAGAAAGGATACAGGTCGTCAACAACAACAATGGAGAAAGACTTGAAACCTATGCGATCAAGGGTGAAAGGGGTTCCGGTACCATTTGTTTGAACGGTGCTGCAGCGAGAAGAGCCGAGGTGGGTGATATTGTCATCATTATTTCCTATATTTACCTTACCCCTGATGAAGCAAGGGCTTTTCAGCCGATCACCGTTTATGTGGATGGAAATAATCACAAAAAATAAAACCAGTTGAACACAGCGCTGAAGAATACCTTGAGAATTATCCTTTTTTTCTCTGTAGGGATCATCATTTTATATTTGGTTTACCATAAGCAGCAGCAATCTTATCTTGAAGAATGCATTTCCCAGGGTAATCCTGCGGATCAGTGCAGCCTGCTGGAAAAGCTTTATGCAGATTTTATCACTGCAAAAGTCTGGCCACTGATCACCATGATCCTCATGTTTGTTTTAAGCGCTGCCTCACGTGCTGTCAGATGGCAAATGCTGTTAAAACCACTGCAGCCCGACGTTCGGTTCATCAACTCATTTTTGGCAATAATTCTTGGCTATTTTGCTAATCTCGGCCTGCCCAGACTTGGAGAGATCGTGAGGGCCGCCACCATGTCCAGGTATGAAAAGATCACATTGGACAAAGTCATGGGTACAGTCCTCCTGGACCGGATCATTGATGTGATCATTATGTTCATGATCACCTGCCTGGCTTTTGTTTTTGCTTTCAGGGAGTTAAGTGATTTTTTGGCAGAAAACAATAATCTGTCAGAAAAAATTTCATCCCTCCTTCAAAACCCGTATATCCTCATTGTTTTGGCATTAATACTGACTTCAGGGCTGATCATGATCCTGACTCCTCAGATCCGGCAATCAAAATATGGTTTAAGGTTAAAATACTTCATAAAAGGCTTGATCGAAGGCGTAAAATCCATAAAATCCGTTCAGAAACCTGGCTGGTTCATTTTTCATTCTCTCTTTATCTGGGTGATGTTTTTTATGATGGTGTATGTTGGATTTTATGTGATCAAGCCGACAAGTGGACTTGGTGTGGATGCCGCACTGGTGATCTTTACACTGGGTAGTTTCGGGTTTATCATTCCCTCTCCGGGCGGAATGGGGACTTACCATTTTTTGGTGACCTCCGGATTGCTGATCTACGGTGTTTCAGGTTCTGATGGCTTTTCATATGCCAATATCACATTTTTTACGGTACAGATCTTTGGTGTTGTTTTCTTGGGCATTATCGCATCCATCATTTTACCGTTTATCAACAAAGCTCCGGGAAAAATTGTTCCAAAGAAAACATTAAGAGATGATCATTCAGCCTGAACTGGCTTAAGCACAGAGAACAGTTTTCGGTGATCTTCAATTTATTTTTCAAAGTTAAATTACCTCATCTATCATGCAAATCAAAGAATTGTTGACCTACCTTGAAAACATAGCCCCACTGACCAACCAGGAACACTATGACAATTCAGGAATGATCTGCGGAGATGAAAATGCCGATTTGTCAGGGGTTTTGCTCTGTATTGACTCCACAGAGGAACATATTGAAGAAGCCATTTCAAAAAACTGCAACCTGATCATCGCACACCACCCGCTGATTTTCGGAGGAATCAAGAAATTGACCCCGGATCATTTTGTCGGCAGGACCCTGATCAAGGCGATCCGGAACAACGTTGCGATCTACGCAATGCACACGAATCTGGACAATCTTCTGTATAACGGGGTCAGCGAAAAGATTGCCCGAAAAATTGGTTTGACAAATATCACATTGCTGAGTCCGAAAATGAGCCTGACAACAGAAGAAATTCCTGTTGGTGCCGGTATAATCGGAACTTGTACTGCTCCAACACCAGAACGCGAGTTTTTACTCCGGCTTAAAAAAGCTATGCAAGCTGAATGTATCCGTTATACAGGATTTTCAGGTAAAATGATTGAAAAAGTTGCCGTTTGTGGCGGATCCGGCGCCTTTTTACTACCTGCAGCCATGCAGTCAGGTGCAGATGTCTTTGTCTCCGCTGATTTCAAGTACCATGATTTTTTTGAAGCTGACAGGAAAATTTTGATCGCAGATATAGGACATTTTGAAAGTGAACAATATACAGTTGAAATAATTTATGATTTAATTACAAAAAGATTTAGTAACTTTGCCGCCCATTTGACAGAATTGAATTCCAATCCAATAAACTATCTTTAATTTATGAGCAAGACAAAAGTTCAAACGGTAGAAGAAAAGCTGACTAACCTCTACAAATTGCAATACCTTACTTCACAACTTGACGAGATCAACACCTTGAAAGGGGAATTGCCGATGGAAGTGAGCGATCTTGAGGATGAAATAGAAGGCCTCCGGAAACGTATCGTTAAAATGGAGGAAAATATTAAAGATATTGAACATGAGGTATCCAAACACCAGGGCAACATCAAAGACAGTCATGATCTGATCGACAAATATAAAAAACAACTGGATAACGTACAGAATAACAGGGAGTTTGAAGCACTCACCAAGGAATTGGAATATCAGACACTGGAAATCCAGTTATCAGAAAAAAAGATCAGGGAAGCCAATGACAGGAAAAATGTAAAGGCCCAAAACCTGGAAGAAGCCAATTCAAGACTTGCGCTTAAGGAAAAAGATCTTGACAGCAAAAAAGTGGAACTTCGTGAGATCATTGAAAAAACGGAAAGTAAGGAAGATGCACTCCAGAAGAAAAAAGCCAGAGCTGAAAAAACTGTAGAAGAAAGATTGCTCATGTCTTTCAACAAAATCAGGGAAAGGACCAAGAACGGACTGGCTGTAGTTACGATCGTAAGAGGTACTTGCGGCGGTTGCTACAACGCTGTTCCTCCACAAATCCAAATCGAAATTGCGCAGAAAAAAGAGATCATCGCCTGTGAAAATTGCGGAAGGGTCATCGTTGCAGATGATATAGCAACATCTGTTGATAAGATTGACAGAACTGAGTCTCCGGAAGAACAGGAAAAAAGGAGACAGATGATCATGGCCAACGACGATATGGACGATTGATCCTGATAAGATCAATTAATTCAGATTGTAATACCGCTTTTCACCTACCCAACAGCAGACTTGTGTGTTGACTGTACAATTTGGTTTTTTGTGGATGGTTCCCGGACTTCAATTCAAAACACTACCAATGGAAATGACTGTCTCAAAAGTGGGGTTACTTTTTATTGATCCTTGTTCCAGGTAGTTGTAGTACAATAATATCATCCGGAAAATTTTGAGCTCAAAACGGCTTTCTTTTACTTTATTTTTGAGTTTGATCAGACCTACATCCTGATTAATCAATAAATGCTTATCATCGCTTGATGTGATTCGGTTTGGTTGAAATCATCCAAGACTGTTTTGGATTTCATCCATTTTCCTAAAGTGAAAGGACTAAAAAATCTGGTTTCGTCAGCGCGTGTTTCAATTTTTCATGTATCATCAAACGCAACGGAACTGACATGCATGAAATCATAAGTGGTTTCTGCATTCTTGTCATTCCGGGCGTGACCAGTCATTCGGAGATTGACCAGGACTTTAATCATTCGACAACTGGATTGCGGATCAGGTACCCAATGTCAACATTGTGATATGTGCGACTTGCGATTTATCAGTAATAAACCAATTTAACGGTCATTCTGCATTTTAGAAGTTTTTCTTCTCAGAGCTTTTTGGGTATCAATATAACTTTATTGTACCAGATCTGCTATTGCACATGAATACCAGGTCATTATAAAAATTTAACCTGTATCCACGTTAATTTAAAAATGGGAAAACCTGGTCTTTTGATTTCACACTTTATCGGGAAACTTCATAAGTCAGCTTCATGATGCGGGTGGTTGTTAAAAGATATAGCCCAAATTAAAAATTCTACTGTAAAACCCTTCAAAAACAAAACATGTCCAACGAAGAAAGGTGTATCATCATTTTTGTCAGATTCCAGCGTAAAAAAATTAATAATGATAATTTAGAATAATTCTAATTTTATTACATTTGTTGCGGAAAAGATAACGCGTAAAGATAATTAATTCAAAAGTGAAACACAGGATTGGAATAGTTTGGTTCAGACTGGATTTAAGGCTTCGGGACAATATTTCACTGGCAGATGCCTTACAATCCTGTGATCAGATCATACCTGTTTACGTGTTCGATGAAAGGCTGTATACCAGAAAATCCAGATATGGATTCAGGAGGATCGGACTTCACAGAACAAAATTTATCCTGGAATCTGTTGAGGATCTTCGCAAATCCCTTCACAAGCTGGGTGGCGAGTTGATCATCAGGTACGGCAAACCTGAAGAAATCATTTTCGATATTGCAAAAAAATTCACTACAACAGCCGTTTTTTGTAATAAGGAAAGGACAGAAGAAGAAGTATATGTACAGGATACACTCGAGCAAAAACTTTGGTCAATCGGACAGGAAATCCGTTATTCACGCGGAAAAATGCTTTACCATACAGGTGATTTGCCTTTCCCTGTAAATCATACTCCGGACACCTATGCGGCATTCTTCAGGGAAGTAGGTAAAATTATCCAGATCAGACCGGCAATCCCTGCGCCTGGAACAATCCCGATGTTTCCTGTTAATATTGATCAAGGTGAAATACCGGATCTGGCCCAGCTCAATTTTGGAAATGAGCCACATGACCACCTGGATTTCCTTTTCAAGGGTGGTGAAACAACAGGTTATCAGAAAATTGAAGATTTCATCAACTTTAATCTTAAAATTTCGGTCAATAATGCAGGTTGGGAAGAAATGCGTAACAGCCAGACCACGCATCTCGCTCCCTATATCAGTGCAGGCTGTATTTCAGTCAGATCACTTTACGCAGCACTGGATGAATACAGCGAACACAATAAATTCAAAAAAAGGGTGAAATGCCTGATTCACGGTTTAATCCGCCGCGATTTTTACCGACTGATGGCCAAAAAATATAAAAATCATATCTTCAATAAAGCCGGAATCAGCAACAAACTCAATTATAGCCTGACAGACAACATGGAACTTTTCGAACTATGGAAAAATGCCCGTACAGGAGTTCCGATGCTGGATGCATTTATGCGGGAACTCAATAAAACAGGCTATCTTTCTCCTGAAGGCAGGTTCTTTGTTGCCAGCTTCCTGATTGAAGAACTGAAAGTCAACTGGCAGATCGGTGCTGAATATTTCGAATCCGTTTTAGTCGATTATGACCCAAGCAGCAACTGGGTCAACTGGAATCATGTGGGCGGAGTAAGTCTGGACTCAAAGGAAGATCGGTACTGCAATATCGTTACGCGCGCCAAAAAAATAGACCCACACGGTGATTTTATTAGGGAATGGTTGCCCGAACTGGCTAATATACAGAACAGTAATGTGCATGAACCTTACAAAATTTCGGCTGAAGAATTGAAGAAACTGAGCATTGTGCTCGGCAAAGATTATCCTGTTCCGATTGTAGACACTGAGAAATGGATCTGACCAGAGCAAAAATTGCCACCGCCAAAATAATTTCAGGCTTTTTCCTCTTTTCATTATTGTTTTCAGCCTGTTCGACGCCCAAAAAAATTGGGTTCAACACCTTTAATCCGGGGAAGTATTTTAAGCAAAATCAGATTTTTACTCAGGAATTTTCAGGTTTCACTTTATTTGATATCGATCAAAACCGCTACCTGGCAGGGGTCAATGAAAGCAAGCACTTTACTCCTGCTTCAAACACGAAAATTATTACACTTTATTCGGCACTGACTGTATTGAAAGATTCTTTACCGGTGCTCAGATATTTTATTTCAGGAGACAGCCTTTTTTTTTCCGGAACAGGCAATCCGCTGAACCTGAATCCATATTTCCAGAACAATCAACAATTAACCGGATTTTTAGCAAAATCTGAAAAAGAACTCTTTTATGTGCCTGTTCAACCTGCCGTTGTAAAATACGGACCGGGGTGGGCATGGGACGACGCGATGGAATACTACCAATTGGAAAACAATGACTTACCAGTTTATGGTAACGAGATTCAGTTGAGAATAAAAAATGACTCTCTCACAGTTCACCCTGAATATTGGGCAAAAAATATTCAGATCCAGCCTTCGGAAAATGACTTGACGGAAGCACTTCCCGGGCAAAACTCATTTTTGATCCGGTACCAGAAGGACCAAAACATCTCCATTCCATTCAGTCCTGATGCCAGTTTGGTTTGTTCACTGTTAAGCGATACGCTCGGCAAAACTGTAAATTTACATAAAACAAACACTGATCAGATTCAATGGAAAACCTACAGGATATCATTTCCTGATAGTCTGCTGATCAGGATGATGCAGGTGAGTGACAACTTCATTGCTGAGCAATTGCTCCTGATGACAGGCCTGGAAGTCAGCGGAGTCATGGACCGACAGCATGCCATTGAGCATTTAAAACTGCAATTGTCAGGCAAACTCACAGATGATTACCGATGGGTTGACGGATCCGGACTGTCAAGATACAATTTATTCACTCCCGGAAACATGACTGAAATACTATTGGAGATATACCGGATGAAAGGATTTGAATGGATCACAGAAGTTTTTTCCCAGGGCGGTGTTTCAGGTACGATCGATACTTGGTACGATCCATACGTTTTTGCGAAAACAGGCTCTTTGAGCAATAACCATTGTTTGAGTGGATTTATCAGAGCAAAATCAGGAAAAATATACATCTTCAGTTTCATGCATAATCATTTCATTGGATCTTCCAGAAAGTACAAGGAAGAAATGGATACAATGCTTAAAAAGATCCACGAAAAGTATTGAAGAGACCTTATATTTGCATGAAAAATTGAGTGATTTCAAAACCCAAAAAATCAATGGAAAAATTTTTGATCGGTGGAATTCCTGCTCTTGATTTGACAAGAAGATTTGGTTCTCCTTTATATGTTTATGACGCAGAAATGATCCGGGCAAAATACTGGATGCTGGTTGAGGCATTCCAAAATATTCCCTGTCGGATACATTATGCTACGAAAGCCAACGAAGCGCATGAAATACTCCAATTGATGAAAGACCTTGGGGCAGGTCTGGATACGATCAGCCCTAATGAGATCAGAAGGGCTCTGAAACTGGGTTTCAAAGCAGAGGATATCATTTTTACACCCAGTGTTCCTGATATTGAAGAGGTAAAATTCGCACTGGAAAAAGGTATCCGGATACATTTTGGAGAGTCCGAATATTTTGAAGAATTGGGTGAGCTGCTCAAAGGTGTCGAAATCGGCATCAGGATCAATCCCGATGTGCAGATAGAAGGCAATCAAAAGATTTCAACAGCCCATGCGGATTCGAAATTCGGTATTCCGGTCACTCAACTGGACGAGGTTCGTGAAATGGAGGCCAGGTTTGGCTTCAAGATCGTTACCCTTCACATTCACACAGGTTCAGATGTCAAAACCTGGCAGGATCTGGCCAGATCCTTTGACAGTCTCATACATTATTTACCTGAATTTAAAAACGTGACCGCTCTGGATATCGGAAGCGGACTAAAGGTCAGATACAACTCAAATGACTATGAGATCGATCTGAACGCTTATTCCTTGTTTTTACAGGAACAACTGACAAATTCAAAACCTGGTATCAGGATCATTCTGGAACCAGGCAAATTCCTGGTCGCTGAAGCAGGGACACTGCTCGCCAAAGTAAATGTGGTCAAAAGGGGCTATCACAAACAATTTGCAGGGATCAATACAGGCACAAATCACCTCATCAGGCCGATGTATTATGAAGCCTATCATCATATTATTAATATTTCAAATATGAATGGTGAAAAATACATTTATGATGTTGTCGGGCAATTGTGTGAGGAAGACACACTGGCATCAGGAAGGGAATTATGCGAAGTCAGGACGGGTGATATTCTGGCCATCCAAAACACCGGTGCTTACGGTTATTCGATGTCATCATTTTACAACCTCAGGGACAAACCAAAGCAGATTATGGTTGACCAGGGAGTTGCCAGAATGATTTCCGCCGAAATGGTTGAAATCTGAGCTTATCTCAGTTCTTCAACCTTTTCGAGCAACCATTGTTTTGTGGTCACAGTAATTTTTGAAATACTGATCTCTTCCTTCAATTTATCCAGTTTTTCTTTATTGCCAGGACCTGCTGCGAGAATTTTCCTCACGAACTTGATGAAATCCAGCAACATGGAACGTTGGGCGAGGGTCAACAACTTTTTGTTCCTGTAAATGAATATTTTAAAACTGTCCAGCAGAGAATATAGCGGTTCCAATTCATCGGAATCATAATATGTGGTTACCAGCATCATTTTTGAGTTCATGTCATACACCATTTCATTAAACTCAACGTTTTGCAAAAGCCTGATCACTTTCGAATGGTCTTTTCTAGCCCACGCAACCCTGGCCAGATTGAAGGTCACTGCATTTTCCCTATACTTTTCTTCCAGCTTGTCCTTATGTTGCTGGATGAAATTTTCAGCCCATTCAAATTCGTTCAGTATTATGGCAGAAATGACGATATTTCTGAATGTGTTCGGCGGGATCTCTTCATTATGGAAAAGGATACCTTTTGCAATAGATTCTTTGTAAAGATCCAGATTTTCCTTTACGAATTCATTTTGCCCGATGTTGATCCGCCTGATACAGAAATTGTGTGCAGAACCAAAAATATCCTTGGCCTCATCAATGGGAAACATGTGTATGAAACTGCTGATCAGTTCTTTCAATTTATAAAAATGTCCGATATTATCCGGCTCAACATAACTTTTATAGACCTGATAATAGATGGCGATGGGCGGATACTGACTGTAATCAATTTTTTCAACGTGTCGAATGATCTCATCCATGAATAACAGATCACCTGAAATATTGGAGACATCCTGCCAGCTGAGGAGCATGCAATACAGTTTCAATTTCTCACCTAAATAGAAAATATCCAAGAATTTAGCAGTCTCTTCAATATTCAAGTCAGCAAAACGGGCTTTTTTCTTGAATTTTTTCTCAAATTCGCTGGTCAGATTATATTGGTTTTTTTCCAGTTGGTATTGATAAAAATAATAGGAAGCCGGCTTTTCAAGTTGCCTTTCAGATAAGCGTTTTACTGAGGAAACAACAGAGTTATACAGCTTTTCTATTTTTTTATTGCTGATCCCCTCTATCAGGTTATTTGCCTGATGCAGAGGATTATTGTCATAGATTTCCTGCGCAAGAAACTGTTCATACAAACGCAGTAACTCTGAATTCAACTTGCGAAAGCGTGCATCATCATAAGGTTCAGTAATGAAGATCTGCGACCAGACATCACTCTTTTCCAGGTCATGCTGATCTCTTTTTTTCAGGTGTGGCATCAGGAGTTCCAAAAGCTGAACCAGGCTCTGGTTCTGATTAAAAAACGGAGACTGAACAAATTTAACAAAACGGTTTAATTCATAAACCGACAAGTTTTCCAAAACCTGATAAATTTTTGTCGCTTTCAAATCCGGAATTAAATTAAAGTTTTATTTAATATGTATTACAGCAATAAAATAAAATTTTATACATAATATTTTATCAACATATATATTAAATGTCTGTTCAGTGAAAAAAAACAATAAAATTTGCAACATAACAGGTACAAAATGCATTAAACATTACAAACGCTGCATGTTTACAGCATTGCTTTTTTAATGTCCAAATATAAGTTTTTTTGATCAAATTTCTTGACATATTATAAATTTAATTAAAGTATATAAAAAAAATCTGCATGTAATGTTGTAATAATCAGAAAATATCATTTATATTGCAGCCAAATAGCCAAAACTTTTAAATCATGAACCGTTTGACGAAATTTTACATAGTTCTAATCGGTTTTTTGCTGTTATTTTCAAAGGCAAATACTCAGAATTTACCAGAGTATTCCTTCAAAATGCTGAAAAATGATGCCACGAGATATGACTCATTATCCGTGGAATTGTTTTCTCACATATTCCCGCAGCAAATAGTCAATTTTCCATTTTTTATGCCTCAGCACGGTCAGTTGGCCAATCCCAACCAGCCTGTTGGCAATATGTATCCCATTTACTACTACCCTGATGCTGAATTTACCGGAGTTGAACGGTTTATGTACCAATACAGGGGTAATCCGGGCGCCGGTTATTTTTCCTGGGCCATCAAATACGCAATATTTCATGTTGAAGTGTTGAATTCCATATTGACCGTTGAACCTGATGATGTACTTGTTGAAGAAGGCAATACTGAAGTTGAAATCGATGTACTGGCAAACGATGAAACCACACACGGAAATCTGGAGATCAGGGAGATCACCAATGTTTTGGGTGGAATTGCATCTTTAACGGAGGATAATACGGTCGTTTTTACGCTTGACCCGGAATTTACCGGAACCAGATATTTCAACTATCTTGTCGCGGATTCAATGGGAACAACAGCAATTGGCCAGGCATCCGTTCAGATCGTTCCATCTGTTTTTGAACCTGTTACCGATGTTGTTCTTTCCACACTCAACACCAAAACATTAAGTATTTTATTACCGGCAGACGGGTTTATTCCGGACAATGGCCACCAACCTGCGTTGGGTACCATAGATTTCGTAAATAACAATCAGGTACTTTATACGCCATTTGTTGACTCTTCAGGTGTGGATAATTTTATACTGATCAACGGGGAACAAACAAGAAATTACCAGATACACGTCTTCGATATCGGTAATGACGGACTCGGCGTATTTGATGATGCATTTTATACTGTAAAAAACAGTTCAATCCAGTTTGATGTTCTCCAAAATGACTACCAATCGAGTTTCCTTTTTTCCTGGACTCAACCCAAACACGGAACACTGACACGCTACCAGGAGGATGGAGAGGGTGTTTTTGTTTATACGCCCAATCAGAATTTTCACGGATATGATGATTTTCAATATACTATGCAGTTGGCTCCCTTGCTGCACCAAACAGCTACTGTCCGCTTAGTTGTTGACAATTTCAATCCGGTGAATATTGAAGAATTTGCTTTCACTACTGAAAACGACCGAGCATTTGTCATTGATTATCAACTACCTGTCAATAATTTCATTTTTGAGATCGTAGAAGAGCCAGTCAATGGAACAATCGAATTTTTTGAAGGTGAACAGGAGGTCATCATCGGGTGTGATACCATTTCAGGTTATAACCTTTTGGTGTACTATCCGGAAGAAGGTTTTTCAGGAACTGATGAATTCGAGATTGACTATTGTCCAGGGAATTCAGCCTGCAGAAGTGTAAAAATTAAAATGCTTGTCATCGACCCTGTAATCAGTGCAGACTGCAAATGTGTTGGTAAAGATTGTGTTTGGAAAGGAGACACCAATGGAGATGGCAAAGTAGATGTTGCAGACTTATTGCCTGTAGGATATTTTATGGGAAAAGAAGGGATTGCCAGAAACGGGGATCCTGAAGAAAATATTGGCCTGAATGCTGCAGAATGGAATATGGATCTGGATCCTTTCATGTTGAATACCAAGCATGTGGATACTGACGGAAACGGCATCATCACCGCTGCGGATACTTCCGCAATTCTGGAGAATTATTCATCTTTCAACAATCTGGTACACAGTGGTGCAACAGCATTGAAACCTTACCCTTTCTTCATCACAAGCTCTCAGGATACAGTTTATGCCGGTGATTATCTATACCTGGACATCAGTATCGGTGATCAGAATAATCCTGCCATAGACCTTGGAGGTATCAGTTATCACCTCCAGTTTCCGCCTCAATTGCTTGATGAATCCAGCTTAAAACATTATTTCCTTACTGATTCCTGGTTGGGAAATGCCAGCGCATCACTTCAACTGAATCTGGTAACTGCTCCGGGCAGAGTGGAAAATGCATTCAGCAGGGTTGGCAAAAAAGGTGCAACCGGATTTGGGATCGTTGCAAAAAGCGAGTTCATTGTCGAAGGTGATATTATAGGGATCAAATCGACTTCAGATGTCATCCCATTCAAAATAACATTATCCGGAGCAACGGGCATGGACGGGAAAGGAAACATTGTCTCATTACCTGATGCAGAAAAAACCTTCTATTTGAAATTGAAAAATTCCAATCCTGAAGCACCGGTTTCTGCCCAATTACACATTTATCCGAACCCATCTGCCGATTTCGTACATATTCACATGAACGGGCAACAGACGATCGGTAAGGTGAATGTATATAATGTCATGGGCATTTTGATGGATCAAATGGATCTTCAATTTAAAACTAACCAGGCAAAATTAGATATCAGTAAATATAACAGCGGAGTGTATTTTGTAGAAGTAAACACTCCTAATGGAAAAACTGCTCAACGATTTGAAGTGATTAAATAAAGTTTTGGCGAGTTTTATTAAACACTCATGAGCAGATCGGTCATCGTATCGATCTATAAAAAGTCACCGGCGGAAGCTGTGTGACTTTTTTATTTTGATCATACCTTTATAATAGCTACAAATCTTCATTTCGTTCATCAGATCACCAGTTGCCATATGATGCTGTCAAAAAACAGAACATCAGTGATATCGAAAGGATCATTCACTGATCATAATACACATAACGGAAAAATACCATTTTCATAAAAATTCAAGTTCTTTTGTTTTTTGAAAAGGAGATCCAGCCTGCTCTCTGTATCTGGTATCTGGACTTTTGAATAGGCAGACTGCAAAGAAATCTGGAATAAAGTCGGGTATTCAATTTTGACTCCATGCAATCTTTCCTGACTTGTCCGCATAGAAAAAACAAGTAAGTGATACAATTGATTATCAAT
>CAZQKR010000019.1:0-87260 GCA_964594045.1 uncultured Saprospiraceae bacterium | reverse complement strand
AATCTGGCAAATTTATTCGATTTTTAACTCAGGGTGTCCCAGCGACGAAAACGGGGGAAACGGGTCAATTGATGATATTTGTGATATCGTATACATTGATAATCAATTATTTGATAAATCTATGACAAGGGAGATGGCGCTTGAAATAGAAGAGATCAACCAGTTTTTCAGTGAAACAGGGTCAAATTATATCTTGATTGGCCCCGGTCGGTGGGGATCCCGGGACCGGTGGATTGGTATTCCTGTCAGCTGGCCGCAAATTTCAAATGCACGCTTCATTGTGGAGACCAGCCTGGAAGGTTTTCCATTGGATGCTTCTTTTGGATCTCATTTTTTTCATAATCTCACTTCACTCAATGTGGCTTATTTTTCTATCAGACATGACCATCAGACCAGTTTTATCAATTATGGTCTGTTAGAAAAAGGTAAGCTGATCAGGAATGGACATTTTTTCCGGCATGTCAGATTTGATTCCCCGTTGAAGATCAGAATGGATGGCAAACAGCAGGTTGCAGTGGTCAGCCTGGATGGACAGCAATCGTAAAAAAAAACGCCAAAAAATTGTGATTTTGGCGTTTTCTATATTGAATTCTGAGATAAAGATCCTATTTGATGATCTTTCTGCCTGGTGCAACATTATTGCTCACCTTCATTTTGGCTGCTTCCCTGATATCCACCAACAGGTAAGCCATTGCGCTGGAAGATGTAGTATAATATGTCTGCCCGTCATACGTCATGATGCCGCGGTTGCGGTCCCAGTCCTTTGCAAAAAGCATGAATTTTCCATTGTTTTTTTCGCTGGCTCCAAAGATCAGGTATTTGTTGTCATCGTTATCGAAACTGATGGCAAGCCTGTTTTGTTTTGGCATGAAAAGCAGAGAACCTGGTGTTCCTCTTTTGATGACTACCTTTTCTATGACCCTGTCTTCAGTCACTTTGATCTTTCCTTCCTTGATCGAGGTAACATTGTCCATTGCCTTTTTTTCCAAAACAATATCACGTGAAACATAAAACTGCACACTTTGAAGATCCCTTTCCGACCAGCCGTATTCTTCGTACATCCTTTGAGTCAATGGTTTAAGATTGGTTCCGCAGGAACTCAAAAAAAGGACGATGAGCCCAAAAAAAAGTATTCTTTTCATTGTTTATCAATTTGATGTATAAAATAAAAATTTTTATCGCAAAATAGAATAAAGTATGCAATTAATCAAGTAAGGCTTTTGCTTTAACTAAAGTTTATCATTCGTTAATCATTTATTAACATCAAAACAAGCAGTTTAAGAAATCAACCGGATTATTTGAATTTTTTTAAAAGGCTTTAAAGCTTTGCCCAGATTGTTTCAAGGGAGTTCCAGACAGGGTCGTTCTTTGGAGGGGCCGTGATAACCAGTTTTTCCAGCGTAAAAGGATGCTCAAAACTCAACCGCAGTGCGTGAAGGTCGATGGACCTATCCTTGTTTGACCTTCTTGCACCGTATTTTACATCACCCTTGATCGGACAGCCAATATAGGCCATATGAGCTCTGAGCTGGTGAAACCTTCCTTGTACAGGTTGGAGCATCAGCAAAAAATAACGGTCGCTTTTTCCGATAAGTTTATAATGGGTGATCGCCGGTTCACCTTTATTTTTTTCGCAAACATAAGCTTTTTGATCTTTTTTGCAAAGTTGGGTCATGATGGTTCCGCTTGTTTCAACAGGCAGATTTTCAACCAGGGCAAGATAAGTCTTTTCAATTTTATGACCTGTGATCTGTTCAGTCATTGCACCTGCACTTCTGGATTTTCTGGCCAGCAAAACGCAACCGCTTACGGGTCTGTCAAGCCTGGTGAGCAGGTGAAGTTTTTTGTGAAACCGGGGAAATAAAAGCTCCAGCACGGAAGGATTGCCTTCCGGATCGGTTTGTGAAAGCATGCCGCCGGGTTTATTGATGGCTACAAAATGCTCATCTTCAAAGATAATGGGTATCCTGCTCATTTCAGTTCTTCGTAATCAGAAAAACCTCCGTCGCCATCCTGGTTGTTGTCCCTCTGATCCCTGCCCTGATTCAGTGCTTTATTGGAAAAAAAATACCTGTAGGCAAAATAAATGAGGGCAATGAGGATTATATATTTCATAATGCTGTTTTTTGAATGATTTTTGAGCCATCGAACAGACCTGACGGAATCTGATCATTATCGTCCTTTGATCCATCCACAAAATGAATTATATTTTTGTGTTTTCCTGAAATTACTCAAGATGGCCCTGTCAAAAATATAATAAGTGCAAAATTATAAAAATTAAAGGATTAACCTTCTCTGCTTTATACTTTTACCGGCTCAATGACACAATTCAATTGAAATAATACAATAATCAGCTGAATTATTTACTTTTGTCCAAAGAATAGCTGCATTAGGGGATTTTTTATATTTTAGTGGTTTATTCTTAGACGATTAGGTATAAAGGAAATTATTATTTTATAGTTATCAACAAATTATGAAAGGAAAAACAGTCAGTACTATTTCCGCATGGCTGGTATTCGCCATTGCCATGGTGGTTTATTACTACTCCGCAGAACGGACAGGAAGTTTGTGGGATGTCGGAGAATTTATTTTAGGAGCGTATAAAATGCAGGTCGTACACCCGCCTGGAGCGCCCTTGTTCGTTTTGATCGGCAGCATTTTTGCACATGCTGCGGATGCAATTTCTTCAAATCCGTCTGATATTGCCTTTGCCGTCAACCTGATGTCAGGGATATTTACAGCGTTTGCTGCCATGCTGGTAGCCATGACGACCATGATCCTGGCCAGGATGATGATGGCCGGCAGGGAAGGACAAATGACCAATTCACAGGTCATCAGTCAGTCAGGAGCAGGATTGATCGCCGGTTTGGCTACTGCCTTTTCAAGTTCTATCTGGTTCAGTGCAGTCGAAGGAGAGGTTTATGCGATGTCCACATTTTTTACTGCCCTTACGGTTTGGGGTGCCTTCAAATGGTATGCGCTTCCGGACTCAAAGGACGCCGACAGGTGGTTGTTGTTTTCCGTGTTCGTCGCAGGACTCTCAGTGGGTGTTCACTTATTGAGTATATTGTCATTCCCGGTTCTGGCATTGTTGTATTATTATAAAAAGTACCAGAAACACACGATCCGGGGAATCATCCTCAGTTTGCTTGCGGGTGCAGGACTGATAGTTTTTACACTGAAAATAGTCATTGCAGGTATTCCCTGGCTTTGGACCAAATTTGAATTGCCCATGGTCAACTCGCTCGGATTGCCTTTCCATTCCGGATTGATTCCTGTTATCCTTGTTGTTGGCGCAGCGATATATTTTACTTTGAGATATGCAGCCAGGAAAGGAAATTATATGCTGCATCTGCTTACTTTGGGCGCAATGCTGGTGACCATTGGTTTCTCACTGGTTGGCGTGGTTGTCATCAGGGCCAATGCGGATACACCGGTCAATATGAACGTTCCGAACGATGCATTTCGGTTGTTGCCTTACCTCAACAGGGAGCAATATGGTGAAAGGGATCTTTTGTACGGACCTCATTTTGATGCACAGTATGTGAGTTTTGAAAGGGAAGACCGCTATGGACGTGTAGGAGATAAATATGAGATAGTGGATGAGAAAATCACGCCGGTCTATAAAAAGAGTGACAAAATGTTATTCCCGAGGATCGGAGCATCTGAAATGGGCAGGCCTGATTCGTACAGGGCATGGCTCAATAAGCGTTCTGGTAAACCTACGATGGGAGACAATATCAATTTCTTTATCAGGTATCAGATCAACTGGATGTATATCAGGTACTTTATGTGGAATTTTGTCGGACGTCAAAACGGTGATCAGGGATATTTCAGTTCGGATGTTTCAAGCGGTAACTGGGAATCAGGTGTGAAATTTATCGATGAAGCGCGTTTGCATAAAACATCAAAGATGCCTGACAAGATGAAAGATGATCCTTCCAAGAATCATTATTATTTCCTGCCTCTGATCTTTGGATTGATCGGTTTATTTTATCATGCAAAAAAAAGGAAAAAGGATTTCTTTGCCCTTTTCACCCTGTTCCTGATCACGGGACTTGGTATCATTGTCTATTCCAATCAGCCTCCAAATGAACCCCGGGAAAGGGATTATGTACTTGTCGGTTCATTTTTTACTTTCGCCATTTGGATCGGGCTCGCTGTACCCGCAATCGTGGAAATGATCAGGGAAAAATGGTCAATTCAACAACCCGTGCTGGCTGCATTGACCGCTTTGGTGGTATTGTCAGCACCGGCAATCATGGGTTTTGAGAATTTTGATGACCACAGCAGGATGCACCATTACGGAGCCCGTGATTATGCATCCAACTTCCTGAATTCATGTGAACCGAACGCCATCATATTTACTTATGGTGATAATGATACATATCCGCTCTGGTATGCACAGGAAGTTGAGGGTATCAGAACCGATGTCAGGGTGGTCAACCTCAGTCTGATCGCTGTTGACTGGTACATCGATAAACTCAGGACGAAGGTCAATGATTCTCCGGCCATCAAGCTGACTATGCCATCAGAATCGATCAGGGGTAGTAAGCGTAATAATATGCCTTTTTACAATCAGCCGGAAGAAAGACTGACTCAACCAATGGATTTACTCACAGTACTCAAATTCATGGGTGCTGATAATCCCATCAGCGGAAGTACAATGTCTTTTGAAAGTTATATCCCGACTCAGAATATGTTTATTCCGGTAGACAAGAAAAGAGCGCTTGCTTCCGGTTGGGCTGATGCAGCGGATTCATCTAAAATTGTTGACCGTATAAATATTTCATTTTCAAAAAATTACCTTACCAAAGATGACATTGCAGTGCTTGATGTGATCGCATCCAATATCTATGATCGTCCGATCTACTTTGCGGTAACCTGCAGAAATGATAAATTGCTCGGGCTGAATGATTACATGCAAATGGAAGGATTAGGATTGAGAATAGTACCTGTCATGACCCCGAGTACCAAATCTCTTCAGATTTTTGGTAGTGGTAGGGTTGATGCTGAAGCGGTCTATCAGAACGTCATGACTAAATGGAGATGGGGAAATTTTGATAAAGTAGACACTTATATCAGTCCGAGTTATGGCGCAGGTATCAACGCGATGAAAATGGCCATGTACAGGGCGGCTGACGATTTTATCAGGAGAGACGAGACAAAGAAGGCAGTTGAAATTGCCAATAAATATTTTGAGGCATTTCCGCATTTCAACTTTCCGTATGACTATTCCGTAGTACCTTTCATCGATGTTTTGATTGAAGGTAACGAGCTGGAAGATGCCAAAAAGCATTTCAGGATCATGGCGGATGAATGCGTCGCGGAAATGGAATTTTATTATGCTCTCGATAATGATTCACTTGCTTCTTTTGAAAGACAGGTGCAAATCACTCAGGCAGGTATCGAAGGTCTGATCCGGGAACTTGAAAAGGTTGAAGATGAGGCATTTGTAAATGAGATGATGTCTTTGTTGGGCAAGTATCATACCGAAGAGCAACCTGTTGAATAATTGACAAACCATGGCTGAAAAAACCATTTCAATCGGATGCGATCATGCCGGATATCTTTACCGGGAAGAGATCATACGACTTGTCCGGAAATTGGGTCATAGGGTGATCGATCACGGCACTAATACTGCTGATGCAGTGGATTATCCTGATCATATTCATCCTGTGGCAAGAGATGTTGAAAATGGTATTGCAGTTATGGGTATTATTTTTTGTGGCAGTGGCAACGGAGCTGCCATTACTGCCAATAAGCACCAGGCGATCCGCGCTGCGCTGTGCTGGAAAACTGAATTAGCCGGATTGGCAAGGATGCACAACGATGCTAATATCCTTGCCATTCCGGCTCGTTTTGTCAGCCTGAAAATGGCTAAAAACATGACCAGGATTTTTTTGAGTACCAACTTTGAAGGAGGAAGGCATCAGAAAAGGGTGGACAAAATTCCGGTTTGAATAAATTGCATATATTGTAAATACGCATAACGGATTCCAATTTGAAGGATATCTGAAATCAGATCAGGCTGTTCGATATTGATCAGATTTTGTTTTGATCTTCAGTCTCTAAAATGATCATCCTGACCAGATCAATCTTAGTCGCGCTCACTTTTTCAAAGATAAATTTGTAATTGTCAAGGATGATCTCCTCTCCCGGCCTTGGGATAGCACCAGATGTCATCACGATATAGCCGGACAATGTCTGATATTCATCATCAGGCAGGCTGATATACTCATAAGTCTCGTTGAGGTATGCGATCTCTATACGCCCGGAGAACAGGTATTCCGTATCCGAAATTTGCTGTTCGATCAGGTCTTCGTCATCATGTTCGTCCTCGATCTCACCAAAGATCTCTTCAAGGATGTCTTCCAATGTGATCAAACCCGAAATGCTTCCGAATTCATCCACCACACAGGCAAATTTTTTCTGGTCCTTCATCATTTTGAGCAAAAGATCCCTGATGTTCATGGTTTCAGGCAAAAATGGCACTTCAACCATCGTTTCTTCAATGGTATTGTAATTGTTGATCACATGTTGATGGTGTAAGTATCCTCTGACATTTTCAATATCATTTTCAAAGACGATTATCCTGGAATGATTCGTACTTCTGAATGTTTCGATGATCTCATCTCGGGATGCATTTATGTCTATACCAACGATCTCGGTTCTTGGGATCATGCAATCCCTGACTTTGAGGGTGTCCAGGTCAAGTGTGTTTTCCAGGATCTCTTTTTCGATTTCGTCTTCTTCGCTCAACTGAGCGCTGATGTAATCCTTCAGGTCAATCCTTGAATATCCTGCTTCATCTTCCAGGCAATTTACCCTGAAAATATATTTCATCACAAAGGAACTCACTTTGTCGGTGAGCCATGCCGGGATGATCAGGATAAAATGGAAGATCATTAAAGGATAGGTGAAGAAGTAAAGCAATTCGTTGGCAAACTGTCTGAAAATCAGCCTTGGAACCAATTCTCCGAAAATCCAGACCACCAGAGTTATGATCAGGATGATGATGAGCAAGGATAATAATGTTGGCAATGCAAATCCTGAAAACTGACCAAGGTACAAATAACCGGTGATCGCCAAAAGGATCAGTGCGAGCATATTGCCAGTCTGAAGTCCCAGCAGGAAGCGGTTTTGGTTAGCATAAAATGAAGATAAAATTCGGCCTCTCACAGAACCGTCACTTTTGAGTATTCCAATCCTGACTTTGGCTGCAGAAAGGAAGGCCGCTTCCATTCCGGAGAAAAAGGCGGATAAAAGCAACAGTATCAATATCCAGAATAAAAGCATAGACTCAATTGATTATGGTACAAAAGTACACAAGATTTGGGTTTATGGAAATGAAGCGGGTCACGAATTATTATGAACCCTCAAATTGACAGACCTGTGCTGAATGTTGAATATCAGTTGGATCTTTTGTCAAAATGCTCATGTTTGCCCTCTCTGATCCTTTTGACAATAAGTACGATCAGTGCGATAAAAAGCGAAGCATATACTATGCCGGCAATGTAGATCTCAATATTTTCCATCTTATTTGAGCCTGACAGCCGTTCCGTAAGCCAGGATCTCAGCTGCTCCCTGCATGATCATGGCTGTTGAAAATCGGATATTGACAATGGCGTCAGCGCCGAGATCCGCTCCATCTTCAAGCATTCTTTCCAATGCCTGTTCCCTGGCATAAGCCTGTAATTTGGTATATTCGGAGATCTCTCCGCCCACGATGTTTTTTAGTCCTGCAAAGATATCCCGTCCGATATTTCTGGCTCTGACGGTGCTTCCTCTGGCGACGCCCAGGATTTCAACAATTTCTCTTCCGGGAATGGTTTCGGTAGTTGTGATGATCATGATATTGAATTTTTAGCTAAATTAAATTATTTCAAATAATAGTACATAGCCAAAGCCGTATAAAACTGTATTATTTATAGTTGTCTGGGAATTTTGTTATTCAAAGCATTGAATTTGAGGGTTATCTGACTGATATCCGCATGAATTTTTTTAGTGAAAAAAAGTGCTTTCTCCGGGCCGGAAGAAAGCACTTTTCAGGAAACTGAGACCGGTTTTGCTATTTCTCCAGCTTTTCCAGGTGTTCAGCGCCCTCCACATTGATGGATTCACTTAGTTTGGAGATCTTTTTGAGGTCAATTTTCCCTGTAAAACTCATTACTGTAAAATTGCTGTCTCCGCCAACCAGCAAAATCAGTTCATTGACAACAGGACCACTATCCTTGACAAAGAATCTTACATTTTCGGATTTATCCCTGACCTGCATGAGTAAGTCAAACTTATTGGTTTCCAAGGATTTTATAGCTTCCTGGTAGAAAGTTTTTGGCGTGACTTCGGTTGTCAGAATCCGAATGCCTCTCAGGTCGTTCAGCATTTCTGCCAGTTCTTTGTCCTTGGCTTGTTTTTCTTTGTTGACTGTGGAGATCATATCGAAGACCTTTGGACTGATATAAACTGCTGTAAACCGCGAATCGTCGATGTACTTGCCGAAGAGGCGGGTAATTGCATCCTGCTGGGCATTCGCCTGAATGGCGATAACGGAGGCAATCATAATGAATAATATCTTTATCGTTTTCATAATATTTTTAGTAATTAGTTAAAAAATGTATATCTGAAATAATTATTTCCTGATTTTGAACTCTTTGATGCAAATCTTACGGGAGCTGCCTCCGGAAGCTATTTGACCGGCATTTTATCCAGAGCTTTCATGCTTTCACGAATACTCTCTTCACCTTTTTTGAAATGGCTGGAAGCCAGATTCAGGGCTTCAGTTGCATAGGCCAATCCTTCTTCAGTATCCTGAATCTCGTATTTTGCCCAGATATCTACTTCTTTCGGTGTTTGCATGTTGATCAGCCTATATCCCGTTACTCCGACACCGGCCAGTAAAATAAAGGATGCTGCTACCCACATCCATTTGAAGCGCGGTTGTTTGATCTGAGGTTTCATCTCAACCACTTTGCCCGGATACCTGATATCGGCCTGGTGGTTAAAGAAAACAAACAGGTCTTTGTATGCCAAATGCTCTTCGTGTACCTGGTCGCTGAGAAAATAAGTCTTCAGCAATTTTTCATCATCCAGATCTGTGTCCCCATCCCAGTATGCGTTCAGCAATTGATCTATATAAGCTTTATTTGCATTCATTTTTTATGGCTTTTTAAAGTCATATAATTTATCCTTCATTTTATTTTTCCTGTTCACCGGTAAATTCCGGATCAGTTGAACATGGAAGATTCTTTTTTCAACATTTTTTTACTTTCTTCGATATTTTTTTCCAGCAAAGCTTTCAGCGCGAGTCTTCCCCTGAAAATATTGCTTTTAACCTGTTCCAGGCTCATTTTGGTGATCTCGGCGATTTCCTTATAGGTCATGCCTTCGATTTCCCTGAGATGCAAGGCTTCCCTTTGATTTTCAGGAAGTTTGCTGAGCCATTCACCAAGCATGGCCTGCGTATCGTCATGTGCCAGCTGCTCAAATGGATTTCTTTCTTTATCTGAAATGCCTGTTGCACCGGATAATTCCGTATACTGTCTTTTTTTACTGTTCCTGATGCTGTCTATGGCGAGGTTGCGCGTCACCGTCATGCACCAGGCTTCTTTGTTTTCAAGTGATTCATATACATCCTTTCTTTTCCATATCCTGATATACAGTTCCTGCAGTATGTCTTCGGCGTCCATCTCGTCGCCGACCAGCCGGAGTGCATACCGGTAAATTTTATCTTTGAAAGGAAGTATAATTGTTCCCATGTTTTTGTATTCTTTTGTGAGACGGATTTGAATAAAAAATGTTACGCATTGGAGTATTCGTAAATGTTAAAGTCAGGAATTTTAACATTTTAGGAGGATAATGATTGGCTTCATAGCCGGATTTTAATGCGAATTTGGTTATTTGTTCTCATATTGAACCTTATGCCCGATGCTCAAACAATTGTTTCACTGTATGATCATGTTCTGTTTGAATTGTTTTGATAAACACCAGGATTTTCAACCTTTGATCTCAAGCCGGACCTCGGTTCCGGATTTAGCAGTCAGGATATTGATTTTGGCATGAAGGAGTTCGGCCCTTGATTTCATATTCAGCAAACCGTTACCCTTTTTGATCAAAAAAGGATCAAATCCGATTCCATTGTCCCTTATGCTGATGATGATGTTTTGGTGGTCTTTCAAGACTTTTAATTCCACACGATCTGCCGAAGCATATTTGGCAATGTTCGTAATGGCTTCCTTGAAGATCAGGTACAGATGCCTTCTTTTACCCAGATCAAAATTAAATCCGGTCACTTTCTGATCTATGGAAAAGACCAGATTGATGTCAAGCGGTTCGAGGGTTTCAATGGCAAATTCCTGTATCCTGCTAAGGACATCCGTCAAACGGAAGTTTTTTGGATTAATACTCCAGACTATTTCTGAGAGATTGCTCATCACATTTGACAATGAATTGTTGATCCTCTCAAATACTTCAGGATCCCTGGATTTCCAGGACTCAATCTCGCTCAAAATTTTGATTTGTGCAAGATGACTTCCGATATCGTCATGAAGATCTCTCGCTATCTGAAGCCTCAACAGCTCCAGCCTCCTGTTCTGTGCCAGTCTGTACCGGTATAATCCGTAAAAGAAGCCTCCGATACTTAAAAAAACAAGGCTGTAAAACCACCAGGTATTCCAGAAAGGTGGTCTGATCTCAAACTGTATGACACGGTTGTTGCTACCCGGAACACCCAAAAAATTGGCCGAAGAAACTTCAAGGGTATAGTGTCCGGGCTTCAGATTGAGAAAATCGATCGTATTGTTCCTGGCCCGGGTCCAGTCAGTTTTTTGCCTGTAAGTGTCTGATATCCGGTAATAATAGGTATTCAACTGGGCATGGGTGAAGCTGAAATTGGAAAACTCAAAGCTTAAAGTGTTTTGGTGATATGGAAGTGTAAAACGATATCCCATGGAATCCAGATGATCCACTTTTTGGTTGTTGATGAACATATTGGTGATATAAGGTTCGGACGAAGGACTTTCATCCAGCTCCTGTTCTCTGATCACCGAAACCTGGTTGATCGAAAAAATGTACAGTTTATCGGTTGATCCTGAATATTTTATGTAGGGAGCGATATGTGGAACAGAGATATTGGAATTGTAGTAATTGTATTCACTTCCAATGGTGAAATCGTTTTTCCTGCCATGTAAAACACCACCTAAAGTGCTCAGCCAAAAGCCATCTGGAGTTTCTTCCATGGAGAAGATCTTCTCGTTGACCTTCAGGCAATTGGAAGCATCAATTGTGGCTCCCGGATCGTGTAATGGAAGTTTTATCAGGCATTTATTTCCATATAAATAGGCAAAATCCTGGTCGCCAATATAAATACCTTCCGGGTAATTTTGGTTGACACAATAGGTGCAGTTGAGTCCTGGGATTTCCGATATCTTACCTGATTTCTGGTCGTAAACTATGAGATGTTTTTGATTTTGTGCATTATACATTAACATCCATATTTTATTTTGCCGGTCGATGGCCATGTCATGAATGTAAGGATTAAAGTTGCTTTTTTTGACCCAATCAGCAATCGGACGGTACAGAATGATCCGGGTTTTTTGCTCATCAAAGGCATACAAACCGCTGAAACTGGTCAGCCAGAGTTTGCCTTTCCGGTCCGGGATCAAATTCAGGTACGGCTCATGTCCGGATGGGTCAGAGATATAAATTGTTTTATCACTTTTCAGGTTATACCCGATCAGTCCTTTTTTATAGTTGGCTATCCAGACAGTGTCGTTTCTGAGTGCAAAATCTGAAGCCATTGAATCAGCGAAGGATGCCAGTATTTTAGGGAGTATAAGGTTTTTCCCGGATTTCATATCGTATCTGAAAATGCCGTTGTACCTTGAAAATATCCATGCGATCTGATCATCCTTAAAAGACCTGTCAAATTCTACTTTGGTTACTTCAGCATCTTTTTTGCGAAGAAAGTTCAGGTTCGCATTTGTAAAAATGTTTTTTTTCAGGTCAAACAATCCGATACCCTTGGTTGCACCGATCCAGATCTCCCGGTTATCAACCTTTCTGACACAGTATAAATTGCCCTGAAAACCTTCCGTTGATGTGAAAAAATTCAAATCGATCTTCCGGATCTTTAAGGTGTTTTTGTCCAGTATATGCAGGCCTGAACTGGTGCCCAGCAGCAATTTTTGCTCTATGCCGGGAAAGGGTTCTATGGAAAATACGGCATTCAGGCCTCTTTCATTGAAAGGAAAGGATCTGGCAAGATTTTTATTCCTGACGAAAATTCCATCCATGTATGTACCGGCGTAAACACCATCTGTATCTTCGTAAAAGCTGATGAAACCCTGGGCGGTTTTGTCTTTGTTTGGATTGGTGATGATCGCTTTTACCCGGTATTTTTCGTCCAACCGGAAAATACCTGCATTGGTCAGCAGGCAAAGATTCCGGTGTTTATCCAGGGCGAACTTTCCAAAACTTGGAATCCTTATGTCGAGGCTTTGAAGTACAGGTTGGATCTTTTTCCCGGAAGAGGAAAAAACACCTGCTGAAGTATACATCCAAATGCGCTTATCCTTTGGGTTGAACAGGATATGGTATGCTTCATATTTTGCTGCTTTACCATTTTCTAAAGTCAATGAAGGGCGATATATCCTGTCGGTTTGCTGATCCAGTACATTGATCTGATTGGCGGCGATCATCCAGATCCGACCATGGTCATCTTCACAAATGGAGTTGACATAATCACTTGAAATTCTGTTTTTTGCGTCTGAGTCATCCGAATTGTAAAAAACAAAATTGTGTCCGTCAAAACGTCCCAGTCCGTTATTTGTTCCAACCCAAATATATCCGCGGGATGATTTTAATATGTCAAAAACTTCTCTTTGTCTGAAGCCAACCTCAGGTCCGAAGATTTCCAATTCAGGCAGATCTACAAGGCTGGAAGCCTGCGAAACCAGCAAAAACGGTAAAAAGATCAAACATAGAATTTTAATCGGCCTCATTTTGGATTCAGAGGTTTAAAATTTACGGATTTTTGTTCAGGAAATACCTGTTGACAGCTTCTGTAGCTGAATTGACCTGCAATTTATCATAAATTTTTTTAATGTGGGCTCTGACTGTGTCAATGCTGAGGTTTGTTGCTGCAGCCACCATTTTGTAACTGAATCCCTGAGCCAGGAATTCCAGGATCTCAAATTCCCGTTTGGATAATGTGTTTTCGATCTTTTCCCTGTTGGCCGGTTTGGCAAAGGGCATGGACAAAACTTTTCTGGCGATGGCCGGTGACATCGGAGCGCCGCCATTTTTGACCTCTTTGATGCTGGAAATGATCTGTGATATGGAACTTTTTTTGAGCAGATATCCTGTTGCTCCTGCCTGTATTGCAAGGAAAATCCTTTCGTCGTCATCAAAAACGGTGTTCATGATGATCTCCACTTCCGGAAATTGGGCTTTAACTTCCTTCACAGCTTCGATACCGGATTTTTGCGGCATTTCAATGTCCATCAGGATGACATCCGGCTTGAATGCAATGGTATTGCGGATCACATCCAGACAATGGCCAAATTCCCCGGCCAATTCGGTTTCTTCCGATTCACGGATGATGGTCGCGAGCACTTCCCGCAGGCCGGTATTGTCTTCATAAATCGCAACTTTTATCACTCCTGATGATTTGAAAAATGATAGATCCAATTTGAATGCAGCAAAATGCAAAAATAACTTAAAACTACCACAGATTCAAATGGATGAAATCACATAATGATGTTATTTAAATCCCAGGTTAGCGATTTAAATGGAAAAATATCGTTTGGAATAGCATGTAGATATTTTACTGGGTCTGCAGTTTGTCTCCCTTGTTTCTTAACCCTTATTGATTTGGAAATTTGTTATTATCAGGATTTACAAATGTCGCTCCGCATGATAGGATGACCTGACCAACGGACCGCTTTCAACGAAGGAAAAACCTTTCGCCAATCCGATCTCTTTATACTCTGCAAAAACATCGGGGTGAACATATTCCACCACCTCAGCATGGTTTTTGGTGGGCTGAAGGTATTGTCCCAATGTCATGATGTCGCAGTCATGCGCCCTGAGGTCATCCATGATCTGCAGCACTTCCTCGCGGGTTTCTCCAAGGCCGAGCATGATGCCGGATTTGGTGCGTTTGCCGTAGGCTTTGGTCCTTTTGATCTGCTCCAGGCTGCGGTCATAATGCGCCTGTGGCCTGATCGTCCGGTAAAGCGAACGCACGGTTTCCATATTGTGGCTCACGATTTCCTGGCCGGCAGAGATCATCTTTTCCAGAGCTTCCCAGTCTGCTTTCACATCAGGGATCAGCGTTTCTATGGTGGTGCCGGGACTGAGTTCCTTGATCAGCTTCACGGTCTGATGCCAGATCTCTGCGCCTTTGTCCGCCAGTTCGTCGCGATTGACAGAAGTGATCACGGCATGCTTGACCTTCATGGTTTGGATCGCGCGGGCAACGCGCATGGGTTCTTCGGTGTCATATTCGGTTGGCTTACCGGTTTTGACATTGCAAAAAGCGCAACTCCGTGTGCAGATGTTGCCCAGGATCATGAAAGTGGCTGTTCCGACACCCCAACATTCGCCCATATTGGGACAATTGCCGCTTTGACAGATCGTATGTAGCTTGTTGGTATCCACGATCTGCTTGACTTCGCGGAAACTTTCTCCGATAGGAAGTCTTACTTTCAACCAATCGGGTTTTTTGCGGGGAACGGGTGTTATTTGTTCAAGATTCATGTTTTTATTTTGATCCTGGTGAGCTTGTTCACCAGACGGATTTCCTTATTAGATTTTTTTTGTTACACAGAGTTACACAGAGCAGGCACAGAGTTTCACAGAGATAGAATAGTGTATTTTAAAACGTTGTGAAATAACTTCTATTTTTCAATTCAATTTTCTCTAAAATTGTTACGTCAAATGATCGATTGGACCATGATAGTGTGCTCAATTTTTGCCCCGAAAAACGCTGCATCAGCATCTGGTGCTTGCATTTTCCTTAACAAAAATTTGATGCAACTGTTCAGCCTTTCAAAAGGAATGAGTTGAATTCCTGTCAAAAATTACTTCAAATCAATTTTTTTCAATTTTAAATACCTGAAATAAGTCGTCAATCAGCTGGTCATCAGCGATTTCAGGCAAGGTAACAACCAGTTGCGGGTTTTCTTCCATTGCCCTTTTGATCGCAAAGATGGCTTCATCGTTTCTCGCCCATGAACGCCTTGCAATTCCGTTATTTACATCCCAGAACAACATACTTCGGATGTTTTCCTCTGCATTTTTACTTCCGTCGATCACCATGCCAAAGCCACCGTTGATCACTTCACCCCAACCGACACCGCCACCGTTGTGAATGCTCACCCAGGTAGCGCCACGGAATGCGTCACCGATCACATTATGAACCGCCATATCTGCTGTAAACCGGCTTCCGTCATAGATGTTGGAGGTTTCACGGAAAGGAGAGTCCGTGCCCGAAACATCGTGATGATCCCTTCCCAAAACTACCGGTCCATGGATCCTGCCTTCTGCAATCGCCTGGTTGAAAGCCAGGGCGATCTCTTTCCTTCCATTGGCATCTGCATATAATATTCTTGATTTTGACCCAACCACCGGCAGATTCTGTCCGGCGGCTTCGATCCAGTTGATGTTGTCTTTCAGTTGTCCCAGGATCTCCGGCGGTGATTGAGCGGCCAGTTCCTTCAAAACCCTGGCAGCCAGGCGGTCAGTAAAGTCCAGATCTTCCTGTTTTCCCGATGTGCAAACCCACCTGAAAGGCCCGAAACCGTAGTCAAAACACATCGGTCCCATGATATCTTCCACATAGGAAGGGTATTTATAGGTTCCGGTTTCCTCATTTTTCCAGATATCTGCACCGGCTTTGCCTGCCTCCAAAAGAAAAGCATTGCCATAATCCCAAAAATACATGCCTTTGGCAACCAGCGCATTGATGGCAGCCACATGCCTGACAAGCGATTTACGGACTTCCTCCAAAAACCTGTTCTTGTCGGTGTTCAGCAATTTTTTAGCTTCTTCAAAAGTATATCCCGCCGGACAATAGCCCAGATCGTCAATGTTGTGTAGTGATGTCTGGTCTGAACCGAGTTCAACGGCTATGTTTTCTTTGACCAGATGTTCCAGTAGATCCACGATGTTGCCATGATAGATCAGTGCAACGGGCGTTTCCGTTTTTCTGGCTTCCTGTATTTTTTCTGTCAGCACATCCAGATCCTGGTATACATTTTCTTTGAGAATATAACCGTCAGCCAGCCTTTGGCCGATGGCATCCGGGTCCACTTCTGCGATCACCCCGACAGCGCCGGTGATCAAAGCAGCTTTGGATTGGGCGCCGGACATGCCTCCAAGGCCTGAAGTAACATATAATCTGCCCTTCAGATTGCTTTCTCCGAGCTGTTTCAACCGCCCGGCATTGAGCAGGGTAATGGTCGTTCCATGAACAATGCCTTGAGGACCAATGTACATAAAAGATCCGGCGGTCATCTGACCATACGAAGTCACACCCAATGCATTATATTTGTTCCAGTCTTCTTTTTTGGAATAGTTCGGGATCATCATACCATTGGTGACGACCACTCTCGGCGCTTTGGGATGAGAAGGGAATAATCCCATCGGATGGCCGGAATACAACACAAGGGTTTGATCATCAGTCATTTCGGACAAATATTTCATGGTCAGCAGATATTGAGCCCAGTTTTGGAACACGGCTCCATTTCCGCCGTATGTGATCAGTTCGTGTGGATATTTGGCTACTTTTTTGTCCAGATTGTTCTGTATCATCAGCATGATCGCTGCTGCCTGCCGTGATCTGGCCGGATAATCGGTGATTGGCCGTGCTATCATGTCATAATCCGGCAAAAAGCGATACATATAGATCCTGCCATATTTGTTGAGTTCGTGCAGGAATTCTTCTGCCAGGATTTGATGCCATTTTTTCGGAAAATACCTGAGCGCATTTTTGATGGCCAGTTTTTTCTCTTCTTTGCTAAGCACCTGGTCGATCACCCTTTTTGGAGCGTGAGGAATGTTGTTACATCTTTCTTTTGCCGGAGGCAAAACGCCCGGAATTCCTTTTATGACGGCTTGCTGGAAAGCCATTAAATCATTCATTCTGTATTTAATTTGATTTGTTCAATGCCTGTTTGGTAAATTGGGAAAGTGCCAGCATACCGCTCATGGCTGCTCTTTCGATGAGCAATTGCTCCCAGTTGTCCGTCCCTTCCCACAAAATATTTTTCATTTGCAAAAGCGCTTCAGGATTCAGAGAAGCCAGTTTTTGCAGATACTCTTCCAGATAGATGTCCATGGTAATGATATCGTCGTACACTTCTGTAAAAATACCAGCGTGTTTTGCTTCTTCAGCCGGCATCCAGCGGTCAGGTTGCAGGCTGAGCCTTGAAAAATTGGTTTTGCCGGTCTTTCTTTCCACTGCAGGTGCGATCACGAACGGACCGATACCGATGTTGAGTTCGCTGAGTCGCAATGCAGCCTGCAAAGTGCCAAAGCACATGTCTGCAGCTGCAGCAATGCCGACGCCGCCTCCGACAGCTTTTCCCTGAAGTCTTGCCACTACAGGTTTAGAGCAGTTTTTTATGGCGAGGATCACTTTTGCGAAGCCGGAGAAAAATTCCAGCCCTTCATTTTTATCTGCGATCTTTTTCAATTGCTCAAAATCTGCACCTGCACAAAATGTCCCGGTGCCACCGCTTTTCAGTAAAATGACATGCACCTGCTGATCGCTTCCTGCATGGAGGATAGCCGCTTCCAGCTTTTTGAGCATATCCAGCGGTAAAGCATTATGTCTGGGATGAAAAAACTCAATCTGAGCCACCTGATCCCTGATCATCGTATTCACATAAGGATGTTGTTCTTCCATATCGAGCATAAATTTATTTCGGTAAAAGTACGGATTTTCTGCTGATCTGCCATGTTTTGACGCCGGTATAAAAGCAAAATGTAACCGTGATGAGTGATTTTTTCACTATGTGACCGGGATTACAAACCGAAAAGCGATGACGCGGTAATTTTGCATCAAATTATAGAAAAACGATAATTAATGAGCAGTAAAGCAAAATTTTCAGACCTGATCAATCACCCTAAGCCTGTATTGGTGGATTTTGCCGCAGAATGGTGCGGTCCATGCAAAATGCAAAAACCTATACTCAAACAATTGGTATCCAAAATAGGGAACGATGCCAGGGTGATCACGGTGGACGTGGACAGAAACAGGGAAGTTGCCCAGCAATACCGTATCATGAGTGTGCCGACACTGGCCATTTTCAAAGGTGGAAAACTATTGTGGCAGGAATCAGGCGTAAAGCAATTGGGAGAACTGGAAAAGCTGATCTCAAAATACAAGTGATCAGATCTTATCCAGGCGTTTCAATTCCCGTTTTGCCCTTGAAGTGATCGAAGGAAGTTCTGAAGTTTGCAAAACATCCAGAATGACAGGTTTGACTTCTGATTTGAGTTCCGGATACTTTTCGCAGATATTGACCAGGATATTCATGGCATAAACCCGGAACGCAGCCGGGTATTTTGGAGAGATCAGAAATGACAGGCACTTATCAAAGATCAACCCTTCCATTTCTTCCGGAAAATCCAATTCCTGGAATATCTGTAATATGCAGCGGATCACTGCATCGTGAACGGGCGCATCGAGCCTTTGGAACATTTTTCCGATATAAGGCCTGAACAGCCCGGGATGGCTTGCCCCGATCATGGAAACTGTAAATGCAGCCCGCTGGGCAACGATGTATTCATCGCAGAGAAAAAAATGCATGACCTCATTAAGCCTGGTTGCATCCGAACCAACCCAATCAGCTATTTTCCGTGCATGAAAAGCGGAATGGCCTGCAAGAAAGATGTCTCTAAAGTTTTCCAGATGTTGATTTTTAATTTTCTTCCTCAGCAAAATGAACCGGTCCTCAAAAATACTTTTTTTTCGGATATTGTTGTCCAAATGCCTGAAATTGGCCTGAAAATGTAATTCTGCCCGTTTTTCCAGGCCATCAATTTTCCATATAGGTAAAAAATATGAAGTTGTTTAATAATTAGGTTGATAGTTGAAAATGCTGACAAACCTGCCTGACAAGTGCTGACAAGCATGCTTCGTCAGTATTCGTCAGAAATTTGTTTGGAAGCATTAAGATACATTTTTAAACAACTTCTATATATAAACATTACAATAATATCTATCTTCGCATGTTGTTATTGACTTTCCCGAATCCGGAATAATGCCTGTTTGGTTAATTCAGGTCCTTTTACTTGTTGATAATTTTGCACATATTGGCAGGAAAAGCCATTAAATAAAAACATTGTGTACAGATGATATTGAATCCAGAAAGATACCTTGTAACGTCCGCATTGCCTTATGCCAACGGACCGCTGCACATAGGCCACCTTTGCGGAGCCTATATTCCTGCTGATATTTATGTGCGTTTTCTCAGATTGATGGGGAAAGAGGTGGTGTATATCTGTGGTTCAGATGAACATGGGGCGGCCATTACTGTTCGGGCAAAAAAAGAGGGGATCACGCCGCAGGAGATCATCGATAAATACCATCACATGTTTGTGGATGCATTCTCAAAATTGGGTATTTCTTTCGACATATACCACAGAACTTCCGCAGAGATACACCACGAAACAGCAAAGGAATTCTTTCTTGATCTCTATAAAAAAGGGGAGTTCGTTGAGGAAGAATCAGAACAGTATTTTGATGAAAAGGCACATCAGTTTCTTGCAGACCGTTACATCATGGGGACTTGCCCGAAATGCGGGTTTGAAAGCGCTTATGGAGATCAGTGTGAGAAATGCGGTTCCACACTGAGTCCCATGGAACTGATCAATCCGATTTCCACTTTGACGCATGAAAAACCGGTATTGAGAAAAACAACTCACTGGTACTTGCCTTTGGATAAATATGAAAGTTGGCTGCGCGAATATATTATAGATGGAAAACTGGATGGCGAAGAACACCATTATCCGGATACCTGGAAAAACCATGTGATCGGTCAGTGTAAATCATGGCTCGACAGTGGTTTGCAACCCAGGGCCATGTCAAGGGATCTGGATTGGGGCGTGGATGTGCCTGCTGAAATTCCGGGCGCAGAAGGGAAAAAACTGTATGTCTGGATGGATGCACCAATCGGTTACATCAGCGCCACCAAACAATGGGCGATCGATCATGGTAAAGACTGGAAAAGATACTGGCAGGATAAGGATACTGCTTTGATCCATTTCATCGGAAAAGACAACATCGTGTTTCACTGCCTGATCTTTCCGGCTATCCTCAAAGCAAAAGGCGATTATAATCTGCCAATCAATGTTCCGGCAAATCAATTTATGAACCTGGAAGGTGATAAAATTTCAACTTCGCGCAACTGGGCGGTCTGGGTCAACGAATACCTGGAAGACTTTTCTGACAGGGTAGATGAGCTACGTTACAACATGATCAAAAACATGCCCGAGCTGAAAGACTCGGAATTTACCTGGAAAAATTTTCAGGACAGCAATAACAATGAACTGGTCAATAATCTGGCGAATTTTGTCAACAGGGTGTTTGTGTTGACACATAAATTCTACAAAGGCCAGGTACCTGCTTTCGACGAGGATGCTACTTTTGAAGGTGTCTGGGAAACGGAACTGGGTGGTTTTTTCGAAACGGAAATGATCGGACTGCATGATGATATCCAGGATCTGAACGAATATCTGCGCAATTTTGATTTCAGGAGTGCGCTCAGGACCGTCATGGAGATCTCTACGAAAGGTAACCAATTGCTGCAGTTCAATGAACCCTGGAAACTTCAGAAGGAAGACCCTGAAACCGTGGATGCGATCATGAACCTGGCATTGCAGATCGTGACCTCACTTTCGGTGGTCATCAGGCCATTTATGCCTTTTACTTCGGATAAGATGAGGAAAATGCTCAACCTGCCGCACATCACAGAACAGGGAGAATTACTCGAATTGCTTGAAGCTTTATCACTCGGTGAGTCACTGATAGAAGTCGGACATCAGTTGAATGAGCCTGCACACCTGTTTTCCAAAATGGACGATGAGATGATCAGGCAGCAAAAAGATAAGCTTGGATCAGGAGCAGTGGCCGAGCCTCAAAAAGTTGTCGCGGTAGATAAGGAGATAAAGACAGCAAAAACAGAAATAGAGCCGGTTCAGGCTGATTATCCGGAAGTCAAGGAGCCGATCAGCTATGATGTTTTTGCCAGAATGGACCTGAGAACAGCCGTCATTATCAGCGCGGAAAAAGTGGAGAAAGCAGATAAATTATTGAAACTGACGCTGGATCTCGGCTTTGAGACCAGAACAGTGGTATCAGGAATTGCTGAGAGCTTTGCTCCGCAGGACATCATTGGTCAGGAGGTAGTGGTTTTAGTCAATCTTGAGCCCCGTAAGATCCGCGGGATCGAATCCAATGGTATGATCCTGACCGCTTCAGGCGAAAATGGGAAACTGAGCTTTATAAGCCCGAAAAAAGCCTGGAAATCAGGTAGTATTGTCAGCTGATCCTTAAATTATTCAGCCATGATACATGGGCAAAACCTGAAAACTGCTTTCATAAAAGAGACAGCACTGAAGATGGGTTTTGACCTGGTGGGCATTTCCCGGGTGCGCAAACTGGAAGAGGAAGAGGATCGTCTGAGAAACTGGCTGGAGGCAGGCAAGCATAGTGGCATGTCCTATATGGAAAATCACTTTGAAAAAAGACTTGACCCTTCTCTGCTGGTTGACGGAGCAAAAAGCATTGTTTCTCTGGGATATCTTTATTATACGGATCAAAAGCAGCTCGATCCTGAAGCACCCATCGTCTCCAGGTATGCATTTGGAAGGGATTACCACAAAGTGTTGAAGAAAAAACTCAGTGAATTGCTTAAGCTTTGTCAGGCTAACATCGGTGTAGTGAACGGACGTATTTTTGTTGATTCAGCGCCCGTGCTGGAGCGGGCCTGGGCAAAAAATGCCGGCCTTGGATGGATCGGGAAAAACACCTTGCTCATAGCTCCGTCGAAAGGCAGTTATTTTTTTCTGGCGGAATTGGTACTTGATGTGGATTTGGATTATGATCTGCCCTTCACGTCAGATCATTGCGGGAACTGCAGGAGATGCATCGATGCCTGCCCAACACAGGCGATACATGCAGAAGGATACAGTCTGGATGCGGGGAAATGCATTTCCTATCTGACAATAGAAAACAAATCTGAAATCCCCGTTGAATTCAGTTCAAAAATGGCAAACCGCGTTTTCGGTTGTGATATCTGCATGGAAGTTTGCCCCTGGAACCGTTTTGCCAGGCTGCACGATGAAGCTGAATTTGAACCCAATGACAGTTTTCTGAACCTGGGAAAAGCCGGTTGGAAGCAGCTGTCAGAAGATGATTTTCATGAATTATTCAGAGGAACTCCTGTTATGCGGGCAAAATATTCCGGGCTAAAACGCAATATTGATTTCCTCCAAATTTGACCTTCTTATCATTCACTCCAAAGATCCACCATCGTACCCATACGGATATTAAAATAATCACTGGAAAGCGGAGTGAAGATGTCTGTTAAATTGTCCATGGCAATAAAAGCATGGAACCACTTTGCATGCAATTCTGCTGTCCAGCCAATGTTGAAATACGAGTAACGATTGATGGTATAACTCAAACCCGTGTGGAAATATTCGGAAGGCTTGTATTTTCCCTGGACCATGAAGGCAGGATGTGAGCGACCGGCAGAAAACCTGTCATAATACAAGGCATTGACTTCCCATTGTTCATCCGGAAAATACTGAAAACCCAGGAATAATTGTACAGGAAGCGGGGAGCGATAGGAGGCTTCGACTACATCGAAATGGAATAAATTGCCGAGGGTATCAAAATCAAAAATAGAAATGGTGTCTGTGAAAATGCCCTCCAGATTGATGCCATTGATGTCATAAGTTCCTTCAGAAATGATCTTTTTGGCATTGTTTTTCCAATTGATTGACCCCATGTCCAGCAGTGCTGCGGAAACCTTGAACTGTTCATCAATATTGGCTTCGATCCCGAAATCAAATGCCCAGCCATTATTGCCCCAGAATTTCAATGATTGCCACACATTGCTCCAGTTGTCTGTATACATATTGGTATGCAGATGGTATTTATTGGTGAAACTCAGTTCGTAGATCTTGTCATCGGTATAGATGGAAAATGTGTTTTGTGGGGTATATGCCTGAGCGATCCCATTGAGTTTTTTAATTTTTGCCCCGAGCCGCAGGTTGCCTATCATATAGGAACCACCAAGATAAAGCTCGTTGTACATCAGTGCATCCAGGTAAGGCCCGATGTTGACATTTTCCCCGATATAACGGGCGTTGCCGTTGAGAATCATATCCACAAGGGTAAAGTTGTAATCCACCTGCAAGTGGCTTTTCAGGTTCTGCCCGAACTGCACCGAAAAATTATCCTGGCTGTAATTGAAGCCGAAAAGGCTCAACTGAACACCAAACAGCATGGAGTTCTGGGATTTCAGATCATCTGTCAGCCTGGCTGATGAAATTCCGCCTTTCCTGAATAATTTCAGCACGGAAGAACCGTTGATCCCATGGCCGTAATAACCTGACGGAAGTATCCAGCTCAGCCTTGCATCAGTGGTTTTCACCGGATTAAGATAAAGATCAGTACCGGTATTATTCATGAAATATCCGGACAATTCCGATTGTGCCTTCAATCCAAAAACGGGTATGAAAAGCAGAAATAATATTAACAGATTGTATTTTATGTTCATTTTATGGATATTAATGCTTAAAAATGAAATGATTTGTGTAATAATGATGTTTTATTGCTTCTTTGTAGTTTTCCATGATTTATGAAAAACCGGATGTTTTTCTTTTTTGTTATGAAGTTCCTATATTTTAAGAAATAATTAAGATCATGATCCGGATCAATCTTTTGATACCTGATGGGTTCACCTGCTGAAGTCAGCTTTGAACCTCAAACCCATCTGGACATCAAGCCCCATGTTTTTGGTGATCCTGGTGTAATTGCCCGAAACGTTATTGGTGGACAAACGAACCTTTGCCTGGACTTTTGCAGAATTGGATAGCAGATTTTTCCTTTCAGGACCAAATTTAATAAAATCCGGTTCAGCGATCTCTCCCGGACTGACCGTTCCGTCAGGATTGAGCATGCCTGCCTTGAAATGCTTTTCACCCACGGTAAACAATGAATCGATCTTTTGACCGCTATTATCCATAAAGTAAAGTTGGGCATAGACATCAACCGGGAAAAGATTGGTGATGTAGGATTTAATTTCAAATTCCCCGACTTCCTCCAGATTTTTTATAGGACTTTCAAAATCGATTTCCTGTTCGATCTGAAAATTTTCCGCTCTGAAAATCAGAGGTAGCTCAACAGCAACATTGAGCAGATAATAACTGTTGTGGCTGTAAAATCCGACGAAATCAGGATCATCTTCCGGATTGACGATCGCATCCAGATCATAGCTGACTCCGGTCAGTTTTTGGTTAAAGGCTGTGGCAAAATTGGAATTGTTTTTATCAAAATTAAATGTGGTGGATTTGACCTCACCGATCTCATTCAATCCGGGGTATTCAAAATAAATATCGTTGTCAAAAACTGAGCTCTGCAATTGAACGGATTGTCCGCCCAATTGAGTGATCTCGAATTTGTTGATCACGGCTTTTACAGGAAATCCAAATGAATTGTCCATTCTGACGGTTACTTTTGGATCTGCAAATTCGAGCAATCCGCCTTTCCATTGCCTGAAAATATTGACCTTAATCTCATGTTGGTTCAGTTTCTGGGTATGTTGGCCCAGATAGCCCTGTACAAAATCAAAAAGAAAGTAAGTGAACTGGAAATGTGCATCATCCAAAAGCACTCGTTCTCCGTTTTGTTTTCTTGCATCATAACTGAAAGTCAGGTAGTTGTTGGGAGATACAAAATTATATCCCCTAAGAGAATACAACGGCGTGATCAAAGTGCTGTTGGGCTGTATCGTAATGGTTTTGGAAAAAGTCCCGGTGAGGTCAAACGCTTCCGGGATTGTCATTTTGATCTGTACCGGCTCGTTAAAATGAGAAGTGAAGACGAATCTGATGGAATCGCCTCTGATCGTACCTTTCTGGACGTTGTAATTTCCCAGTTGATCAAATCTCACCTGAAGCGTGCTGTCAACAAAATACAAAGCTGAAGGAAACACAATGGGTTTGAAAATTTCGACTGCCTGTTTTTTAATGATATCCGAACTGTATTTCAAAATAACTGTGCCATCATCATCGAAAAATATGCCAAGATTAGGATCCTGGCCGGAAAGTGCGTTTTCAACCGTAATTTTCGAATTGATCAAAGGGATGGCATATTCAGCATCTGTGATCTTTTCCCAGGGATCTTCAAAATCATACCTGTTACAGCCTGTAAAGCTGATCCAACTGATTATCAATAAAATAAAACCTTTTTTAACCATCACTTATAATTTTTTATAAATGGCAAATGAGCTGTAATACAGGAATCAGGCGCAGAACCGGTAATAATGTTGCGTTCACAATATTTTACCGGTCAGTTTTGTTTTCTGCATCCTGAATTTAAACGGCAAAATCAGGAATTTGTTACAACCAGACCAGTTCATACATTTCCGGAATGATCACATGATCAAAACCGTTGTACCTGAGTTCTGATTTGAAAGCTTTCTGAGTGTCGTATTCACCGTGGACCAGAATAAGTTTTTGAACATGTCCGCGCTGATTACTGATGAAATCGAGCATCTCTTTTTTATCTCCATGAGCGGAAAAGGAATCCATTCTCACCACATCTGCCCTGACTTCCTTTTCTTCACCGAAAATACGAATGGTTTCAGGTTTTCTCATCAGTACTGCACCAAGGCTGTCGGGCGAACAATAGCCTACCATCAGGAAAGTGCTTTTCGGGTCCTCCACATTGTTGAATAAATGGTGTCGCACCCGTCCCGCAATCATCATACCCGAAGCGCTGATGATGATGGAAGGCTTTCTGTTGTTGTTGATGGCCTTTGATTCCTCCACGGATCTGGTATAATGTAAATCGTTGAATCCAAAAGGGTTACTATCCCGTAACATATAGTCGTGCATGTCTTTGTCAAAACATTCGGGATGAGCAGTATAAATCGGTATTGCGTTGATCGCCAGCGGACTATCCACATATACGGGAATTTTGGGCAATAATCCGGCAGTTGCCATCTGGTCCATGATGTAAATGATCTCCTGAGTTCGGCCGATACTGAATGCGGGAATGATCAGTTTACCCTTCTTTTTGAGGCATGTATTTTCGATGACTTGCAACAATTGATCAAACTGGTCAGATTTGGATTCGTGGATCCTGTCGCCATAGGTAGATTCCATGATCAGATAATCCACTTCGGGCATCGGAACAGGGTCTTTCAGGATAGGCCGGTCGGGTCTTCCGATGTCTCCGGTAAAACCAAGGGTTTTCTGCGTTCCGTTCTCCCGAATTCTCAGCGTCACGGAAGCACTGCCCAGGATATGGCCGGCATCTCTGAAAAGCACTTCTACATCATCGTTGATCCTGATCCATTTTTCATAAGGACAACCAATGAATTTCCGCATGGTCGGCTCAATATCTTCAACAGTATATAACGGCACCCTGGGTTCCAGGTCTTTACGCTCTTTTTTTCTTTTGTCCAGTAATTTATCATTGTACCATTCAATATCCTTTTCCTGGATCTGAGCAGAGTCGAGCAACATGATCGCGCAGAGATCCTTGGTGGCTCCCGTGCTGTATATCCGGCCCTTGAAACCATCTTTTACCAGTTGGGGCAATCTGCCGGTATGGTCCGTATGGGCATGTGAAACAATGACCACATCAACTTCCTCCGGTTTGAAATGCCATTTGTTGTTTTCGAGCCAGGATTGCTTTCCATGACCCTGGAAAAGACCACAGTCCAGCAGAATTTTGAACCCGTTATCCAATGTAATGAGGTGACATGAACCCGTTACCTGCCTTGCAGCACCATTAAATCTGATTTGCATGATACATTCATTATTGAAAGGCAATTTTAAGCTTTTTAAACTGTAAAGTGAAAATATTGAGGAAAAATAACCTTTTCCAAAAAGTTAAATAGTTCAATGATCCCGGGAAAATAAATAATTACTATGCCAGAATCGATTAAAATCTTATTTATCTGGCTGAAGGGTAATTAAGCCATTTTTCCTTCAGGCATTTTTCATATTTTGGATTTTTAATTTACCGGGTTATAGCTCATCAAGAGGTTTGCAACATAGGATAATCCAAAAATCCTTCAGCTCCTTCGGAATAAAAAGTTTGTTCATCCCAGGCATTCAATGGTGCATTTTTTCTGAATCTTTCAACCAGGTCAGGATTGGAAATCAATAACTTCCCAAAAGAGACCAGGTCCGCATGCCCGTCTTCAATCACCTGGTTTGCTGTCTGAAAATTGAATCCGTTGTTGATCATCAGCGTGCCATGATACATTGGTCTGAAATGCTTTGCAATGTGTTGTACCGTATTCGGTAAGTGACTCAGATCCTGGTAAGGTTCCAGCAGGTGCAGATAAGCCAGATCCATTTTGTCCAGTTGGCCTATCAGGAATTCATACAAACTTTTGGGGTCGGAGTCTGAAATATCATTTCCGATGCCTCCCGGAGAAAGCCTGATGGCAGTTCTCTCTGAACCGATGGCATCACATACTGAACTGACTATTTCAAGGGCAAATCTGGATCTGGAAGGGATATCGCCTCCGTATCCGTCAGTTCGGTGGTTGGATCCGTCACACAAAAACTGATTGATCAGATATCCGTTGGCTCCATGGATCTCCACACCGTCAAAACCCGCTTTTATTGCGTTTTGGGCAGCTGTTACGAAATCTTCTATTGTTCTCTGGATGTCATCCGGACTCATGGCTTTTGGAATAGGCCTTGCCAGTTTTCCTTCCTTTGTCCTGGCCAATGTGGAAGAAGGGATGGCAGAAGGTGCCAAAGGCAATTGTCCGTTGAGGAAAACCGGGTGAGAAACCCTGCCGACATGCCACAGCTGAACAAATATTTTTCCGTTTTTACGGTGAACGCCTTCAGTTACCTTTTTCCAGGCCTCTATTTGTGCAGCCGTGTAAATCCCGGGAATATCCGGATATCCGATCGCCTCCGGAGAAACCGGCGTACCTTCAGTGATGATCAGTCCTGTATCAGCCCGCAAACTGTAATATTGGACGTGCATCTCATTGACGACATTGTTTATTGCCCGGCACCTGGTCAAAGGTGCCATGGCGATCCGGTTGTTCAGATGGAGATGTTTGCTATTGAAAGCTTGCAATAAGATATTAGAAGCCATAAGATGTTTAAATTCAGATAGTTAAATAAACTTTTGATCATCGGATCAAAACATGGATTTCACTTGTTATTGCAGATCTAATTAAAACCTGCTGCTTTGACTTTCAAAATCAAAAATGTGTCATCCCGGTATTTTCAGGGTTTTACATGATAAAGCTGACTGATTAAAATATCGCTTCATAGGGTATGAACCCTTTTGGTCTGCCATTTCGTAAAGCCTGTCTCGGTTTAAAGTAAGCCGGGCTGTCAAAAATGTGTTTGAGCAATTGATCACAGGTTTCAGGTTCCGCAAGGTGAGCGATCCCTATGGCGTGTTCTGTGATATTCAGTCCTTTAGGGTTGAAGGCTCCGTTTTCCGTAACGATCACGACCGGGTCAGCCGGGATGGCTGTTGTGGTAATGCCTTCCGGACTTAATATGGATATTTTGGATTTTCCGGAGTCCGTGGTAGATTTCATGGCAATGATACCGAATCCCTGTTTTGCCTGATAGGAACCTCTGAGAAAGTCAGCCTGTCCTCCGATGCCACTGTAAACGCTTCTTCCTTTTATGGAGTCCGCCCAGATATTGCCATGGAGGTCAACTCCGATGGCGCTGTTGATGGCGATCATCTTATGTTGTCTTGCGATATTCAGGACGCTGTTGGTTATGTTACACGGCCGGCTTTGGACCGAGCTGTTGAAGTTGAGCCAGTCATATCCTTCCTGTGAATTGGCGAGGAAAAGAGTGGATGTGGCAAAATTGAGATCAGAATACCTGTTGGTTACAATACCTTCCACGATCAGCTTCCTCATGGCATCGGCAAAAAGCTCCGTATAGATCCCGATGTCCTTGACGCCTTTGGCAATGATCGCATCAGTCACAGCTTCAGGTACTTCTCCGATTCCATACTGGAGAGTTGTGCCGTCTTCAATGAAAAGCTCTGCCACCAGTTTGCCGATCCTCATTGAGGTCTCATCCGGCTGTGCTGCAGGAGAAACAGGAAGTTCGTAGTCTGCATCAACCAGAAAGTCTATTTCAGATTCATGTATAGTTGTACCCAGCACAAAAGGCATTTTAGCGTTGCGCTCGGCAATGACTAATCCGCCCTTGGCTTTGGCAGTTGTGACAGCAGCCTGTAAACCTTCCACAGTGGTACCATAACTGTAATTTCCACCGTTGTCCGGTCCGGAAACACACATCAGGACCACATCCGGCATCAGGTAATTCCGCAACTGGTTGGGAATGTCCGACAGGTGCATCAGCTGGTAGGTTGCATACCCGTCATTTAAGGCATTCCTGGAATAAGGCCCTGAAAAAATCACCCGGTGCATGATGCGCTCGCAGGTTTCCGGAGAAAACAGGTCTGCAATGTCACCAAGCAGAAGCAAACTGAGCAATTCTATGTCCTTGATCTGAGTGTTGTTGATCAGTTCTTTTAACAATACCTGCGGTGTGCCGGCATTTCCACCAGTGTAAACAATGCTTCCCGGAGGTATGTTGTGCGGATTGACTGCATCTGAGACTTTCTGGACCCTTTTCATATATAATTTTTTTTTAATAATTTTAAGGCTATATGGAATTTATGCTGAAAAACATTTTGCCTGCCTGGTGAAATTTGGACTGAAAGCTTTCCCTGCTGATCCCATAAATAATTATTTACCAAATAAAACAAACTGTTCTGGATTATTTCATTTTTGCACAAATATACAAAGTCAAGGGAGAATATAGTATGATTAAAGATGGATTATCGCAAAAAAATGGTATAATATTTTTTAAAACGATAAAAATTAACGATTATGCAAAATATAAATATGTTTTCTAGGATTAATTTGTAAAATTATTTCGTTTCTTTTTTGTAACTGATCTCAATTCATTGCTAAAATTTCCGGAATCAGGTCAATCGTAAATAACTTTTACATTTTCAGTCTGCAGTCTTTTTTTGAGAAAGCCCAGCAATTTTTCTTTTTCATCTGGTTTGAGCGATGAGGTAAGTGAAATCAGTACAATAGCCTGTTTTTCAGGTTTTGAGGAGTATTTTTCATAAATCTTATATTCATTGAATCCGCAGCGGCTGATTTGAGGAAACAGGGTGTTAAGCTCTTCAAGAAGCACCCCGCCCATTTCACCTGATGTTTTGACACTGTCCATCTGTGCTTCTCTATGCTTTAATGAAGCATTGAGTCTGCTGATCTGGTCCTTGAGTTTGAGCGCCTGGTCCGTGACCTCCCCATCGTTGAAGGTCAGCCCTTGCTGGATCTGAATGTCTGCATTTTCAAGGTGAAAATCTCCGGCTTTTGAAATGATCTCCTTTTTTTGCGATTCAGTCAATTCAGTCCCGCCATACACGAGTAATACTTTTTTATCCTTTTTGTCAATTTCATTTTTTAACAGGTAGTTTCCTCCAAAAAGGCTTACGTTGGAAATGTACTTTTGCGAATTGACAGTGAATTTTTCTTCCTGTACCAACTGATATCCAAAATATATGCTTGGAACGAGCACAATAAAAATGACTACGGTGATCATATTGTTGATCGCTCTCTTCCTGGTTTCCGGAATCGTTCCCCTGATCGGGAAATTCAGGATCTGTGAAACCCATAAGGCTGAAAGCGCAATAAAAATTGTGTTGATGGTGAACAGGTAAATTGCTCCGAAAAAGAAAGCCGGCTGGAATGTAGCCAATCCATACCCTGCGGTGCAGAGCGGAGGCATCAGTGCGGTTGCGATCGCCACACCGGGTATCACATTGCCCTTCAGTTTGCTGCTGATGGCAACGATACCTGCCAAACCACCGAACAAAGCGATCACCACATCGTAGATCGTCGGACTGGTCCGCGCAAGCAATTCGGAATGCGCAGTCGAAACCGGACTTAGAAAAAAATAGAGTGTTGATGCAGTCAGACTGGCAAATACAGCAAAACTGAAGTTTTTTATGGATTGGCGGAAAAGCTCAATGTTGAAGGTGGCAATGCTGTACCCCATACCATTGATCGGACCCATCAAAGGCGAGATCAACATGGCGCCAATGATGACCGCAGTAGAATTCATGTTCAGGCCAACAGAAGCCACTATGGTGGCAAACATCAGGATCCAAAGGTTTGTTCCTTTAAAAATAACGCCTTTGACAATCTCATTGTGAATGTTCTCATGGTTTTCCAGGTCAGCTTCCAGGTTCAGGAAGTGAAGGATGTTGTGCAAGACCGAATGTGACTTGTTGGAAAATGATTCCATAACATAGTTTTAATTCATTGATAAAGAATCTAAAAGAATCGATCCGATTTTTGCTGAAAACAAATCGCTCTTGATGACAACTTCATTTACCAAATGACAAAAATACAATTTTGGCTTGAGCTTAAAGAGATTCATACATGAATTTATATTGAATTTTACATCAAAGCTCCAGGATACTTTAACATCTGAATAGCCCTTGCCTGACGGTCAGCACATACCTGCTCATTTCAATACAAATCCATATTTTACGTTCTGTAAAAAATTATGTTATTTTTGGGTATCAGTTGAATTGGAAGAAGATCTGAAACCATAGCCAGGTTGATAGCAGTGTAAAAAATCACAATTTTTATCTGATAAGAATTAATTTAAAAATAAAGTGTTTTCATGAGGTATGATGTGATCATTGTAGGCGGCGGGCCGGCAGGTACTTGTTGTGCCTATCAACTCAGCCGTTCCGGAGCAAATGTTGCATTGATCGAAAAGGCTGGTTTTCCCAGGGACAAAGTTTGTGGTGATGCGCTGAGTCTGGATGTGGTCAATCAGCTCGAATGGATGGATCCAGTTCTGGCTGAAAATTTCAGACAATTGGCCGATAAACTGCCATCCTACGGGATCCGTTTTGTCAGTCCGGGCGGACATGCGCTGGACCTGCCGATCATCAAGCAAGGTGTACGCACATGCGGATATACCTGTGAACGCAGTGTCTTTGATCATTTTTTAATGGAGCAACTCATATCCAATACACGTACGGAAGTGTTTTTCAATTGCCGGGTGAAAGATGTCCGGATTGATCATTCCTGTGTTCAGGTTCATACTGATCAGGGTGTTTTTACGGCAGAAGCCGTGGTTGGCGCAGACGGCGCACATTCCATCATCAATAAAAAAACCATCAACAATCCTGTGGATAAATTGCATTTCAGTGCAGGATTGAGACAGTATTATTCCGATGTCAGCGGTTTCAATGATGATCAGATGATCGAGCTTCATTTCTTCAAGGATCTGCTTCCGGGCTACTTCTGGATGTTTCCTTTACCGGGCAACAAAGCCAATGTAGGGCTGGGCGTGCTGTCTTCTGATGTGATCAAAAGAGACATGAACTTAAAGGAAATATTCTACAGGATCATCCGGGAGGAACCTTCCATCCGGGACAGATTTGCCGGAGCAAAAGCTCTTGAAGAGGTCAAAGGTTATGGATTGCCGCTGGGATCAAGAAAAAGACCTGTTTCTGCTTCAATGGTGGTGCTCATTGGAGATGCTGCAGGACTGATCGACCCTTTCAGCGGAGAAGGCGTTGGCAACGCCATTCGCAGCGGCAGGATTGCAGCAGAAATTCTGGCAACTGCAATTAAGGAGAAGGATTTTTCCGGGAAAAGTTTGCTTCGATATGATCGTGTATTGCAACAGAAAGTTTGGACTGAACTGAGGATCAGCAGGATGCTCCAGAAACTGGCAAATTATCCACAGATCTTTGACTTTTTGCTGAGAAAAGCAGAAAAAAATGCATACGTAAAAAACTATTTGCACGATGCTCTCGCAGATGTGCATAAGCGGAAATTTACCACTGCTCCCGCATTTTTATTCAATTTGTTTTTCAGGTGAACAATTATTTCTGAAATAGATTTTCCTTTATCACATAATTCTTTGGGAGGTAGGCTCCCTTTTTCAGATGCATTTAACTTTATGTCAACAAATTGCTATATTTGTCCAAATAAGTTTTGCATCTATGGCATTTTTTAGCGGTCAACTGCATTCCAAACTTCCCGGCACGGCAACTTCCATTTTTGCTGTCATGTCCCGCCTTGCCCAGGAACACGGTGCGGTGAATCTTTCACAGGGTTTTCCGGATTTTCAGATTGATGAAGGGCTGATTGATAGGGTGGGACACTACATGAAGCTGGGGTACAATCAATACGCACCCCTTCAGGGCGTGATCCCTCTGAGACAGGCGATAGCCCGTAAAGTGAATCTGAGTTACGGTGTGGATTATGACTGGAATGAAGAGATCAACATCACGGCAGGCGCCACGCAAGCCCTGAATACGGTGATCTCCACTTTTATCCGGCAAGGGGATGAAGCGATCATTTTCGAACCCGCTTATGATAGTTATGGACCTTCCATTCGCGCAGCCGGTGGCATAGTGAAGCATTATGGCATGGAACCACCTGATTTTAAGGTCAACTGGACTGAAGTTGCCGGTATGATCAACGACAAAACCCGTATGATCATCATCAACAGTCCGCATAACCCCACAGGCAGCCTGCTCAGGGAAGAAGACTACCGTCAACTGGACCGGATCACCAGTGGTACGGATATCATCGTGATGAGCGATGAGGTGTACGAACACCTGGTTTATGACGGAGAAAAACACGTCAGTGCCTGCACATTTCCGGGCCTGCAATCGCGGACTTTTATCGTGGGATCTTTCGGAAAAACTTTTCATGCCACTGGTTGGAAACTGGGATTTGTTCTTGCTCCGGCCAACCTGATGGCTGAGTTCAGAAAACTGCATCAATTCGTGGTGTTTACCTGCAATACGCCCATTCAGTATGCCATTGCCGATTTTTTGAACGAACCCCGGCATTATCTGAAGCTTCCGGGATTTTACCAGGCAAAAAGAGACTTTTTTCTACACAGAATTACCGGTTCAGGATTTGAAGTCATACCCAGCTATGGTACATATTTCCAGTTGTTGAGTTATCGCCATATCAGTGATCTCCCGGAAATGGCTTTTGCTCAGTGGCTTGTAGAAAAGCACGGTGTTGCTGCCATTCCGCTCTCACCTTTCTATGAAGACAGGCGGGATCAGCAATTACTGCGTTTTTGCTTTGCAAAAGAAGAAAAAACACTTCAAAAAGCAACACAAATCCTATGCAAGATCTGAAAATAGCATTTGTTCAATCCAGCCTGGATTGGGCTGCCCCAGCCGCCAACAGAAGACGTTTTGACAATTGGATGGCATCCATTGCCGGCCAGCCTGATCTGATCGTTTTGCCGGAAACTTTCAATACCGGTTTCCCGGTTGACCCGGTAAAATATGCTGAAAAATTGGATGGTGAAAGCATTGCATGGCTCCGGGAGAAAGCAGCATCTACTGGTGCTGTGATCTGTGCAAGTCTATTGCTGGAAACCAACGGTAACTACCACAACAGCCTGATCTGGATGAGACCTGACGGCCCTTTCGAGCAATACAACAAGAAGCATGTTTTCAGGATGGGTGGTGAACACGAACTCATCACTCCCGGTAAGGAACTCATTACTTTAACCCTTAAGGGCTGGAAGATCAGGCCGATGATCTGCTACGACCTGCGTTTCCCGGTTTGGTGCAGAAACCGGTTTATTGAAGGTATCCATGAGTATGACTTGCTTTTATTCGTTGCCAACTGGCCCAAGGTGCGGTCGTATCCATGGAAACAGCTCCTGATCGCCAGAGCCATTGAAAATCAGTCATATGTACTGGGTGTCAACAGGGTAGGGATGGACGATACAGGCAATGACTACTCGGGAGATTCATGTCTGATCGACCCAGGGGGTGAAATAATTGCGGCTGCAACACCAGAAAATGAGGAAGTTGTTCAAGTCAGTGCCTGTTATGCTGCTCTTATTGATTTTAGGGGCAAATTCAAAGTTGGCCTGGATTGGGATGATTTCAGGCTGAAATAATCAAGACAGATGAAACCAGTCGCTGACCAGTTCCATCTGCCTGGATCACAATGTATTACAGCTGGTTTAATCAATGTAGTCTTGATAATCCGAACATCAGCATCAATGAAGTGAGAATAAGTGTCGCTACAACCATAACAGCGATGATCACGATCAGACTGACCGCAAAATATGCCCCGTGTTTTTCATCGGAAACTTTCGTTACCGGCTTGAATCCAAGATAGAGTTGATATAGACTGTATAATCCGCCTAAAAACACGATCGGACTTAAAACCGGTAATATATAAATAACCGCAGCCACTAAAAATGGGGTGTATGCATATCCTACCAGTTTAATCCCGTCATGAAAACTTACCTGGGTATTGAAAGTCGGGGCTAAAATGCTGATGATCCAGCCACTGATGAATATTCCGGCCAGCCCACTTACGATGAAACTGATCGCCTGCCCGACACCCCAGCCTATCGAAGAGCTGTATCCAAATGATCCCATGCTGACCCCGATCAAACCATACCCTATGAATGAAGCTATGGCTCCAACCAGTATCAATGGGATCAGGTAAGTTGACAACATCCTTTCCCAGGTGATGCTTTCTTCTCCGATCTCTGTCCAGGCCAATTTAGGCATCAGGAGAATTTTTTTGACTTTGCTGATGATTTCTTCCATGTTTACCAGATTTTATATTGAATGTTAAAAAAAATAAGTAATCTGATCTCTGACCCGGCAACCCGGATCAATGGTGATTCACGGGGATTTTAACCGCTTTGCGGATTGACACCACAACGATTTTGAATTACACAGATCTCGGACTATTCATGGGATGGTTGATCTTCCGAAAGTCAAACAAAATCAATTTCCGGCCGGCAATACCATCTTTTCCAGAAAGGAACTAACGGCATCCCAACCATATATACAAATGTATGAATTATTAGCTTTCAGCAAAAAATTATACCGTGAATATATGCTTAAATTTTACATATAGTGCCGGATAAAGACGGATCAACCGGGAAATCTTCCTGATTCCAGAATGAGTTGCCTGATCAGCTTGTTCAGCCGTTCTGCATTTTTCAATGACTCAACGGTCTGGAACATCCGGTATTTCCAATGGTGGCGTACATTGCTCGGTTCGTTGATCTTTTCCTCATGTGTTTTTTCCCACCTGAATTCACCATCCATGGCGATCAGATCCTGGATCGGAAATGTGGTCCACATAGCTGGTGCATGTACGTGCTGTCTGATGATCTGCTCACACAACCATGGTTCGGCAAACTGAGGTGCTTCACCCGGGTTGCCCAGCTGATCGTTGTAAAACTCCTGGATCAATGCCCTGTCGCTTTCCCACCAGCCCCTTGTGGTTGCCATATCATGGGTTGACGTGGTGCAAACGGACATATAAGGCGCGTCGGCAGGATGAGCAAATTTACGCTCAGGATCTTTTGACATCCGCTGGATCTCGAGGCTCAGTATACCCAGCCGGTCCATGACCGGATGTACACAACCAGGAACCATACCCAGATCTTCGCCGCAAACGAGCATATCTGTTGCGGAAATAATTCCCGGAAGCTTTTCCATGGCTTTATGATACCAGAAATCATCGTGTCTTTTATAGAAAAAATGATTGTACAGTGCGTTGATCCTGTTTTGCGTATCGTGATCCAGTTCCGCATAAGAACTGGTGTGCTGGAGTGTGATCCTCGGATGGAATTGATTGTAACCGCTTTCAATGAACAATACATTGGCGATCAACTCAAATAATCCATCCCGGATCCGCCGGTTTTTTTCGTCCAGATGCTCTTCGTCCGTATTTTGAAGGAAATGTTCATTGACTTTCTTCTGGCTGTCAAAGGTTTCCTTCATCCGGTAACAGTGATATCCGGTCTCTTCCAGGAAATTGTCGATCACTTCTTCCGTATAAATTCCGAATAAATGCCCTAAGGTATGATACCTGATATAGGGTTTGACCAGTCTTTCGTAATCAAAATCGATACCATAGGACTTGATTTCATCTGCCGTCATAGGAATAGCCGGGTTGAAAGTTCCCAGTAATCCTTCAACTGCATTTTCCGGTATTTCCCATATCCTGAAAAATCCGAGAATGTGGTCAATCCGGTATGCATCAAAATATTCAGCCATTTTACTGAGGCGTTTTTTCCACCAGGTATAGCCGTCTTCAGCCATTTTGCCCCAGTTGTACGTTGGGAAACCCCAGTTCTGCCCTTTTATGGCAAAGGCATCCGGTGGTGCTCCTGCCTGAGCATGCAGATGGAAAAGTTCGGGTTCCGTCCAGGCTTCAACACTGTTGGGGCTGATGCCGATCGGAATGTCGCCCTTGAGTACAATGCCCAGTTTTCTGGCATACCCGGAAACTTCCCTGAGTTGCTGATCCAGATGGAACTGAAGGAAATAATGTATGGCAATATCGTCCCAGTTAGCAGAACCGGGTTTGCATAGTTTTTCTATGGTTTTTTTATCGTAAACACTGTTTTTTGCCCATTTTCTGAAGTCAGCGGTTTTGTACTTATCTCTTAAAAATGCAAAAGCTGCATAGGGAACCAGCCAATCCCTGTTGGTTTCAAAAAATAAATTGTAGGCAGGATCATTAAAAAAGCGGTCTTTTTCCTGATCGAACAGAAGTTTAAAATATGCGGACTTGGCTTTGTGTACTTCCGGATAATTGACAAATTCCTCAGCATTCAGTTTTTGGCGGATCGTTTCAAATTCTGCTGCTTTCTTCCTGTCCTTCAGCTTACCCATTTTCTGAATATTGAGAAATACCGGGTGAAGGGCAAAAACCGAAATGGACTTATACGGATAGGAGTCCAGCCATGAATGTGTTGCGATCGTTTCGTTCACCGGTAAGATCTGGACCATGCTCAAACCTGTTTGCTTTGCCCAATCGATCAAACCCGGAAGATCGCTGAATTCACCGATCCCAAATCCTTGTTCACTTCTGAGGGAGAACACAGGAACCGCTACACCGGCGCCTTTCCATGGGCCTTGGGGATACCGGAATGCAACGTCTGACTGAACGACTGCCTGCGCATTTTTCCATTCCTGAAACCCCTCCAGAACCCTGTTTGATCCGGATTCGAAAGCAACCAGTTTTTGCTGCCCTTTATTATAATATCCGTATTTGTATTCAGTCGGAAAGCTGAAATTATCCATATTGACAGTACCGGTCCAGACCGCCGATCCGGCTTCGCAGCCGAGCAATAAAGGCCTTGATGGATCCCATTTGCCCAATGCTTTGGATTCTCCAGATACACAGATCTGATAACCATCAGGAACTGCAGGCACAGCAATCCTGAAATGTATTGTATTGCGTGATTTTGAAGAGGAACCTTTGATGCTTTGCTCTCTTTTGAAAACTACGTCTTTCAGGGCTGAACTGAAAAGTACTTTTTCTTCGTTGGCAGGGTAAAACCAATGATCATTTACATATACGGATTCTTTCCCGGCAGGTAGAACCAGCTCTTTGTTCCGGCCCCATTCCCAGGTTTGGTGTCCCCAAGGATTCACCATAAAATATTTGTATTCCAGCATTTTAGTTCCATCCGGAACGTCGATGAGAACTGTCCAGTATCCATCCTGAACATAGTGAAGGGGAATGGCTTTATTGGTGTTCCAGTCGCCCAAAATTTCCCCCTTTCCTGAGATGTAAATGTTTTCACCCGGTTTGGTGAGATAATGTATTTTAAAGAAAATCTCCATGTTTTTTAATGTGTTTTGCAAAACAAAAATCGGTAGTTTTTGAATATTATTTAAACATCAGTACAATTTTTTACTTTTTTGGATAAAAATCGCATTAATATTTGGCAATTTTTGGCTTTGTTACTGCATAAAGCTTTGATGGAACAATATTCCTGGAATTGACCGTCAATCAAAAATGTTCTTTAAACTTACCCAAAAGTCTGAATTGATTTTGAATAAAAAACTATGCTGTAAAAAATCAGTTCTCCTGATTTTCCTGTCCAAGCTGCTTCAGTATAAAGGCATATTCCAGCGCCAGCTCCCGTATCCACTGAAAACGCCCTGATGCACCGCCATGACCATAGTCCATCTGCGTATGGAAAAGCAGCAGGTTATGGTCTGTTTTTAATTCCCTCAGCCTGGCAACCCATTTGGCAGGTTCCCAGTACTGGACCTGTGAATCATGATAACCGCTGGTGACCAGCATGGCCGGATATTCCCTGGATGTGACATTGTCATAAGGAGAATAAGAGAGCATATACCGGTAAAACTGTTCATCCTTCGGATTGCCCCATTCATCAAATTCGCCGGTTGTCAGGGGGATCGATTCATCCAGCATAGTCGTGACCACATCGACAAATGGCACCTGGGCAATAATGGCTTTGAAAAGGTCCGGACGCATGTTGGCCACGGCACCAACCAGCAATCCGCCCGCACTGCCGCCTTTGGCAAACAAGCTTTCTGCGGAGGTGTAGCCGGATTGGATGAGATGTCCGGCACAGGCGATAAAGTCTGTGAATGTGTTCATTTTGCAGAGCAATTTGCCATCCTCGTACCACTTTCGCCCATAGAATTGTTCACCCCGTATGTGTGCGATGGCAAAAACAAAGCCTCTGTCCAGCAAAGGCAGTATACTGATCCTGAACACCGGGTCAACGGTGATCCCGTAAGCGCCGTATCCGTATAAAATAGCCGGTGCTTTACCATCTTTTATTAAATTTTTACGGTATACCAGACTAATGGGAATTTTTGTTCCGTCCTCTGCTAATGCAAATTCTCTTTTGGTTTCATACATGGCCGGATCAAATCCTCCGGGAATTTCCTGTCGTTTGAGGAGTGTCCTTTCCCGGGTTTCTACCTGATAGTCAAAAACAGAAGTTGGCGTAGTCAGAGATGAATAGGAGAACCGGACTTTATCGGCGTGAAAATCCTTATTCACGCTTAAATGCACGGCAAATACTTCCTCATCAAAACCGATATAGTGCTCATTATGTCTATCCCATGACATGATATGCAACTGATTGAGGCCATCTTTTCTTTCTGACACAGCAAGAAAATCATGGAACACAGAAAATCCGGAAATATAGATTTCTTCCCGGTGCGGAATGAATTCCACCCAGTTTTCAACAGATGTGTGATGAACAGGAGTGCGCACGATCCTGAAATTGAGCGCATCCAGATTGGTACGGATGTAAAAATATGCTCCACAATGCTCCACAGAATATTCCAATTCCCTTTTTCTGGCCTGAAAAAGCGTGAACTCACCCTGCGGATGGTCTGCATCAAGTATCTGGTATTCGCTGGTCAGAGTACTTTCTGAACCAATGACCAGGTATTTTTGTGATTTGGTTTTGTAGATGAAGACTGAGAATGTTTCGTCCTCCTCGTAAAATACCACGGTATCTTGTTCAGCAGGTGTTCCAAGTAAGTGCCTTTTGATTTTCTCAGACCTCAAAGTATTTGGATTCCGCTCAACGTAAAAAATGGTCTGGTTGTCATTGCCCCAAACAACACTTCCGGTAGTCATCGGAATTTCATCAGTGAGCAATGCACCGGTTTGGAGGTTTTTAAAATAAATGGTATAATTCCTGCGGCTGACCGTATCAATACCATATGCCAGCAACTTATTGTCCGGGCTGACAGAACTGCCACCCAAATCGAAATATGCATGATGCTCCGCCATCCGGTTGACATCCAGCATGATCTCTTCCGGTTCCTCCAGGGACGATCTTTTCCTGCAGCTTAGGAAGTATTCACTGCCTTCCAGCGAACGGGTATAATAGTAATATCCGTTAAAAAAATAGGGAACCGAAATGTCTTCCTCCTTGATCTTGCTCCTGATCTCCCGGTACAGCTTTTCCTGCAAATCTTCAGTATCAGACATGACTTCTGCCAGATAGGCGTTTTCGTCTTCCAGGTAACGGATCACATCCGGATGATCTCTCTCGTTCATCCAAAAATATGGATCCACCCTGGTATGACCATGGATCATCAGTTCTCCGGGCTTTTTCGGGGCAACGGGTATCCGGCCTTTATGCATTGCTTTCAAATTGTGTTGACTTTTGTTTTGGCAAAAGTAACATTTAAAAATAAATGACGGGGCCTGACAAGATTTTTGAAATAAGCATCGGCATTCGTATATAGGAAAATTGCCGGACATGCATTTTACAGACCTGGCTGATCCAGGATAGTTCACATGGAAATTGAAGACTGAATATTAAAAGATCTCGGTCACTGACATAAACATTATTGAATAATTTAATGAAAAGAATATTATATTTTATTGTAAAATAATGATATATATATTAATAATTAATTATACAATGAAACGATGGGAATCATGTTTTGGGCAGAAGGCCTGGTAGTAATTCACCAGCCATTCAGAAATTCATGAGGTCAAAAAACAATGATGATCATTGAGGATTTTTAAACATCGATTTTGAAATTTTTCGCAATGGTTCAGCCTGGTGGTCCCATGGTCTGATGTCCTTTGGCCAACAATCAATTATACTTTTGGTCAATGCTTCAATAAAGGACCAATCAAGAGTTTTTTGCCGGATACAGGCGAATAAATGCAACAGACTGACAGACTGATAAGGCGGGAAATGATATAATTACAAATTTTCTTTATTTTTTTCCTTATTTTTGCATATTTTCTATGGTTTCATACGTTTAGGAGAAGTCAACATTTAGCTAAAAAATTTAATTAATTAAATTACATTATGATGCGTTATTTATTTTTCATACTGATCGTTTTGGGCATAGCAGGATCTGGATTTGCCCAGCGGGTAGACTCTACAGTTGTAAAAACACAGAAAAAGATCATCATCAAAACCATGGATGATGAAGGAAATGTGGAAACAAGGATTTTTGAAGGAGACGATGCCAAAATCGATTCCAAAAATCCGATATGGATCACCAAAGGCAAGGATTCCATCATTGTTGAAGTGTTCACCGACAGCATGAGGATCGAAAACTTTGAACCTTTTAATGAAGAAATTGAAGGATTTGACTGGACTTTTGAAGAAAGTGAAGGATTTCCGGGAAAGAACAAACGCATGATGATCTTCCGGGATGACATGAAGGGATTTGCCCCGTTTGGCGGAGAAAATAAGGGAAAATTGGGAGTCATGATCGAAGGATCAGATAAAGGTGTAAAAATTACCGAAGTGGAAGAATTCTCAGCTGCCTATTCAGTTGGCATGCTGCCCGGCGATGTGATCACGGAAGTCAACGGGATCAAAATGACCAATGTGGAGGAATTGCAAAGGGAGATCGGTTCAAAAAAACCCGGAGATATGGTTGAGGTAAAAGTGAAAAGAAACGGCAAAAACAAAGAGTTTGAAGTGCGCCTTGACGGGCAGGATCGTCTGATAGATCGCATGGATTTCATGCCTGAAAGAGGTAGTTTTCCTTTTCATGGCAGATTTGATCGTCCGGGTCGCCAGGGATTCGGCGGAGCTCCGGGAAGATCAGACTGCAAATCGTCTCATGGTCATGGTACAGGAATGCCCGCAGATCATAAATGCTGTGACAAGCATGATCCGAAAAAGAAATGTGACGGCAAAGAGCATAAAGAAGAAGGTTGTCTGAAAAAAGAGCAAAAATAATGATCGGGTTTTCAGTCATCCGGTGATGCGGCATTGCATTACCAGCAAATTATTCGAACCGGCCTGTGAGCCGGTTTTTTTATGTAATGGCATGTAGGTTAACAGGCAACGGTCAAATACTAAACTGTTTCTCATAGGGGAATTTTGGAGCTCAAAATAATCCTCCAATTTGGATCAGCTGATCTGACAGTTTCTGAATAATTCGATGGAGGCATGATTATTTAACACTTTTGACCGACAAAATTTTAAAGAGGTAGAATAAAGTGTTCAGGATTACTCACTTCGTTCGGACTTGTCCCGATCGAATTATATGAGCATCGGGGACTTGTCCCGATCGAATTAGATGAGCATCGGGGACTTGTCCCGATCGAATTAGATGAGCATCGGAGACTCACCTGACCGCAGCGTCAGGAATGACAGGCAGTTAGTTATTTGAGAAGTTTGTTGGCGGCAGCATTGCAGCTGCCAACAAACTTACAACCTATCGCCCTTACACCCTTGATAGCTTTGTCTTTCCGAGCATAGCGAGAAATCTTGTAATTTTTGTCGGTCAGTAGTGAATATTGAGTATAGTTAGTATCTTGTGGAAAAGTATGTGATGCATATCAACAGTTATTGGATAGGTTGACAGACAGGCAAAATGAACATGCATTCATGATCAGAAATTATTGAATTTTGACTATTTTTTGGCCTTTGATCTGTCCCTAAATATAAGATTGCAAAAGATTGGGTTGATCCTTTGAAAGTTTTTTTGATCTGAGATCTTATTTGGCGGGAAAAAACAAATATAAAAGCTTAACTATGAAAGTGCCATTGGCAGAAAGAATGCGCCCTGATTCACTGGATGACTACATCGGGCAAAAGCATTTGGTCGGAAAGGATGGGGTGCTGAACAGAATGATCAGTTCCGGTTCCATAGCGTCCATGATTTTTTGGGGACCGCCCGGGACCGGCAAAACGACATTGGCAAATATTATTTCGCATCAGCTGAAAAGGCCGTTCATACAACTGTCCGCCATCAACGCAGGTGTCAGGGATATCCGCGAAGCCATCGACAAAGCGAAGAAGCAACATTTTTTCAACAGTCCCAACCCGATCCTTTTTATCGATGAAATACACCGGTTCAACAAAGCACAGCAGGATGCGCTTTTGGGAAGCGTCGAAAAGGGCGTGCTCACCCTGATCGGAGCCACAACTGAAAATCCTTCATTTGAAGTGATTTCTGCCCTACTGTCCAGGTGTCAGGTTTTTGTGCTTAAACACCTGGACAAGCAGGATCTTCTGGAACTTTTAGCCCAGGCCATCAAAAAAGACACCGAATTGCGCACTAAAGACATCATTCTGGAAGAAACCGACGCATTGCTGGCATATTCCGGTGGGGATGCGAGAAAACTGTACAATTGCCTGGAGATCGTAGTCAACCATTTTAATGAAGGGGAAGCCATCCGGATCAGCAATGAAACGGTTGCCAAAGCCATTCAGCAGAATTTCAGTATCTATGATAAATCGGGCGAAATGCATTATGACATCATTTCGGCCTTTATAAAATCTGTCCGGGGAAGCGATCCCAATGCAGCATTATATTATATGGCGAGGATGATCGAAGGGGGAGAAGATCCGTTGTTCATCTGCAGGCGAATGATCATACTGGCAGCCGAAGATATTGGCCTTGCCAATCCCAACGCCCTGCTGATCGCAAATGCCTGTTTTGACGCCATACATAAGATCGGCATGCCGGAAGGAAGGATTGTGATGTCACAGGCTGCCATTTATCTGGCCTCCTCTCCGAAAAGCAATTCTGCCTATCTGGCTGTGGATAAAGCGCTGAGCGAGGTTCGGAAAACCCTTAATCTGCCGGTACCGTTACATCTGCGCAATACGCCAACCAGTCTGATGAAGGAACTGAATTACGGAAGTCAATATCAATACGCCCACGACTTTGAAAATAATTTTGCACTACAGGAATTTTTACCGGAAGACCTGAGTGGCAATACTTTTTTTGTTCCCCAGGACAATCCCCGGGAAAACAGGATCAGGCAATGGCTGGGCAGTTTGTGGAAAGGTAAATATGGTTATTAGCATCTCATAAACAATTCATTAGACATTATACATGCTTTGTTTTTTTCCGGTCCCAAATATTATTGCACAACAGTTCCACAAAAACGGTAAAAAACAAATAGTTGATTATAGAGTAAGTTTTTACCAAAAATTGTTTTTTATTAAAATGAATATTCTATTTTCACAAGTTCAAATCAATTGATCATGAATTTTGATATATATAATGACGAAAGCCTGAAAGTCATTGAAAGCAGCATTGCAGATTTCACCAAAAAATATATTGAGCCAAATTTCAAGGATTGGGATGAAGCCCAGGTCTTTCCGGTAAATACCATGCATTTGCTGGGTGAATACGGCTTTTTGGGAGTGCTTATTCCGGAAGCTTATGGTGGTTCCGGCTTGAATTATCAGGCTTATGTATCCATTTTGCAGGAGATCTCAAAAGTATGCGGTTCGATCGGATTGTCCGTTGCAGCCCACAACTCATTATGCACCAATCACCTGTATCTCTTTGGCAATGAAGAACAAAGACAGAAGTATCTGCCTTTGCTCGCCACAGGCAAATCGATCGGTGCATGGGGATTGACAGAACCCAATACGGGGAGTGATGCCATGAGGATGCAGTGTGTAGCAGAGAAAGATGGTGATTATTACATTATCAACGGATCAAAAAGCTGGATCACTCACGGAAAGTCCGGGGATATCGCTGTGGTCCTGGTCCGTACGGGAAATTTACTGGACAGCCACGGGATCAGTGCTTTCATCATCGAAAAAGGCATGCCGGGTTTTAAGGCGGGCAAAAAAGAAAATAAACTGGGTATGCGTTCATCCGAAACGGCTCCTCTGCATTTCGACAATTGCAGGGTGCATAAAAGCCAGTTGTTGGGCAATGAAGGTGAAGGTTTTATCCAGGCAATGAAAGTCTTGGACGGAGGCCGTATCAGTATAGCATCTGTTGGGCTGGGCATTGCCAAGGGAGCTTATGAAGCATCCGTGGAATATGCCAATCAGCGTCAGCAGTTCGGACAGCCCATCGCCAATTTTCAGGCCATCGGTTTTAAACTGGCTGACATGGCAACCAAAATTGAAATAGCGGAGTTGCTCACACGGAAAGCGGCCTACTTGAAGGATTCAGGCCAGGCTCATACGAAAATTGCAGCGATGGCAAAATACAAGGCCTCAGAGATTTCAGTTGAGATCTCCACCGATGCCATCCAGATCTTCGGAGGCTATGGATACACCAAGGATTATCCGGTTGAAAAGTTCTACAGAGACAGCAAACTGCTGACGATAGGCGAAGGTACCTCGGAGATCCAGAAGTTGGTCATTTCCAGGCATTTGTTGAAATGATTAGGTTTCAGTTCTGTCCATCCTTTTTTTGCTTAAAGCAAAATGTTCATGGAATTCCAATTTGAAGTATAGAAATGCTGAGAAATTCAGCAAAAAGAAAAAGGGTTGCGACATCGCAACCCTTTCGTATTTTCATTATCCGTTTATGCGGATCACATATTTTTTACGATCTCCTGACCGAAAGCTGAACAGCTCAGTCTCGTGGCGCCCTCCATCAGGCGTTCAAAATCGTAAGTTACTCTCTTACTTTTTATGGCGCCTTCCACACCTTTAAGGATCAGGTCGGCAGCTTCATTCCATCCCATGTACCTGAACATCATTTCTCCTGAAAGGATCACGGAACTCGGGTTGACCTTATCCTGCCCGGCATATTTTGGAGCAGTACCATGGGTCGCTTCAAAAATAGCGACTCCTGTGTCGTAATTGATATTTGCACCGGGAGCGATACCGATCCCGCCAACCTGTGCGGCCAATGCATCAGAAATGTAATCTCCGTTCAGATTGAGCGTGGCGATCACATCATATTCTGCCGGCCTGGTCAGGATTTGCTGCAGGAATGCATCTGCGATCACGTCCTTGATGATCAGTTCTTTGCCATTGTTATCGATCACCTGCCAGGGTCCGCCATCGAGATCCTTGCTGCCATATTCTTTTTTTGCCAGCGCATAACCCCATTCCTTGAATTTACCTTCGGTAAACTTCATGATATTGCCTTTGTGAACAAGTGTTACGGAGTTTTTATTCTGTGCAATGGCATAATCTATCGCAGCCCTTACGATCCGTTCTGTTCCTTCAACAGATACCGGTTTGATCCCCAATGAAACCGTATCAGGGAAGCGAATGCCGGTTACGCCCATTTCGTTGATCAGGAAAGATTTCAGTTTCTCCAGTTCTTCAGTGCCGTTGAGGTATTCTATACCTGCATAGATGTCCTCGGTGTTTTCCCTGAAAATGATCATATCCACCAGTTCAGGTTGTCTGACCGGAGAAGGCACGCCTTCAAACCACATGACAGGTCTTACGCATGCAAACAGGTCGAGCTTTTGTCTGAGACTCACATTCAGGGACCTGAAGCCGCCACCTACCGGCGTGGTCAATGGCCCTTTGATCGCAACGAGGTAATTTTCTATGTCTTGCAGCGTTTTTTCAGGCAGCCATTCACCTGTTTGTTCAAAGGCTTTTTCACCGGCCAAAACTTCGTGCCAATGAATTTTCCTGGTTCCGCCATAGGCTTTTTCCACTGCTGCATCAAAGACATGGACTGATGCTGCCCAGATATCCGGTCCGATGCCGTCACCTTCGATAAAAGGAATGACCGGATCGTTGGGTACCTGAAGTTTTTTGTGCTTGATAGTGATTTTTGATCCTGACATGTTACGAGGTTTAAAATGAAAAAAAAAGCTACCTGGAATTATCCGGGCAGCTTTATCAATAAGTTCTGATGAAGTTGATCAACTACTCAGCGGTTGCTGCACCATATTTTTTATCCCTGTATGCAGCACTCAGCACCTGATCCCTCCTGACCACAGAAGGCTTGGTAAATTGTTTTCTTCTCCTCAATTCCTTGATGACTTTCGTGGCTTGAAACTTTCTTTTGTATCTTTTCAACGCTCTGTCGATTGTTTCATCATCCTTTACATTGATAATAAGCATATAATCAGATATTTTTATTTTTTAAAATAGTTCGCAAAGGTAAATACTTTATTGTGACAATTCCAAAAATTTTTTTGAAAAGATTTGAATAATTGATCAATTGAAAGCTTTTCAGCCTTCAGCCTGATCAATTCGTTCAATTCCGCCGTTGACCAGTCTTATTTTTCGGTTTTTATAGAGGGAACCCACAGCTTTTTTAAACACTTTTTTACTTACGCCGAAAGCTGCATAGATCAGTTCGGGTGAGCTGTTGTCATTAAATGACAGAAATCCTTCATTTTCTTCCAATTTCTGCATCAGCACATCGCTGAAATCCTGGACGTTACCAAATCCGGATCTGTGCAGACTGAGGTCGATTTTGCCGTCTTCCCTGATTTTTTTGATGAAAGCCACTGATTCAAAACCAATACTGATCCCGGTATTGAAAATTTCATTGCTATAGAGCATTCCGGAATGTTTATGGTTGATGATGGCTTTCCATCCCATAGGTGTATGCTCGTAAACCAGGATGTTCACTTCGTCACCTTCATTCAGGCCTTCGGGATCAGGGGCAAAAAATTTGAATAGTTTTTGTGATGCTGCGATCCTTCCGCTTTCTTCATCGAAATAGATGTAAAATATATAGGATTTTCCAATGATCAATGGATTTTTCTGCTCCTTGAACGGAACAAACAGGTCTTTTTCGATATTCCATTGAAGGAATGAACCGAATTTGCTGTTTGAAACCACTTTCATCATTGCAAATTCACCCACCTGAGCTTTTGGGCGCAAAGTTGTGGCGATCAGCCGTTCCTCAGAATCGAGATAGAGGAAAACATCCAGTTCAGTACCCGTGTCGGCCTCATCGGGAACATATTTTAAAGGCAACAGGATCTCTCCCAGTTCTTTACCATCCAGATATGCTCCGAAAGGTACAGTTTTAACTATTTTTAGGCGGTTAGTCCGGCCGATTTCTATCATGATCAGTTATTTCAGTCAGTTGACTATTCCCCTGCTTTTTGTTTCAGCCGGGTGATCTCCTTGTTCAGGGATTCGATGAGGATTTCCTGTTTTTCACTTTCTTCCCTGCAGTTTTCCAGTTTGGTTTCCAGGGTTTTGATTTGGAGGTCTTGCAATTCCACAGAGCCGGATCCATCTTTCTGAGTGGTTTCAGACTGTTCATCCTGAGTGACTTCAACATTTTCTTTTTGTCCTGATGTGCCAATATGGAAAAAATCCTTTATTTGCTGAACAGGATCCTGTCCGTTGTAATATGAGGCACCGAAATATGCCAAAGGCGCAGCGATGATGAAGAAAAAGAAAAATTTTGCGCAGCCTGTCATTTTGTATTTTGTTGCCATGGATCTATTTTTTTGCAAAGCTAATAAATAGTAAGTATAAAGAATAAAGATGCAGATGGATTTCCCATATCAAAAGAACTATTTACAATACGATATATTGCCAGACCGGAAGGTTTTTAATACAGAAACCTGTCGTCCGGACAATGTTCAGAAACGCTGACCGTGATCGCTGGTTTAAACCTGAAAATCGTCCCGTGTCATCACCATCCTCCGCCGGCACCGCCACCGCTGAACCCGCCACCGCCGAATCCTCCGAATCCGCCACCGCCGCCACCGAATCCGCCTCCGCCACCGAATCCGCCGCCACCGAATCCGCCAAAGCCACCGAATCCGCCTCCCCAGGAAGATCTGCGCGTTGTCCGGTATTTGCCTCTGTCCGTATATCCTCCGCCTGTCTGCTCCACGCAGTCACCCCGTTTAACGCACCTGATGATGCCGATCACGATGATCAGTACGATGATGAAAAAAATGATAAATGCCATGATCAGGACCGACCCCGGAGTGGTTTTCTGACTGATGCCCAACCCTGAAAATTCTCCGCTGCCAAGGGACATGATGGCCGAGCTGGCCTCGTCGAGCGCATTGTAGTACAACTGCTGTCTGAAATTCGGAACGATAATATTCTCTATGATCCGTTTTGCCAGTGCGTCAGGAAGGAATCCTTCCGATCCGCTGCCTGTCTGAATATATACCTGTCTGTCTTCGAATGCCACATAGATCAGCACTCCGTTGTCCCTGTCCGACTGACCGATACCCCATTGGCTGGCAAGCCGGAAGGAATAGTCAAAAATATCTTCTCCATCTGTCCCTGATTCGATCACGATTGCGATCTGGGTTGAAGTAGAGTCGTTGTATGCAACCAGCTTATTCTCAAGCAGCTGAGCCTCGTCGGGCGTAAGCAACCCGATGAAATCGCTCACCAGTTTCCCGGTTGGTTGCGGCAATTCCTTTGCCTGGACGAACAATACCCCAAAGCACAAAAGCCCGGGCAGAAAATACTTAATTATAGCTGATCTCATCCGGCAGTTCATTTACGTCATCATTCTGATAGGGAAAATGCTCTCTGAGCTTAATCCCGATTTTTTCAATATTGTTGCACAACCCTTCGACCATATTGCCGGATCTGAAGTATCCTTTCAGGTCTTCGACGATGTCATCCCAGAAATTCTCGGGAACAACATCATTGATCCCCTGATCACCCAAAATGGCAAATTGCTTTATCGAAGGCACAATAAAGATCAGCACCCCGTTTTTCATGGCAGTCTGGTCCATTTTGAGGGTTTTGAAAGCTTTAAGTGCAGCATCCATAACAGGTACTTTGATCTTTTTCTGGAAATGCACGCAGATCTCACCCGAAGTATTTTTTTCAGCTGAACGGATGCTTTGAATCAAGCGCCTTTCATCTTCTGGTTCAATGAATTTTTCGGGGTAAAACATAAATTAGAATTTTACTTCCGGTGCTTTTTCTGCTCCTTCAGCTGCCTCAAAGGTCTGCTTTGGAGAAAAACCGAATATTTTGGCAAAAAGTACACCCGGGAACCTTTTCACAGCTTTATTATATATAGTGGCTGAATTGTTGAATTCATCGCGGGCTACCTTGATCCTGTTTTCAGTTCCCTCCAGCTGGGCCTGTAATTCAAGAAAGTTCTGATTCGCTTTCAACTCAGGATACTGTTCAACCGTGACCAGCAGCCTGGAAAGGGCACTGCTCAATCCTTGCTGTGCTTCCTGAAACTGTGCCATGTTCTCGGCAGTCATGTTATCTGCATTGATGGTCGTCTGGGTAGCTTTTGCCCTGGCATTGACAACAGCTTCAAGCGTTTCTTTTTCATGAGCTGCATAACCTTTCACAGTGTTGACCAGGTTAGGTATCAGATCAGCTCTCCTCTGATAGGAACTTTCCACTTTTGCCCAGGCATTAGTGACATTTTCTTCCTTATCGACAAATCCGTTATAGGAACTGCATCCCTGGAAAAAGATCAGCAATCCAACGATGATCAGTACAATTGCAGTGGTATTTTTCATATTCCATTAAATATTTTAGTGTTCAAAAAATTGTTTCGTTTTTTTAAATCAAAGCATTACAGTAAATCGCAACAAAAATAGAACAAATATTGGTTTTTAAGCGATCAATACTGTTTATCATACTTCGATCAATTGATCCGCAGGTTTTGTCAGACTCTCGGAATTTTGATTAAATTTGAGTTATAAATCCGGATTTTAACAAAAAAGTTCAAAAAAATGGATGAATCGGGATCAACGGATACGTTTTTTATACCAATTCCGGTTTTTGCAGGATAAATCAATAGGGAGCATGAAGTTTTTTCAAAATAATGATGGTGGTGGTTCGGGGCAATACTTTCTCCGGATTTCAGTCATCATTTTATGCACCATAGGATGGTCCTGGAATATTTACTGCCAGCAGCAGTTCCAGAACACTTTTTTTTATCTCGATCCCTATGATTTGAACCCTGCCTACATCGGAACGGACGGAAAGATCGCATTGACGGCAAGATACCGGCAACAATGGGCCGGACTGGAAGGAAGTCCCGGTTTTGCCAGGATAGGTGTCCACGTACCGATGCACGATTACGACAGTGGTTTCGGTTTGAAGATCGGGAGCGAAAGCATCGGAGCCATTCGGGATATTGCTGTCACCGCTTCAGGAAATTATTATTTTGAAACAGTTTTTGGCGCCCTGTCAGCCGGTATACGGGGCGGGTTACAAAATAAAACGATCGATGGATCCGGATTGTTAAGTGCCACCGGTATTTACGGGACCGACCAGATGGATCACAGAGATGACCATCTTTTTGAAGGTTTGGCAAATGATTTTTTCCCCGTTTTGGGCATTGGCCTGGAATTTTTTTCGAATAAATTTGAAATAGGAACGGTATTTGATTATTATCCGGTGGTGAGTAAACGGATTGATAAATTTTCGTGGAAAAATCAACCGATGATTACCTTCCATGGAAAATATTACTTACCTTTGGTTCCTGACTTCAGAATGGAAGCATTCTGGTCGTTGAAATCAGATCTGGTACAGTGGCAAAATGATGCAGGGATGCTGGCTGAATGGAGGGATCAGTTTTTTACGGCCTTTAGTTTAAAAGGCTTCAGCAGACTGATTCCGGATGTATTGAGTATCAGTGCAGGTGCTTACCTGGGCAACTCGATCAGCATGGCATACAATTATGAACTGGGATTTTCCAGTCTGAATCAATGGGAGAGCGGATCGCATGAAATTATTGTCAGATGGAGAATTGACAGTTTTTTCGGGGCAAAGAAAAAGGAGCCTATCATACACAGCCCCAGGTTTTATGAATAGGATCTGCAAAATGTGAATGTATCCGTATAATAGCTTACGCTGTTTTACGTTGTATATATTGTCGTAGGAGATTAACTAAATTTAAGAAAAATTTCACTATTTTTTTACTTTATCCGTGAATATGATATATTTACGGCCTTTTAAGTGCGTAGACGAAGATTATTAACAGATTGACTATGAAAAGAACAGCGAATTTATTTATGGGACTAGTATTAGTCACCTTGCTTATCACGTCCTGTGGTAGGAGAGAATCAGGGCAGTTGATTGGTGTACAGGACCGTCCTGCCTGGAAAGGAATCAACCCTTACGGAATGGTGTATATCCCATCAGGTCATTTGCACGTTGGGCAGAATGATCAGGATATCTTTTCATCTCATATCCAAAAACCCAAATCGGTTTCAGTAGTTGGATTCTTCATGGATGATACCGAGATTACCAACAACGAATACAGGCAATTTGTAGAATTCGTCCGTGACTCCGTTGCACGGGTAAAACTGGATATGTGGAGAGAGGTTGATGAAAAAGGAAATGAATACCTCGATAAAACCCAACCGATTGACTGGAGCGATGATATGCTGGATGACATGTTCTACCAGGGTGACATGGCTTTTGACGGCAAACGTGAATTCAATAATGAATTGCTGATCTACAGATATCAGTGGATCGACTGGAACAAAGCTGCTTCAAGGGCAGAAAAGGCGAGAACTTCCGTGATCAACAAGGAAGAAGTTGCCATCTATCCGGATACACTCAGCTGGGTCAGGGATTTTGCATATTCATACAATGAACCATTTGCAAGGAATTATTTCTGGCATCCTGCATTTGATGACTATCCTGTTGTGGGTGTTGACTGGAAAATGACAAAGGCCTTCAACCACTGGAGGACCAAGTTGTGGAATACCTTTGAAGGTAACGGTGTCAACACCGAGGAATTCAGACTTCCGTTTGAAAGCGAATGGGAATACGCAGCAAGAGGCGGACACGAACTGGCAGCTTACCCGTGGGGAAGTTACTATGTAAGGAATGCGAAAGGTTGCCCGCTGGCCAACTTTAAACCCATGAGAGGTAATTATGGTGAAGACGGAGGTATCATGACGGTGGTGGCAGATGCTTATTTTGCCAATGATTACGGTTTGTACAACATGGCCGGAAACGTTGCAGAATGGACTGAATCAGCATATTATGATTATTCGTACCAGTCTGTCCATGACCTGAATCCCAATATTACCTACAACGCAACCAAAACTGATCCTGAAGCGCTGAAACGCAAAGTTGTCAGGGGAGGTTCATGGAAAGATATTGCATATTATCTCCAGAACGGAACAAGGACCTATGAGTTCCAGGACAGCACCAAATCCTACATCGGATACCGTTGTGCTTTGACCTATCTCGGACGTTCTATCAATGACTTTTAACCTCTTTGCCCATTGAATTGGTACACAATGAATTAACTTAAATATTAACTTTAAAATTTTAATCAAATGAGTTTCGTACACACAAAAAGTTTTAAATACTTAAAAAATTTATTGATCGGTTTAGGTGCATCTGTAGTTATGATCGGTGCTCTTGGAAAATTGAACAACTATTCATGGGGAGGTATTGCCATTACAGCAGGATTGGCAACTGAAGCATTCCTCTTCTTCTTCCTTGGCGTCATCGGACCGGACAAAGATTATTTCTGGGAAAAACTGTATCCGGGATTGGACAACGTAGGTTCAAACATTGCGCCTTTAACAGCAGGTGACCTTGGCAAACCCACTGCAGGACCAAGAAGCCTGGATGCCAATGTAGTTGAAAACAACCTGAGCAGCATGCTGGAAGAATTACAGGCTATGTCAAAAAGCCTTGGTTCTCTGAAGGCCCTTCAGGAAGTTGACTTTTCAGAAACCGGCGATCAGCTCAAATCCATGCATAACTTCTACACCAGAATGAATGATGCAATGGCAACCCTTAATGAAACTGTAGAAGACACCAAAATGTATAAAGAACACATGGCAGCTTTGAACAAGAACCTGACTTCATTGAATGCTGTTTATGGTAATGTTCTTTCAGCATACAGAGGATAATCACCGCGATCTTTTGGGATTGTGAATAATTTTTAATCACATTAAAACAATAACATTATGAGTATACCAAAGGAACCGCGGCAGTTGATGATCAACGTTATGTATATCGTGTTGACTGCTTTGCTCGCATTGAACGTGTCAGCAGAGGTATTCAACGCTTTCGATATGGTTTACGAAGGTCTCACTAAGTCAAGTGCTGCATTGGATCAACAAAATACAACCCTTCCTCAGGCAATTAAAGACAGGGCAAAAGCTAAACCTGAATATGCAAGGTACGCTGAAAGGGTCGGCTCTGCCAATCAGTACGGAAAGGAACTTTCAGAATACATCGATGAAATTACCCTTTATCTGATAGACCAGAACGGGGACAAAGACGGCACACTGAGCGATGGTGACTACATTTTTATCGATGGAGAAAAAACCAGGAAATTCAAGGGAGAAAGAAATTTTGACATCGTGACCAACTACCTGATCAATCAGAAAAAAGGTATGGAACTCCACGATAAAATTCTGGAATACCGGGAAAAATTCCTCAGCCTCATCGATGAAAAGGACAGGGCAACTTTTGACATCGGTTTGAATATCGATGACGAAACCTGGAAAAAATCCAGGATGAAAAGACATGACTGGGCTGACTTTACTTTCAGTCACATGCCTTTGACCGCAACGCTGCCGATTTTTGCCAAATTTAAAAATGATGCAAAATCCACTGAAGCTGCAGTATTGAACTATCTGTTGGGTAAAGTGGGTGGAGAAGATGTTGTATTGGACAGATTTACCGTTATGTCTTCTCCCAAAAGATCCTATGTGATCAAGGGCGAAACATTTGAAACGGAAGTATTCCTCAGCGCTTCTGCCTCAGCTGCTTCCAATACAGGTGTTGCCATTTCCATCAACGGACAAAGAGTACCCGTTGACAATAACGGCGTTGCAGTCTGGAAAGCAGCTGCCAATACACTGGGCAGGAAACCTTATACAGCAACGGTAAGTGTTACCAACCCGGTAACAGGTACAACGGAGACCTATAAGAGAGAGTTCGAGTTTGAAGTTGGCGAGCGTTCAGTGACCGTTTCTGCTTCCAAAATGAACGTTTTCTATATCGGTGTGGACAACCCTGTTGAAGTAGCTGCATCAGGTATTTCCAGCAACGACCTGAAAGTTACCATGAGCGGTTCAGGTGGCGGATCTATCTCCAAAGCTGCTAACGGATCATATAACGTTACGGTTAAATCTCCAACCAGACCAGGAGAATATGCCAATGTAGTGGTCAGCGCTCCGGGTGTGAATTACTCATCTCCGTTCCGTGTGAAGCCTATTCCAATCCCGGTTGCAAAATTGGGTGACGCTTTGGGTGGACAGATCAATGCCGGTGCTTTCAAAGCTCAGAGAGGTTTGATACCGACACTTGAAGGTTTTGACTTTGATGCTAAATGCCAGGTTGAAGGATTCCGGATCGTTAGGGTTCCAAGAAGAGATGACCCAAGACCGGCTGTTAATGCGGGTGCAGGTTATAAAACTGAAGCTCAGAATCTTGTTAATCAGGCAACACCTGGTGACAGGTATTATTTTGAGAACGTCAGGTGCAAATGTCCTGGTTGGCCGGCAGCAAGAGAGGTGAACTCACTGACATTCCTGATCCAGTAATCAAATTCTGTGCTTCGCTGAGACAGAGTGATCAATCAGAAGATGTTTTGTGCGACCGGAGTGTATAATTGAGCGTTCTGATGAAAAAGATCTGAATTCTCCGGTCCTAATCAATTTAAAAAGAATAAAGAAATGAAATTATTGTTGAAAGGTATATTGTCCGTTATTTTGATTGGTACTTTAAGCATATCATGGGCTCAAAGAGCTGATGAGGTGATCAAGGAGTCCAGTCAGCCACTCAACGAGAAATATCTCGATGATATCGTGGAGAGAAAACTGACAATCGAAAGCAGGGTGCTTCCATATGAACCATTGAGGGAAGCCGATGTTCCATGGCAAAGAACTGTCTGGAGGGTCATTGAAACAAGGGAAAAGATGAACATTCCTTTCAGGCATCCTGAAAGATCATTGTTTACGATTCTTAAAGAGAACATTGATAACGGAAATCTTATTCCTTTTGATGATGACAGATTTACAAATCCGCTCAGCCAGGAAGCTATTGCCAGTCAATTGTACAAAATTGACACCAATACTGTGTACGATCCTGAGACTTACGAGGAAACGATCGAGATCACTACAACCGAAACTAACCCTGATGATATCAACAGATACAGGGTTAAGGAGATCTGGTATTTCGACAGGAAACACTCCGTAGTTAAAGTCAGGATACTGGGAATTTCTCCGCTGAAGGAGGAATGGGATCATGAAATGGGTGTGTTGAAATATGAAATTCCATTATTCTGGGTTTACTATCCTGAAGCAAGAGACCTTCTTGCTAAAGAGAAAGTATTCAGCGATTTCAACGATGCGTTCCCGATGACCTGGTACGATCTGTTTGAGAACAGATTTTTCTCCAGCTACATCATGAAAGCGAGCAACGTTCTTGACCTCAGACTCGAACACATGTTCACCGGATATGAAGAAGCCGGTATGGATGTTTTGCTTGAATCTGAAAAGATCAAAAAAGAGTTGTTCAATTTTGAACATGATCTTTGGGAATATTGATCATTTGATATAAAATTTAAAAAGCTGATGCGTATGCATCAGCTTTTTTTTTGCCCTAAATTATTGAGGCATTTGAACTTTTTTCCAATTGTACACTCCGGAAGTAAATGATCTGTAATTATTTGTCAGTTTGATCGTTAGGAGTATATTACAGAATGATGGAAGATCCAATTCATTTCATCATCCTGACTATTTGAGCAGTTTTTGATCAATAAGGATTCTGTTTCTTTTTGTCCGGATCAAATAATAATCAACTAAATTTTTATGAAATTTGCGGTATGAAGATGCATAAAATATTTCCTCATTTATCCATTGTTGTGATCATCGGTTTTATAACGGGCCTTTCTGCATGTTATAAACCTGTTTATTATAATGGAAAGGAACCGGTCCTGAGTTTTTCAGTGGACACCATATTATTTGATACTGTTTTTACATCTGTTGGTTCAGCTACCAAAATACTCAAAGTGTATAATACACAAGACAGGACGGTGCAACTGTCCTCTGTTTACCTGTCTGATGGACAAGATTCAAAATTCAGATTGAATGTCGATGGCATTTCAGGGAAGGAAATTGACCTGGTGGACATCGCTCCGCATGATTCCATTTATGTTTTTGCTGAGGTTACCATAGATCCGTCTCAACCGTTGTCTGCCAGTCCATTTGTTGTGGAAGATGAGCTGGTCTTTGATATGGATGGCGTGGAACAAAGAGTGAAAATGCACGCCTGGGGACAGGATGCCAACTACCTAACAGGAAAGTCCAAAGGCAAGGTTTTCATTACGACCTGCGATATGGGAACCATGGTATGGGATGACCCGAAACCTTACGTCATATATGGCACTTTGCTGATCGATAGCTGTACCGTTCGTATCCCTGAAGGAACAAGGATCCATATTCATGGCGGTTTTGCCAAATCCGGATCCGGTGTGGAGTACAATGACGGACAGATCTACGTGCTGGAACATGGAAAACTACAGGTAGAAGGAAGTTTTGAAAAACCGGTGGTTTTTGCAACAGACAGACTGGAGCATAGATATGATGATATTTCAGGATTGTGGTCCGGGATCTATATTTTGGCAGGTAGTAAAGGCAACAGCATACAGCATGCGGTGCTGAAAAATGCCAATATCGGAGTTTATGTAGATTCATTGGCAGAACTCAGCATTGCTTATTCTAAAATATTGCATAATATCACCGCCGGAATCTATGCCAGACATGCCAAAGTAGATGCCACGAATTGTCTGATCACGGATTCAGGTGCATATGGTGTGATCCTGAGTTATGGCGGCGAATACACCTTCAGATACTGTACGATCGCAAAATACAGCGGTGAATCATCAGCGTTGGTATTGGGCAATCATCATTGTCTGGATGCATTTTGTCAAACGGACCTGATCCATCCGGTCAAGGCTGAATTTTACAATACCATCATCCATGGTTCGAATGAAGATGAGATTTTATTTGATAACGGATGTTGGCCGGATTATTGCAACAATGCCGAAAATTTCCAATACAGTTTTACCAATTGTCTGTTTGTTGTGAAGGATTTAATTGGGCCAAAGTATTACCCCGATTTTTTTGATTATACACAGGATTGTCTGAATGGTGTGGGAGAAAATCCCTTGTTCATCGATCCGGATAAATATGACTTAAGACCTGATTCACTTTCAATTGTCCGGGATAAAGGCATTCCATTGATGGGAATTGAACTGGATTTGAATGGGAATCTCCGTGATGGCGATCCGGATATTGGTTGCTTTGAATATCGGGAGGAATAGTGTTTTTTAGTGTAAATAATTGAGGATGTCAAGGCCGCAAAAAAGATCGGAAGGATGGAACGGGTTTAAGCGGTGGATGGGCAATTTTTATGCAAATCAGTACATTAGTTATCCTAAACAAAGTTTATTTATTTATATTTGAAATCAATAATTTCAGAATAGAATGACACAAAAGATATTCCATTTAGCATCTGCCCTTGATTTGGGAGATGAAGTATTACAATCCATCAAAAAGGAATTTAAAGCAAAGCCCATTAGGGTTATTGTTGAGGAAGATAATGATTCTGTTGAAATTCCGGATGAAGTTATGGCTGAATTGGATAGACGTGTAGAGGAAGAACAGATTGGCTATATAACTGCAGAAGCATCATTGGATCTTTTGAGAAAGAAATATGGCGTATAATGTAATCATTTCAAACAGAGCTCACGAAGAAATTGAGCATGTCATTGATTTTTATGCACAGACCAGTAAATCTGCACCCTCAAAATTCATTTCTGAACTGCAGGTTGCTTTTAAATCATTGGAAATAAATCCATTTTTCTGTATTCGATACAAAAATATCCGGTCTTTAAGGTTAAAAAAATTTCCATATTCATTGTTTTTTTTAGTGAATGAAGAAAATATGACAGTGAGCATACTTGCATGTTTTCATGATAAAATAGATCCGAAAAAGAGGCCAAAAGAGAAAAATTAAATGGTTTAAATCTGATTTGTTGGAATAAAGGATATAAAGTGCTTTTTAGTTTCTCCGATTCAGTTTGCAAAATTAAATTCTGACGGAATTTTTTGGAGTCAGGGTTTGCAAAATGATTGTAAAGCAAAGAGTAAATAGAAAAAAATAGTACTTTCATACCCTAAACCCAAATTTATGCAACAGTTTATCTTTTTTCTTTGGATCACATTGATTTCTGTCACCTGTTCAATTGGTCAGAAGAGTGTCGAAGCACAAAAACTCCGGCAACAGGAAAAGATCCTGAAAGGCTATTCCGCTATGGACAACAAACAAAAGCTGCAAGCATGTAAGGAGATCACCGGTATTTGGTTCGATAAAGGCAAATCATATATAAATGAAATACAATTCTTTCCGCACAGAAAATCTGAAAATATGAAGTATGAAGATGATGGTCAGAATGATTTGCACCATGCATCACACCATAGCGAACAGTCTAAAGTCATTTTGGATACGATTCCTCCAAGGAAAGAATTTCCTCCGAGGAAAAAGTATGCACAATATGGAGATATTATTTTGGACAGAAACGGAGGTCATGGGTATTTAAAATATATTTCAGAAGATGGAAATACCATTATTGATCAACCCCGGGATGGCTTGCTAATTTTCAGGCATAAATATAATAGAGATTATAAGTTGGAATACTATGACAAAAAACACAATTTACTCAAAAGTATTGATCTCCGGGCAATCAATCCATATAACAAAGAAAAATATGATCTCTTATCCGAAACAATCGGCTTCAATTCAGCGGATGAGAACGTTGCGAGAAATATCATAGATGACACTACCTATGATTATAAAAAGCATGTGACGGAATACAGAACTCTAATTTATGCTTTACACCAGGAAAGTAACACAGTTAATTTCGCAGATAACAAAAATAAAAGGGTACTGGTGTGTTTTAATTTAATACCTATGGCAGATGATATGGTCATAGGCTGGGAAAGTACCATTTTTGTTTTTGACAGCCTCGGCAATCTCACAGATAAAATATCCGGTTTAAAATATGATGTTTCTCATCCCAAGATAACTCAGGATGGGAAATATCTGATCTTTTCCTATGGCAATACGATGGATGCTGATATGACATTCCTGACCAAATATGAGGGTGCGATCATCTATGATATCAAAAAAAATCAGATTGTTTACAGTGAAAAATCAAATGTCCGAGGGTATGACGTAATCTATGGCTATTCAGAAGTAAAAAAAGGTTTGATATTTCTAAATAAAAATTTACAACCATACAATAAAGATGAAACCAAACCTTACTTCACATATACATTCTTTGATATGACTAAGAGAATAAAGTATTCCAAAGATATATCTGAGAATGAATTAAAGCTTAAGAGTAAGAATTATAACAGATCAAGGGGATCAGACCAATATCTTGAAATGTTTGATTTTGAAGTTACAAAGTTTTAGAAAGAAGACAATTTTAGTTTTGCCTCATTTCAGTTGTTCTGTTAGTTAAAAAGGAAAATCCCAGGATGCTTGATGATTTTGGAAACGCCCAAAGAATCAAATGACATGCGTTGTCTGAAGTCTGCGACTTCAATCGGATAGGGGGTGCACTTTCATTTTGGCAGTATGAGTGAAATGAAGTTTGTAACTTATGGAAGATAATTTTAAGCAGAATTGTAATTGGATTGTGTTCAGGCATCGGGTCAGAGGGATACAAGTATGAAGTTTGCAACTTCAGACAATGGGGAATTGTCGATTTGGTTTATCCTATAAATAAGAAAAACTTAAAAAATAAATACTATAAATATAGTAATGATAAAATATTTATAGTATGTTTGCGTTTTGATAATGATATGATCTATAATACTTACGAAAAAAATTATCGGTTTATGAATGAAATAACAAGAGCTCAGCAAGAGATATTGATGGCTTTGTGGAAAATTGAAACCGGAGCGGTCAGCGATGTGTTAGAATCCCTGCCTGACCCCAAACCTGCATACACGACGGTTGCTACAGTGCTAAAAGTACTTGAAAATAAGGGATATGTGTCTCATAAAACCTATGGAAAAACGAATGTTTACTATGCTAAAGTATCTAAAAATAAATATGCGGGTTTTCATGTCAGAAATATTTTAAGTGACTTTTATGATAACTCACTTAAACAGTTGGTATCACCATTTTTGAACCATAAAAAGATCAGGCTAATAGATCTTGAAGAGTTAAAATCACTGATTGAGAAAGAAATTGAATCTAAAAAGTCTCTTTGATATGGAACTTTTGAAATATATTTTTTTGACAACCATAATTTTCAGTATTAGTTATTCTCTTTGGATTATTGCTTTCAAAAAATCAGGCAATTTCGTATTTCAGCGATTAACCCTGCTTACGATTGTGATGTTATCCTTCATTTTACCATTCAGTAAGCACAATATTTCTGCACATTTTCTCAAAGATGAACAAAAGGTGCTACAAATTCAACCAGCCGCAAATAAAATTGAAATCAGTGATCAATTTAATTTCTCACAAAATCATCAAATATCCGATGAAATCATTGCTCAACAATACACTTCTAAGTTTTTGCTGATCATGCAGTGGACATATTTGTCAGTGGGTTTATTACTATTGATAAAAATTTTCATTGGCCTTACAGTTATATTCATTTTATATAAAAATTCAGAAAAAAGGAAAGAAGGAAAATACATTTATGTTTTTCATAAGAAACAAAACATATTTTCTTTTTTCAATTTAATTTTCTTACCAAAAACAATTAGTATAAGCAAAAATCTGCCTGATATATTAATCCATGAAAAAGCACATGCTGATCAATACCATTCAATAGATGTTGTGATTTCTGAAATCTTAAGTTGTGTGTTTTGGTTCAATCCTTTAGTGTGGCATTTCAAAAGTCAAATGAAACTGATACACGAATATTTGGCTGATGAAACTGTGATTCGAAACGGGCGTGATATAGCAGAATACCAAAAAGGTTTAATAAATCAGTTAGAAGATTATCAACAATTTATTTTAGGATCAAATTATTTTTATTCAACTAAAAAGCGAATTATGATGATGTCAAAAACTAAAACTCGCAAAATTGGATTTTTTCAGTACCTTGGATTTATCCATCTATTTTCAATTTCATTTCTGCTGGTAGGTTTTATAAACGCTCATGAAGAAAAGAATACCGACAAAAGCAGTTTCATCTTTGAACAGGCTATTCAAAATTCAGGACATGAGAATCCGACAGATCATTTTAAAGAAGAAAAATTGCAGTCGGGTAAAAACAAATTTAATGTTGTAAAAACAAATTTAGGCTACCTGATAAAACCAACTGAGGATAGCCTTATTAAAAAACCCATGATCACAGCTATCGAGCTTCCAAAGATGAATGTCCTGTATATTGGTGTTGAAAATCCAATTAAAATTGCAGTTGCCGGAATTGATTATACTGATCTCGATGTGTCAATTGATAAGGGCAATATAGTTGGAGGAAATGGAGAATATATAGTCAAAGTATTCGAACCTGGTATAGCAATATTGAAAATCAGTCACAAAGGTGTCGTACTTGATGAAAAAAAATTCAGAGTAAAAAGAATACCAAATCCTTACATTGCTTCTGGTGAAGATTGTAATGTTTATTCAGGAAGAATAAGTAAGGAAGAAGTTTTGAAATGGGGAACAATTGAGTTTATTTATAAATATTTAGACTTAGACTATAATATTCAACCAATCTTTTTCGGCATTATAATCGTGTCAATAGAAGATGGTGAGAGGATGGACCCTGTTCAAGCTGTATCCTACACAAAATATTATACTGAACGGCAAGTTGAATTGATAAAAAATCTTAAAAGCGGTGATTATTTATATATTGAAAATCTCATAGTATTAGATGGGCATTTTAGTCCCATAATGGCAGGACAAGCAAGTATTGTAATAGATTGAATGCCAGCAATTTCTCATATTATATTAAGTCTAAAATTAATTCCACCTTCCTTAAATAATGCATATGTAGTCTGAAGTCTGCAACTTCAGACGGATAGGGAGTGCACTTTCATTTTGGCAGTAAGAGTGAAATGAAGTTTGTAACTTCTGGAAGATAATTTTAAGCAGAATTGTAATTGGATTATATTCAGGTAACGGGTCAGAGCGATACAAGTATGAAGTTGCAGACTTCAGACAACGGAAGCTGGAGGGCAATTATTTTGAAAATCAGTGCATTAATTATTCAGGAAAAGTATTAATTTTAAACCCTAATCTCTTATTTATGCAACAGTTTATCTTTTTCACTTGGATCACATTGATTTCTGTCACCTGTTCAATTGGTCAGAAGAGTGTCGATGCACAAAAACTCCGCCAGCAGGAAAAGATCCTGAAAGGCTATTCCGCTATGGACAACAAACAAAAGCTGCAAGCATGTAAGGAGATCACCGGTATTTGGTTCGATAAAGGCAAATCATATATAAATGAAATACAATTCTTTCCGCACAGAAAATCTGAAAATATGAAGTATGAAGATGATGGTCAGAATGATTTGCACCATGCATCACACCATAGCGAACAGTCTAAAGTCATTTTGGATACGATTCCTCCAAGGAAAGAATTTCCTCCGAGGAAAAAGTATGCACAATATGGAGATATTATTTTGGACAGAAACGGAGGTCATGGGTATTTAAAATATATTTCAGAAGATGGAAATACCATCATAGATCAACCCCGGGATGGCTTGTTAATTTTCAGGGATAAATATAAAGGAGACTTTAAGTTGGAATATTATGACAAAAAACACAATTTACTCAAAAGTATTGATCTCCGGGAGATCAATCCATACACTAAAGAAAAATACCCACTATTATCCGAAAAAATCGGCTTTGATGCAGCCGGTGAGAACATAGGGAGAAATATCATGGATGACACAACCTATGATTATAGTACCCAAGTAACTGAATACAGAACTCAAAGTTATGCATACCATCAGGTGAGTAACAGAGTTAATTATGCAGATAACAAAAATAAAAGGGTATTGGTCTGTTTCGATTTAATACCTATGGCACACGATGTGGTCATAGGCTGGGAAAGTACCATCTTTGTTTTTGACAGTCTGGGAAATCTCACTGATACAATAGCGGGTTTAAAATATGGTGTTTCTCATCCTAAGATAACCCAGGATGGGAAATATCTGATGTTTACTTATGGCAATACGATGGATGCTGATTTGACATTCCTGACCAAATATGAGGGAGTGATCATCTATGATATCAAAAAAAATCAGATTGTTTACAGTGAAAAATCAAATGTCCGAGGATTTAATCCAGTATATAGCACTTTAGAAGCAAAAAAGGGCTTAATTTTTGTAAAAAAGAATTTACAACCAAGTAAAATAGATGAATCCAAACCCTACCTCAATTATAAGTTCTTTGATATGACCAAAAGAATAAAATATTCTGCAGATGTTATGTTTGATGAATTGAATCGTCGAAATAAAGTATATGACAAATCCAGGGGATCTGAGCAATACCTTGAATTGTTTGATTTTGAAGTCACAAAGTTTTAGAAAGTTGGCTTTTCTTATATTGCCTCATTTTGGATGTTTTGTCAATTCAAATGAAGTTAAGGGTGCCAGAATGATTTTGAAAATGTTTAAATAATCAAATGACGGGTGTCGTTTTAGTTAATATTGCTTGTTTTACAAAATATCATGTCATTAATGGAGTGAATTGTTTGTGTTTTTAGTTTTTTAAGAATGATATCCATTTGATATTAAGTTCTATGATATTGATCCTAAAGATTTTTTTAAGGTTAATGATGAACAAAAAAAAATAGTACTTTCATACCCTAAACCCAAATTTATGCAACAGTTTATCTTTTTTCTTTGGATCACATTGATTTCTGTCACCTGTTCAATTGGTCAGAAGAGTGTCGAAGCACAAAAACTCCGGCAACAGGAAAAGATCCTGAAAGGCTATTCCGCTATGGACAACAAACAAAAGCTGCAAGCATGTAAGGAGATCACCCGTATTTGGTTCGATACGATAAGATATTCACCTAAGGAAAAAATATCCAGGGAGCGATACATAAGAAATGATGTATTTCCACTTGCTTTTGAATTAACCAATAAAAAAAACAGGTATGACAAAAAAATAGTTTACTTCAATTCGAGGGAAGGAAAAATAACAAAAGTGCTGGATCTGCAAAAACTAAATCCTTATACCAAGGCTAAAACCCCGGGTTTGGATGAAAATATGCGATATATAGGAGCAGAAATGGGTCATATACCGGTGATAGATGACCAAGGGAAAAGACGGCAGATTGAAAGGTATATTTCATGGGATCAAGGACTCTGGGAAAACAATCATATACTTTGGTGTTTCCGGAAGTATGCATTAACAAATAAAAAGCAGGTGATAGATGAGTGGAATACTTTCTTAGTCACAGACAGTATTGGTAATATTATAATGCTTAAAGAATATAACGTGCATAGCATTAGGTATAGATTAAATGAGGATGCAAGTTATCTTATAATTGATGAAGCAGTAGAAGGCTGGGAGGATGAAGGATTTATCATCACGGATGTAAAGAGAAATAAGATCGAATACTACTTTAAAATGGATGAGAATGATATTAGACATTTGAATGCGGCAATATTTTCAAGTAATAACAAGAATATTATTGTAGCTAGTATTCCGTTTCATAATAATCACGATGACGATGCTACGTTTTACCAGGAGAAAATCATTGTAAACATGGAAAAAAGAGTAGAATACAGATATAGTTTCACCAAAACAGAATGGGCGGAAATAGGTGAAAACTGGAAAGAAAAATATAAGGCCCATGAATTATTATTGAATTATTTTGATTTTTCTCAAAGATCATTTTAAGCCAAGTTCATTTTATTTCAGATCCAAAGTATTTCAAATAAAATGAAACTTTGAATGAAAAACATCTGTTGTTTGGCCTTTTAGAAACGAACTATTCCTAAAAAATCTCACAATAGTTTCATTATAACGAAACATTCTGTATCTTTGCTTCATGTATTGAATTAGTAAATGGATAAACTTTTTGAAATAATATTTTTAGATGAAGCGTATGAGTTTCTGAAAGGACTGGAAAGAAAACACTATGAGAAAATTCTTTACAATATACGAAAGGTACAGATTGAACAAGACCCGGAACTGTTTAAAAAACTCAATTTTGATATTTGGGAATTTAGAACAACATATCAGGGTTTGGAATACAGACTACTAGCATTTTGGGACAAAACTTCTGTAAAAGAAACATTAGTGGTGTCGACACACGGATTTTTAAAAAAGCGTAGCAGAGTCCCTGACAACGAAATTCAAAAAGCTATTCAACAACGGAAAAATTACTTTGAAGAAAAGCACTTAGAAAACAAAAAAAGATGAAAACATACTCTTTAGACCAGATTCAGGACGAACTTATAGGAAAGACCGGAACAGCGGAAAGAGACCTTTTTGAGTTTGAACTTCAGTTGGACTTGATAGGAAAAGCGATTAAACGTTCCCGAAAGGAGCGTAATTTAACCCAGGAAGATTTAGGTAAACTTATAGGTGTCCAAAAGGCTCAAATTTCAAGACTTGAAAACAATACAGGAAATGTAAGGATGGACACTTTGTTGAGAGTTTTTGCCGCTTTGAAAGCAAAAGTGAAGTTGCAGGTGGAATTATCGGAGCTGAACATTAGCATTGGACAATAATACAGCCTTTTACATTGAAAATCAGCAAGCAGGCTGTCAGCGAAATTTAAAATTTGCTGATTTCTTTTAAGGTGTGCAGGTCGGGATTTGAGTGTGTTTTTTTCACTGCTGGTAAAATATTTATTGCTTTTTACTGAAGTAAACACATTAAAATGGACGGAATTTTTTATCTTACAGATGAACATAACAACAGGAAGTTTGTACAGATCGACCTTGAAAAATATGGTCAGATCTGGGAGGATTTTTATGATGGCTTATTGTCAGAAACAACAAAAGGAGAAGAGGCTTACCCTTTGGCTGAAATTATTGAAGCTCTTGAGAAAGATGGAAATCTGAAGAAATATGTATGAAGTCAAAATCACGAGAAATGCTGATAACAGCTGGCAAATATTCTGGTTTATAAGGCATGGTGTATTTAATATTTGAGTCTTTCAGAGGACAGGGGGATATTCTGAAGAATCAAAAATGTGTTTCGAATGGGGTGTGAACTATTGTTCTAATTCTCTTTAAACCAATGTTTTATTTTAAATGTAAACTTCATAATCTTTAACTATTTTCTATTTATTAATATCATAATCTATTGGAAAGTGATAAATAAAAAAATATTAACTAATTTAGAAATGTTATATGTGTTTAATGTAGGAAAAACCTGAATTTAATAAAGTACTTTGGTTTTATATTTTATGAAATATGTTTTTTTGAGTTTATTTATTTTTTATTCTTGCAATTTGCTATCGCAAGTTGATACCATAATTGATCAAAGGGATGAAATTCGAAGAGTTATAAACGATAAAGCTGAATACTTTCTTCGATTGGAAAAGGATGGATTATTGGATCCCTTTGAACGTATTGATTTAACCGTAGAGTGGAGTAATAAACCAGGCAGGGATGATTTAGATTCATCCGATAGAAGAATTTTGGATAAACTAAAAGAGGATATTAATACAATTCATTTGTTTGAGGAAAAAGTTGATGACAATCTTATTGAGTTTACTAAAGAAAAGGAATCTAATTTTGAAATGATCTATCTTTTATGTGATTCACTCATAGATAGTAGATATCAGATTGGGAAACCAGTATTAGAAACAATACTAAAAAATCAAAATTTGGTTAAAGAGGAATTATGTTCTTCCTTAGATACAAATTCCACAAGTATATTATTTAATAGACCTTTCAGACAAATTATTTATAATAATAAATCGATATTCTTTGATTATTTGTCAGATCCGGATTGCAATTATCTGAATGAGGATATACCTGACGAGAGTATTCCGTTGCTTTACCACTTACTTGAGGTCGAAGTAATGGAAGATAAAATAATAAACTCAAAAATATGGAACGGAATTAATTTAAAGGATGAAATTGGCTTAAGTAATAGGAATAAGTTTATCAGTTTTTCAAAAGAACTGAAAAACAAGAAAATGGCTAATAGATCCAAATTAGAATTACCCACTAAAGATGAAAATATTTCAAGATTTATTCAAGCAGAAAGTAATTTAATTCAAAATGAATATTTTCAAACAATCAAAAGTTATGTTGATTCCATATTGATTTTAGAAAAAAGTTTAGTAAAATTATTAGACTCTATCTATCAAGATTTTTTAAGTCCTTACATGATAAAGTATCTGTATACCAGTATGATCCTTGATAAAGTACCCACAGATATTGTTTTGGGTTATATTTTTCAAAATCAAAATATTGTCTGTCAAAATAATGATAGATTTGGAATTGCCGGAAAAGAATTCAAAGTTGATCATCCTGAAGTTCTGATGCATTATCCAATCCGGCAAATAATAATTGACAATAAAATTAAATTTTATGGGTATCTGATTAGAAAACATATCTTGGAAAATGAAATTTCCGAACTTGAAATCCCTTTTTATGCGATTTTATTTAACCATGTATTTGAGGAGGGAAAGATTTAAGATTGGTATTGGAATGGAGTGAATGTGAAAGATATAATAAACCCTGTAAACCTTGTGAAATATCAAAACTTCTATAATAATTAAAACCCTATTCAAATGAAAAATCCATCATTCTAGAGAGTTTATAATATTTTGTGTAAACACAAAACAGGGAAAAAATGATAAAAAATACCTTCTTTATCACATTAATATTATTTGGTGTCCAACTTCAATTGTTTGGCCAAAGAAATTATCACCTGATAGAAAGTTTACACCATACCTTATTTGAAAAGAATATTGATAATACAATATACAAATACTCATTTTGGTCCAGAGATGTTCAAGATTCAATACATATTAATTCAAGATACAAATGGCAAAAGGGTTACTTTAAAAGTCATAATGTAAGCAGTATTTGTGATTCAATAAGGTGGAGTCGGGATGTTACTCTCATACCGCACTTATCTAATATTTTGATTAAACAAGACAGTATTTTTCGAAATGAATGGGGGCCTGCTTTTAATTGGCAGGATGGTTCAATGGGTCTATGGGATGACCAATATGAATCTCTATATGCTTTAGACATTACGCTCACCTATTTAAACTCAATAAATGAAAAATGGTCATGTGATAAAAAATACAATTATCTTAAGGACTTATTCATGTTATCATGTGGTGATTTTGACACTTTAAGAACAAAAAGACTTGAATTCTTTTCGGATTATATCAGGTTGAAAATGAAAGGGTACGGTGTTTGTTTATCTATTAGGAAGGCAGAGTGGAGTATCTTGGATGATTACTTATTCTCGGATCCTGAAATGGTAGATTTGGTAATAAAAGATTTGGAATATTTTAAACAAGATGAATTACCATTTGGATTCGACCTGTTGTTTTCAAGTGGATTAGAATACTTCTTCACGAGGGTTGAAGATGATCGAATTGATAGTCTAATAATAAATCATTCCGATTTATTTATCAAATTGGGGTATACAAATAAAATAAAACATTGGGATACTAAATACCCGATTAGATTTTATCATTTTGTATTAACAAGGTACACATTTGGAAGTAAAAATCCAGTATTCATAAATATGCTTCTTGATGATTTGTATAGTAATTTAAATACAGCCTTTTCTAGTAAAATGTTAAATACTACAATCAATTTATATGCAGACCCTTTGATTACATACCTTAGAAATGAAAGAATTGTCGATTTGGTTCATTCTTTAAAAACCGACATCGAAATTGGGCAGGTAAAAGAAATAATTTCCTCGATTGCCACAAATGATAGAAAATACTTATTTGCCATGATGGAGAAAAAATATGGTAAAGAGTTCACAGTCAAGTTTGCCTTGGAATAAATTGTATTCACCTGAAATACCTCAGATTTTTTAACAAGCGAGCAGAATAGGTATACCTTTTATTTTTCACTCTTCCTCCTCGCCACCCGGACAAAAAGCAACAAAATAAAACCCGTGATAAATAAAAAGGACAACGACAACACACTCATTCTCAAACCTCCGAAAATGTGATTGACCAAACCAAAAAGGAAGGTTCCCAGAATGATCGACACCTTGATGACGATTTCGTAAAAACTGAAGTAGGAAGTCAGGTCCTCAGGATGATCGTCCACGAGCTTGGAATAGGTGGATCTGGATAAGGACTGGATGCCTCCCATGACCAGGCCAACCAGGCCTGCGATCAGGTAAAACTGGGTTTTACTTTCTACCAGGAATGCCAAAACGGTGATGACGATCCATATCACGATCTGCAGCAATAATGTCCTTTTATTGCCCATCCACCTGGAGATCCAGGCAAAAATGTACGCCCCGAAAATTGCAATGATCTGCAACAACAAAATAACGATGATCAGTTCCGTGGTTTCAAATTTCAGTTCTTCCGTGGCAAAAACAGAGGCTAAATAAATAACGGTCTGAACACCAGCGCTGTAAAAAAGCATGGAGATCAGAAATAAACTCAGGTTTTTACTCTGCCTTAACCTGTTGAAAACCAATACGATCTCCTGGAATCCTTTAAAAATCATGGAACGCGTGATCGCTCCTTTCTGACCTTTGGGCAGTCTGTTGAAAGTGATCTGAGCAAATCCCAGCCACCAGACTCCTACAAAAACAAACCCAAGCCGATAGGGTAGGTTGCTGGATTCCGGTATGCCAAACCAAAGCGGTTTTTGAGATATGAACAGGATCAACAACAATAAAATCACACTTCCGATGTAACCGAGCGCATAACCTTTGGCGCTGACACGGTCATAACGATCTTCGGTGACAATTTCCGGCAGGTAGGCATTGTAAAAAACCTGTCCTCCGGCTGCTCCGATCGTTGCAATACCGAATAAAAATGTACCAAGCCACAAGGTTGCATCTCCGGTGAACAAAAACATGCCGGCACAGGCGATGGCACCCATGGTGGTAAAAAATTTCAGGAAAAACATCCGCTTTCCTCCAAAATCCGCAATGCCTGATAAAAAAGGTGAAATCAAGGCTATGACCAGGTAACTCAGGGATACAGCGTAGGAATACAGCGAACTGTTACTGACTGAAAAATCTCCGAACAAGCGGATATCACTTCGTGTAACGGAAATGAAATATACCGGGAATATGGCGGTAGCAATTACCAGGTAATAGGTAGAATTGGCCCAGTCGTACAGGGCCCAACCATTGATCACTTTTTTATCGTTTTTTGGCATTTTTTATTATTGATATTGCAAGATAAGGATTCAGATCAGACTGATGCATAATTTGTCCAAATTTTATTTTGAGCATAAAAATTCCTGATGTTCTCTTTATTTATGATACTGCTTTTGTATCTTTCCCGATATTTTGATGATATGAATATATTGATATTATCCAGGAACCCGGCATTGTACAGCACCCAAAGCCTGGTCAAAGCCGGCGCGGACCGCGGGCATTTCATGCAGGTCTATGATCACTATTATTGCGATCTCTATATTGAAACCGGCAACCTGAAAATTTACCACAATGGCTACCAGGTCAACGGCATCCACGCCGTGATCCCCCGTATCGGTTCGTCTGTTACCGACCTGGGCGCATTGCTCATACGGCAGTTTGAAGGAATGGGTATTTACAGTCCGACCACTGCGGATAGCCTGCTCAAAGCAAGGGATAAACTCACCGCACTACAAATACTGGCAGGGCAGGGCATTCCGGTACCGAAATCCATTTCGACAAGCTATTCCGAAGATCTGGGTGGATTCCTGAGCCTGATCGACGAATATCCGGTGATCATCAAATGGCTCAATAGCACACACGGCATCGGCGTGGTAAAAGCCGCCACAAAGCCGGATGCAGTCGCGATCATGGAAGCTTTCATACACATGAAAGGCAGGGCATTGGCACAGGAGTTCATCAAAGAATCCGAAGGAATTGACATCCGGTCATTTGTGGTGGGTGATCGCGTGGTAGCTGCCATGGAACGCCGGGCTCAGGGTGGTGAATTCAGATCCAACCTGCATCGGGGCGCTGAGGCAGTCAACATTGAGCTGACTCCTGAAGAGATCGATATCAGCCTGAGATCGGCAAAGGCATTGGGCCTGAGTATCGCAGGAGTGGATCTGCTGCGTTCAAAAAATGGCCCTGTGGTCATCGAGGTAAACGCTTCACCGGGTCTCGAAGGGATCGAAGGGGCAACCGGTGTCAATGTGGCCATGGAGATCATTAAATTCGTGGAGAAACAGGTGAAGGAATGATGCTCAAATGATCTGATGATCTGATGTTCAAATGATCTGATGAATTGTAATCAGTGATCTGTAATCTGATGCGAACAGCTTGAACAAAGGAACAAAGAAACAATTCAAACAACTCAAACAGCTCAAACAAAAAACAAAACCTTGCCGATGAAAATTCACAATACAGCGATCACTGAACCCGGATATACGCGGGTGAAGATCAGGGTAGGGAGTTTGCCTTCAGGCAATGAGATCAATATTTTTGCACATGTATATTATTCAGGAAGACCGGGGAAAACCGCCCTGATCCTTGCCGGAATTCATGGGGATGAAGTCAACGGAGTGGAATTGTTGCGTAGAACCATCGATATGAAATTATATGACGGACTCATAAGCGGTACGGTCATCGTCATCCCTATATTGAATGTCTTTGGTTTCATCAATTTCAGCAGGGAAGTGCCTGATGGTAAGGACATCAACCGGAGTTTTCCGGGCAACAGTAAGGGTTCCCTGGCTGCGCGGGTGGCCAGGAAACTCACCAGGAGTATTCTTCCTCTGATAGATTTTGGCATTGATTTTCATACGGGCGGTGAAAGCCGGTACAATTATCCGCAGATCCGTTATTCACCTAATGATGAAGCTGCAAGGGCACTTGCTGACGCATTCCATGCGCCATATACCATAGCGAAAACTAAATTGCCTAAAACACTCCGCAAAACTGCTTTTGAAATGGGTAAACCCGTGATCGTTTTTGAGGGCGGTGAATCCAGGAGGCTGGACGGTTTGTCGATTGACATAGGCATCAGAGGGATAAAAAATGTTTTGGTTCACGAAGGAATGCTTCCACAGGATGATCACACTACTGAAGAAACGGTGCACATTGCACGTGCAGACTGGTTGCGGGCTCCGGAAGCAGGATTGTTTGTATGGTCAATGAACTCCGGCACAAAGGTACGGAAAGGAGATGTTCTGGGACAGATCAATGAAGTTCACGGCGCAAAATCCATACAGATCAAAACGATTGCAGACGGATACATTATCGCACACAACAATGCACCGGTGGTCAATGCCGGTGATGCCCTTTTTCATATCGGATATGAGGCTTAATATCAGCATTATGAGGCAAATAGGTTTTTTTCTGAGTATTTTTTTTCTGCTGCTCCATGCAGTCATCGGGCAAAAACCCCTGAATGACCTGTTGGAAGATCCTGCCCTGAAAGGTAGCGTTGCGGGAATCCAGCTTGTCGATCTGGAAACCGGAAAACCGGTTTTGTCCCACAACAGTGAAACCATGTTGGTGCCTGCTTCCACGCAAAAACTCATTTTCACGCTGGCGGCACTTGACCAGTTGGGTGAGGATCACGTTTTCCGGACAGGCTTATACATTTCGGGTAAAATCGATGGTTCAGGTACTTTAAAAGGAGATTTTATGGTATCCTCGGAAGGAGATCCTTCATTTGCCTCGAGCCGCAACGACCCGAAAATGTCCATGGATCTGATTTTTCATACCATATTCAAAACACTGACCAGTCTCGGGATTAAAAAGATAGACGGGAATCTGGTTCTGCTGTTGCCAGAATTTTCAGATCCGGCTGCCGGAAGCTGGCCTTGGGAAGACCTGAGTAATTATTATGGCAGCGGTGCCTGGGGATTTAATTTTATGGAAAATGAATATTCGGTTTTTTTGAAGCAACAACCCACAACGGGGAAGTTGTGCCGGATCGAAAGGATAGAGCCGGAGATCCCGGGGTTGAAACTGACTTCGCAGGTATATTCTGCCGGAGCGAACAGCGGAGACCAGGCTTATATCATGGGAAGTCCGGCAGAATTCAATAAAAAAATTGTTGGCACGATACCGATCGGTAAAGGTCTGTTCAGGATCAAAGGAAGCATTCCAAATCCTCCGGCAACATTTTTGAGGATGCTGAAAATATTTCTGGATAAAAAGAACATCCGTTCAAACGGCCTGAAGATCCGTTACGGACAACCTCCGAAGGAAAAACTGGTCGGCAGATTTACTTCGAAACCTCTCCGGGAGTTGGCGCGGGATTGCAATTTTTACAGCATCAATCTGCATGCTGAAGCCTTGGGTAAAGCCATGATACAAGCTAAAAAGCTTGAAGTTTTGACCGGTTATCCCAAGCCTGAAGTATGGGAAAAACTTTTTTCCGGATATCCGGTCAGATTGGAAAATGTTCATTTCCGTGATGCCTGCGGACTTTCATCATCCAATCTCATAACTCCTGCTGCCATGACGCAGTTTTTGGTGATGTTCCATAAAAAATCCGGTCTTGCCCGGTTAAAATATGTTTTGCCAAGAGCCGGTATGGAAGGTACGGTGCAAAATTTTCTGGAAGGCCGGAAGATAGGGCAAGAGATCTGGCTCAAAAGTGGCTCGATCGAAGGTGTGTTGAACTATACCGGAATATTCAGGTCACAGGCCAATGGCAGGCATTATGCTTTTGCCATCATGGTCAATCATAGCGTCCGGCCTTCCGGAAATGTGCGGGAAGCAATAGAAAAGTTTATGGTCAGGGCCATGAATATGAATTTTGCTCAGGCGGAATAGCGCTTCTTTGACTTTAGGCCGTACAATTGCCCCGGGTAAGGATCCAAAATGGATACAGAACGGCACAACATTTTTACAAATCAGGGTAAGATTTCCTTCACTATGCAATTTTGTATTACTTTTGGATCAAAGATTATTTGGTTTAACAACGAATGGCTTTTCTATGATACATAAAGCAGCGTGGATTCAATTATTTTTTGGAATATTGCTCATTGCAGGTTGGATATCCTGTAAGGAAAACAGCAATGCAGCATTGGAACAAACCGATAATGAGATAATTACATCAGAGGAGCCGGTTATTCCGGTCAAACCGAATATCAACAAGGACAGGGATATCTGGCAAAAGCCGAGTATTGTACTGGATCTGCTGGGTGATCTTTCAGACAAGACCGTTGCGGATATCGGAGCGGGGACCGGTTATTTTACCTTCAGGATGGCATTGAAGGCACAAAAGGTGATCGCCATAGACATTGACACCTTTTCCCTTGAGCTGATCAATACCTTTAAGAGAAATTTACCTCCTGAGTTGCAGGGGAAAATTGAAACGAGACTGGCGAAAACAGATGACCCTTTACTGAAAAAGGAAGAAGCGGACATCATTGTGATCATCAACACCATTTCCGAGATCAGTGGGAGGCAGGCTTACCTCAAAACACTTTTACCGGGTTTGAAAACGGGTGGTAAACTGGTCATTGTGGATTACAAACTCAAAAAATTGCCTATCCAGGAAGCGCCCCCACAGGAGCAGAGAGTGCCATTGAATATACTGGAAAATGAACTGGCTCAGATCGGTTATGAGCCCGTAATTTCAGATGATACTTCACTGGACTATCAGTATATTGTTTTTGCACATAAGAAATAAGCCGCATTTGAAAGGCAGTGATGATACAACCGGTGGGCCAGATAATATTTGGTGGTTATTTGTTGATGATCAGTTCTTCTCTTCCGGGGCCAACGGAAACAAAGGCGATCGGTGTCTGCAATGTTTCGATCAGCACGGACAGATAAGATTTGGCCAAAGGAGGTAAAGACTGTATGCTGTTGGCTTTTGAGATGTCCTTATTCCATCCCTGATAAGATCTGTATACCGGTTCGATCGGGTAAGCATCCAGATCAAAAGGAATTTCCTGGTGTATTTTCCCTTCATATTTATAGGCGGAAGCCACTTTGATCTCTTCAAATGTGCTCAGCACATCCAGTTTAGTCAATGCGAGCTTGGTTACCCCGTTGATCATGATGGCATATTTCAAAGCCGGGACATCGAGCCATCCGCATCTGCGTGGCCTGCCGGTGGTTGCGCCGAATTCATGTCCGATCTTTTGTAGTTTTTCACCGTCAACATCGAATAATTCAGTAGGAAAAGGTCCGCTGCCGACCCTGGTGGTGTAGGCCTTGGTGATGCCGATGACTTCACCTATTCTGGAAGGAGCGACACCCAGTCCTGTACTGACGCCTGCAGTGATCGTGTTGGAAGAAGTGACATAAGGGTATGTTCCATGATCTATGTCCAGCATGGTTCCCTGTGCGCCTTCAGCGAGGATCTTTTTACCTGCTTTCAATTGTTCATTGATGAAATAGTCCGTATCGACAAAGGTGTATTTCTGCAATTTTTCAATGCTCTCAAACCAGTTCTTTTCCAGTTCATCAAAATCAAAGCCTTCCACTTTCGGCAGCGATTCCAGGATATGGAGGTGTTTATGTTTGAGGTTCTGATATTTTTCCCTGAAGCTGGCCAGTTCGATATCTCCGATCCGAAGCCCGTTCCTGCCGGTTTTATCCATGTAGCTCGGTCCGATGCCTTTGAGTGTGGAGCCGATCTTGAATTTCCCCTTGCTGATTTCGGTCGCGGCATCTATACATTTGTGGGTTGGCAGGATCAGGTGCGCCTTTTTGGAGATCAGAAGTTTTTTCCTGACCTCGATGCCCTGTTCTTCAAGGGCGGTGATCTCTTTGATCAGAATGACCGGATCTATGACAACCCCGTTTCCGATCACATTGATGATATGATCCCGGAATATCCCTGAAGGCATGATATGTAAAACAGATTTTTTACCCTCTATGATAATGGTATGTCCTGCATTCGGGCCACCCTGGAATCTGGCAACAATATCGTATTGCTGCGATAAATAATCAACGATCTTGCCTTTGCCTTCATCGCCCCATTGTAAGCCCAGAATTACATCTACTTTCATTATTGTTTATTTCAATTGCCCCGGATCACCATTTTAAGCGAGCATTTAAACATTATAGCATCTTCGTCTAAAAAGTGATATCAGGTATTAAATAAAACACAAATATATCAAAGTGCCCGGTTAATTCAAAGATTCAAGCCGGATATTCAATTTTATCTTTTTTGGCTGAAACTTTATGAATTGGTCAGTAGTCCAGTGTTCAATTTTTATCTCATCACTGGATTTTTTTCTATTTTGAATATGTTATTCTGATTGATCATTCCTTTGTAAATCATGGAATTCTTTATTTTAACGATCAGGGAATCATGAAACTTTCATAATAGACTCAAGCCTGTTTTCCCGCCAGATCAACACATCCGGTGCTACAATAGGATCATGAGAAAAATTGACCCAATGAACAGGCCAACATAGACCAACAACGCAATTCTCCAGAAAGGATGTGCCAGCCTCATTTCCATGAACTGCAATGCGACAATGGTAAACTTGATGGCGGATAAAACTAAAATAGCAATTGCAAAATATGGCATTACATCAGAAAAACTGGAAACCACTGCCATCAATAATACTGTGAACATCAGCACCAACCAGCTGACAAATAATATATTGCGCCTGATGTAATTCATTGCAAAATATTTAAAAAATCAGATAAATGACCGGAAAAAGAAAGAGCCAGATCAGATCACACATGTGCCAGAATGCTCCGCCTGCCTCCAGATCAGTTACATCCACAGCTCCCGGATCTTTACGTATCGGCCAGGTGATGATCACCAGAATGACCAGCCCGGTGATCACATGGATCAGGTGAAAACCGGTGAGCAACCAGTAATAATTCATGAACGTATTGCTTCCCAGGGCAAGACCCTGATCCAGCTTGGCTATATATTCCATCAACTTGATCCCGATGAAAACCATCCCGAGCAATAGGGTGATGAGCAGATGATACTTTGCTTTCCTGAATGCCCTCCTTTTGAACAATTGCAGACCGGAAGCCATAAAATATCCGCTGGTCAGCAATACCACTGTATTTGCCGAACCTGCCATGACATCCATTTTGCCCGCCATCGAAGCAAACAGATCCGGTTCAGACTTTCCCTGGAAAACCATTACGATCAATGCAGCCCCGAAAGTGATCAGTTCCAGGAAAACCAGTATCCAGATCAGGATACCTCCCGGTGGAAAGTATATGTCCCTGTAATTGATATATATCGGTCCCTCACTGTTGATATCTGATGCGTTCATATAGTTTGATCAATGCGTGTAATAATTCTGCCGGTGAAGACAGGATCTGATAATGATTGTGACCAAACATAAGGGGCAAATAATATTTTGCCTGCTTTTCAATGGCCAGTGCATAGGTGTGAATGCCAACTGCTTTCATCTCCCTGAGTGCCTGTTTGATGTCCTGAAGTCCGTATTTACCTTCATAACGGTCATAATCATTAGGCTTACCATCCGACAACAAGACGATCCACCTGTTTTTGGACTCCCTTTTCTGCAACATTGCCGAAGCATGCCGCAAAGGAGCGCCGATGCGGGTGTATCCTTCCGGTTGAAGCGAACCGATCTTCATCCTAGACTTTTGCCAGCTTTCATCAAATTCCTTCAGGGTCACAAAATGGATGTGATTCCTGGTTTTAGAATGAAAGGCAGCAATGCCAAAATCCACCTGGAATTCATTCAGTATCTCTCCGAAAAGTATCGAAACCTGTTTTTCCACATCGATCACCCGGTTATTCATCACGTATGAATCACTGGAAAGCGAATGATCCAGCAGCAACATGATCGACAGGTCTTTTTCTTTCCTTTGCTTATCAACATAAATATTTTCGGAAGGTGTATGACCGCTTAATATATCTACCGAAAAATCCGTCACTGCATCCAGGTCAAAATCATCACCCTGCCTCTGTAGATTGACTTGTTTCATCTTGTTTTGATAAGAAACCAGCGTTTTACGTAGACTGTTGAGCGTCGTCCTGTGCTGCGCAATGGTATCCGTGTAGTAACCGGCATTCACCTTAAGTCCGTTTTTTGCAAAAACTTTGCAATAGCCATATTTGTATTGTCTCCGGTAATGATCCCATTCATCGTACACCCAAAACTTTCCCGTAATTTCATCTTCAGCCACTTCAGCGATTTGTGCATTTTCCACAAATTCACTCTGGTAAACACTGTGCACATCATCATGCACCCGCACAGTATATTGCATCCTGAGTTCCTTCAATGCTTCCTTATGCTGTTCCAGTTCGTCATCTCCGTCAAAATCTTTCCAGTTGCCCCCGAATTCATCCGCTGTCCTGAGCTTTTCAAGGTCATGATAGATCGTGGCATCCTGTTGCTGTTTTTTGTTCACCTGCAGACTTTCAATGTTTTCCACATTGTTTTTAGCTTTGATGCTGGTTTTGGCCTGCAATGGATTGTGCTTCCCCATAAGTTCATCCGGATGTTGGGCATTTCCCTTTTTCCCGTTCTTTACACCTTTGGGCGTCATGAGTTTGCCATAAAGATATTTTTTGTCAAACGGGTGTACTTTACTTTTTTCCTGATCCAGTTGTCTTTTGAGCTCCTCAAAAACCTGTTCATAGGCCGGGAATTCTTCAAAAACTTTAGCCAGGATCAAAGGAGCCATTTCCTCGGCTTTTTCTCTGGCAACAGCATCAGAAAAGGATTTATCCTGATTCCGGTTGATGCCTGATCGGTGTTGGACTACGAGATACAGCATTCTGAAAAAGTAAAATTGTTCATTCTTCGACTTTGTTTCGAATGCATAGAACATTTCCGGAAGAAAGAAAAACAAGTCCCGGCAACCGCCTTCCTGTTCCGCCGGAAAGATCTCTATTTCTTCTCCGGTCAAAGCCCTGGCCACCAGCATGAGACGTGGTTTGACGGACTCCAGCGTAACCGTCTGTTCCTGCTGTTGCAGCAGCTTCTCCTTCTTGCGGCGGTAATAATTGGAGACCTTACCGTAGATATATTCATCAAGTCCCATTTAAAGCGTTTGTTAGTTGGTAAAACTCCGCAGGAGTGATAAAGGACGGTCAGATATACAGATTAGCCAGATCGCGCAATGCGGCCAGGGTTTCTTCTTCATCCGTCAGCGGTTGCAGGATCGCAGCCTCAACAGCCGTTCTTTTCGGCAGATCCGCCGCTATGAGATGTGCAGCATCTACCAGCAAACGGGTAGAAACCGTCTCTGCCAATCCGAGTTCTGTCAGATTCCGGATCTTTGAAGCGATCTTTACCAGGCTCCCGGCTGTTTTTTCATCCACCTTCGTCTCATTCAGCAGGATCTCTATCTCTGTTTTTTCTTTCGGGTAATTGAATGTCAGGCCAACAAACCGCTGTTTGGTGGATGGCTTCAATTCCTTGAAACCCTTTTGGTAACCGGGATTGAAAGAAATGACCAGCAGGAAATCGGGATGTGCGGCAACCGCTGTGCCCAATTTGTCCATATACAATTGCCTGCGATGATCGGTCAGCGGATGTATGGCAACAATGATATCCGGCCTGGCTTCAGCGATCTCGTCCAGGTAAATGATACTGCCTTCCTTGACCGCCCTGGTCAAAGGCCCGTCCACCCAAACTGTCTCAGCGCCTTTGAGCAAAAATCTGCCGATCAGGTCCGTGGCAGATGTCTCTTCATGACAGGCAACGGTGATCAGGTTTTTACCGAGTTTGTGCGCCATGAATTCAACAAAACGGGATTTTCCCGAACCGGTTGGCCCTTTCAGCATAACCGGCAGACGACTGCGGTAACAATGTTCAAAAACCTCTACTTCCTTGTTGACCGGTAAATAATATGGTATTTGCATATTTTAAAATTGAAAAACCGCCTTAAAGGAGTAGGGATATCAGAAAAAGCGTACTCCGATAAGACGGTTCGTGATAAATAGTGTCTGCAGGAAAACTCATTGTCTTTTGTCTTTGATAAGAAAACGTCAAGGACAAGGCTTGCGAAATTTTTGAAAATAAGGAGTTTACTAATGGTAAATGACTGTTCCAAAAATGAGCATAACGCAGTGATTGCCGTTTTCTTTCAAAGACTAACTAACAAACGCTTTAATCCAGATTCATATCAAGGGCTTCATCATTCGGAAGTCCGTACTTAAAGAATTCGATCACATAAAAAGTGATGCCCGTTGCAAATAGGGTTGCCAGAATGATCAGCACGGCAAAATGCACTTTGATCTCATTCTGCACATCCATGAAATCCATACCGTAGCGTCTTTCAAGGTAAACCTGTGCTACTCCGGCAACACCGAAGGCCAGGGTCATACCGAGCATTCCGATGTTGGACAACCAGTACGCAAGCCTGCTGCCTAATGTGTCATAACGCTTTCTGCCTGTAAGGTTGGGCATGGCATAACTCATGATCGCAAGGACGATCATCGCATAAGCACCCCAGAATGCCAGGTGACCATGCATGGCCGTAACCAGGGTTCCGTGGGTATATAAATTGACCTGTGGCAATGTATGTGCCATGCCGAGCAGACCAGCGCCAATGAATGAAATGATGGCTGCGCCCAAAGTCCAGTAAAGAGCGATCTTATTGGGGTGATTTTTCTCCCCTTTTCTGTACATATTCACGGCAAATAAGGCCATCGCCATGAATGCCAGCGGCTCGAGCATGGAGAAAATCCCGCCGATGATCAGCCAGATCTTATTGACCCCGATATAATAATAATGGTGACCTGTTCCGAGAATACCGGATAGAAAGGTAAGACCAACGATGACATAGAGCCATTTTTCGATCACTTCACGGTCAACCCCGGTCAGTTTGATCAGCAGGAAGGAAAGGATGCCACCCATGATCAGTTCCCAGACGCCTTCTACCCAGAGATGAACAACCCACCAGCGGAAAAATGAATCCATCGTCTGACTGTCAAACTGTATCATGCCGGGCAAGTACAAAAGCGCTGCGAAAAACAAGCCCATCGATAACACCAATGCAGTAGTCGTTTTCCTTTTTCCGGTAAAAAGTGTAACGAGTATCAATCCTAAAAACAATAGTACATTTACAACAACTAACCAGTCAAGCGGTCTGGGAATTTCCAGAAATTTACGGCCTTCCCACCAATTGAGATGATATCCGACGATGGCGGTTACACCCACCAGTGCGAGCGAGATCAACTGCAGGAATGCCAGTTTTGGCTTTACCAGGTCGCGTTGGGCTTCTTCAGGTATAATGTAATATGCTGCACCCATGAAACCGGATAACAACCATACAACCAGAAGATTGGTATGAGTTGCTCTTGCAGTATTGAACGGGATGATTTCGTGTAATCCTTCCATGCCGATCCGGGCAAAACCCATGATGAATCCATAGGTGATCTGCAGAACCAGCAATAAAATTGAAAGCGCCCAAAAATAATAGGCTATTTTCTGAGTTTTATATTTCATAACATTTGTTTTGAGTGGTAAAAAATTAATTCTGTTTGCTGAGTCTATCTTTCGCCAGCGGTGAAACGACCCTTTCGAATCCGTTCAGGTCCACATTTCCCGCCCATTTGAAAAATTCTATGACATCGTTTGCTTCCTCTTCTGTCATGCCATAGGCAACCATCTTTCTTCCTTTCGGATTCCATGGAGACTTCGACATCAAAATCGCTTTGATGAGTGGTTCTCCCCTTCTTTCTACCACCTTGGTCAATTCCGGTGCATAATAGGCACCTTCTCCGAATATGGAATGACAACCCATGCAGTTGTTTTTCTCCCATATCAGTTTTCCGCGGACCACCGATTCGGTGATGTCCTCCATGTTGGTCTGATCCTGCGCTTTCGAAAGGGAAAATACGGTCAACCCGATAAAGATCAGGAATGTCACCACCGTTCCTCCTAAAAAAAGCGCCCTCGCTTGTTTTTTTGATAGCATAATATAAGTTTTAAGTTATTAAAAGACTTATTAGTATTTTATAAAACAAAAGTAAAAAAATATAAAATACTGCAAAGTATTTTAATAATTATTTTGAAAAAGTTTTACTTAAATGGGATTGGGGTGAATAAACCGGTTTTCATCAGGCCTTGATTCTCAAACCATAATTACATAACTATGGATGAATAAATTTATGTGAGCCTGTGCCGACAACTTTAAGATAAGAAAATGCCGTTAAAATCAAAAACTCCAATTTAAGTAGGACGAAAGAGTTCAATAATTATTAATATTTATATCATTGTTATTAGTATATGTAAAATAAAGTAATATAGTCATATATATATATATCATATAATATCAAAATTGGCACGATCCTTGCAGTAATGTTATAGAAGAGTGTATGGTAATGAACAACGCACTCAGATCAGATTATCCACCAGAAAAATAATTCGCCTATGATTGTCCGAAATTAGAAAGAGAAGGAGCCGGGAGCGCCTGCTTTCAAAGATGATGAAGGTTTGTATACTTCACGACCCTGCAAGTGTAAGTCACCATACTTACCAATGAAATACATACTTTAAAATAGTGTTGTGTTAAGTATATTTTAGCCAGCCCAAGTTTTGATCTTTTTTCTTAATACTTCACAAAAAAATATTTACGTAGCTGTGGCTATGCGCATATTTTTTTACTCGTCTTAAGTAAAAAATATCTACAACTTAACAGACACAATACACTTAACACAACACCGGGAGAGAAGAAGAAACAATACTTACTACCATACCACTTCTTTCCTCTCCATCCCATGTAAATGAGGGCACAAAATTAAAGAATTTTGTGGTGTTTGAGGTGTGTTTGAATGAAATATTTTTTAATTTTGAAAATTTAAATACATGAAAAATATTAATGAAAAGTCGAATGACAAAAAAAGAAAAAAATTACTTATAGAGTCAAAACTATTATGTTTTAGTCAACTTAAAATCATTATAATTTTATATTTAACTGTATCAGGATTTTACATAAACGGCCAAAATACTCAAACACAGGGTATTAATTCAAGTCTAAATTCAGACAGCTTTATTGGAATATTAAAACTAGATGATAGAATTGTTGATAAATATATCCCACCCCCAAGAAGAATGACAAATGTAAATAACAGAGATGTAAATATTAATGTCAATTTTAATGGAGCTTGGACAACTCAAGCTCAGGATGCTTTCTTATTTGCAGTGCAAATTTGGGAAGATTTTTTAACTTCACCTGTAACAATTGAAGTTGATGCAACATTTGCTACTTTACCTGGTGGTGTAATTGGTCGATCATTTCGTCCTGATTTATTTAGGAATTTCACTTCAACAGATCCTGAATATTTAACTGATACATGGTATGTAGCTGCATTGGCTAATAAATTGAGTGGAACAGATCAAAATGGAGGAGGTGAAGAACTCGAATTAGAATTCAATAATACAATTCCATTTTATTTTGGAACAGATGGAAGTTGTCCTACTACAGAAATAGATTTTGTTACTGTGGTTTTACATGAATTAGGACATGGACTAGGTTTGACCCCAAGTACTGTTCAACAACTTGATGGTGATCTTATATATGGCGTAAACGGAGATCCAATTTCTTATGATAGGTTTGTCATAGATGGTACGGGTACCAGACTGACAGATTTTGCTACCGGTACTCCAAGTATTCCATTAGATAATTTTCTTCAATCCAATGATCTATTTTGGGATAGCGGTTCAGAAGCTAACGGATCACGCTTATTTGCACCTGTTATTTGGAATCCTGGTTCAAGTATTTCACACTTAGATGAAGTCACTTTTAATCCAACTATTAATTCTTTAATGACACCATTTTTAGCATGGGGTGAAGCTATTCATAATCCTGGACCAAATGCTCTAGCAATGTTGGATGATATTGGTTGGGATATAGATAATATCAATGATCCCAAAATAAATGTAAGTATAAGTATTGATTATTCTGGTTGTAATAATAATATTGAGTATGTATCAGCAATTGTTAGCGGGGGAATACCACCATATAGTTATCGTTGGTCAACAGGAGCATTTACACCATCTATCGCTAATATTGCTCCAGGCACCTACTCATTAACAGTATCCGATGATGTTAATAACTTTGAAGTCCAGACTATTATCATTGAGCCAAGAATTGTCATTCAAAATAACTATCCAAACTGGTCGGATATCATCACCCAATACAATTTAAACTCCTATCTATTGATGGACAGGAGTATTTACATTGAACGAGATCTGATCATGGATGTCAATTACACTTTTACTAATGTAACTTTTGGTTTTGCAGAAGGCGCCCGAATGATCATTCAGGATGATGTAACAGTTTTCATTGATAGTTACCAGGAAAATAAGTCTGTACTAAAAGCATGCGACTTAGATTGGCATGGCATTAAACTTGAAAGCGGCGCCAACTTAGTAGGAAACAATATTGAAATTCTTGATGCCACAACAGGAGTATTGGCAACAGATAATTCATATCTTAAGTTAAACAATGTATTGGTGCAAGGCAATTCCGGTAATGTAGGAATTGATTTAACAGGTGATGTACAATGCAATACATTTGGATTAACTATCAGTAATTACTCCACTGGAGTTAAAGGGATCAACAATTCTAAAGTTCCGCATTTTTCTGTGACTACGATTAATAATTCTGATAATGGATTCATATTCAACAACTCACCTGTCATTATTGGATTGTCATCAACTGAATCTAGGTTCAGTTCCATCACATTGGACAATTGTCCTGGAAGTTTGTTGGGATTAAATATTTTCAGATCAGGTCAGCGAGGTATAGTTGCAGACAATTCTCCAAATTTGGCAATTAAAAATCCAGTTTGCGAATCTTTTTTGACTAATGCAATCGAACTCACCAATTGTTCTGATGCTTCCATCACAGATGTGCTTAATTCAACCGAAATCTACAATATCAAAGCAACTGATTATGGCATCAGAGCAACGAATTGTCTAAAACTTGAGATATCCGGCAATGAGATTCAAATAGAAGGTAATAATGTTTCACACGGCATTCAACTTACTGATTGTTATCATTCAAACGCTACCGGCAATAAATTTTTGCTTAGCTCCAATAAAATGGGAGTTGAAACAATAAATGGTAGCAATAATGAAATCTCAAACAATACTTTCGACTATTCTTCAGGATCTGTTTTCCCATTAGCAAGAGCAGCAGTGATCAGGACACAGGGCGGTGTATTCGAAACCATTGATAACAACATCATCAATGGTCCGGGTATGCTTAGTGGTATCCACGCAATCAATTCGAGCGGCAATACCTATTCCTGCAATAATTTGTCAAGCATTTTTGATGGTTTAGGGATATATTACAACTCCACATTCCACGACATCAAAGGCAACGATTTCCTCAACTGTGCCACCGACCTCAAGATCCGCTCCGTCATAGGCCCTCAATACTACAAAGGCAATGAATTCTACAACGGTAATTGCAATGCTGAAGGATTGAGTCCACTCCGAAAATTAAGTTAATAAATATTTTGCCAAGTGCAAATATATT
>CAZQKR010000018.1:53529-92480 GCA_964594045.1 uncultured Saprospiraceae bacterium | reverse complement strand
TGCTCTTGGTTTTATCTTTCTATTTTAGTTTACACAATATATTTTATACTACCGATTTCTGGTATGGAGATCCTGCTTCGTGCTCTGGTGATGCTCACTCATACTCTCGTGCAACTTGCCTGTGTACTCGTGCAACTTGCCTGTGTACTCGTACTTCTTGCCTGTGAACTCGTGCATCTTGTCTGTGTACTCGTGCATCTTGTCTGTGTACTCGTGCATCTTGCCTGTGTACTCGTGCAACTTGCCTGTGTACTCGTACTTCTTGCCTGTGTACTCGTGCAACTTGCCTGTGTACTCGTGCAACTTGCCTGTGTACTCGTACTTCTTGCCTGTGAACTCGTGCATCTTGTCTGTGTACTCGTGCATCTTGTCTGTGTACTCGTGCATCTTGCCTGTGTACTCGTGCATCTTGCCTTTGTACTCGTACTTCTTGCCTGTGTACTCGTGCATCTTGCCTTTGTACTCGTACTTCTTGCCTGTGAACTCGTGCATCTTGTCTGTGTACTCATGTATCTTGCCCGTGTACTCGTGCATCTTGCCTGTGTACTGTTGATCACAGAATGGGGACAACGTACCATAAAATGAATTTACCCCTGAAAACAGATTTCACAGACTGAAATTCGAATGTGTATACCACTAATTCTTACTATTGGTTTACTAAATGAAATGTTCATCATATCTAAACTGCGATCAACCTCCAGTGAAGAAACATTAAACTGTGTAGGACCAGTCTGTATCTTTTTCCTTACGATCATTTCTTTTTGATCAAATAGTCGTAATATTGGAAGTTTTTTGATGTAATTTTTTTTGAAACTGCCCGTGAAGTGAACAGGTACGCGATCATAGATGTGGAAACGACCGGTGGCTCTGCCCATCAGGAAAAGATCATTGAAATTGCCATCCAACTTATCGAGGACGGCAATGTAGTCAGGGAATATCAAAGCCTCATCAATCCGGAGCGTTCCATTCCTGTCTTTATCACCAATCTGACGGGAATAACCAACGAAATGGTGCAGCATGCGCCAAAGTTCTATGAAATAGCCAGGGAGATCATCGAATTGACTGAGGATTCAGTTTTTGTTGCCCATAACGTGAGATTTGACTATGGTTTTATCCAGGAAGAATTCAGGAGACTTGGCTACACCTACAGCAAGAAGCTTTTATGTACCGTACAGTTGTCCAGGAAAACCTTTCCCGGCCTGCAATCGTACAGTTTGGGCAATCTGATCAGACATTTTAACATTCATGTGGATGCAAGGCACCGCGCTATGGCAGATGTCATGGCAACCGGAACGATTTTCAACATGATCATGAACCAAAAAAACGGTTATGCAAGCCCTGAGCATTTTCTCAGGTCAGCCGGTAAAAGCGTCACCCTGCCGCCATCCCTGAAGGTTGAGGAGATCGAAGCCTTGCCCGAAAAAACCGGCGTATACTATATGCTGGATCAAAATGAAAGGGTGATATATGTGGGCAAAAGCATCAATATCAGAAAAAGGATCAAACAGCACTTTCAGCAGATCAATCCAAAATCAAATAAATTATATCAAAGGGTCCATTCCATCAGATTTGAAATCACGGGCAGCGACCTGGTTGCCTTTCTGATGGAGAATCATGAGATCAAACATCTGCAACCTGAAATCAACCGGTCTGCGCGGCACAATACCTTTCCATATTTTATTTCCCTGGCTGAAGATCTGGATGGATACCTCGTTTTCGAGATCCACAAAAACCTGGTTGCAAACCGCAAAAACAAAAGGCTGATCTCCGAACACGCTTCTTTTCTGGCTGCCAAAAACCAGCTGAAATGGATAAGGGATGAATATCAGTTGTGCGCAAAACTCATGAGTCTGGATAAAAGCGAAAATGCCTGCTTTGAACTCAAAATTGGAAAATGTCTGGGTGCATGTATGCACATAGAGCCTCCGGAAACGTACAATGAGAGGGTTATGGATGCCGTTCAAAATCTAAGCAGGATATCGCCCTCCAATATGGTCCTGGTGGACTCCGGGAGAACCCGGGATGAAATGGCCGTCGTAGTGGTCAGGAACGGCAACTACTTCGGGTTTGATTTTGTCTCAACTGACCAGGCTTATTCACATCCGGAAGAATTGGCGGAAATGGTGGGCAAATCCAGTTTTTTCCCTGACCAGAACACCATCATCAAACGTTTCCTGAATCATCCCGGCCACATCCGGATCTATCCATTTTAACAGAAGCGGAAGAGTTCATTTCAAGGTATAGCAGAAACTGATCCCTGCTCCTGTAAACGGATCAGGAGTGATCCTGAATTGCATACTGAGATTTTCATCGGTATCAAAATCGATCAGATGCCGGTCTATATATGCCTCAAGTGAATTGAACAGATGTACTCCAAGAATGATGAAAATAGCCTGTTCCCTGGCTTTTTTGGCTGCGATATAGTAGGGAAAAATATTGCTCGGTTGGTTCGGATAATTGATCAGATCTGTCTGATAGAGTTGCTTTCTTTCCTGATAGGTAGCGTTGACCGTGTAAAAATAGTATCCTGCACCACCCAAAGCGCCATAGACAAAAGGAATTTTCCAGTATTTTTTGTTGTAGGCCTGTCCTGCACCCGGCAGGATGAGGGAATACAATGCAGCTTTCCCGGGATTGCCGCTGAACAAGACCCTGAATGTGTTTTTATTTTTCATGTCCAATCCTTCTTTTTCAGACAGGCTGGTGTCGGCTACCACAGCTGCACCGTTACCGTCAATATCGATCTGCGCCAGGCCAATTGAAGGCAGCATCAGCATACAAAAAAATATCAGGACAAGATTGATCTGCATATCGGTTTAACGATAAAAAAAGGTTTTAAATGTCCATTTTATCCAAAATATCATTAAAATCATCATCAGAATCAAAAAATATCTGGATGTATCCGGATCCTCGTTCATTTCTGCTGATCGCAACTTTCGTTTCGAAATGACTTACCAGCCGGTTTTGGACGCTCATGACTGCAGGATCCTGAACTTTAGCTTCCTTGTCTGTTCTGGCACTTGTTGCAGAGCTGAGGTGATCCAGGATCTTTTTTTCGAGAGCTCTGACTGAAAGATTGTTTTTAACGGTGTCCTGGTACAGGGACAATTGCAGTGGAAGGTTGTCGATACCTGCCAGTACCTTTGCATGCCCCATGCTGATCAGATCTTCCTTTATGCCTTGCTGTATGGTTGGGGGCAACTTGAGTAAGCGCAGATAATTCGTGATGGTGCTCCGGTTTTTCCCGACTCTTTCCGCCACTGATTCATGTGTCAGGCTGAACTCTTCGAGTAAACGATTATAGGCCACCGCAATTTCCAAAGCATTCAAATCAGCCCTCTGGATGTTTTCCACCAGGGCCATCTCCATCATTGCCTGGTCATCCGCCAGACGGATATATGCCGGAATTTCCGTCAGACCGGCTATTTTGCTCGCTCTCCACCTTCTCTCACCGGAAATGATCTGATATTTTTGACCGCCCAGACTGCGGACAGTGACCGGCTGGATCAAACCCAGGGCTTTGATGGATGAAGCCAGCTCTTCCAGTTCCGCATCAGAAAACGATTTTCTGGGTTGAAAAGGGTTCAGCTCTATGTCTTCGATCGGGATCATGGCGCTGCTGTGGCTCAATTCACGAATTACCTCCTGTCTTTCATGCACATTTTTGCTTTCAATGTTGCCCAAAAGCGCTTTAAGTCCCTTATCCAGATCAGTTTTTTTAGCCATTTTTATTTAATATTTATTATGAAGGGGTTTTTTATCCTACCGCAATCGCATCACCGTTTTTTGTGAGCAATTCATAAGCCAGGTTGAGAAAATTTCTCGAACCGGTGGATGCTGCATCATACATCAAAACAGGCTTACCCATCATCGGTGCTTCATTGATCTTTGCATTCCTGTTGATGACGGTTTCAAAAATGTAATCCGAAACGATCTCCTTGATGTTTCCGCTCAACAGGCTCGCCATCCTTAAACGCTTGTCATACATGGTGATGAGAATACCTTCCACCTCCAGTTTCGGGTTCATCCTGGATTGAATAATATGAATGGTATCTTTTAGTTTACCCAGCCCTTCCAAAGAGAAAAACTCGCTTTGAACGGGGATCAGCACCGTATCTGAAGCCACCAGCGCATTGACCGTGATCAATCCCAGAGACGGAAGACAATCAATAAAAATATAATCGTACTGATCCCTGACTTTATCTACAATGCTTTTCAGTCTGAATTCCCTTTGCTCCTGGTTGACCAGTTCTATTTCTGCACCTACAAGCTGTATATCGGATGGCAGGATGCTGAGGTTAGGCACTTCAGTCGTCAGGATGGTTTCGGCAGGTTCAACATCGTTGGACATGCAATCATACAAAGTGAATTCATAATCACCGCTTTTGAAACCCAGACCTGAGGTCGCATTTCCCTGCGGATCAGCGTCGATCAATAAAACCTTCTTTTCGAGTAAACCTATAGCAGAAGCCAGATTGATGGCAGTCGTCGTCTTTCCAACTCCTCCTTTTTGATTTGCAATCGCAATTACCTTTCCCATCTTTAGACGTGATTTATTTCAAATTTTTAAGCCGGCAAAAATATCAAAACAATTCTGTTTGAAGGCAGTCTGTCCACACAAACTTATCTGAAATTTTGATTTGAGTACAAAAAAAGTTCAGTCAGCCTTGCGGAATACCGGAACCACATCATGTCTGGTCCCTTATTTTACATATCCTGAGGATCAGATCAGGATGGTTTCACCGATCTGAGGTATGAAAAGTGTTTTGTTTTTTCCTTCAAAAACCCGTTTAGCATGTTGTTTATCCATCATGATGTAGCCAAAGGTATCGAAATGACAGGCCACCACGACAGGGCATTCCACAAAATCGCTGGCAATGGCTGCTTCTTCAATACCCATGGTGAAATTATCGCCCATCGGCAGGATACAACAATCAGGTTTTGGGCAAAGCATCGGTATCAGCTTCATGTCCATCGTCAAAGCAGTATCTCCGGCAAAATAGAAGCATTGTTCATCATTCCAGATCACAAATCCTCCGGGATTTCCGGCATAGCTCCCGTCCGGAAAAGAACTGGAATGAATGGCGCTGACCATTTTGACCTTCCCGAAGTCAAAATTCCATGTACCACCATGGTTCATTGGGTGACCATCAAAACCTTTCTTCTGAAAATAACTGACAATTTCAAAATTGGATACGATCTTTGCACCCGTATTCTTTGCAATGCGCTCCACATCAAGTATATGATCCTGATGACCATGTGATAACAGGATATAATCTGCCTGTATCTGGTCAATCTGAATATCTTTTGCCAGTTCATTACCGGAAATAAAGGGATCAAACAACAGTCTGGCTCCGCCAAAATCCACAAATATGCATGCATGTCCCAAATACTGAATCTTCATATTAACTATAATTATAAGTGTTCAATCAGATCAAAAAGCAACCATTTATTTCAACCTATCCAACTGTAAATTCGTTGAACAGTGAAACAATTGTACTCGCAAATTACATTAAAAAATCCACATCATCCTGATTTTGAAACGAAAACTGAGGGAGCGAAATTCCAAAATTACTTTTTAGCATCAAAAAAGGCCTTCCTTCAGGATCAGGACGACAAAAAACAGCGCCTGGACCAGGATTACCGGAAGAGCAATACGGTTTTTCAAATTGCTGAACAGATAGTGTGTGGGCACCAAAAAAATAAAGGAAATGATCCACCAGGCCAGGTAATTCTGAACGGGAATTTCTCCACCCGACCAGGTCCAGAAATCAAATCTGACCGCAACAGGCTCGAGTAAAAAATCATAGCACACCATCAATGTGGCAGCAAGGGCTGATTTCAGCCATTTATTGAGGTCTGTTCCGGAAACCACCGCTGCTGTACTGAAAACCAGTACTGACCAATTGATCCCAATGATCAGCGGCACATCCATCAGTTGGATTCCCAATGTATCTCCATAATGGTATTCTCCAAAAATGATCCCCGTAGTGATCCCGATCCATTCAAGAAGAAAGCCGATGACAGCGATACAGGCAAACCATATAAAAAATCTTGCATTGATCTCTGAGGTATTGTAAATGATCAGTCCTGCAGCAAAAAGCAGGTTGAACGGTGTGAGCTGCATCAGACTGTCTGTGAATCCAAGCAGTGCCGTGACAAAACCGACCAGGTAAATAACGATCAGTAAGAACAGGCTGAAACGGGTTTTGTCTTTGATAAAATTCATTATGGTACCGGGCATAATTCAGAAGTTATTTTAGCAGAAAGCAAACATAAGGGAATTCCACCACCAGGGTGGACACTTCCGCCACAAAAATACAAACCTTTGATCCGATTACTTTTATTTGCATGTCTTAAAAAGGCTGCATAACGATTATTTGAGCTGTTTCCGTAGAGTGAACCACCAAAAGAAGAGGTCCGGGATTCAATTTCAAGGGGTGAAAGATGACTTTCCACCTCAATAAGTGATTCTATATTCGTGTTGAAACGCCCATTTATTTTGTTGATGATCGCCGAACGGTAATCGCGGATCATTTCATTCCAGTTTTGTCCTTTATTATAGGGCACATTGACCATAACAAACCAGTTTTCGCAACCTTCAGGCGCATCTCCCGGAACATCCTTTGAGGTTATGGCTATATAAACCGTTGGATCATGGAAAGCCTGATCACCTTTTGCCAAAGATTCAAATTCACCAGGATAATCATTGCTGAAGAGCACATTATGCAGTCCAAGTTGATCAAAACTTCCCATAATGCCCCAATAAAAGATCAAAGCGGAAGTGGATCGCTCCTGCTGCAGGATCATTTCAGGCGCTTTGACACCGTGAAGCAGCTTACGGTAACTCATGAGCACATCCATATTGGACACCACAATGTCTGCAGGATGAAGACCATTTTTGGTTTTTACTCCGCCTGCTTTCCTCCCTTCAACGATTATTTCCAGTGCTTCTTCACCGAAGTGGAAGTCAACGCCTGATTCCAAAGCAAGCGCATATAGCACTTCTGTGATCTCATGAATGCCTTTGGAAGGTAAAAAAGTGCCGATGTTGTGTTCGAGGTGCGGGATCATATTGAGCATGGCAGGCGCCCTGTATGGATCACTGCCGTTATAGGTGGCATACCGGTTGAAAAGTTGAACGAGTTTTGGATGTACAAGCATTTTCCGGTTGGCCTTGTGCATGGTATTCCAAAGGTCCAGTTTACGGAGATTCAGTATGGCTTTTGCCACTTCAGACGAGATCCAGGTATTTATTCGGTTCAGGGGCTTTTCCATGAAAATTCTGCCTGCAAGCTCGTACATGTCCTTACTTTTATGCAGGTACCTGTGAATGATCTGAGGATCTGTATCAAAAGTTCCTGCAATTTCCTGTTCAAAAGCAGCCGGATCAGTGTGGGAAATGAAAGTAGTGCCATCATCCCAAAAATACCTGCAGGACTCGTCCTTCTCCAAATAATTGAAATATTTTCTCGGATCCTTTCCGCATAGTTCAAACAGTTCATCTGCCAGCTTTGGCAGCGTGAACAGGGAGGGGCCGGCATCAAAGCGATATGCACCTGACCGAAAACTGGTCAGTTTGCCTCCGGGATAATCATTTTTTTCAAATACCTCAACCCGATATCCCTTGTTGGCCAATCGGATAGCAACAGCCAGACCTGCCACTCCTGAACCGATGACAATTGCCTTTTTCTTTCCCATAATATCTTTTATGACACGATATCAGAACTGAAATTATTCAAAATGATCACAGATATTGATCAAAGCAAAACTACAACAAAACATGGATCGAAAGTAATACTTTTAAGCAAAAGTCTACTTATCTTCCTTCCAGGCAAACTTGACTAATTCATGTAAATCAATATATTTTAGTGTTTTTTCGTTTGTTGCTTCAAGTAATACTTTAGGTGCTTTTCCTGCTCTCCATGCCTCGACCCATCTTGCTGCACAAAGGCACCATTTGTCGCCGGGGGCCAGTCCGGCAAATTGATACTGCGGTCTTGGGGTACTCAGGTCATTTCCTACCATTTTCGAAAATTCAAGGAATTCTCTGGTCATCACCGCACAAACAGTATGCACACCGTAATCTTCTTCTCCTGAATGACAACTTCCATCCCGGTAAAATCCGGTCGTCGGGTCCATACTGCAACTGATCAATTCTTCTCCGAAAACATTTTTCTCCATACCTGCTTGGTTTAAATGATTTCTGTAACAATTTAAATCTGATTTGGTTTGCAATTGAAGCAAGTTTTTAAGCCGCTCCTTTGAATAGTATATTATTTAATCCGTGTTTAATATTTATGATATAAATTTGCATCTAAAAACAGATATACAATATGATATTGATCATTTCTGGTACGAACAGGGAGGGCAGCCTCACAAGGAGGATTGCCGGACAATATAAAAGAATAATATCCGGACTGACCACAGAACCAGTGGAATTAATTGCACTGGAGGATTACCAGGATGGCATTTTACATGGAAGGATGTACCAGGCATCAGGTCAGAACGAAATACTGTCGGCAGCCCAGATTAATTATTTTATTCCGTCCAAAAAATGGGTGATCATTTCTCCTGAATATAATGGCAGTTACCCGGGTTCACTTAAAGTTTTACTTGATGCTCTTTCGGTGAATAGGATGGAGGAAACATTCAGGGACAAAAAAGTTGCTCTGGTGGGTTTGAGTTCCGGACGAGCAGGCAACTGGCTTGGGATGGACCAGTTGACGAGCATTTTGCAATACCTGAAAATGAACGTATTTTATGCTAAGCCTGCCATCAGGCAGGTCGAAAGCCTGATGTCTGGTGATGAATTGACCGATCAGAAAACGCTGGACCTGCTCAAAAAGCACGCTGCTGATTTTTTAAATTTTTAAGGATCAGAGAAATTGTAAATACTGGCTGAAATAATTGGAAAAGAACAGTTCTAAAATCCTGGACCAGTTAATAGAACTGGTTGCCTGGCTGCTGAATGCGGGCCATGTAATTTATATCTGGCAACTTTATAGCGATTTACCTGAGAAAATACCCATTCATTTCAATTTAAAAGGTATCCCGGATACATTCGGAAATAAACTGTATATTTGGTTGTTACCTGCCATTTCAATCATCATTGTGGCCGGACTTACCTTACTGGAAGAGCTTAAGCACCAGTTCAATTTTCTTTCGCCTGTCACTCCTGAAAATGCACAACTCAAACAATTGCAGGCCATCCGGCTGATCAGGGCGCTTAAACTGGCAGTGACCGGCATTTTTCTGTACATCACGATCCATATCGTAAATTTCACAGGTTTGTCAGCTGAAAATCAGAACCTGTGGTTTGTGGTCATCCCCGTGTTCCTGGTTCCTTTCTATTTTCTTTTCAGCTCACGGGCAGGTTGAACTGCAGTCTTATCTGAACAGGTGAATGATGCCGGTAACCTGGCTGTCATCCGGAGAAGGTCTTGCAGTCAGTTGGTAGACATAAAAATAAACACCCGATGCAAGCGCTTTGCCGTGGAGATTTGTTCCGTCCCAGTTGATCTCCGGATCGTTTGTTTCGAAAACCAACTGACCCCACTGGTTAAAAATCTTTATATTGAAGGTCTCAATATGCCTGGAATAGCGTGGCACAAAAGTATCGTGTACGTTGTCACCATCGGGAGTGAACACGTTGGGTAAAACATAAACCGGGCAGTTTTCTGCACATACTATGTTGGACATTTCTCCTTCATTTCCAGAAGCGTCAACAGCTGTGACGCTGTAGCATCCCTGAAGTCCGTTAGTTCCATGATGCTTGAATTCCCATATCACATTGTGGTCAATACTGTCTATCTTTTCCAGATTTTCCGGGTCCGTACCATAATAGATGTAGTATCCACTGATCTCAGGTGTTCTTTCTGGGCAAGCTTCATCAGTCCATTCAAGATAATTGTACAAGTCAACGGCTTTTGCCCAGTCAGGAGCGTTTTCACAGTCGTTGGTCACTGAAAGTGCTGGACCGCAGATGGGTGTGAAATCCACAGCGTCTATGCAAAGGATCTGTGAATTGTTGACCAGTATTTTTTGGGGCAAAAAACTGTAATTGCCCCTGGAAACAGCATAATAGCAATAATTTTTTCCGTTTTCAATGTCCGAATCATCAAACCGGTTGGTCTGACTATAGCCAATCATCACAAATTCATTTTCATTTTCGCTCTTACGGTAAATCGCGTACTCTGAATTGTGCCATGGAACCTGGGTTTCAAACTGTAGTCTGACTTTCCCCTGCAACGCTTCAGCACTCAAAAAAACTGAAGAAGCTTTGGGTGAAGATCCGACCAGAATCTCATCGGAAGAGTAATATAACCTGGTTGAGTATTCGTATTGCTGAGATGCAGTGTTCAGCATCTGATGTATGAAAACGGTATCATTGAGCAATTCGCTGAAATGTTCTCCGGTAAACCTGGCACCGGCAACCGGCAAAAAATCGGTTCCGTTCACAGACTGTGAAAGCTCAATTACATAAGGACCCGGAAAAGCTAGGGTATCCATTGTCTCTCCACCGATCAATTGCCAGTTGAGCTCGATTTTCCCTGCAGAACCATCCGTTTCCAATACGCTGACTTTTGTCATCAGGGGTGCATTGGACGGGATAAAATTACATACTTCCATGCCGGGCTGGCCTGAAACAGGGTTGTATGGAAAGCCATCTTTAGTTTTACGGGCAAATTCTGGCAAGATGCGATAGCAATAATTCACTTCTTTTTCGATATCAAAGTCTTCATAGAAATAATGGATCCCATCGTCTTCCCTGGTCAAGAAAACAATTTTCTGATAGCTGCTCTGGCCAAGGCCGGTAGTGCATTTTTCCAGCTGAAGAGTCTCAGAACCCAGTCTCCTCCACACGGAAAATCCACGGAAATATTCATCCTCAGCAAAAGCACAGGCATAAGGATAATCCCATTTCAACAACATGTGATCTTCTGCCGGTTCAGCTGACGGATTCAGGGGTGGGGGAGCAACAACCTTGATCCTCAGGCTCTTTAAATTGGTCAGGCCTGTGGTATCGCTAAAACCATTGTCGCTTACCTTAAAAATGACCTGGTAATATTGTTCCGAAACGTCCTCGCATGAGGTTTCCCACTCAAAAATGCCTGTTGCCGGAGGAAATAGAAAAATGTCCTTATTGGATAAAACTGCTTTGTTCTTTGTGGATATGAACGGTGCTCCGGACGCAGTAAGCTGGACCATCTGACCCATATCTACATCTGAAAACAAAACTGTTGCGTTAACTTTTTCTCCGGCATAAACGCAAATTTCATCTTCCACATCTATGGAAGGTATCCGGTTTTGACATTGATCCCTGATCAGGATCTGCATGTCTCTGATGGTGCTGGAGATCAGTATTCCCTGTCTGTACTCGTTCACCCTGAAGGCAAAATTATAGTCTCCTGCCACTTTGGGTACATTCCATACGATATCTCCGGTTCGGGGATCAAGTGTGAAAATATTGTCCGCACCTGGAGCGATCTGGTCAGGATAACGGTAGTCTGGAACAATTGAATTGCTTTGTTGAAGTGGTATGATCAAAGTATAGCTGATACTGTCTCCTTCGATATCAAAAGCGTTCGGGTTGTGTCTGAAAATCTGGCCTACACATCCAAAATCAATCGGAGGTGCCAACAATCTTACGGAATTATTATCTCCTAAAAATTGGGTATTCAGAAAACTAAAGGTGGTCTCCAGATAAAAAGGCACGTTTGCACTGTCAGGATAATTGACATTCAAAATCCCGGCTATCCGGTTGGGATCGTACATCGAGATGGTATAGGTGGCACGGCCTGAATACGTGTGCGTTGCCGTATAATAATTGATCTTGACATCGTTTGGCTGGGGGTCTCCCCAACCATTGGATCTTTTGACCATGGAACTTGAACCGTCTCCCCAGAAGATCTCAATACTATCGCGGTCTGCTGCCACCGAACTGGTCATGGTATAGGTGGTCACCGTGGCTCTGATGGTCAGAGGGCCGATTTGTTCAAAAGTGATCTCACCTGCCCGGTTATGTGTACCAAACAGCTGCACAAACTGAAAAACCATAATAATCAAGCCTGAAATTCTTAATTTTCTGTTGCTGATCACTTTCATTTTATTAACGGACATTACCGAATGGATCATTGGCCAGGTTAAAGCAATAACTGCTTAATTAAAAATCAAATATACGCAAAAATTTAAACAGATGAATTCAGGCTAATGTTTCAGGACATTCTGCTTATACATTCTTCCAGGCTGATTTCCCATTTTTTGAGGCGGATATCAAAATGACTGAGCAGTTTTTTCTTGCTCATTTTGCTGTTGCAGGGCCTGGGTGCTGCGGCACCAAAATCCCTGGTGCTGATCCTTTTTAACGGAAATTGCTGCTTCCCGCTCAATTCCAGGATCTTTGCCGCAAAACCATACCAGCTCGTGATGCCACTATTACTGAAATTGTATATCCCGTAAGGCGGCATAGGACCTTTATTGCTGTGCAAAATCAGGTAATCCAGTAGCTCAGCCAGATCGCCGGCATAAGTCGGACTGCCAAACTGGTCGTCCACGACCTGGATTTCGGGCCTTGTCTGGCTCAACCTGAGGATGGTTTTGACAAAATTATTACCGGATTCGGCGTACAACCAACTGATCCTGAAAATATAATAAGTATCTAATGTATTAATAATCAATTGTTCACCAAGAAGTTTAGACTTTCCGTATTGGCTTTTAGGCAGAGTCGGAGCCGTTTCTGTCAGAAACTTTGTTGGCCAGCTGTCGTAGACATAATCCGTCGAAATATGGAGTAGGGTAGTGTGGTGCCTTGCACAATTTCTGGCAATGTGACCTGATGCAGATCCATTGATCTCAAATGCGGCATGCTTTTCGGTTTCAGCACGATCCACAGCAGTATATGCCGCAGCATTGATGCAAAAATGGGGCTTGAATTGTTTAAACGCCTGTTCGACTGATAACGGATCACAGATGTCCAGTTCATCAACATCTGTTTGGAAGAGTCTGATCTCTGGAATATTACTCCATCTGTGTGAAATAGTTTGTCCCAATTGTCCGTTCGCGCCAGTCAGCAGCACCCTGATCTCTTTCATGCTTTCCAGATTGATTGATGGCTATAAATACGGTATATGATCCAGGAAGGATTTTTGATTTTTATCCTTTTCAGAGATCAGTTGCCGGTCAGCCGGAATTAACCAGTCAATGTTCAGGTCTGTATCATTGTACAAAATCCCGGTCTCAAATTCCTGGTGATAAAAAGCATCACATTTATATGCGAATACAGCCTGCCGGCTGAGTACAGAGTAACCATGGGCAAATCCTTTCGGAATGAATAATTGCAATTTATTGTCCCCGTTCAGGATAATGGAAAAATACTTTCCGAAAGTTGCAGAACCGGGTCGGATATCCAGCGCAACATCGAGGACTTCACCTGAAATCACCCTCACCAGTTTGGATTGGCCGTTAGGCGGCAATTGATAATGCAAACCCCGGATCACGCCGTATCCAGAACTGGATTCGTTGTCTTGTACAAATGTGATGTCATGGCCGGTCAACTGCCCAAATTTTTGCTGGTTGAAACTCTCAAAAAAATAACCTCTGTGATCCCCGAAAACGCTCGGTTTGAACACCAGCAATCCTTCAAATCCTGTTTCTTCAATGATCATCTGATGATTATTTTTTCTTGAAAAACAAGCTGATCGGAACTCCTTTGAAATTAAAGTGTTTCCGGAGCTGATTGGTCAGGTAGTTTTTATAACTGGGTTTGATTTCTTCCGGGTAGTTGCAGAAAAATGCAAATGCAGGGTAGGGTTTTGCAATTTGTGTGACATATTTGATCTTAATAAAATTACCGCGATAGGATGGTGGCGGCACTTTTTCAATGGCTTCAAGCATGACTTCGTTCAGTCTGGAAGTCTTGATTTTCTGGCTGCGCCGCTCAAATACGGCTTTGGCTTCTTCAACCACTTTAAATATCCGTTGTTTTTCCAATGCAGAAATGAAAATTATGGGAATATCATCAAACGGTGCAAGCTTGGATTTGATCCTCGCTTCATATTCCTTTGCAGTGTTGGTATCTTTCTCCATAAGATCCCACTTGTTCACCAGGATCAGAATACCTTTTCTGCGTGCCACGATCAGATCCAGTATGCTCATATCCTGTGACTCCAAACCTAATGTTGCGTCGATCAACAACATACATACATCTGCTTCATCTATTGCTTTAACTGCCCGCATTACGGAATAAAATTCCAGATCTTCGTGTACCTTGTTTTTTTTACGTATTCCTGCGGTATCGATCAATAAAAACTCGATACCGAATTTATTGTAGTATGAATGTATCGTATCCCTTGTTGTTCCTGCGATATCCGTCACAATGTTGCGGTCATCGCCAAGGAGCACATTTACAAGTGAGGACTTGCCAACGTTAGGCTGACCGACTATGGCGAGTTTAGGGATGGACGGAACAGATTCATCTTCCTGCTGATCGTTCAATTTTGCCGTGATCGCATCCAGCAATTCGCCGGTTCCGCTGCCGTTGATCGAACTCAGGAAAACTGTTTCTTCAAAACCCAGGCTCCAGAATTCGTTCGCAGCCATCATTCGCTGAAAGTTATCCACTTTATTGACTACCAGGATCACATGTTTGGAGGTTTTGCGCAGCATATTGGCGATATTCTCATCATAATCCGTGATACCGGTCATGACATCAACCATGAATAAAATGATATGTGCTTCTTCTATGGCAACCTGAACCTGTTTGCGGATGGCTGTTTCAAAAATTTCATCTGAGTCGCGTACAAAGCCGCCCGTATCAATGATATTGAATTTTTTTCCATTCCAGTCAGATGTACTGTAAATGCGGTCACGGGTTACGCCGCTGACATCGTCGGTGATCGCGATCCGCTGTCCCGCCATTCTGTTGAACAGCGTTGATTTACCCACATTTGGCCTTCCAACTATTGCTACTGTATCCATGTTTTTAATGATTTGTATATGAGCTATTTACGATATCTTTCAGCCCATAATATATATTATGTTAAATAGAAATGAATCCGGTCAGACTACCCTTTACTGCTTGTGACTAAATGCTTTTAAAATATACTTTCTTATCTTTATGCCCCGGGCTCGTCTGCTGTGCGCATCTCTGTGTTCAAACCTTGTGAATCGTTATATTGTTTAATTATTACCTGTTTATTTCAGATCGCCTGATTTTGACTGACCCCGCACAATTTATTTATTATGCCTCAAATCCAAATCAACATTCCCTATCTCTCTTTCCATGTGCTCACAGTCGGCAGGCAACTTTTTATTTCGTGTAAAACAGATCAAAAATTTAGAAAAAGATGATATGTATAAACATTATGTTAAATAGAAATCAAGAAAGATCAATTCTGATTCCTGTTGACGCGAAGTTTCCTGTTGCCCATCTTAAGGCCTTTGAACCTGTTGTTCATATTTTTCATACAGGATGCATGTACGTCAAATGTGCTGTTGGCCCTTGAAATCGAAACATTTTGCACCAATTTCGGATCAATTCCGCCTTGTTCGGCAATAAAAGTCAGCAAATCCCTCTTCCCTACTCCATCCATTACGCCCACATTGATGAAATAGCTGATCCAATCGTTTTTATCGAATTTCTTATCGGATTTCCCAAGTTTTCTGGGTTCTTTTGCATTTGAAGGAGGCGTATAGAGCTTTTCTTCCCTGGCTGTTTTAAGCAGCGCTGCAGTATGTATATTGAATGATCTTATTTTATCCACCACAAGTTTTTCAATCAGCTCTTCTCTGTTGAGATTTTTAAGCTGAAGGAAAACGGTTCCATAAATCTCTTCGTGCAGATTGGCGATCTCTTTTGTCTGCGCCAGATTCAATGCCCACCTGGACAAACGCATTTTTGCGATTTCCAGATCGCTGGGTATCGATGCCATGGAAAAACTGATATTAAGCTTTTTTTCGATCATCCGGATGACATTCTTTCTGGATTGGGGAACAAACATAAGGGATAATCCCTTGTGTCCTGCCCTACCCGTCCGACCGCTTCTGTGTGTGTAATAGGCGATGTCATCCGGCATGTCAAAATGAATGATCAGATTCAGTTCCTTGACATCAATTCCCCTGGCTGCCACATCGGTTGCGATCAGGTATTTGACCTGGTGACTTTTAAACTTTTTCATCACTGCATCCCGCTGTGCCTGCGACATATCCCCATGGATGGGTGCAACCGGATACAGTTTTTCTCCCAGTTCATCTGCGAGTTCCTGGGTTGCCACCTTGGTCCGGCAGAACACTATTCCTCGTTTATCGTCGTTGTTGTCCAGTATTCTCCTCAGGATCTCTTTTTTGTTGTCTCTCCTGACGATCAGAAACTGGTGTTCAATATCTACATTCACCTTGTCCTCCCTGGCAACGGTGAACTCGAGCGGCTCATGCATGAATTCCCTGGAAATTCTCCTGATCTCTTCCGGAAATGTGGCAGAGAAAAGCCAGGTAGCGTGTGGTACGGTAAGTGTTTTAAAAATAATATCGAGGTCTTCCTTAAAGCCCATATTGAGCATTTCGTCCGCTTCATCCAGGACCAGGTACCTGATCTGTGAAATATCCACTACACCACGATTGAGCAGATCCAGCAAGCGACCCGGTGTAGCAAGTAAAATTTGAGGTGATTGATCCCTGAAATACTTGATCTGATTGCTGATACTGGTGCCACCATATACGGCAAAAACCTTCAGGCCTTTCATATATTTGCCCAGTTGCAGCAGATTTTGCTCAGTCTGCTGAATGAGTTCCCTGGTAGGCGCTAAAATCAATCCCTGGGTAAACTTTAATTGGGTGTCAATGTTTTCGAGCAATGGGATACCAAAAGCTGCAGTTTTTCCCGTACCGGTCTGTGCCAGTCCGATAAAATCACAGGATTGCCCGACAAGGGCCGGAATTGCTGCATCCTGAACAGGTGTAGATGTTTCATACCCAAGTTCGGCAATAGCCTTTCTCAGTGCTTCAGATAAATTGTATTCGGAAAATTTGTTCAAAATGCTTGTTTTTTCAGTTAAAGTAATACTTTAGATATAATATTCTAATATATTGAAAATAACTGTATTATAATTCAAATATCAATCCTTCCTTCTTCAGTTTTTCATAACGGATCTTATCAAAAGTGTAATACTTGGCAGGTCTGTGAGACACATTGCACTGGATCTCATCATGATCGATGAGGATCTTCATCTTCATGATTTTTTTGCGGAAGTTTCTTTTATCCAGTTCGATACCCAGTATCCGTTCATAAAGATTTTGCAGTTGTGAAATGGTAAAAACTTCAGGAAGGAGTTCAAAACCAACAGGTTCTTCCCTGACTTTTTGACGCAACTCCTCAAGGCATGTTTGCAGAATGAGGTTGTGATCAAAAGCAAGTGTTCCGATCTTGGAAATATCATGCCAATGGGCTTCGTTGGTCTTTGACCCGTTGGTCAGTTTATAATCTGAAACTTTTACCAGAGAAAAATATGCCACTGAAAACACCCTTCCGAATGGATGCCTGTCAACTGCTCCGAAGGTTTTAACCTGTTTCAGATAGATATTGTTCAAACTGGTCTGGTTGTATAAAATCCTGTTGGCTGCCTGATCCAGATTTTCGGACTCTTCCACCAGTTCTCCGACAAGCGAATACAAATGCCTGAACGGGGTCAGATCGCAACGGATCAGCAATACTTTCAATTCGTTCTCATCGAACCCAAAAACCACACAGTCCACTGAAACTCCATAGTTCATCTTGGACTTGGTCTGAATAAATTTAGGATCGCTAATAACGTATTTTTCCATTTGGAGCGCAAAATTAATATTTTTTTTTCAAATAATACATAACATTGTGATTTGTCATTCACACCACTGACTTCCCATAAGACAACACATTTATTTGAACCTGTAGATGTAAATAAATTTCATATAGTTTATAATGAGAATAAATTGAAAAATATAACCATTCTAAATTTTAGACGAACTGCAATATAATTGTCCGGTTTGCCTATTTTTCTGATACTTTTGTTTAAAACTTTTTTGGTTTAAATTGAAATATTTTTGGGCTAAATAACTGTATGATGAATCATGCACTCATTGCAGAACTCAGAGCAGCACATATCAAACTGATCGCGGTTTCCAAGACAGTGCCGGAAGATATTATCCTGGATCTCTATCATCAGGGGCAGATTGATTTTGGTGAAAACAAAGTCCAGGAACTGGTCAGAAAATATGAGCTATTACCCAAAGACATCCGCTGGCACATGATCGGGCACCTTCAGAAAAATAAGGTGAAGTATATTGCCGGATTTGTTCACATGATACAATCAGTTGATAGTTTAGCGCTTTTGGAAGTGATCCAGAAGGAAGCTCAGAAATACAACCGTTGTATTGACGTATTGCTTGAAGTCAGGATCGCAATGGAGGATACCAAATACGGGCTGGATAAAGGAGCTCTATACGAACTGCTTGACAGTTACAAGGCCGGGGATTTCGGCAATGTCCGGATCTGCGGTTTGATGGGCATGGCGAGTTTTACTGAGGACGAATCTGTCATACACAGGGAATTTGCCTTTTTGAGTGAATTGTTCATCGATATCAAATCTGTTTATTTTCCCTTTTCCTATTATTTTTGTGAATTGTCCATGGGAATGTCATCGGATTATGCAATTGCCATCCAGCACGGAGCAACGATCGTCAGGATAGGAAGCCTGATTTTCGGAGCCAGATCCTACCAGACATCCTTAACTTAATCAAACCAATGAAAGTACTATTTTTTTCTATCTTATTGATCACACTGTTCTCCTGCCAAACGAATATTAATTCAAGATTTGCCGGTCAGATCAATGAATACAGGGAAAACTACAAAAAGGAATTTCTCCATACTGACAGAAATCCTTTGGAGATGGAAGATCTGCAGCACCTGGATTTTTACCCGCCTGACAAGGCCTGCATGGTCAAAGCCAGGGTTGAATTGCTCAACCAACAGGATACGTTGGTGATGAAAACCTCTTCAGGAAAATTCAAAAAATACATCCCGTTTGCCTTACTGAAATTCAGTCTTGACGGTCAGGCTCTTCGATTGTTTGCCTACTCCAGTATCGATTTGAAAGAAAATGAATTGTATAAGGATTATCTTTTCGTCCCTTTTACAGATGCGACCAACGGAACAACTACCTACGGTGGAGGAAGGTATATTGACCTGAATAAAAATGATATCCGGAACCACAGGATCCGTCTCGATTTCAACAAAGCCTACAATCCCTGGTGTGCATTCAGTTATGGGTACAATTGTCCCGTTCCGCCCAAAGAAAATGACCTCCCAATTGAGATCAGGGCCGGAGAAAAAAACTTCAGGGCTCCTGTAAAGAAAAAATGATCATTTCGGCTGCAAATGAGTATTTTACAGTTTATACGGAGGCGTTATTTTTGCTTCCAGCTTGATCTGAATATCATTATTTCTGAAAGTAGATGTTCCGATCATAATGACAACCTCGTCATGTCCACCCATCGTCCATTCCGTCGGGAAAGCGTCTTCCTGGTCGCTCAGTAAAAGCAACAGGTTTTTATCTGGTGCAAAAGAATATCTGCCGGTATGCAACAAACTGCTCTTTTTATACCACCTGTATGTCCAGTCTTCAGATAGTACAAACCATTCACCTGCCATAAAGGTGGAACTGGTATCCCTGACCTGATGAGCTGCCTCAACCGTAAAATACCTTGTAGTGAAATATTCCAGAGGAGGATTGTTTTGCTTATAAAAGTCTTCAAGCATGGTTTCAGCCATCGCCCTTTCAGCATTGACGGATCTATGGCCCTCAGATTTCACAAATCCTGAAGTATCAAGATCACTTGATGTTTCAATTTCCGGCTGTTCGTTGGATGCAGAATTGTTTTTACATGCCTGTGTCCAGATCATCATTCCGGCAATTAAAAGGAGAATAATTCGGTTCATTTGTATTATTTTTTTATATTTACTGCGATTAGCATGGCAAAAATATCATTTTTCACTATGCATAAAAAGTTTTTATCATACATTAAGTCAGAAAAACTGTTTACCAGGAAAAACAAGTTGTTGGTTGCAGTCAGCGGAGGCCTTGACTCGATGTGCCTCAGTGAATTTCTTCGGATCAATCGGTTCAACTTTTCCATAGCACATTTTAACCATGTAACCAGAAACGGCGAGTCAGATCAGGACGAAGCTTTTGTGCAGAATTATGCCGAAAAGTACGGGATCCCTTTTTATACTACACGGGTGGATATCCAGGCCCTGCTGCGCAAGAATAAATCCGGAAATTTCCAGAGCATTGCCAGGCAGCACCGGTATCAGTTTTTTAAATCGCTTAAAGAACAGCACACTTTTGACTTTATATTGACCGCTCATCATCACAATGACCAGATAGAAACCTTTCTTTTTCATTTCAGCCGTGGTACAGGCCTTGACGGTCTTACAGGCATAGCCAACAAGGAAAAATGTGTGGTCAGACCGCTTTTGTGTTTCAACCGGAATGAACTGGAACGTTTTGCCATGACAAACAACATCCCTTATCAGGTAGATGTGTCCAACAACGACTCAAAATATGCAAGAAATTACATCCGCCATGCGATCATTCCTTCCTTTAAATTGCTGAACGAGCATTTTGAACAAAATGCCAACAATACCATAGAAAACCTGCGGGACAGCAGGATGCTGTATCACTTTATACTTAAAAAATATGCGGACCCATTCGTTCAAAAAGATCCTAAATCCGGCTATTTATATTATCATACAGGACTGTTTTCTTCCAGCAAAAACCTGAATGAACAATTGTGTTTTGAATTGTTCAAGCCCTTTGGCTTCAATTTCGATCAATGCGCGCAAATCATTAACTCACTGGAGATCAAAGGAAAATACTTCTATTCAGAAAACCATGTGATACTGGTGGACAACGAACAGCTGGTCTTGAAAAAAATAGATCCGGCTCCCGGTTTCAATATTCCGGTTCGATCTGCGGTCACTCAAACGGATCTCGGTCAGTTTTCCTTCAGACCGGTTGACCTGGTAGATGAAAAAGACGAATCCAATCCGAATGTCGAATACATTGACGGACAATACCTTAAAGAGCCTTTGACCATTCGCACCAAATCGGAAGGAGACCGATTCAGGCCTTTGGGAATGGGTGGAAAAACAAAAAAGTTAAGCGATTACCTGATCGATTGCAAAATCAACCGATTTGACAAAGAAAAAGTAGTGGTTTTGGTGCATAAAAATACGATCGTTTGGGTTTTAGGCTACCGGTTGAGCGAAGATTTCAGAGTGAATGAAAATACCAGGACCATCATAAAACTGGAGTGGAAACCAGATCCATGGGTTGGCTGACGGAACCTGACTTCACCTTACCCTACCCTTTTTTGAAAAAATGCTCAGTACTCAAACTCTCCGTATTCAGATTGAATGATCAGTTTTTTGTCATTTCCGGGTTCGACCCTTCCAATGATCCTGCTTTCTATGTTAAATTCGTCCGCTATTTGCATCAGCGATACGGCAGTAACCGGATCCGTATAGATCTCCAGGCGATGTCCCATATTGAAAACCTTATACATTTCTTCCCAGTCCGTTCCGGATTCTTCCCTGATCAGGCTGAACAGCGGAGGTACCGGGAAAAGATTATCTTTGATGATCGTACAGGGATTGACAAATTTTAAGACTTTGGTCTGAGCACCGCCCGTATTGTGGATGATCCCGTGAATATTCTTCCTGTGTTCAATCAAGATTTTATTCAACATTGGCAGATAGGTCCTTGTCGGAGATAAAACCAGTCTGCCGGCTTCCATTTTTGTTGCTCCGATATCGACCAGGTCCGTTAGTTTCCTGGTTCCGGAATAAATGTATTGATGCTCAGTATTCGGGTCAAAACTTTCTGGATACTTTTCCAGGTAGACTCTGGAGAAAACATCGTGACGGGCTGATGTCAGTCCATTGCTGCCCATGCCGCCATTGTATCCATCCTCATAACTTGCCTGTCCAAATGAAGCAAAACCGACGATGACGTTTCCGGGCTTTATGTCATTGATGATCAGGTCGTCCTTTTTCATTCTTGCAAACGCCGTGAATCCGACATCTATGGTTCTGACGATGTCACCAACATCAGCAGTTTCTCCGCCGGAATGATATATGTTGATGCCAAGATCTTTCATTTTCCTGATAAAATCAACTGATGCATCCAGGATAACTCCCAGCACTTCTTTTCCGATCAAATGCTTATTCCTGCCGATGGTGGATGAAATAATGATCTGATCTGTACAGCCCACACAGGCCATATCGTCCAGATTCATGACCAGCGCATCCTGCACAATACCTTTCCACACACTGAGGTCACCGGTTTCCTTCCAGTAAATATATGCCAGACTGGTTTTGGTACCGGCTGTGTCCGCATGCATAATGTTCACATGATCTTCGCTTCCTCCTGCTATATCTGGTAAAATCTTGCAGAAAGCTGTGGGAAACAGACCTTTATCCATTTTAGCTATGGCCTGGTGAATATCTGACTTTGAAGCCGAAACGCCCCTTTTATTGTATTTTTCTGCATCCATTTTGCTCAACAGGATTGTTTGAATTTTAGTTTAAAAAGCCCGAAGTTTCAACCGTATCCAGATGTTCATAATCCCTGAAATCAACCGCCGCAACTTCAGAGACACCCATTTCCTGCATGAATACGCCGTATAAAACATCGACAGCGGCCATTGTGGCCTTATTGTGTGTAATGATAATAAACTGGCTGTCTTTTGAGAACTCCTTCACGATCCTGTTGAATTTTTCAATATTGGAATCGTCCAAAGGTGCATCCACTTCATCAAAAATGCAAAATGGTGCAGGTTTATATAAATACAGGGAAAACAACAAAGCGATCGCTGTGAGTGTTTTCTCCCCGCCAGAAAGCTGGCTGAGGGTTTTCGGACGCTTACCTTTTGGTTTTGCAATGATCTCCAGTCCGGATTCCAAAGGATTGTCCGGATCTTCCATTATGATCTCGCACGTATCATCTTCGCTGAACAGGCGTGTAAAAACCCGTTTGAAATGAGCATTCACCACTTCAAAAGTTTCCAGATACTTCTGCGTAGCTACTTTTTCTATCTCATCGATGGTTTTGATCAATGATTTTTTGGCAGTCAGGATATCGTCGCGTTGACCCGAGATCGTTTCAAACCGCTCCTTCATTTCCTGGTATGCTTCGATGGCCAGCGTATTGATCTCCCCGTAATTTTCAAGTCGTCTTTTCAGTTTTTCCTGCTCTTCTTCCATTACGGCCAAATCGGTTGAAGACCTTTCCTGGTTCAATATATCTTCCAGTTCAATATGAAATTCTATCTGAAGCCTCTCCCTGATGCTGATCACCTTATACTGCACATCCTGAAGTTTGTCTTTGAGTTCATTGACCAGAAAACCAGATTGTGAAATACTCCGGCGAACATTGGTCACCTGCTCCTCAAGTTCGTTCACTCGTCCCCGCTTTTCATAAAACTCTTTTTCTGCATCGCCCAGCTGCAATTCCATTTGCTTTTTACGCTCGTAATCAGCCAGTAATGATTGTTCCAACTCAGCAACCTCCTTATCCAGCAATGCCAGATCCCTGGCAAGGTTTGTCAGAACTACCTTATTGTTTTCAAACTTTTCTGACATTTTATTCCGGTCGCCCAGTTTATACCCCAGTTCCGTTTCAATCGTACTGATCAGATTCTGGTGTTTGATCAATTCGATGTTGTGCTGGTTTTTGGCTTCAGTTACTTCTGAAAGCTTGTCAGAAACCGCCTGAAGACTGGAGTCATTGGTATTGTTGCCCGCTAAAAGTTCTGCCAATTCAACATCCAGTTGCTGTATGGATTGTCTGTTCTTCAGTATCAGTGATCTCATTTGACCGATATCCTCAATTTCAGTATTAACCTCCGTTTTCATGGACTCTACCCGCTGATCCTTACCAGATAGTACTGTGGAGAACTGAGCCATTTGGATGTTTTTTTGCTGGATTTTGCTTTTGAGTTCATCGATGGCATGCCCCTTCATTTCGGCCTCCAGATGACCTATGTCATTGCCGATCTGGATGATCTTGTTGTCCAAAACCGCATTTTCCTGCTTCAATCGGCGAATTTCATCCTCGAGTTTTTCCAGATTTTTCCTCCTTCCTATTTTTTTCCCTTCAAACAAACCTACAGAACCCCCCGAAACCGAAAAATTGGTCGTTGTGAACGTACCGTTTTTATCCAAAATAAAAAATGGTTCGTCCTTAAAGCCTGAGCTAAGCAAGTCAATGTCATCCAGCCCGAGATCGGTGATGTACACATTGTGTAACAGCCTGGATATCAGCCTGTGGTACTTTTCTTCATATTCCAGGAAATTCAGGGCAGGCTGCAGGCCGTCCAACTCATCAGTGACCGGTATCTGCTCAGGTATCAGATCCAGAACAAAGAAATTTGCCTTGCCCTTTTGTGCTTTCTGTAACAGGAACAAGGCATCTGCCGCCTCAGAAAAACTCTCAACCACAAAGTAATTGAGGTAAGGTTCAAGAAAATTTTCGATTGTGATCTTATACTTGTCGGGGGCATACAAAAGATCCGACAGGATCACTGGTTTAGTGTCCAGGTGCTTATTTAGAAACTTGATCGATTCCGGATAACCTTCCAAAGAATCCAGCATGCTTTTGATCAGATCATACTCATTGGCCCGGGCATCCATTTTCCGGGTCACTTTATCTTTTTCAGCCCGCAGCTCGTTCCTTTGTCTGGTTAATTCCTGAATTCTGGTGTTTTTGCTTTCCCGGTCGTCCTGCTGATCTTTCAACTGTAATTCCAGTCTGTTCAGTTCGATCCGGGTATTTTTATGATCCTGCTTGACTGATTCGGTATCAGACAGCAATTGTTCGATCATCTGCCTTTTACGGTGAATGCTGATCTCCAGGTTTTCGATCTGGTTTTCCAAAACTGCAAGAGATTTTTCGAACTGATGCCTGGACTCTTCTATATGTTTCCTTTTGCCTGAAAAATTATCGTGGTCGGCTTTAGCCCCGAAATATGCAGCTCTGACAGCCTCATAATCCGCAATGAGCTGAACGGCCTTTTCCTCAATCGCTTTGTGGATCAGTTGTTCTTCCTCCACCCTATCTGATAGTGTGCGGATGATCAACTCATATTCACTGAGCTGGACTTCCAGCTGGCCCTGTTCAGTTTCGGTTTGTGAAAGCTTTTGCTCATTATGTACTATTTGCTGACGGTTAAGATCCTTTTGATTTTCCAGTTTTCTGATTTTATCCAGCAGTTCATTGATCTCTTTCTGAAAAGAGCTCAGGTGACTTTCATTGTCAACGATGGTCTTTTTCTCCTGCATGAGATCGGCTTCGAGCAAGGCCACTTTAACCTCATGATCCTTCAAACGAATGGTTTCATCCGTTACCTGGGTTTCCACAGATCTTGACGATGCCAGCAATTCATCGTATTTACGGAGATGCAACTGAACACTGATATTTTTGTATTCCTCTCTTATCTTGTTGTACCGTTCAACTCTTTTTGCTTGTTTTTCAAGGCTTTCGAGGTTATTTGAAATTTCGAACAACAGATCCTCTACCCTGCTGAGGTCAATTTCTGTAGACTGCAACTTGTGAATGGTCTCTTTTTTCCGTTGCTTATATCGGCTGATCCCGGATGCCTGCTCCAGCATTCTTACCCTTGAACCATTGGAATTGGTCAAAAGTTCGTCTACCATATTCAGGGCTATGATGGCGTAGGAATCTGAACTGACACCGGTATCGGCAAACATTCCTTTGATATCCTTCAACCGGCAGGGAACATCATTGATCCGGTATTCACTTTCTCCGTTCCTGAACAATAACCGCGATATAGAAACCTGGCTATACTCAGTTGGTATGAGATTTTTAGTATTGTCAAAATTCAGTGTAACCTGTGCAAGACCACTCTTGTTCCTTTTTTTGGTACCGTTGAACAAGACATCCGTCATTTCGCCCAACCTGAGTTCAGTGGTTTTTTGTTCTCCCAATACCCAGCGTATGGCATCCACAATATTGGATTTGCCGGAACCGTTGGGCCCGACAACGCCTGTCACCCGTTCGTTGAAATGGATGACGGTTTCAACAGGGAAGCTTTTAAACCCTTTGATGTAAATGGACTTTAATTGCATGAGCGCAAATATAGAAAATAAATATATAAAAAATTTAAAAATACGTCAGGGTAGTTGCACGGTGATCCAATAAAACAGATTATCGATGCTGCATATACTTTTCCTTCAAGTTTTAAGTTATGATATCAAACCTTGATTTGACAATTATGAAAGATCATTTTGATTTTGTGATTTTGATATTTGAGTCTTCTCCGAAAAGTCTTTACCCCCTAAATCCCTACTGACGTTTTCAGTCAGTACAAGCACTGACGTTTTCAGTCAGTACAGGCACTGACGTTTTCAGTCAGTACAAGCCTAAAAGGGGACTTTTAATTTGTTGATTTTTAATTGTTTCCCTTTAGTCCTGTGCTGACCTTTAGCGTCAGTAGGTTGGGGCAAAAAATGATTAAAAATCAACAAATCGGACTTTTCGGAGCAGACACATATTTTGATTTTCCAACAGGTCTTTTCCGGACATGATAATTTCCATAAATCTGTCAGGTTGGTATTTAGGCTCAAAGTATATTTCATTGTCTGCAAGGAACATATTATAATTTTATTATTTTTGCGCAAATTTTATAAAAGAATGCGATCAGGATTCATATTTGTATTAATCACTTGGATGTTTTGCCAATATGGCACTGCACAGGATGTCGCTTTCAGTCAGCGTTATGTGACGTCACCTTATCTGAACCCTGCCCTGACAGGGATTTTCAACGGTTCTGTACGTGTGAATGCTCAATATCGCAATCAGTGGGCTAATCAGCTCGATTTCGGTTTTCAGTCTTTTGCCGCTTCCGGTGATATCAACTATGGTTTAAAACTTTTTAAAAATACCAACAGAGATTTGCTTGGTCTGGGCATCTATTTTGTCAATGACCGGGTGGATGGAATTGATTTCAACACTAATTTGATCTCCCTGAGCGGAGCGTTTCACAAGTCACTGAATCCCAAGAACACCCACTACCTGGGTTTTGGTTTCCAGTTCGGCGTGCTTCAGAAAAACATCAACTATGAGCAAACCACTTTTGGTGATCAGTTCAATCATGTGGATGCATATTCCTTTCCCACCAGCGAACCGGTTCCAGCCAATAATTTTGCTGTTGAAGACCTCAGTATCGGGCTGTTGCACCTCATCACGCCTGTGAGAAATGTGGAAATCCAGACCGGAATTGCTTTTCATCACCTCACAGTTCCTAACCTTTCTTTTTTCAGGTTCTCTGAAATTTATGACAGAAATTCATTGGTGCCAAAGTTTACTTTTCACTCGGCTGCCAGCATCAAAACTGGTGCTTTTACACATTTCCTGCCGAGATTGGTCATTACAGCTCAAAACCCGTTTGTCGATATTGAATTGGGCGCCAACATGAAATTCGCGAGTTTTTCCACTGAGGATTATGTTTTTCATGCCGGTGTAGGTACTCATATTGTCAGGGATTTGGAATCAGTGGCATTGGCAACAGTGGTACCCTTTATCGGCGTTCAGGTTAAAAATCTGTTGATGGGAATGAGCTATGATGTGGGTATTAATCAGATCTATCACCATAAAAGGAATTTTTCCAGTTTCGAGTTTTCCGTTTCCTATCTGGGCGAAAATGAAAATGAAGCGCTGTTTTGCCCCCGGTTTTAACCGTATATTATTTTGATTGCCATCAAAATCAGCAGCACACCAAATGTTTTATTAAATATTGATTGTCTTTTGACAAATAATATTCTGATTTTTCGGTAAGTGATCAAATAGCTTAAAAGGATGAACCAAAGCATGGTATCCACAACGAGGATGACACTGATAATGCCAAAGATCATACGATCCACATCCGGTTTGATCACGAGTGTAAACAGGCTAAGGAAGAAAAGCGTGGCTTTCGGGTTGAGTACATTGGTTAAAAACCCGATCCGGAATGCTTTTGCAGGGCTTACAGTGGAAACATCTTCCTCTGCACCGTCTTCAAACTCAAGTTTTTGATCTTCTGAAAAAAAAGCGCCGTAACCCAGATAGATCAGATATGCAGCACCCAGGTATTTGATGAGTCCGAACAAAAATTCCGACTGACTGATCAGCAATCCTAAACCTACAAATGAATACATGATGTGGACTATGATACCAAAACCTATCCCAATGGCTGTCCAGAATCCGACGCGCCGCCCAAAACTCAGGGAATTCCTGACCAATACCAGAAAATCCGGCCCCGGACTGATCACTGCGACCAGATGTATCAACGCAACCGAGCCGATCAATTCGATGTTTCCCATAGAGGACTACAGATTTATGTCAAATGTAAAAAAAATATTTACCTGACAACTTAATCTTCAAAGATTATGTATAATTAAGGGTAAACCCGGACACCCTGAATTGCATCTTTTTAATTAGAAAATAATTATTATAATTGATATTCAATATGTTATAAAAGTATGTTATCAAATTTGCCTAACTAATGATCAATAATCCGTTTCTTGTGAAATTAAGATCAAGGGTTTTGAGCACGTGATAATTGCAAAAAACCCAGATTTACCATTGTAAAATTCTGATTGCTTCAAACTAAATGCTGAATTGCATTACAGATCCAGGTCAGGAAGGTGTAAAACGTTTAACCAATGGAATACAAATTTTGCGGATTTTTGCGGCTCCTTTCCATGCGAATTCCGCGGTATTTGATTTTCCCTCTAAAAGCGCAAAGTTTTTTGTAAAGGCCACACAAAGAGTCTTTGCGGTATTATAATCCAATTTCAAGTTTTAATCAGGTCAATCCAAATGATCACCTCACTAAAAGTTACGAGTCAGGATTAATTAGTCAAGAACTATTTTAATTCATTTTCAAATCTCTTGGTCCCGGTCATGGATGCTGATTGAAAATGCTGACATACGAAGTATCGTCAGTATATTTCCCATCAATTCATTCAACGTCGGGATCGAAGATCATTACATTCATCGTCATGACTCGAATTCCCGATTCTTCAAATCTTTGAATCGTCTCATCTCCGGGACGACCAATACATGAATTTTCGAATTCCCGAATCTATGAATCAACAATAAACATTGTCTTTGACCATCAGATCTTTTCCATATATTTGCAAGCTAAAATTGAAATAAATGGAAACGAAAAAACTGGATATAGTGGTGCTTGGCAGCGGTCCCGGAGGATATGTGGCAGCCATCCGGGCGGCTCAGCTGGGATTCAAAACTGCAGTGATTGAGAAGGAATCACTTGGCGGAATTTGCCTGAACTGGGGCTGTATCCCTACCAAGGCTTTGCTCAAAAGCGCTGAGGTGTATCTAAAAATGAAACATGCATCCGATTATGGACTGAAAGCAGAGCAGGTTTCTTTTGATTTTGAGGCGGTGATCAACAGAAGCCGCGGCGTTGCCGAAAAAATAAGCAAGGGGATCGAATTCCTGATGCGAAAAAACAACATTGAAGTCATCAATGGCTTTGGTAAGTTGACTGCGGATAAAAAGATCCTGGTCTCAGGAAATGAACAGGAACGGATGATTGAAGCAGAACATATCATCCTGGCCACCGGAGCCAGGGCCAAAGAATTGCCGAATCTCAAAATAGACAACAAAAAGGTGATCTCCTACAGACTGGCATTATCCAGTAAAAAACTTCCCGAAAAAATGGTCGTTGTGGGTGCTGGTGCCATAGGAGTGGAATTTGCCTGGTTCTTCAACAGTTTTGGTTCAAAAGTCACCATAGTCGAGTTTGCAGAGCAGGGTTTATTACCACGCGAAGATTCCGAGGTTTCTAAAACCCTGGCCAGGTCCTTCAAAAAACAAGGCATCACAGTTCTCGGTAATACAATGCTCGAAGAAGTCAAGGAAACCGACGGTAAATGTATCGTGACTGTCAGGAACAGGAAAACAGATAAACAGGAACAGATTGAAACGGATATCGTACTTTCAGCTGCAGGCATTAGCCCGAACATTGAACAGATCGGACTTGAAGAAGCAGGTGTTATGCTCAAAGACGGATTCATTCAAACGGATGAACACTACAAAACAAATGTCCCGGGTATCTACGCGATCGGAGATGTGATCAACACGCCTGCGCTCGCTCACGTTGCCAGTGCTGAAGGTATTCATTGTGTGGAATTCATCAAAGGTCTGAATGTACATCCGATCAACTATAAAAATATTCCTTCCAACACCTACTGCAGTCCTGAGATCGCATCAATGGGTATGACCGAAGATGAAGCAGCAGCAGCCGGCATTGAAGTCAAAATCGGAAAATTCCCGTTTTCTGCTTCCGGAAAAGCCAGTGCGGCCGGCGATAATGACGGATTTGTAAAACTGATCTTCGATGCAAAATACGGTGAGTTGCTCGGAGCGCACATGATCGGGTCCAATGTGACTGAGATGGTAGCTGAACTGATCCTGGCCAAAACTTCAGAAGCCACTGCTCATCAGATCATTAAATCTATCCACCCGCATCCTACGATGAGTGAAGCGGTGATGGAAGCTGCAGCAGCTGCCTATGATGAAGTCATCCATATCTGATCGCCAGATCCCATTCAGGGTTAAAAAAAAAAGGAGTCGGTTTTGATCGACTCCTTTTTTTTAGGGCAAAAAATACCTTACATATTTAAAGCCTGTTTCAGCGAAAACATGTAATAGTCTGTATTATCGTCACTTGTAATGATAATATCATCTACTTTCAGCATGAAATAGTCAGTGGTACTGCCTGTCAGGGAAGGTGTTGTTGCAAAGTAAATGTCACCTTTCTGCAGTTTCTGGCTGGCAGTGATATTGCTGGAAGCCTCAATTGCCGCTTTAAGCTTGGCCTTGGTGTTGATCGTATTAAAGTCAACTACAGCGGTACTCTTGTACAATCTTGCTCCATTGACCGGGAAAATGATCTGTTTCCAGTTCTGCGGAACAGGCAGGTTAATGTCGATACCGCCATCACGGATATCCCCGGCAGTGTTGTTTTGGACAACGGCCACAGCTGCATGTAGATCCAGGGTTCCGAAATTCGGGCCGGAGAAATTAAATACCTGAAGATTGGCATGAGTGCCTTCAAAGTCATTCACTACCTCAGTTATTTTGAACTTAACAGCATTGGTATATCCTTCAATGTCTTCCACATAGATCGTATATTCGCTGGCACCGCTGAGTTGCGCAGTCAAGGTGATCTCCCTGGTAAATGAAGTGATCCCTGTACCCAGTGCAAGCGCAGGGTTGGCATTCATACCGTCAATGATCCTGTCCAAAGGTAAAATGACATCATTTTCCTTAATCCCGAATAATTTAATGTCATTGGTTCCAACGGTCACCAAGAATTTAAGTTTGAAAGTCTGACCAACATTCAGTGTGGTATCGCCATAGACGAAACCTGCATCTTTTACAAGAGAAATCTCAGGACTGATTATATCTACAGGTTCTGGTTCACAGGCCGTAAAAAGTCCTGCAATGAAAAATAAGCTCAAAAAATAAAAAACAAATGTTCTTTTCATTTCCTTAAAAATTTTGATTTTAATAATAGACTGCCAGGGTATTTTACCGCGGCAGGAATAGTTCTTTTACAAGATGCAAGACTTTGCTATAACGCAATACCACAACAAAAATTTTGATCCAAAGTATATTTTTGATGAATATGAGTTGATAAAACTTCCCGGCAGCACACAAAGAAATACCTATGCCAGTCTTAAATTCTCCATACGGAACACATGTGATCAGAAATACGAAAAGGCTTTCCCTGAACAAGAAAAGGCTTTTGGGATCAATTCATACGCTGATTATTTTTTCTTGCTAAAACCGGGCATTTTTTTCCACCAGGGTCTGTGCTTTTCATGACCGTACCCATACCCGTAGCCATAACCGTAACCATACCCATAGCCGTAACCATATCCATAACCACGTCTGACATCCACCCCGTTAAGCAAAAGTGCCATTCCGGAGAAACGCTGTTCCTTGAACAATGCTTCAGGAATACCCAGCAGTCTTTTGTCCAGCTCATTAGCTCTGACCACATATATACAAAGATCTACATACTTACTGAGCAACAGAGTGTCTGTCACCATGCTTACAGGTGCAGAGTCAACGATCACATAATCGTACTCATTGTGCATGTATTCAAACAATTCACTCAACCTGTTGCTTTTGAGCAGATCAGCCGGATTTGGCGGGATCACACCGGAAGCATAAATATCCAGGTTCTCGACATCTTCCAGCCTGTACCTGATGTCTTCGACGCTGATCTCTTTATTGGTAATATAGGTAGTTATACCTGTTTTTTGCTTGTCACCAAGATATTGCATTAATTTCGGGGCCCGAAGGTCCAATCCGAGCAAAGCCACTTTGTTGCCAGAATAAGCCAGGGTGGCGGCAATGTTGAGCGCAATAAATGACTTACCTTCCTTGCTCATCGTGGAGGTGACCAGGATGGTTTTTCCCTTGTGTGTGGACTGAGCCAACAGAAAATCAAGATTGGTCTGCAAAAGCCTGAAGGATTCGGCAGCAGCGGATCTGTCCGTGTTGGAGATCAGTTTGACATCTTTTGTTTCCACCAAAGGAATATCTCCCAGTATCGGAATGGTGAGTTTTTCTGCAAGCTGTTTTCTGTTGCGCACCTTGGTGTCCATCAGATCCCGGATATAGATGATCAGGAACGGGATAGCCAGACCTGCCAGCAGTGCGATCAGATAGATGATGTTCTTTTTGGGCGAAACCGGTACTCCGTCAGAAAATGCACGATCAATGATCTTTGCATTTGGAGTCGTAACTGCCTGTGAAATGGCCGTTTCCTCTCTTTTTTGCAACAAGTACAGGTACAAGGCCTCTTTGATCTGCTGTTGCCTTTCCACATTGCGATATTGTCTCTCATATCCCGGAACAGAAGCGATCTTACTGCTTACCCGGTTGACCTGACGGTCGAGTTCCCTGATCTGGATATCAAAGGTTTTCCTGGTGTTCAACAGGCTTTCGGACAGGGATTCCCTTTGACTTGAAAGCGTTTCAGTCAGACTTACAACGGCAGGATGCCTCTCGCTGGAACTTTCCAGCAATTTGTTGCGCTGCAGCACAATATCATTGTATTTGGAAATGGCGGTCTGGAGACCGGCATCGGCAATTCCAAGGTTGGCCGGCAGGAGATCCGTTTTCTGGTTTTTGAGATAGTCGATGATATAATCCACCAATTGCCTCTGGGTTTTGAATTCCAGCAATCTTTTTTCATTATCCATCACATTGGACAGATAGGCTGTAGCTTCAGAGGTGATATCCGTCAGTTTTCTGGTCACCTTGAAGGATTCCACGTCCTTTTCCACATCTGTCAGTTCTGCGACAATGATCTGTAACCGGTCATCAATAAACCGGATGGTATTGTTGGCGATCTCATTTTTATCCTTAATGGCATCTTCGTTGTACTTATCCACGAGCAGGTCGAGGATCTGGACGGCTCTTTTGGCATCCGTGGATTGCAAACTCAGGCTGATAACGCTGGATCGCCAGGATTCCCTTGCAGTTTCAATATTGATCCGGTTGACGTAACTGGCAACCACATTCTCTTTTGGCCTGATGGTAACGGTGATCTCTTCATCCTTGAAATTTTCCAGAAATTGTACATTAGGGGAGATGATGAATATGCCAAAAGGCATTTTGATCCTTTGCCCGAACTTAAGGTTCTTCCATTCATGATCCCGGTTCGTTCTCAATGCGAAATCAGCCTCAGACAACACTTTAACATAAAAAATGGTGTTGAGCTTTTCCAGTGTGGTATCGCTTTCAAATACCAGGTCAAACGGAATATCGTGAAACATTTCCACTACTCTTTTGGCCAGCTTTGTTTTACGATGATACTGGATATTCAACTCAAGGTCTTCCACCACACCCGTCATGATGCTCCGGGATTGGAGCACATGCTTTTCATCCTCCACACGTGTGTTGGCGGATTTCAGGATGCCAAGATCCTGGAAAGCAGACAATTCACTCAATGCTCCTCCGCTCTTATCCTGCTTCAGCAGGATGGATGTTTTGGCTTCATACACCGGAATGCTGTACCGCAGAAAAAAGAATGCGGCAATACCGGCTATGATCACTCCAAGCACGAACCAGTACCAGTATTGGAAATATTTTTCAATCTGTTCCCTGATGTTGATCACATCTTCCTGTTGTTCAGGTATTTGTTCAAAATGCTCAAACTTCATAAGAATATTTTATCAATTTGTATTCCTCAGGCTAATATTTAGGATCAAGGAAAGGATGGTGATGACTAAAGAGGCTCCGGAAATAATGATTCCGCTTGTTGCGCTATAGTTGGATGAATTCACTTTGGCGTTATTGGGTTCGACATAAACCACATCATTTTGCTTCAGAAAATATACCGGGCTATTCAGCAATGATCCCTGTCTGAGGTCCACTCTGAATACTTTCTTTTGCCCAGCTTCTTCCCTGACCACCAGGATGTTGTCGCGCTTGCCGGTGATCTGGAGGTCGCCTGCCATGCCGATAGCTTCAAGGATGGTAATACGTTCATTCTGAATATTGAATGTTCCCGGCCGGGTCACATCTCCCAAAACGGTGACCTTGAAATTGGCCATGGTAATATTCACGATCGGGTCATTGACGTATTCCAAAAGTTGTTTAAGCAACTCATCCCGAAGTTGAATCCTGGTTTTACCGGCAACGCTGATCTTTCCCAGAAGAGGAAATTCTATATTTCCTTCCTGATCTACGAGATAATGCTGGAGCATGTACTGACCGGTAGCACGGCCATCCACAGGGTTCATACTGACTATCGGCAGGTTGAAAGGCTGCACCGCGATCAGATCTGCTGCAGAAACGGTGATATAGAGCATGTCTCCGGATTCAAATTCCAGTTCGTAATTCACCATATTCTGCAGGCTGGTATCTGCAGGGAGATCCTGAAAATAAAGGACGTTTTTCGGGGAAGCACAGGAAGTGATCAGTGAGACCAATAAAATTCCCAGAAATAATTGAGGAATAAAACGCATTGATATACAATATTTTATAAAATAAAAATAAAATCAGCTATTTGCAAAATGCACAATTACGAATTGCCGGGATTGAAAGTATTATTCAGATACTTTCTTGATGCTGCCTGATGTTTTTAATAGATATTTGAATAATTTGTGACAGCATAGCCTTACCCGGTCGCTTTTCGGAACAGTAAAAATATCGTGCCTGTCCGAAAATGATCCCGCTTCAAAATGTATGTTGCAGGAGCAAATTCATTCAAATGGTTGATTTTGGTACTAACGGCATGCAAAGATAATTATTTTTTTGAAAATCTCTTCTGAGTTTCTCTTACTGCCCTCATTTACAAATCTCGCAGATCCTGACATTCATCGTCAGGATTCAAATGCTCAAATTGTCGAATCCTCAAATCATAAAATTTCCTCATTTTGACCGTTTTCCCTTGATCAGGATATTGTTGAGGATCCTGAAAAAATATATGACATCTGTTTTCAAAGGTGAGCGTTCATACGCATCCAGGTATTTGATTTCCGAAGCCATGATCTCTTCCAGTGTTTTAGGCATATCCGCATAATATGGCGGGAGCAAACCCGGCTTGAACCTGATCCTTCTGTCCTGCAGTTCCTTGGTATACATGCTGAAATACTGTCTACTCAATGGTCTGACACCAACGAGTTTCATGTCTCCCCTGAGCAGGTTGACCAGCATGGGCAACTCATCCAGCCAGAATTTCCGCAAAAATGCACCTTCCCAGGACACCCGGAAATCATTCCTGAACTTACCTCCTTCGGCCAGTTTGTTTTTCTGGAAAACATAATCCTGAAGGTACTCCGAATAGGGATGCATGGTACGCAACTTATAGACATTGAACATTTTACCATTTTTTCCTACCCTTTTCAACCTGGCGATGGGTCCGTACGTCGGGTTCATATCGTATAAGGGTTCACTGATCTTCCTTGCACAGAAATAAAGCAAATTGTTGATCACCCTTTCATCCACGATCTCAAAGCCGCAGGAATACAGTCTTCCGAAAGTTTCTGCCTTGGTGAGCACCCTTCTTTTTCCCCGGGTAATAAAGAAATAGATGTCCTTGGTGATCAGCAATTTGGGCATGACCCTGTAAAAGACCACATCCAGAATGTAAATAAACCAGTTGATTGGAAACCAGTATTTTTTCAGTTTTCTGTTACGGCGGGTAGCGTAGGTTTCCACAAAATCGATGAATAACCCGCCTTCAGGCAACTTTTGGTTGACGGATTCAAAGAATTTGTTGATGAACCTGAAGTCATTGACCTGCTGTAGGTTTATGATGGATCTGTAGTGATTGTCGGGTAAGCGGAGTATGTTGAATCGTGTGGATGTAGATGCAACAAATACTTTTTTGGTGAACGATCCGGTGTGTTCACGGATAAAATCAAATGCAGCCTGGCCAACTTCCAGAATGATCAGGTCTTCCAGCTGATCATGTGTATCAATGACGATGAAATCCGGCAAAGTAGCCGAGAATGATCTGCTTTTTTTTAATTTTGGAATCATGTGTCGGGTATTAAAGGATTTGGGGATTCAAAAATTTTAAGATTCTAGGATTCGAAAATTCGAGGATTTGAAGATTCGAAGATTTACATTTTATGTACTTTTCAAATCTCACTCAAAAAACTTAGCAAATCTGTATGTTTTATACCTCCTGATGTATTTCCATGGAATGCATCATAAGTGATGACTGTTTTAGGATAATTGTCAGTGATCTTTTTCAGGTTGCCGAATTCTCTATCAAAGGTTTTTGGCTCAGTGATCGAAAGTGCTATCTGGAAATACTGTTTTTCACCTTCCATTTCCGCAATAAAATCAATTTCAGATCTGTCAATTGAACCGATCGTGACATGGTATCCCTGAAAAACCAAATGATTGTATACCGCATTTTTCATGATCTTTCCCAGGTCTTCAGGCCGGAATCCCCATAATCCGTGTCTGATACCGAGGTTTTCAAAGTAATATTTTTCACCCGAATCAAATATCCTTTTTCCCGGAATATCATATCTGTTGACCCTGTGTACAATAAACGCATGCACCAGGTGAGAAATATAGGTCTGTACCTGATTGGGGGAAATACTGATCTGCCTGGATTTTAAAAAATCACTGATCTTTTTTGCTGAAAAAAGGCTGCCGGTATTTCCCGCCAGGAATAATACCAACTGTTCCAGAAAGCGCGTGTTTCGAACAGCATATCTGTTTACGATGTCGCGATATAAAATGGTATTATATATGTTTTTCAGGTAATCAAAAATGATATGATCTTCAAGAGGCAGGTGCTTCAGATAAGGCAATCCACCGTATTTAAGAAAGAGTGCCATCGACCGGCCTGAATTTTCAAGTTTGTGAAAATCAAGGAATTCAGGAAATGACAGGCTGAACACTGATATTTCGATACATCTCCCGCTGAGTTTTCCGGCAATATCTTTGGACAAAAGATCCGAGTTGCTGCCCGTGCAATATATATCCAGGGATCCAAAAAGCACCAATGAACGCAAAGCATCTTCAAAGGAATCGATTTCCTGAATTTCATCAATAAAAACATACGTTTTATGATGATTTCCTCTATTCAGGGTGACATACTCATGGAGATCAGCGGCAGTTCTTATTTCTGAAAAAGCGAGATCTTCCTTATTGATATAGATGATGGAAGCCGATAGATCGAGATCTTTAATGAAACGGATAATTTGAAAAAGCAAATAGCTTTTACCAACCCTTCTCTGACCGGTAAACACCTTGATCATGTTTTTGCCAATGTATGGGATCACCCGGTTGATATAAACCGGACGAGCGATCAGGTCAGAAGGGATGGAAAAGTTTATAAACATTTAATTATATTTAAAATATTTAACAAATTTAGCATTAATTTTAAATATATTTATAATAATTAATGATTCGGGGATTTGAAAATTCGAAAATTCGAAGATTCGAAGATTCGGGGATTCGAAAATTCGAAGATTCAACAAAACAGGAACTTTATGATTCCTGATTTCGTATTTTTTTCAATTTTGATTCCTACTCTTGTACACGCTTTAATCTTCGAATCTTCAAATCTTCAAATCTTCGAATTTAAACATATTTCTTTCCCTTCATTCCGGAATTTTTGAGATATTTAATAAAATTGGAAATGTCGGTTGAAATATCCCTGGTAGCATCAACCAATTTTTCAAGCATTTCCTGATCAATGTATTCGTTATCAAATGCACGGTAGCTTTGAGAACGGGTTTCAGCACAGGATCCTTTTGCAATGAAGAGGAATTGGATAAATTCCTTATTCCCTTCTCTTTCAAAACCTTCTGCAATGTTGTCAGCAACTGATCCTGCAGAGGCCCTGATCTGATCACGAAAGCGAAAATCTTTAAAAATCTGGCCTTCTTCTGTGAGCTTAAACACAAATTTAGAAAGTTCGCGTGCTTTTTGCCACAAGGGAAGGTCTTCAAAATTAGATAGGGTCATGATATATTATTATGATTTGAAAATTCGATGATTTGAAAATTCGATGATTCGAAAATTCGAATTTTAAACTCCTGATCTCGCCTCAATCTTCAAATTTTCGAATCTTCAAATCTTCGAATTTTAAACTCCTGATCTCGCCTCAATCTTCGAATTTTCGAATCTTCAAATCTTCGAATTTTAAACTCCTGATCTCGCCTCAATCTTCGAATTTTCGAATCTTCAAATCTTCGAATTTTAAACTCCTGATCTCGCCTCAATCTTCAAATTTTCGAATCTTCAAATCTTCGAATTTTAAACTCCTGATCTCGCCTCAATCTTCAAATTTTCGAATCTTCAAATCTTCGAATTTTAAACTCCTGATCTCGCCTCAATCTT
>CAZQKR010000018.1:30013-53429 GCA_964594045.1 uncultured Saprospiraceae bacterium | reverse complement strand
TCAAATCTTCGAATTTTAAACTCCTGATCTCGCCTCAATCTTCGAATTTTCGAATTTTCAAATTTTAAACTCCTGATCTCGCCTCAATCATCAAATTTTCGAATCTTCAAATCTTCGAATTCAAATCAATCTTCGAATTCAAATCAATCTTCGAATTTTCGAATTTTCAAATCCTCGAATCTTATAATATTTTCGAATTTTCAAAACATCCACGGATAGATCACAGCGTCCATGTCAACAACAGTTTTACTGATGACTGAAAATCGGGCAATGCCAACATTATTGCTTAATTTTTGAAGCTTACCCAGATCCTGTTCAATTGCTTTGTGTTTGACTTCAAGAGCAATTTCATTATTGAGTATAAAATCTATTTCCGCCGTATTTCTCCTGTTGTAATAGCTGATCTGTCCATATTGCAACAATTGAGAGGCTACAGCAGTTTCAAGCACCTGCCCTGCAGAAGGTTTTGTGATCAGGTTGAGCATTCCCGTATCAGCAAAATATAGTTTTTTACCTCCTGCGACACTTTTATCAATGCTTTTGGTAAATTTCGGGATCAGTCGTATAAAAAATGTGCCTTCAAGGAATTCAAGATAATTGTATATTTTTACCCGGTTGACACCCAGTTCTGATGCCAGCCTGCTCACATCCAGCATATTTCCACTCCGTGGCCCTAATAACAAAAGCAAGTCTCTCAATTCCCTGATGTCTTTCAACTCCTGAAATACCTTGATGTCTTTCTCAAAGAAAGAGGCAAAAATATTTTTGAGGATCAGTCTTTTGGTTTCAGCTTCATGTGTTACAGCAACCTCAGGGAAACCACCAAATTCCAGGTAGAGATCATACAATGAAGCCCATTTCTGCATCCCGAAATCGCTCCATTCACCTGAAGGCCAGACCGGTTTTAACTGTTCTTCTCCTACCACACCGTGAAAATGTAAAAATTCCCGGTAACTTAAAGGGTGAAGTATATACAGAAATTTTCTACCGCTGAGTGATTCAGGAAACAGGTTCCGCAAGTAAAAATTCGAAGAACCTGTGACGATGAATTTAATCCGGTAGTGATCGATCAAATATTTGATCACTTTGGTAATTTCCGGAAAATTCTGTATTTCATCAATGCAGACAAGGAATCGTTCACCATCGGAAGCTTTGGCAACTGCTCTCAAATCCCTTTCAATTGCATTGTAATCCTGGTTTTCAAACAGCAACTGATCAAGCGGATTATCCAGGTCAAACCAAACATATTTTCCATCCCATGCCTGCGCAAGTTGTTTCATCAAAGTAGATTTACCAACCTGCCTCATACCTGTGATCACAATGGCATTTTTATGCTCCAGTTGTGGTAAAATATCGTAAAATAATGCTCTTTTATACATATTTGTATTTATTTATTTACAAATATACTCAAATATGTAATATTTAGTGGACATTTTTAATACCAGGGATTTGAAGATTCGAGGATTTGAAGATTCGAGGATTCGAAAATTCGGGGATTCGAAAATTCGAAAATTCAACGAAACAGGAATTTTATGATTCCTGATTTTGTACTTTTTTCAATTTTAATTCTCCTGATCTCGCCTCAATCTTCGAATTTTCGAATCTTGAATTCCAGCCAATCAAATTCTTCCTTCGTACACATCCTGAATTGGGAAGCACAGTTCAAAATCATTCCACATGATATCGCCGTAATGAACTGAAAATTTTCTAAACAAGTTTTTATCTAGATACTTTCTTATCATTGGATTTTTCGCATTACTTAAAAAACTATGAAAATCAAGTTCCCTGACAACTCCATCGGAAAATAAAAAATTGATTTTATAATTTTCAATGTATTCCGCTTTGATTATTGAAATGACCATTTTTATATTTTTTTTGTGATTTTCTCAGTTGAAATCTCCAAATTATAAATGAAGAAATCTATCCACTTCCTTACAATATCCTCCCTGTATGATTCGACAATTTTCTTAAAGTTTTTGAGATTTTTGGGATCCAATGGTTCCTTACCTGACACATTTTTAATCTAGATCTCTTTGAACTTACCATTGAAATATATGATTTCTGCTTTACTTTCTTTATCTTGAAATTTTCAATGGACGTGGATATGTTCATGTTCATTTGAATAAAACAAAATAATTAATCCCAGATATTCATACAATTTAGGCATACTTAATCATATTTTGCACTAAACAAAATGTAATCTGAATTTTAAACATGAAAATCTGAAAATAAATTCCTTTGCAATTAAATATCCACAATTGAATAAGACAGGAATTTTTCTTTTTTTGGTTGAAGATTCGAAAATTCGAATTTTAAACTACTGTTCTCTCCTCAATCTTCGAATTTTCGAATTTTCGAATTTTCCTTAATTTTCAAATTTTCAAATTAATCAATTTCCAAATTAAACTTGTCCCCCACCCCAAAATGACCCCTGCCAGATTCCCGGCCAGGTCGTTGACGTTGAAGGAGCGGTACGGTAAAAACCAGTGTATCATTTCCATCGTAGCGGCAAATCCGATTCCGGCCAGTAACCAGATACTGATTCTTATACCTTTGTCCGGCTTTAAAAATGCCCAGGGAAGGAATATGAAGATGTGGAAGAGGTAGTCAAGACGAAATTCCAGGATTTTGGTTTGCTCCAACTTGTCCATTCCGTAGAATGGGAGGAAGATGAGGAGTAAAATGATAAAAATATATAGAAGTAATATTTGATTCCGGAAGAACAAGCGACAGGATGATTTTAAAATGAAAATAAAATATAAGATATCAATAGTGCCACTTAAAAGGAGTACACTATACCCAAGGTAGTCCCGGGCAATATATCCTTATTACCCTGGTAAATATCCCAGCCCATGACTGCAGCGACATCCAGAGATAAATGAAGTTTTTGTGTAAGTCGGTAACTGGTTTGAATCCCTGTATTCGCACAGATATTGGGTCTGCCATAATAATAATTATAAAAATACCCGGCACCTCCATGCAGCAAAATGTCCCATCCTTTACCAATGGCACGGTGGGTAAGCATTTTATTCAAATTAAAAACAGCTTCTCCGTACCAAAAACTATATGGATGCTTGTCTTCATCACCAATATATTTGAAATAATAACCCTTGTAACCAATCTGCAAAGCAAGATATGGCGTGAACCATTTCCCTGCATTGAACTGAAGTAAAGGAGCATAGTTGGACAAAATAAAATCCTCATCCTTGATTCCGGACATCTGGGTACCTACATGGAAACCAACAAACCAGTTATTCTGAAAAGAATTTGGAACAGGTTTAGTCTGTCCATGTGCTGAAGAAGTATGGAATAGTATTAAAAGAATCGGGATTTTTAAGGATATTGATTTCAAATTGATCACTCCATTTTTAAGGCAGAATTTAAACAGAAAAGTTTCAAACATTATACAATTTAGGGATTTCATTAACTCTACGGATTACTGTCTCAAAATCAAGTCCGACTATTTCCAGATACCATCTTAAAGTTTCATATCTTGGCAAATTATCTTCTTCAATCAATGTCATTGCTTGTTGTCTTGTCAGCATTCCTTCTCGGATCTGATTACTTCTAAACGTATCATTTTCAGAAAAACCAGCAACTGTGTAATAAATATAATTATAAAAACTTGCTGTGCCATCACCTATTCTCCATGTAGATTTGGTATCGATAGCAGTTTCCCAACGATATTCATCCTTCAACAATTGATTGATTTCATTTTCATCCCATCTATAATAATCAAACAAATGATAATAATGACTTTTAGGTGAAATGTACCTGACAGCAAATGAACCAAGACTGTCAACAACAGATTGATTTATATATCCGTAACTTTTTATAATATTTTTACCTACAAAGCCAAAAAGTTTAAGTTGATTCATCAATGACAATGAATAAATTCTCTTTTTATCGAATTTTGGAGGCAAACCAGCGAAACCAACTTTAAATTCTGTATTTTCAAGGTGATTGATTCCCCAAATATTAAGGTCAATCCCGGTTTGTTTTTTTACTTTATTAGTGTAATAAAAGAAATATTTATCACCAGCCATAAACAATGGAATCATTCCAAGAGCTGGATATTTTAGCCAGGCTTCAATATTCTTCCTGATGTTCTCGCGTTTCCAATGAATATCTGCTGAAACTATTATGTTTTCTACTCCCAGTTTGCCACAAACTCTGGCAATATTTCGCCTGGCAAGATCGGTAACCATCCCCCAATCATAGGTGAATGCAATAGGATTCAATCCCAATTCACGCTTGATCAGATGCAATGAATAGGTGCTATCCCTGCCACCGCTAAAAGGTACTATACAATCCGGCTTACCATCTTTTCGCCTGTATGGTTCAACCAAGGCTTTGAGGTTTTCAATTGGTTGGATTTTTTCCTTTGGTTTATATTGCCTGCAGAAATTGCATACACCCTGATGGTCGTATTCAATAAAAGGAAATGTCTCCGGAAGCAGACACCTGGAACACCGTTTCAAATTCCTGATCGCTTCTATATTGTACTCAAGAAGGCTGAAAAGATGTCCCTCTTTCGAACGATCAATAAAAGCTGCGGGATCAATCACAACCTCTCTCCTGTTCTTTTGGTTGTCCAGGAGTTTTTTATTTATTTTCAGGTGATCCGTTTTCAAAACCGGTATAATGGCATCATCCTGATCAATATTGAATAATCGGAGTGATAGATCATTCATGTGAACCACCAGTCCGGACATGGCTGTGATCTGTTTCACCTCCAGGCTCTCTCCAAAAAATGAAAAACTTTTTGTCCGCTGCAATTTCTTCAAAAAATGGGCCTCTGAAGCAAATGTGATAAACGATGTGTCGTCGGTGATATAATAAAGCGACCCGTTGTTGGTAGCCAGTACAAACTGATCCAGATCCTGAAACATGATCGCCACGGAATAGGTTCCCTCCAGTTTCCTGAATGCAAGAATGCATGCCTCCGCAAGATTGTTTGTATGTTCCAGCTCTCTTCTGATCAGTGCAGGAATGATCTCGGTATCAATGGCATAATCTCTTTTCAGATCAGGGTTGGATGCCCAAAGTTCATCCACATTGACAATAATCCCATTGTGGATGATCAGGATGTCATCTTTTAATACTGGTTGGTTATTGACCTCATTCAACTGGGTTCCATTGGTGACCAGCCTGGCGTGACCGAAAGCGCTGAAACCACTACCTCTTTCCATGTTGAGTGATCCCTTTTTTACAGCGCTGAAATATTCCTTGCTTTTAAGCAAATCACGAATGGGTACATCACCCTTAATGACATCGATCATTCCCTCGACCGTATGCCTGATAGCCATCCCGGAAGAATCTTTTCCACGGGACTCACTTAAAATGGCGATTTTTTCAAGGGTATTTCGAATTGCTTTCCCTGAATACCTGGATTCCTGCTTAGTTATAATACCAAAAATACCACACATCAGTCCAAAAGTTTTTTATAGATCTCTTCATATTTTGCCCCAATAGATTCCCAGGTATATTCATTGCACAATTTCTCATAAGCTTTTTCTGCCATCCTGCTCATTTTTTCAGGGTGAGCAAAAGCAAAACGGATTTTTACTTCCAGGTCATGTACATCATCTGATCTGAAAAAAAGAACCTCATCTTCTGAAAAAATTGATTTGTTGGCAGGAATATCAGAGGCAATGACGGGGGTCTTCATTGAAACTACTTCCAGTAACATCATGGACATGGCTTCGGTAAGTGAAGGAAAAACAAAAAGTTTTGCACCGGCAACTAATTGCATCAACGCTTCTTTATCTTTGATCATACCAAGAAACTCAACATCCAGGCCTCTTGCCTGTTTTTCAATTAGTGATGTATATGTAGGAACCTGGTTTAGGTCTCCCGCTATTTTTAAATGAATTTTTTCTTTGATTGATTTGATCGCATCCAATAATAAATGGAGCCCTTTTATTTCATAAATTCTTCCTGCAGCAAAAAAAATATAATTATTTGTTTCCTTTTTACGCAGGATATTCAACATGTTTTCATCCAGACTTATTCCGTTTGGAATATACTTTATTTGTCTTCCATACTTTTGATAAATGTATTGGCAATCCGGATATGACACAGATACGACCTCATTGGCAAAGCGAATATTTAAACGTTCAGACCAGCGAAAAAAAGCGTTATATATTCCAGGAAATTTAGGATCGTTCACTCTGTAAACTCCGTGGAATGTGACCACAACCTTATACTTAAGCCTCAAAAATGGTGTGATAAATCCACTTTCTGAATGGTGAAGATGAACTATATCAAATTTATTATTAATCACCAGAAATAGGCTTTTAAAATAATAAATTAAAGTGTTTAAACCGCCTTTACCATGCTTGCGCAAAACCACTTGACTAACTTCATTAATTTCTCCAGATTTGTGGCTGGTGTGAGATGAAACCGAATAAACTGTAAAATCAAATAATTCTTTTAATTGAAAAACAAGATTTTCACCTACAGAAGCTGCACCACCAAATGCTGGTAATCCTTTAAGCCCAATAACAGCAACTTTAGTTTTCATAAATATTTTCTCAAACATGATCCGTATCTAAATGTGTAAAATGCCAATTCATGCCATTTAACAATTCATCTGTGTTTATTTTCGGATGCTTGTAATTTTCAAATAGAATAAACCCAGTTTTGCTTTTCATTTTGAAAAAGCCGTTTTTTCTCAAAATTTCTTTGTATTTATGAAATTCAGGAATTGAAAAGGCAATTGCATCCAATTTCCTATTTTGGTAAAGCTTTGAAAGATATATTAACAGTGACTCAACAACATATTCTTTGCCTTTTAAAGCAATTAATTCAGAAATGATTGCAATATTATTAAGTGTTACCTTTTTAAAAGTTTTCTTTGAAATTGAGATAACTGCACAACCAACAATATTACCATTTTCTTGAGCAAGAAAGATTTCATATTTACCATCAGGTTTTTTAATTCGATAATTAAGATACTCCTGGTCTTTTTTTAAAATAAACTTGTATTCTTTTGCTAGTGTTGCATAAAACTCATTAATAAGTTCAGGAAACTGATTAACTTCTTTTATCACAACTGGTATATTTTGAATTCTTGGAAGCCCAAGGTGTAATAATTTCAATAAAAACTCACCAATAGACACTAATACACTATTTTTTATGTAGCCTTTTAAAACATCTCTATAATTAAATATTTTAATAAAGTGTGAAAAAAAGAATACATGAGACCAATTTAGTTTATTTAAAAAACCATAATATGACGGACCTACCCCAGCAACACCATAAATGACTGGGATTTGAAGTTTAGATGCATTTTCAAAAGTACGTTGAGCAATTGTTTCAAATATTCCCTTTCTTCTGTATTCAGGATTTGTAGCAGTATCTACTGATTGTGCAAACATAATTTCTTTTCCATCAACAAGTGCTTTTGTAGGAATTACAGTATAATGACCAGCAAGTGTTTTGCTAACAAATGCTAAAGTGATAAGGTCAGGGAAAAAGCCAGCTGTATTACCTTTGTATTTCCAATTCCAATAATCAATTGATTTCCATGTTCCATAGATTTTAACCATTAGGGATATAATTTGAATTTCCTTCTCTTCTTGATAATTTAATATCTCAAGTGAATTATATTCTTGTAACATATTGTTCGTTATAATCAAATTAAGAATATCTAAAATTTATAAGGAATGAATTATTCAAGAAAAAAAGTTTATCAATGTATTGTAAATACTAAAAGTGGCTCTAAAAACACGCAACTGATTTCCATAATTATTAGTAAGTTTTGGAATGATAAATCTTTTTACGTAATAATTTCCTTTAAATGAATTAAATTTCTTTATTAAATTCTTACCACGAATACAAGAGTAACCAACTTCCAAACCACATTTATGAGCAATTTCAACTACTTTTTCTGAATAATTTCCATTCGGATAAGAAATGTGTTTTGGATAATAATTTAGAATTTTTTTAAGTTCCTCTTGTGCATTATTAATTTGATAAAAAACTTCTTCCTCTGTGCAAGCAGTAAGAATTGCATGATCCATTGTATGATTGCCTATAAAAACAAAGGGACTCTTCGAAAATCTGGACAATTCTTCTTTATTAAATGGTTTTTCGGAATAATGAATTGGAGAAAAATCTTTAATTTTCAACTCATTTGTGAAAAATTGATCTATTTCTTTCGGACTTTTAGTTTTACAAAATGCCTTTATGTCTGAAATTTGCTTATTACTGAATCCTTTATCCTTTAAATGGAATATGACATCCCACCAATATGACTTGTTTTCTAATACATGATTAACTGCAATGAAAAATAATGCTGGAACCATTAATTGTTCTAGTATAGGCAAAACAAGCGCGTTGTTTGCATAACCGTCATCAAATGTTAGCAAAATATACTTTCCTTTTGCATCAATTGGTGAAAGCAAATCATCAGGAGATATAAATTTATACCCACAATTATGAAAGTATTTAATGCAGTTTTCAAAATCTTCAACAGTTGTTCCTTGTTGTATATCAACTGTTTGATTGAGTTCTTTCTTATCTGCAAAAATTTTGTGAAAATACAATACAATAAGCTTAGGTTTATCCTTAAAAACTCTCAATTGAATGCCTGATAAATAGACATCAAAAGAATAAATAAAACGCTGAATATCATTGAGGAAACTCATTCTATTTCAATAATTGTGAAATTAAATCAATATATCTTTCCCTAAATGAATCAATTGAAAAATTCGAAATCTTCTGATAGCTCATCCTGCCAAATTTCAGTCTCAGTATATGATTTCTATGAAGCAGTAAAAGGCATTCAGAAATTTTTTCAGGAGAACTTACATCGACCAAATAACCATTTACCCCATTCTCAACTAGGTATTTGTTATCACCAACATCTGTTGCAATCACTGGCAATGAAAATGCCATTGCTTCAAGAATTGAATTAGATAATCCTTCATAAAGTGATGTGCTAAGATAGACATCAGCATTCACTAAATATTGCTCAAGGTTGTCCGGATTGACAATAATTGTTATATAATCACTTAAATTTAGAATATTCACAAGATTTCGTAGCTCTGCTTCTTGATCACCAATACCAATTAAATAGTAATGAAAACTTTTAACATTAGTTTTTTGCATGAACATTGAAATACTTTTGATAGCAGTAAATAGATCTTTTTGCGGTTGAAATCGACTAATAGTCAGCACATTAAATCTATTACTGGAATAGTATTTCGTTTCCCATACTCTATGATTCAGTTCAATGCAATTATGAATTATCTTGAATTTGTTACTCTTAAAACCTCTTAATGAAAAGTATTCATATCCGCTAAAGCTGTTAATAACAGAATATTCAAATATGTAATTATGAAGCAGGCGGTTGATTATAAGTTTGGTTTCTACCATCTGACTATTTCGCATACCGCCAATAACATATTTAATACCCATTAATTTTCCACAAATTGCAGAAATGATATTATTTATTGTCAGATAAGAGAAAATAATTTCAACATTATTTTTCTTTAAAATTTTGCAAAAAGATAGCATTTTTGAGAAAATTGAACCTCTAAGAAATACAACCTTTAAGTTGTTTTCCTTAACATAATTAAGCTGTCTTTCTTCGTTAATTTCTCCATACCATGTAACAATTATGCAATAATAATGATTTTGCAAGGCTTTAGCAAGCAAAATGCCTTGCTTTTCAGCACCTCCTCTCGAAATTGCATGTGTAAAAATTACTATTGATTTCACCTGTTTTAATTGATTAAATTTTAACAATTAACATATGTTAATCAACTGATATGAGAAATATTCAGTTCGAAAAATACATCTCTCAAAACATACGTTTTATTAATGCTATTAAACTATACAATTCTTCTTATACCATTTGACAAAATCAATAATTCCATTTTTTAATTTATATTGTGGTGAATATCCAAGCAAATTTTGTGCTTTTGAAATATCTGCATGAGTTTGAAGGACATCTCCTTCTTGAAAGGGAAGATAATTTAGCTTTGCAGTTTTACTAGTTGCCTTTTCCAATAATAAAATTAAATCGTTCAAAGAAATAGTTTGTGATTCACCAAGATTAATAATTTGAAATCCCTTACAATTCTTTACAGATAAATCAATACCTTGTATAATATCATTAATATGTGTATAATCTCTTCTGGTAGAACCATCTCCAAAGAGCTGAATTTCTTTTTCCTCAATCAATGCTTTTGTGAACTTGTGAATCGCCAAATCAGGTCGTTGTCGTGGACCATATACAGTAAAAAACCGCAAACAAAAGATGTCCATACTATACAAATGATGGTATGTGTGGCATAATAATTCTCCTGCTTTTTTAGTAGTTGCGTAAGGAGAAATAGGAAAGTCAACATTCATAGATTCACTAAATGGAACAACTTTACAATTACCATAAACAGAAGAGGAAGAAGCAAAGATCATTTTTTTTATACCTGAAATACGCATTGCTTCTAAAACATTCAAAGTACCCATGACATTTACATTGAAATATCCTTGTGGATCAAGAATTGATGGCCTAACACCAGCTTTTGCTGCCAAATGAATAATTAGTTCAGGACTTTCTTTTTGTATTATTTGAGATAAAATTGTAAAATTTAATATATCTTCTTCATAAAAAGAAAATTTTTTTGATTTGATGAAGTTATTTAAATTTCTTGTTTTAATTTCCTTACTATAGAATTCATCAAAATTGTCTACGCCAATTATTTTGTGATTTTGATTCAACAAGTGTTCAGTCAAATTGCTCCCAACAAATCCTGCAACTCCTGTTATAAGAATATTCATAAATCCAAATTTAAATTTCTAAGAATAATACTTTTCCTTTCCTTTGGATCTTTTGTAGTTACAAAACATACATTTTTAAGTGATTTAAGTTTATAATCATCAATATTTCCTAAAATCCTTGCAGGCACCCCTGCAGCAACAACATTATCAGGTATATCTTTATTTACAATTGAACCTGCTCCAATAACAACATTATTTCCAATAGTTACCCCTTTCAATATAATTGAATTAATCCCAATAAAAACATTGTTCCCGATTATAATACGGCCAAAGACATTAAACCCAGGAAATTCTTTTCTAAACAAAGCGACACCACCATCATGATTCACAAAAGATACACCTCTTGTTATGGTTACATTATTCCCAATTTTTATTAAATATGGCTCACTGCCAAATCTGGGATAATGTAAAATCCTGACATGATCACCTATTTCCATGTCTAAATACTTTCTGTAAACATCCGCTTTTGTCCACTCATTAGCAAAAAATAACCGAAGATATAAATACAATTTTTTAGCTCTCATAAAAAAGAAATGTGTTCAATTTATCGCAGTACAATGAATAATCAAAAGATTTCTTTGCCTCTAAATATGCATTCTCGGCAACCAAATATTTTTTTATCTCATACTCTTTCAGAATATCCACCAGTTTATTATAAAAATCCTGAACCCCGGTATTATCTATAATATATCCATTAAAAGCATCAATAATATATTTACTATTATCACTCACATTAGTTACCAAAACCGGAACACCGCTTATCATATACTCTCCTAATTTTGTTGAAAAACCATATTTATTTTGTAGATTATTAGGTCTAGGTAAAACTAGTAAATTCATTTTAGCCATTTCAGAAAATAACTTTTCCTTTTCAATTTCCCCATGGTATTGAATAAAATCTTTTCCATTTATTATGTGGATCAACTTAAATAATTTTTTTGCTTCATTTTTTTCAATATGTCCGAAAATATTTAGTCTGACAATTATTGATTTTTCATTTACCAGTCTTATCGCTTCAATAAAATTAAGAAAACCTTCCTTTGATAATAAAACAGATCCAAAAAATCCAATCTCAAAAACGTTGACAAAGCGAAGCTTAGCTTTTTGGTATTCTCGCATTTCAACCAATATTGGGACAATTAATCTATTGGAATTATATTTACTGTAATATTTATCCAAATTACTTGATATAGTTAAAATACCATTATATAAAAAACTTAAGTTTTCTAATATTTTGTAAAAAAAAATATCTATTAAGTTTTGGATTATTCTAATAAACTTCTTGAAAATATTTTGTGGCAAAGTCCGATTTAATACATAAGCTCTGCGTAGTTCATTAATTTCGCAAAAAAGGTTTTCATTACTTAATACTTTAAAAATAAACAAGATAATAAAATCAATTAAGAATTTTGAAGATGGATAAAATACATAAACTGTATTTGTATTTCTATATCGATTTCTTATTTTGATTAAACTCAAAAAACTACCGATATATCCTGACTTTCTTTTATATTTATTAAATAAGAGAAAAATATTAGGATAGATTTCATTACTTTCTATTTGTCTCTTAAACGGGTTTTTTGTTGAATACCAAAATACATTGATTCCCATTGCAACCAAGGCTTTTGAATAATTCAAAATTCTACTGTATGCAGCAGTATTTCTATTACTAAATGTAATTGTGGATATGAAAACAACTTTTTGATTCACTTTATATTCTAAAATTTCTAATAATGTAATCTTTAAAATTTATTCGTTTAATAAAAATCCCTTAATTAATTAATTAAGGGAGTTGTGACAAAAATTCAAATAATCCTTTAGTTGATGTTTTTGGAGAAAAGTTTTCATAAACAAGCAGCCTTCCTTTCTCTGCAACTTCTTTTGCTAAGTCATAGTTTTCAATAATAAATGATAATTTTAAGGCATAATCGTCAATATCTTCAGGTTTTGTGAGCCATGCATGTTCGCCATGAGTAATATAATGTGATATTTCCCCCACATTTGTCAAAATAGTGGGAACGCCAGTCGATAGATATTCACCAAGTTTTGTTGGGAAGCCTCCCGATGCACGTAATGTTTTCGGTTGTGAAGACACTAAAATATATGCATTAGACAATACTTCTGGAACGACATTATAATTAACTCTACCCATTAATTTAACTCTATTTTCTAGTTTAAGATTATATATAGTTAATTTTAGTCTTTGATAATCTGAAAATGATGGGCTACCAAAAAGTAGGAGATCAATATCAGAAAACCTATCACTAATCAGCTTAAAAGCATTAATTATGAGGTCAACATTATCTTTAGCAAGTTCCATATTGCCCATATAACATAAATATTTTCTTTGGTTAAATTTATGATCAAGTTTTATTTCTGCAAACCTTGAAACATCTGTAATACTTGAAAGTATGTATGTTGGAGTAACTCTTATCTTATTAAAAAAATTGCTGAGATTTTGAGTCATTAAAACTTTTGCATCTATAAACCTGAATACAACTTTATATGAAATCACTTTCCACAATGGTAAACTGTCTTTTAAAAAATGTCTGATGGGAATTGGATATTCATCGCCAATGAAAACGGTTTTGATCTTGAGTTTTTTTAAGATTACTGAAAAGAAAATAAGATTTTGAATAGCATCAAAACTCAGAAATAAAAAATCAAATTTTTCTTTTCTATTTTCAATAACTATATAGTTTATTGTTTTTAGATAAGAGATGGGCCTGTCCCAAATCCACCTTAAGATTGAGCTCTTTGACCATTTCCTTTTAAATGGATAAATGTAGGGCAAAGTTTGAATTTTACCATAAGTCGGAAAATTCAATAATTCGTATTCGGTTGGCCTGAAAACCACAACCAGAAGGTTTGCTCCATTTTCTATCAATCCTTTGCTATATGCAATAATTCTGTTAGTAGGAGCCATACCTTCAGGGAATCTATACCCACAAAGTATTCCTATTTTCATAAATAATTAAAATGATAATGAAATATTATTATTTTTTAGGATTCACGGTTAAAAAGATACTTTGTTTTTTCGACATTGTTAAAAGTCACTCTATCAGCAAGTCCTTTGCTAAATACTATTGAGCTTAATATGATTGTGTAGATAAATGGAGACCTGGATGAAGTAGAAGAAAATAATACGATTAATAATGCCAAAAACATAAAAAACAGCATGAACTTATTAACTTTTTGATGTCGATTGACATCTAAAAAATGATATATTAAATACATAAAATATATGAACATTGGAATTCCCCACATTTTAAACAAAGAAGAAAGACCATTTACACCTATAATATTTCCTTGTGAATCAAAATCATCTTTTGAAACTACTCCAAATCCTATGGGATTTTTTATTACCTCAAGAAAATCGTAATAAACGATAGTAAATCTATTTACCTTAAATGCATCATTTTTTGCATCGTATTCCATTGCTTTTCCTGAAAAATCTTCAGCATACATTTTCAGCTCTTCTCCAATAAAATAGAATGAAAATACATAATTCCAAAATAATGCAATTATTCCACCAATTATTATGACATTAGAAATTTTTATTTTATTTAAAACCGGAATCAGGATCAATAAAAAAAATGCAATATAACCAGCAGTTGATAAAGTAGTTATCATCGCAATCAAATAAATACTAAACCTAAAATTATATTTTGGACCATTTTTCAGCCAATCTATTACTTGATTTAAGACGATTAACATTGCAAAAGCTCCTGGCTCCCACATGAATCCTGAATTCCTGTAAAAAATCGTACTTGGTATCGCATTACTGTATATAAAAGCTGACCAATAATTACTTAATCCATGATCAAATAATCTGTAATAGGTGAAATTTTGAAAAATGATAGATAGACTATTGAAAAACGAAGGAAATATCCAATTAAGAATGAATAATGGCAATGAAAGTAAGGTAAGTTTGAAACTTATTTTTTCAAAAATTATCCAGAAAGAATTACCAACCAGTGACATTACCCCATAGGGTAGAATGATCAAAAGCATTGTATAACGGAAAATCCTAAAAAAAGTGGTTTCAATAGATGTAAAAAGAATCGAAGAAATAAAATTAATTAATAACCAAATTAAAATGATGTTCCTAATCTTTACATTAAACCATTTTTTTTTCTCAAGCATTAACAATAATACAATAAATGAAAATAATATACCATACCATATATTATTGAGAAGGAGTGTTGCTCCATTGATAAAGATTAAATATATAAAAACAATGTATTGTTTTTTCACAACGATTACTTAAATATTGTAAGATACAAAATTTTTAAAGTAACTTCTGATAAATAACTTATCATAAAAAAAACACTAAATCAGATTAAAGAATATCGGTATTAAAGTTAAAATCAAATTAGAAAAATATAAATATTAAAAAATATTCCAATAATTTTTAAAAATGGGTATCAATAGAGTAAAATTTGAGAAAAAACAATTATTTATGATAATAATTCCAGATTACACCTTTCTGAGATAGATAAAAAACATAAATTATCAAACCGGTAATAGCAAAAGAAAAACTTTTTATTACAGCTACTAAAGATAAATTTAAGTTTCCAAAAAATCCTAATATAAGTAGTGCTGATGAACCCAAAACTAATGAAATTCCTGATGCCCAAAGAAAAGGTTTTTGCTTAATTGCAGCATTAAAAATAAGTTTAAATGGCTGCAGAATTGAATAAATAACTAAGCCTGGTATAATAATCCATACATATTGAATACCATTCAAATGTTCCGGAATAATTAATCCAACAAAGTATTCCATAAACAATAATGTTAAACATATTGAGCCTATTCCAACAGTTGCATTAATGCTTACATATTTTCGTATTATCAACTTCACCTTTGAAAAATTCTTATTATCAAATTCTTTCATAACTAAGGGAAAGTAAATTTTATCTATTGAAAGTGGAATTAATAAGAAGAAAGTAATGTATAAAGTTGGCAGATAAAATACCCCTAAAGCCTCTGTGGAAATAAAACCAGCAATAGACCAAGTTTCTATTTGTGATCCAAGGAGTGTTATCATACTAGCCAGATAAGGTATAAATCCTATTTTCAATATCCATTTAATCTTTTTTATTGAAAAAGTCAGCTTTGAGGGAATGAACTTTTTATCCCCTATTATAGCCAAAAGGTAAAACACTAATTCCAGAATTACCATAACCAATAAAGCTGCATAAATTTTTAGAATTGGAACTAAAAAGAGCATTGAAAATGCAACTAAAGTTGAAACTATTTCATAGGTATTGATTTTTTTAAATTTACTTTCTGCAACTAAAAGATTCCTATTCCAATTATTAAATAGAGCCAGTATCCCTAAAATTGTGCCAAAAATTCCAAAAAGAAAACCTTCAAAATTTATAAGTGCCAATAAATAAATTATCAAAATTCCTATTACAAGCACTCCCCAAATAATAATAAAAAAAGCATAAATAATTTCATTGACTTCCCATTTGTTTTGATCATCGAGACAAAAAATACGATAACCGCCATTCAAAAGACCAATTTGCACAAGTGAAAAAATGGCCATGACTGATGAAATTAAAGTCAAAATGCCTAATTCATGCATTGATAAAAAACTCATAAAAACAAAACTCTTGACAAATCTTAAGAGTATTGTTATGATATGTAGGAATACATATATTAATTTTTCAGAAGAAAAGCCTGAAGCTAGAGTTTTAATATGCATAATTTTATTCAATCATTTTTTTTCATCAAATTAGCAAGTTGGTTAAAACTATACTTCATGTCATCTGCAACAATTTTACAGTTTTCTTCATGGTTAATATTGACTTTTTTAACATGACTTGGAAAATAAGCAATAAAACCTTGTCGCGTTGAGTCTAAAAATGTCGAAATAAAACTAAAAAATTCAAAATCGTCCGTAAACTGAATTTTCTCAATAGAATATATCACATCTCTCAATTCTCTGATATTCTTTACTTGGATCACTCGATTTGAATTCATATAAAAAGATTGCCCTAAAAGAACAACGGGTTTGTTGAATAGAATGGCTTCAAATCCTGTTGTTCCACTAATTGTAATAATCCCTTTGGAATAAAATGTAATCACTTTGCCCGAAAAAAAAGGATCAATTATTTTAAGATTGGGTATCCTTTTTAGCCTTTCAAAGTAAATCATGTCTGTAAACGCACTCCTATGTGGATGATCCTTTATATACAAATTAACTCCTGGGGGCAACTGCTCTGCTATATTTTCTATCAATTTGACTTGACCTTCATAAATTCCATCACCTCGATAAAGAACAGCTGCTTCGGGCTCTGCATGCAACGGGTAATAAAAGTAGTTTTCATTTTGATTAAAATCATCATATTTAAACCAAAATGCTTTGTACCATAAATTATTCAACTGACGTAAGTAAGGATGCTTTAATTTATTTTGATAATTTTCGAGATGGTTTAGTATATCTTTATTTTTTTCATTGTCTTTGTTTCTTCGAAGAAACCCTATTATAGTTTTGAATGTAATTTTCAATGTTTGTTTAAGAAAATATCCATTTCCATGATTATATGACTTGTTAGATTCTAAAACTTCAAAAAAAGTATTAAAGTCTTTTCTGTAGTTCTCAACAAAATTAACTGCTGTTGTTTTTTTACCATTGTCAAGAATTTCTAAATTGTTTAAACCCCATTCAACAGGATGTCCATTGTCGCCTTCAATAAAAATCCAGTTATATTTATGCAACCCAGCTACCTGGCTTTGAGATAAGTATAATATTCCCTTTTCTTTACAAAGATTAGCCGCTACATGTGTCATAAATACAGCTGGTGGTTCATGTAAAATTATGTCAATTTCATGTTTACTAAGAAACTCATTCCAAAATTGATAATAAACTTGAGAAAGAAGTAAACATGTTTCATAATCTAAAAATCGAAATGACCTGTCAAATCTAATTGCTGCATTAAGACTAAATCTTCCTTTACTTTGTTTAATAAACATTTCATCAATTAATTTTAAGGTATCTTCATTGATGAATGTATTTTTAATTACCAGTTTAATTTCATCTTTAAAATTAATTACATTTGGAATTCCATATTTACTCTTCAACAAGGTGGTTTCCTTATTTGAGTAGGCCAAATGAATGATATTAAAATTTGATGCAAGATGATGATGGATTCTTCCATATAAATTAGTTAGCTCCAATCTACTGAAAAAACAAATTTTTAACATTATTCAAAATTTTTAACAAAGAAATCTGCTAAATACTCTTCGCACATGTGCATTGCTTCCCAAGTCCCACCTGCTATGTGTGGAGTAATAATTATGTTTTCACCATTTCTCATCAGGGATATTAAGGAATTCGACCCAAAATTACTTGAAAATTCATCATAAAGAACATCAGTTGCAAAACCAGCTATTTTTTTTTCCTTAATTGCCTTTATTATTGCATATTCTTGTATTATTTTACCCCTAGATGTATTAATTAAAAAAGAACCAGGTTTAAATGAAGTGATATTGGATTCATTGATTAAATGCTTCGTCTCTGATGATAGATGAACATGAATTGATACAATATCACTATTTGAAAGCAATGAATCGAGTGAAAGAAATAGCTTAAATTGTTCATTTTCTTTAATATAAGGATCATAATACCCTACCTTCATTCCAAAAGCAACTGCATAATTTGCGACTAATGTCCCAGTTCTCCCCAATCCAATTATTCCTAATGTTTTATTTTTCAGTTGGTTGCCTCTAAATTTATCTCGATTCCAATTTCCATTTTGGACATCATTGCTCGATGCCGGGATTTTTCTAACCAAGGCAAGTAAAAGAGCCCAGGCATGTTCAGCTGTCGATGGAATAGTTTTTAAAAATTCATCATGTTCCCTCAAACTGATTAACTTAATATTTCTTTTTGTTAGTTCAGGATAATCAATATGATCAATACCTGTAGTTGCACTAATCAAATAAGACAAATTTGGAAATTTATCTAGAACTTCACTGTTAATCATCTTTGAAAGTCTGACAATCAGAATATTGGTTTTTAACAGTTTTGTTTCATTATCAATTTTTTCCCAAGTTGTTTCTTTATAATGAAATCCATAATTAACCCAAGTTTGAATTGCATTTGTACTATAACCCTCAGGTTCAATATTTAAAACATCCATTATAATTGACCTTCGAACCATGCTTTCATTATTGATTCAGCAATTATCACATCCCTTTTTTCATCTATATTTAAAAGCCAGGCATATGGCATAATATATGCACCAGTTGGCGTAACAATTACTTGCTTTTTTAAACAAAAAATTTCTTTCTTCACTATATAAATAGATCCATTCCTGTAGTATGCAACTGGAATATCTTGCCTCCTCAAATGTTCATAAGAATTCATTATGGGTGTTAAAATTTTATCTTCTTTCCAATACATTCTGCCTGGATGCATATCCTGCATTTCGCATACGCTGACTAGGCTATTAAAAGCAGGGTTCTCAACCATTAATTGAATTGCATCATCAATATTTTTTTCTGTGCGCAGCGGCGCAGTAGGTTGCAAAAGCATCAAATAATCAGCTTCATTTGCAATTGAAAATTTACTCAACACATCTTCAATGGTGTCCGAAATCGGACTGGTATCAGATGCCAATGAATCTGGTCGAAGATGAAATTCTACTTTTTTGAACTGAGACACAATGTCTAATACTTTTTCATCATCACTACTTACTATAATTCCTGATACGTGTTGACTTTTAAGCGCGGCTTCAATAGTATATGATATTAAAGGTTTACCTAGTAATGGAATTGTATTTTTTCGAGGAACGCCTTTAGAACCTTTTCTTGCTGGAATGATGGCAATAGTCTTCACTAGAATTCAATAGTTTTATGAAAAATTAAAGGGACTTCTGCAAGTTTCGAAGCAATTTTTTCACCAGCATTGCCACCTCCGTAAATTTTAGACTTTCTTGGCTTTTCGTTATTAAGCCAAAAGAATACAGCTGTTTTAATTTCATCTTTATCGTATATCGTATCAATTACATTATTTCCTCTATCTCTTCGAAATTGGCGATCTCCAATATTAACAACAGGCACACCTAAATATGAACATTCACGGATACCTACACTCGAATTTCCTATTAAGCAGCGACAATGGATTAGTACTTTTAAAAAGTCATCAGGCTCCATGTTTTTAAAAAAATGTATATTTTTTGGCTGATACTGTTCTCTGAAAGATCTTATTCCTTTTGAAGTACCATCACTACCTGCATCAACATTAGGCCAAAACCACAATGTTGGTATGTTTATTTCATAAATAGCCTGTAAAGTATCAAGAATATGTTTCCTTGAAGCTTGAGGTTCAGTTGTTACTGGATGTTGCAGTACAACTAAATAATCTTTCTCTAGATTTAATGATGCCCCAACACCACCATATTTTTGTATTGGATTAAAATTAAAAAATGGATGTTTTAATACTGTCGCAGCAAGATCAATTGAAGGGCAACCTGTATTAAACACCATTTCTGGATTTTCGCCAAGTTTGATCACTCTCTCTCTTGCTCCCTCAGAAGCTACAAAATGATAGTCAGCAAGTTTGGTTATACTATGTCTAACTTTTTCATCAATATTTCCAGTAACTTCCCCTCCCTGAATATGTGCTAAAGGAATATTCATATAAGATGCAGATATTGCTGTTGCCATAGTTTCAAATCGATCAGCAATAGTTACAACAATATCAGGATTCAATCTTTGAAAAACTGAAGTTAATTCAACTATTCCAATTCCCGTTGTTTTTGCTGCCGCTGTGAGATTTTCTCCCTCAAGGATATTATAAACTTTTGCTGCAATTTGAAATCCATCCTTCTCAATAACATTCACAGCGCTTCCATATCTATCAAGTAAGGCAGATCCAGAAACAACCAAAATTAATTCAGTTTTTTCATTTTGTTTTAGAGCAGTTAACAATGTTTTAACTCTGCTATAACTTGGCCTTGCCGTTATAACTACACATATTTTCCTTTTTGTCATAACAAATCCTCTTCTTTTAAAAAACTACCTTTTTTCATGCTATATTTTAGTTTACGACCGATAACTTCTTCAAAAATGCGAGCGTCTATTCCATACCCTTTGGGTTTTTTTGCCTCTAGGTCATTAAATGTTATTATCTGTTCTGCATTCATATCTCTATTTATTGCTAGAGACTTTTCAAAAATATTTTTTAATTGTCCAACATTATCAATGATTAATTTACCTTCATGATTTAAGAAATCACTTTCTAGTTCCCTCACAGCTTCAACTAAATTGGATATTTCATTGATCGTGAGTGAAGCTTTTGAATCAGGGCCAAACATTCTTCTGTCAAATGTAACATGAAATTCTAAAATTTCTGCTCCAAGGGCTATTGCAGCAATTGAAGGATATGTTTTTCCACTATGATCAGAATAACCGACTGGCAAATTATACCTTTGTTTTAAAAAGGGTATAGATTTTAATCCCCATTCTCCAGCTTTTGTTGGGTAAGCCGTTGTACATTGCAAAATAGATAAATCAGAATTATAAGATTTAATAAATTCAATCGAACTATCTAATTCACTAAGATCACTTAAGCCAGACGATAAAATTATTGGTTTTTTTGTCATACATATTTTCTTTAAAAGCAGAAAATTTGTAACTTCACCTGATCCTACTTTGTACCTTTTTACACCAATCTTTTCTAGAAGTTCAACAGCTGCTATGGAAAATGGTGAACTTATAAATTCCATTTCCAAATCCTCGCAATGTTTCTTAAGTCCACTCCATTCATCAATGTTGAACTCCATCCTTTTCCAGTAATCGTATCTACTTTGGTCTTGATATGAAAAATTAATTCTAAATGGCTCATAAATACTACTCTCAGCCTCTGCCAAATGTGTCTGAAACTTAATTGCATCAACCTTAGTAGTTTTAAGAGCATCAATAAAACTATGAGCAATTCCTAAACTACCTTCATGAGCTTGACCAATTTCAGCAATAATTTTTACATTTTTCATAATGACTTAGAATTTATATCGTGTAAATGTTTGATATAGGTTGATATCTTTTATGAACACGGATGACGCAGATTTTACGGATTGGCTCGGGTTTTTATCCGTGTGTATCCGTCTGATCCGTGTTATTCGTGTTCAATCTCTTTTCACATGATGAGCTGTGAGCTGTGATCTTTGATGCGTGATCCGTAATGCGTGATGCGTGATCTGTGATCTGTGATCTGTGATGCGTAATGCGTGATCCGTGATCTGTGATCCGTGATGCGTGATGCGTGAATTCGTGTTACTGATCACTGATCACTGTTCACTGTTCACTCATTCCACACGGTTCGTTTGATATAATCAGTGTAGCCAAGGATGATCCGGACGACTTTTTCACTTACACTTGGTGTTGAGTAGTCTGCAACAGGCTGTAAATTTGTGATCTGTGATCTGTGATCTGTGATCTGTGCAACATGAATTGCAGTGCGTGAACCGGTATTCTGGTATTGCAGTTGCACCAATCCCTGCATGATCCTGTCGGGATTCAAACCCACCATCATCACACTGGCTTCTTCCATGGCCTCAGGACGTTCATGCGCTTCGCGGATGTTCAATGCCCGGAAATTCAAAATGGAGGATTCCTCTGAAATGGTACCGGAGTCCGAAAGCACTGCTAAAGCATTCATCTGCAATGCATTATAATCAGAAAAACCCATCGGCTTTTGCCAATGTATCAATGAATGCAGCACAACCTGGCTCTTTCCACTTTTGCCTTGGCTCTTAAACTCCTCCAGCTTCTTGCGTGTCCGCGGATGCGTACTGACGATGATAGGAAAGCCGTATTTTTCTGCGATGAGATTGAGGGCAGTTAAGAGTCCGTTGAAATTTTTATCGTTGTTGATGTTCTCCTCCCTGTGGGCGGAAACGACAAAATACTTGTCTTTTTCAAGTCCAATTCTTGATAAAACATCCGATGACTGGATCTTCGGCATGTAATGATGCAAAACTTCGTACATGGGGGAACCGGTTTTGATGATCCTGTCGGGTGGAATACCTTCCCTCAGCAAGTATTCCCGGGCAATGCTGCTGTATGGCATATTGATGTCCGAGATGTGGTCCACGATCTTCCTGTTTGTTTCTTCCGGAACGCGTTGGTCGAAACACCGGTTGCCCGCTTCCATATGAAATACCGGAATATGTCTTTTTTTTGCCGGGATGGCACTTAGACAACTGTTGGTATCTCCCAATACCAGGAATGCATCGGGTTGGACCTTATCCAGTATGGGTTCGATGTTGATGAGGATCTGGCCTATAGTAGCCGTGGCAGTGGCTCCTGCTGCATTGAGGAAATGATCAGGCTTACGAATGCTCAGGTCTTCGTAAAAGATCTCATTAAGTTCGTAGTCGTAGTTTTGTCCGGTATGCACCGTGATGTGGTCGATGGCTTCGGATGCATCCAGTCTGGCCATTACCCGGGAGAGCCGGATGATCTCAGGGCGTGTACCGACAACGGTCATTACTTTGAGTTTTTTCATTTTAATTTTTTTATGAGCCAAGGCATAAGGTAAAAGAGCCAAGGCAAAAGGTAAAAGAGCCAAGGCAAAAGGTAAAAGAGCCAAGGCAAAAGGTAAAAGAGC
>CAZQKR010000018.1:0-29913 GCA_964594045.1 uncultured Saprospiraceae bacterium | reverse complement strand
CAAGGCAAAAGGTAAAAGAGTCAGGGGAAAAGGTAAATGAGCCAGGGGAATAAAATAAAAGAGCCAGGTAAAAAGGTAAAAGAGCCAAGGAAAAAGTTTAAGGAGCCAAGGCAAAAGTGGGAAGAGCCAAGGGGGAAAAAGTTAATTTAATTTGGTTTTATTAACGATACTTCCTAAAATATTTTTGAGTTCTTTACTTTCCTGGATCAAATTGTCCAATTCTATGTTATTTGTTTCATCCAAAGCTTTTAATATCCTGAGCCAATAATTTGTTTCCCTGGCTTCTTTCAATGCAATCCTTACTTTATTTTTAAAATCTGCTTTAGAAGAACCTGCCTGGGACTCTTCATAATTTGCACCAATTGAGGTTGAAGATCTACCTAATTGATGCTTAATTATTTGGTATTCAGAATGATTTGGCAATGTTCTCAATAGTTTTAAACATCTGACACCAAAATCAAAAATCCTATTCAATAAATCATTCTCCTTCACTCAACTCTTTTATCCAATTTGGCTCTTCCTACTTTTGCCTTGGCTCTTCCTACTTTTGCCTTGGCTCTTTCCACCTTTGCCCTGGCTCTTTCCACTTTTGCCCTGGCTCTTTCCACTTTTGCCCTGGCTCTTCATACATTCTCAAAAAACGTATCCGGATCATTTGCATCATAATGCTCATTGATCCAGAATATGGTGTATAAATCTTCAGTGCCGATATTCGTAATATTATGTGTGTACCAAACGGGCATATCCACAAAGGAAGGCCTGCTGCCATCCAGTTCAAAGCTCATCACCTTGTCAGTACCTACCCTTCTCAGTTCAATCAAAGCTTTTCCTTTGATCACTGCAAAACGTTCCGCTTTTCGTGTATGGAAATGATTTCCTCTTGTAATTCCGGGTTTGGTAGTGGAAAAGCTGATCTGTCCGCCACTGTTCAGTTTGACCGTTTCCACAAAGGAACCACGATCATCCGTATTCAATTTCAAATGATAAGGATAGAAGTTTTCGTGATCCAGGTAACACAAAAAGGTGTTCCACAAATTCCTTTTATATGGTTCATCCAGATCGGGGATCTCAGCTTTTGCAAAGTAATTGTCCCGGTAAGATTCCAATAATTGCAACAGATCCGAAACGGTCAATGTGGTGGTACGCGGTATAGAAACTTCTTGAATTTCATGATCTCCATTGATTCCGGCGATGGCAGCCTGATCGATGATCTGAATGATTTTGCTGACCAGTTCGCCAACATAGATCAGGTTCATTGTGCCGTCCACATCGATTTTTGGTGTTTCGTTGTGGGTCAACTGATGACAGAAAGTCGCCACAACCGAATTATAATATGGATGTCCAAACGGGCCAAAAACATTAGGAATGATCATCCCTGTAAAGGAAGCATTATTTTTGTTTGCCCATTTTTCCAGAAGTTTACGACCTTCCTTTTTGGATTTGCCATACAGATTGTCTTTTGCTTCCTGTGTTGAAGAGGAAAACAAAATATGGGGAGTCGAATAGGTGGATTCGCAGGCGGAGATCAGTTGTTTTACCAGTTTGATATTCGTTTCATAGATCACTTGTGGATCATTATGCCTGTTCATCGCTGCCAGATGCACGATCACATCGCAGGATTGGACAAAATGTCTCAACTTTTGAGTATTCTCAAAAAAGTTGTCTTCGAACGGAATCCGCTCAAACTTACCAGGTTCCAATCCTAATGTATTGAACAAGTGTGTTCCAACAAATCCTGCCTGACCGGTAATGCCTATTTTTAATTTTGACATAATTTAGTTTTGGTGATCTGTGATCTGTGATCTGTAATCTGTGATCTGTGATCTGTAATCTGTGAGTTGTAAACTTTGAGTTGTGATATGTTTACAGTTTACTGATTACTGATTACTGATTACTGGACACTGATTACTGTTTACTGATTACTGTTTACTGATTACTGTTTACTGATTACTAATTATTGTTCACTGATTACTGTTCACTGATTACTGATTACTGTTCACCCCTAAGGTTCATAAATATGCCCATTTTCTTCACCAAGTATGTCTTTTCGTATCATCGGAAGCTTCAACAACAGATTTTTCATCCCTTCCACATCCAGTCTTGTGGTGTTGTGCGAAGTGTAGTCTTCAACTTGGGATACCTTTGGTTCCCCTTCGGTAAAAAACTTACCGTAATTCAAATCACGGTTATCTGCCGGGATGCGGAAATAATCCCCCATATCTTCAGCTTTGGACATTTCTTCCCGGTTGACGAGCGTTTCGAATAGTTTTTCGCCATGTCGGGTACCGATTATGTTGATTTTATTATTCGATCCATATAATTCCTGAAGCGCTATGGCCAGTGTTTCAATGGTAGCTGCCGGTGCTTTCTGAACAAATAGGTCGCCATTGTCAGCATTGTTAAAAGCAAACCATACCAGTTCAACCGCATCATCTAAAGTCATCATAAAACGAGTCATTTCGGGATCCGTGATGGTCAATTCCCTATCAGCTTTGATCTGATCCACAAATAGCGGGATGACGGAACCTCTTGAAGCCATCACATTCCCGTAACGTGTGGCACAAACCGTTGTTTCCGTTCCACGGAGATTTCTGCTGGTGGCCACCATCAGTTTTTCGCTCAGTGCTTTGCTCATACCCATGGCATTGATCGGATATACTGCTTTATCTGTGCTGAGCATCACCACATTTTTCACCCCGTGCTGTATGGCGCTTTCAAGTACATTTTCTGCACCGATCACGTTGGTTCTGACTGCTTCCATTGGAAAAAATTCGCAGGAGGGTACTTGTTTAAGAGCAGCTGCCTGGAATACAAAATCAACACCCCGCATTGCCATATCCACTGAATTCCGGTTGCGTGTATCTCCTATATAATACTTGATCTTATCATTTTTGTAAAACTGCCGCATGTCATCCTGTTTCTTTTCATCGCGGCTCAATATCCTTATCTCGCAGAAAATATCATCATCCAGGAACCGTCTGAGCACCGCATTTCCGAATGAACCGGTGCCACCGGTGATCAAAAGTGTTTTATTTTTTTTCATTTAGTGATAGATTATTTTTTTTGATTGAGCTGTTAGGTGTGATCCGTGATGCGTGATGCGTGATCTGTGATCTGTGATCCGTGATGCGTGATCTGTTGTAAATGCCTGAATAAGGTTTACCGTTTTTCAATCAATCAGAAAGCAAATTCCTGATATTTACAATTTATTCCATCGGGTTTTCTCCAGGTCAGTCTTCTCAATAAATCCAAGATTATTGGATACGATGAGTTGTGTTTCCAGCTCAGAGACTGAACCTACTGCAATCAATAAAAACTGAGTGAATTCTCTTGATAAATTACGTGTAGCTCCCTCTGCAATATTTGAAGGAATTGAAACGGCGCTCCTTCTGATTTGACTTGTCAATCCATAAAGCTCTGATTATGGATAAGATTCAGTGATCTTGTAGATTTCCGTTACCAAAATGATTGATTTTTTCCACACATCAAGATCATGGTGCGTTTTCATTTTTTCAACTAATTTAATATTCCCGATCACCGATTACAGATCCTGTTTACTGATCACGGATCACTGTTTACAGATCACTGTTTACAGAACACTGTACACTAATAATGAGAATAACAGGAGATGATCAAAATTGAATGATCATTTACTCTATAAATCAATCTATGTTGACGATTGATCCTCCTGCTCCAGTAACCTTTAAACTGATGTTTAAGTGCTTCCGGCTTTCCAAGGCCTTCAAATGGATCTCTCAAAATATCTCTGTTCAGATCTCCAATACGCATTGCAGTTTTACGATCTCTTTCAACCCACTCTCGATACTCTACAAAAGCTTCTGGTACAAATTCAATATTTTTCATACCAGCTCGTCAGCTTTCAAACCGATTATCTTTTGATTCTTTTCATAATTCGCGATCCTGTCTTCCAGTACTTTAGTCAATACCGGATTACTCAGAATATACTCTGTTTCATCAGCGGCCTGGATGGTGATCTCTACAGTTTTGTGCGGGAACAACTTTTTAATCGTCTGGATGAATTCATCAGAAATCGCATCGGTATTGATCTTTATGGTTGTTTCCATTTTAATTACTTTTAAAATTTGATTAAAGGAAAGTTTCACTTTATTAACGAACAGGAGAATGTTTTAGTTCTGAATTTGATAAGTTAACTGTGAGCTGTGATCTTTGAATTCGCGTTACTGATTACTGTTCACTGTTTACTGATTACTGATCACTGATCACTGATCACTGTTTACTGTTTACAGGATACGATGAGTTGTATTTCCAGCTCAGAGACTGAACCTAATGCAATCAATAAAAACTGAGTGAATTCTCTCGATGAATTACGTGCAGCTCCCTCTGCAATATTTGAAGGAATTGAAACGGCGCTCCTTCTGATTTGACTTGTCAATCCATAAAGCTCTGATTATGGATAAGATTCAGTGATCTTGTAGATTTCCGTTACCAAAATGATTGATTTTTTCCACACATCAAGATCATGGTGCGTTTTCATTTTTTCAACTAATTTAATTTTCCCGATCACCGATTACAGATCACTGTTTACTGATCACGGATCACTGTTTACAGATCACAGATCACTGTTTACTGTTCACTCCAGCAAATTCCCGCCTCTAATACGACATCTTAATTGAAACATGACAATTGACTTTAGTTTTGAAGTTTTTTAATCAATTCTGTCACATCAAGCTGAATTTTTGAGAAAGCGAACCATCTCTTGCCCAAATCTTTGAGTGATGCACCGATGTGATCTTGAGCCATTAGCTGTTGGCTATTAGCTTTTGGCTGTTAGCTTTTGGCTGTTAGCTTTTGGCTGTTGGCTTTTTCCAAGCTAATAGCTAAAGGCCAATAGCTAAAGGCTAATAGCTATTAGCTCCGTACTTTTGTCAATAATGCATTTAATTGCTTCTGGAATTTGTGTAAATTATCTGTGACTTTTTCAAAATCTTCTTGGTTAAGGTATTCAAGTTCCTTTGAGAGTATGAGTTGGGTTTCTAATTCGAATGCACTTCCAATTGCTATTTCGAGAAATCGTGCAAAATCAGCATTACTTTTTCGCGATGCACCTTCGGCAATGTTAGATGGTATGCTAACAGATGCTCTGCGCATTTGATTTGTCAGACCATATAATTCAGAATTAGGAAATTTTTTTGTTATATTATAGATTTGCTTAACGACGTCTATACCTAGCTTCCAAATATTTAAGTTTCTGAAGTCTCGCATTTTTTTGATTTGCTTTTGGCTATTAGGTTATGGCTATTTGCTGTTGGCTACGCTAATGGCTAAAGGCTAACAGCTTTTTTCCATGCATCGAATATTTGACCGTCGAAGAAGATGCCTTGTGCAGGTTTTAGTCCGGTTTTGATGATGAATTCAAATTTTTGTTCATGCTCGATCAGTTTTCTTTCGATTTTTTCGAAGCGATAATTAATTGCATGTCCACGGAGAAGATAATCTTTCAGAATTTGGTTGGCCCAGATCCTGAATTGTGTACCTCTTTGGGATTTCACCCGATATCCTACTCAGATAATTACATCGAGATTGTAGTATTTTGTTTTATACTTTTTACCATCTGATGCAGTTAGTAAGGAATCCTTACATACTGAACTCTGTTCCAGTTCGCCTTCTTTGAAAACTTTGCCGATATGCAATGTAATGTTATTTCTGGTTGTTTGAAACAACTCCGCCATTTGCATTTGGGTCAGCCAGACGGTATCTTCTTCCACCCTGACTTCTATCTGAAAGTCGGTGTTTTGCGTATCTTTGTATAGGATAATTTCTGGTTTATTCATATTTATTTTTTTTGAGTGAACTGTGAGTTGTGAGTTGTGATCTGTGATTCGTAATCCGTGATGCGTGATCTGTGATCTGTGAATTCGCGTTACTGATTACTGTTCACTGATTACTGTTTACTGATTACTGAATACTGATCACTGATCACTGTTTACTGTTTACAGGATACAATAAGTTGTGTTTCCAGTTCAGAGACTGAACCTAATGCAATCAATAAAAACTGAGTGAATTCTCTCGATGAATTACGTGCAGCTCCCTCTGCAATATTTGAAGGAATTGAAACGGCGCTCCTTCTGATTTGACTTGTCAATCCATAAAGCTCTGATTATGGATAAGATTCAGTGATCTTGTAGATTTCCGTTACCAAAATGATTGATTTTTTCCACACATCAAGATCATGGTGCGTTTTCATTTTTTCAACTAATTTAATTTTCCCGATCACCATATTACAGATCACTGTTTACTGATCACGGATCACGGATCACGGTTTACAGATCACGGATTACTGTTTACAGATCACGGATCACTGATTACTTTTTCCTGATCACTGTTGGGCAAGCATCCACTTCCACACAGGAAGTATTTTGATCTTTGAATTGTTCGTTTCAATCAAGTCTTCTTTATCCCAGGTTAAAATCAAAAGATCAGCACAATTCAATTCCATTGCAGCTTCGATCAGAGCGTTGGTTTCACGTTTAATCACTTTAGCCTGATCGAAATCATAACATACCTGGATCAATTGTTCAATCCGGTGTCCATTCCGAACTAAAAAATCGATTTCCTTATCATTTCGTGTCCGATAATAAAAAAGTTCAAATTCCGGTTTGTAATCGCGCCTTAATAGTTCAATAAATACAAGATTTTCAAGTAACCGGCCATAATTAGGCGACAATTCAAACGACCGCGATTTTATAAACCCATTGTCAATGATATATATTTTTTGTGCTGATTTTTGCTGGATCTTTATCTTGTTATCGTACCTTGTGATATGTTGAAATAAATATGGTTCTTCAAGATATCCGATAAACTTTTGAACTGTGGCAACACTGTTAAAATTCAATGAATCCTTTAGCTGATTGTATGAAAAAAGATTAGTGTAATTGGATAATAAGAAGTTTGATAATTCATACAATTGTTGCGTTTGCCTGACACGAAATCTCTTCAGAATATCCTTAAGCAGTATTGAATCGAACAGGGAAGAAAGGTAGTTCTTTAAAATACCTGGATTTAATGCTGTTTCCGGAAATCCGCCATTAAACAAATAAGTCTGGAATTCACCCAGTATCCTGCCTGTTTCGACCGGTGAAAACTGCATGCCAGCCGGTAATGGTTGTTCTTTAAATCGCAATATTTCAGCAAAACTGAATGGTAGCACCGTGATTTGTAGATACCTTCCGGTTAAGGAAGAAGCCATCTCGTGCGAAAGAAGTTTGGAATTAGATCCGGTGATGATCAGATTGATACCCCGGCGGTACAATTTACTTACCCACAATTCCCAGTCAGGTAAATTTTGAATTTCGTCAAGCAACAGATACGTAAAGCCCTTATAAACATCATGCATGCCCTGAATTACAGCATCTTCGTCAAAAAACTTCAAGAGCATATCATCATCAAAATTGAGATAGGCAAAGTTTGTATTTTTGAGTATCTGCAATGCCATTACCGATTTTCCCGCTCTTCGAGGGCCGGTAATTAGTTTTATAAGCCCCGTATTCAGAAATTCTGATATTGCTACATCTTCAATCCGATAGATGTAGGCTTGTTGCAGTAAAAAATCACGCTCTTCGCGTTGCTGTTGTAGTATACTTCTAATCATTTATATCGTTGTATTAAACAAATATACTATTTTTTATTCAATACAGATAGTTTGTTGATCAAATTATATCGTTTTATTTAAGCTGTGATTCGTGATCTGTGATCTGTAAACTGTGAGTTGTTAACTGATCACTGATTACTGATTACTCATCATGCTAAATGTCACTTTATAAGTTATCTGGCAATTGTTGATTAATTTTTCTATTTGCAAGGGATTTTTTCAATCCAGCAATCATTTTCCTGATATTTACAATTTGTTCCATCAGGTTCTCCAGGTCAGTCTTCTCAATAAATCCAAGATTATTGGATACGATGAGGTGTGTTTCCAGCTCAGAGACTGAACCTAATGCAATCAATAAAACTGAGTGAATTCTTTTGATGAATTACGTGCAGCTCCCTCTGCAATATTTGAAGGAATTGAAACGGCGCTCCTTCTGATTTGACTTGTCAATCCATAAAGCTCTGATTATGGATAAGATTCAGTGATCTTGTAGATTTCCGTTACCAAAATGATTGATTTTTTCCACACATCAAGATCATGGTGCGTTTTCATTTTTTCAACTAATTTAATTTTCCCGATCACCGATTACAGATCACTGTTTACTGATCACTGTTTACTGATCACTGATCACAGATCACGGATTACTTTCATCCCCGTTCTTCCACATACTCCTTCCATCCCCCTACGTCTCTCCAGGACTTCTCGCTTACCGGGAAAACGCCTACCCTTCCTCCTCTGGCCATCACCTGGTCAATCAAATAAGTGATGTGGAAGAATTGATCGTCAGGTATTTGATCTATCAAATGTGGTTCGAGGATATACATTCCGCTGTTGATCTTAAAGGTGAGTTCAGGCTTTTCAACCAATTTGAGCAATTTTCCGTTGTCTCCGGTTTCGATGGTCCCGTATGCGATGGGGAAGTGTTTCAGAGCTGCGACCACGGTGATCTCATTCTGTTGTTCCCGGTGATATTGGAGGATCTCGGAATAATCCTGTTCGATGAGTATATCGCAATTGGTGACAAAAAATGTTTCGTTGATCCTGCCTTTGAGCAGACTGATGCTGCCGGCCGTTCCCATGGGTTTTTCCTCTGTAAAAAATTCCAGTTGATATGGCAGGTCCAGCTGATCCATGTAGTACCGTATCAGTTCTGCCTTATAATTCACTGAAATATAAAATCGTTGGCATCCGTGTGCCGCAAACCGGTCGAAGATCTCTTCGAGCATGGTTTTTTCTCCGATAGGGATCAATGGCTTTGGCAGGACATTGGTCAGTGGTTTGAGGCGGGTACCGAGTCCCCCTGCCATGATGACTACGGGGAGGTTGAAACTGCCTTTTGGCTGGGGTTTTTGGCCTGCGAAAAGGTCCTCCCAGAATATCACTTTTACAATTTCATTTTGGTCATTCACAACAGGCATAAACTCAGCTCTGATCTTGACCATTTTTTCCTTGATTTCTGTCAGGCTTTCCTTGATTGATGCCACAATAATATCAGGTCTTAAGATGTGACTTACATGAGTTGACAAATCCATATTTTTGATGATTGCCCTCTGTAAATCTCCGATACTGAGTAATCCCTCAAATTTTTTTTGAGCCCCAACAATCAATAGTTTGACTCGTTCATGATCCATTTTTTTGAGGGCAGACGTCAAATTGGATTCCTTGTCAATCAACAACCTGTAATAATCATTCATGTATTGATCAATATTGTCGGTATTAAGTTTACTATCTCAACATTCGGTTTTTCAAAAATCTATATCCTTATCATGGGAAAAGGTTACGCTTGACTTATTCTTTTTGCCGGATTTCCCGCATATACTCCGGGCACTTCAATATTTTTAGTTACTATAGCTCCAGCCCCTATGGTCACCTCATCTGCAATTTTGATGTAAGGCAATATAGTCGAATTCGAACCTATATAACAATGACTTCCAATATCAACATGCCCCAGAATGACCGCATTTGGCGCAATGGTTGTAAAATCATTAATGGTGGAATTGTGCATGACATTGGAAAAAGTATTGAGTTTCACAAATTTCCCAATCACTGTTTCTGAAGACACATTACAAGCTGACTGTATTACCGTACCAACACCTATTTTGGCACTTTTGGAAATTTGAGCGAGCGGTGAAATAATCTGGGGATATAAAAAATTGCACTCACGATAAAAATTATAAATTTCATTTCTTAAAGATGGCTTATCAGGAGTTAAAATCAGCTTGATTCCTTTATAATTTTGATGAATTTCCTTAAATTTTTCATCATCCCCAATTACCGGATATCCATACATTTCCAAAGCACCGTTCCGGTCAATGATACCAACGATGTTGTAATCCAGAGATTCACATAATTCTATGATCTCAATAAATCCTCCAACAACAATAATATCTTTATTTGTCATGAAGTACCATTTTTAGAGCATTGACGATTTCATCAACATCAGATGTTGTCAGTTTAGAATACATTGGTAAAGTGATCTCACAATTTGCCGCCTGATCTGTCATTGGCAATTTTGTATAATATTGCTGATAAACAGAAAATCTGTGAACCGCAGGATAATGCACACTGGTCTGGATTCCCTTTTCCCCTAGTTTTTCCCGAACTGAGTCCCTGTGTTCAGCATTACTTTCTTTTAATACAATAGGAAAAATATAGTTAGACGAAAACTCACGGTAATCGCGAAATGGAACAATAATTTCAGGAATTTCTGACAGCTGTTCAACAAAGTTTTTTCTGATTTCTGCTCTTTTTTCCAGGTCTTCTTCTATTTTATCAAGCTGGACTAATCCCAATGCAGCTCTCAGGTCATCCATCCTGTAGTTGTATCCAAACTCAACAACATCGTATTTAGTGGAATGGCCTTTCGCCCGGTCGTAAGACATGGTCGTCATACCGTGGGATCTCATTAATCTACTCCGGTTAAACATCTCATCATCATTGGTGACAATCATTCCTCCTTCACCTGTACTGATGTTTTTGTTAGAGAAAAAGCTAAAACATCCAATATTTCCTAATGTGCCGAGTTTTTTACCCTGAAATTCCGATAAGGGGCCGTGGCAGGCATCCTCAATAACAAACAGATTATACTTTTCTGCGATTTGCATTATTTTTTCCATGTCACAGGCAAACCCGCCATAATGCATGACGATAATAGCCTTTGTTTTTGTTGTTATTTTCCTGATAATATCTTCAGGATCAATAGTGAGGTCTTCAAGACTTTTTATATCTGCAAATACAGGTTTAGCGTTGACATACAGGATTGCATTTGCCGTTGCAACAAATGTCAGAGATGGGCAGATAACTTCATCACCGGCTTGAATACCCAGTAGTTTTAAGGCCATGTGCAAACTCACTGTACAATTTGAAGTAGTTAAAGCATGATTAACATTCAACATTTTTGCAAACCTTGCTTCAAATTCGGCGGCTTTTGGACCGGTAGATATCCATTTTGATCTTAAGACTTCCAATACGGCGTTTTCTTCTCTTTGATCAAAATTTAAATCGAACAGTGGAATTTTATAGGTCATAATTATTTATTATAAATGATACATTATCAGTCTTGCGAGCAAATATTTTCACAGAAAACACATTTTTCTCCACAGATTTGCCAGATTTTGCACAGATTTTCACTAATATCTAAAGGATTATTCTTTTAAATTCAAGACTTGGTGTACCAAAATTGATCAGCAAACCAACTTTATTTTTACTTGCTTTCAAATAGTTCAGCACCTGATAAAAATCATGATTCCCAATCCCTTCAGTAGCCTTTATTTCCGCAACGATCTTGCCAAAACAAATAAAGTCAGCTACGTATTTTTTATCCAATATAATCCCTTTATAATAAATGCCCAAGTACTTGCACTTTTTTATAGGGGATACTTTTTTCCAGAAAAGCGATAGTTAATGCTTCTTTGTACACTGTTTCAAGAAATCCGTGACCAAGTTCAGAATGCACTTCCATCGAAGCGCCAATGATCCGAAATGTTTCATTTTTTAAAGGGTAAGCTTCCGTTTTCATTTTTAAATTTTAGTAATTCATTCTAAATAGTTTAAATATAGAATAAAAATCTGTGTTTAATCTGTGTTAATCTGTGGACCAAAATTGAATTTTCACATCTTCCCATCCAGATACCTCCCGGTTTCCAAATGATGAAAATCAGGAAGTATTTTTTGAAAAACTTGGACTATTTCATCCTTGGTCCATTGTTTTTGATCCAACATTGATCTGATCGCAAGAGTAAATTCATCAATTATTTGATCATAAGTTTCTGCCTCGTTTTTTATGACCCCAATATTTGAAAACCTGTCCATGTCCAGCACTTCCCTTTCCGTATAAAACTCCTCAAAATCCTTCTCCCCTGTTGTGTCACTCACGGTAAACAAACAAGGCCATTCACTGGTCAAATCCAGTTGTTCAATCATCTCCCTGGCTTCATCTTCGGAAGCGCAGTGATATGGCTCAAGTCCTTTTTCCCTCAGGTATTTCACTGCAATCTCTGCAAAAGTGATCAGATGCAAATGCTCACTCAGCTTCGGAAAGAAAATATCCCGGTTCTCTCCGAAAATACAGGACATCAGACACAACTCACCCGACTCCTTCGGTGTAACAAAATAACGCCTGACATCATTCGGGGCAACGATCGGCTGCCTTTTCTTCATCCTCTGATCAAATCCATGCAATAACGATCCGTCTGAAAAGGCCACATTGGCAAAACGGGCCATGGAAACCTGAATTTCCCTGCTTCGCCTGTTGGCATACATCTCCATGATACGCTTGGAAGCGCCCATCATATTGACCGGGTTGGCAGCCTTGTCCGTGGACACACAAAAATACTTTTTTACACCGCTTTTGATGGATTGTTCAAGGGTTTTATCCGTATTGAATATATTGGTCTGTATCATCCGCATCAGCGTGAACGGGTCCTTTTCACTCCTCACATGCTTTAATGCAGAAAGATTCAATACATAATCATACTGACCATCTGCACCCAGAAAAGCATCGTATTCCGGCGAGCCAATATCGATCGCAAAGGTCTGAAAATCACCATCGATGTAACCGGCAGAACTCCTGATATCGCGCACCAGTTCCACCAGGTTGTTCTCGCTGATATCCACAACATGCAGTTTTCCGGGATTCCGGTTAAAGATCTCTTTTACCACAGCCTGCCCTATCGATCCTGCACCGCCCAAAACCAGAAAAGTTGATCTGCTGACTATGGCGGAAATTTCCTTTTCATAACGGGAAATGTCTTCAGTGAACAATTCCCTTTCCCTGCCTATCAATTGAAGTAAATCCATAATTCACATTGAAAAAAATTATCTCCCGAACCTGTATTTGAAATATGCTTTAAGCACTTCCCAGGTCACCGGAAATATCCTGTAAAGATTTTGACCCTTTTGCATGGAATAATCTGTGTATTGAACCTGAACGGGAAACTCCCTGAACCTGAGTCCGGATCTTCTGATCAGCCAGAGCAATTCAGAAGCATGCGCCATTCGCTCCGCCCTGAAAACCAGTTTTTCCATCGCCACCCTGTTGAGCATCCTGATCCCGCAATTCGAATCGGTCAACCTGATGCCTGAAAGCAATAAGTTCAGCAGTACACCACCTTTTAAAACTATTTTTTTTGTCAAGGGTATGCTCTGATTGCTTACAGTTTTTAAAAACCGTGAACCCAGCAAAATATCCGCTTCGCCTTTGTCCATTTCATTCAGCATCAATTGTAGGTCAGCAGCGGAGTGCTGACCATCCCCATCAAAATGTGCACAATGATCATAACCCATTTCACGCGCCTTTTGCGTTCCGGAATTCAGCGCTGCACCCTGTCCTTTGTTGCGTGAATGCCGTATGATGCATTTCACGGCCGGATTTTCAGTTTGGACCGGAACGACAGAACCGTCATCCACCAAAATCACATCGTAAAGAAATCCTTCCAGTTCTTTCAGCACTTTTTCCAAAACATCAACCTGCTCATTGAATACTGGGACGACCACAACCAGCCTTGAAACTGAATGATTCAAAAATTTCCGTATGTAAGATGATTTTTCAATTTATTGATCAATTCTGTGACTTGATGACGATCTGAGAAATAAGTGATCAGCCTTTTAAATCATAAGTTTTTATCCACAAATGTCTCAAATGACGATCACAAATGAACTCAAATAATATTTCCTGGCCACTTTTTACCTAAATCCCGTCAATCCTTTCCCTGAGCAATTGGGTCAGTAAAGCATACCCCTTTTCATTGAGATGAACATTGTCAACAGCCAGCGAGGAATTTAATTGCAGATCACCCTTGTCTTCAAGGAAGTAACTGTGTATATCGAAATAAGTCACGCCTGCATCCTCTGAAATATCACTAATTTTTTGATTCAGCGCGATGATCGTAGGATTCATATCATACGGTCTGACAAATGTCATCCAATATGCTGTATTGATGGCCAACCTTCTTAAATCAAAATTGTCTCTGACCGGTAAAACGGATAGAGTATAAATCCTGATTCCGGGCAATGCATTTTGTATGCGATCCAGGATCTGCCGGTAATTGTCCAGAATTTCCTCCTCATCCACACCGCGACTGATGTCATTCACACCGATCATCAGGATGATGTTTTTGGGGTTCCGGCGGATCACTTCATCCAGCCTGAACAAGATCGCTTCCGTGGTATTTCCACCAATACCCCTGTTCACATAAGGCTTTCCAAAATGCTTTTGCAGGTCAAAACCCTCAGTGATGCTATTACCTAAAAAAAGAAATTCAGGATCAGTCATTGTGTCTCTTAAGAAAATCTCAATTTTATCTTGATTAACTATTTTAAAATCTGATAATTCCGAAATGTGACTCCTGATCTTAATATATATGCTGATGTAAGCTATAAGGAGCAGCCCGATGATAGAAATTATGATCAGCCTGATTCTTCGCTTTCTTGTATACAGGACCGTCATTGGATGTACCTGACAATTTTAATGTTCCTGTTGAAGTAGATTCCCATAAATGGTTCTCCGTTCGAATGACCCCGCCTGTCAGACTGATGATTGTATAGCTGAACAGGTAATGTATTAGGACGTGTCACGAAGCATGTATCTGTCTGACAATTTTTAAGTTGCCGGTACTGATCTTCCATCTGCTTGTCGTATTTCACCGCATCTCCATTCAACAGGGTCAACCATGCATTGCCGACGTTGGAATGTACACCGGCTAAAGAAATAAAACGGTCATATTTTTTGTTATCCCGGTTGATAAATAGTCCGGATCCGAATACCGACAGTATAAAAACTATCATGATCGAATAGGACAAGAAAAATGACCCGGGCATAGAGAAAAAATTACGGATCTTTTCTGAGAAAAAACCCGATAACAGATAAATACAACCAAACCACAAAATCAGAAAATGCAGATACAACAGATCGATGATCCGTTCACCCAGGCTCTGTGCCTTCAAAGACAAGATCAGTACCAGGTGACCTCCTAAAACAAATACCAGTACTCCGATAATAAATCCGGTCATTATGGCCTTTGCCGAAAAGTTGGGTACCCTCAAATGATCTTTGATCAGATAAATAAAGATCAAAGTAGCCAGGATTAATTCGCCGTTGATCATCCAGGTCAACAGATCATAGGCAGATGTCGCGAGGGCCAGTAATGACAGCCTTAACGGAGCAAATTCACCGGGATATTCAATATGCCGGGCAAAATTGGAAGGTGCCATGATGGTCAACATACTGAATAACACTGTTAATATAATGATAATCAAACTAAATAAATCCTTCTGCTTCAAGTAATACTTTAAGTACAGGAAAATGAAAATATTCAGTACAACTGTAAAGAACATGGTAAGTTCATTCGTTCCTGCTGCAAAGAAGCTGAGCAGGATGATCATATATCCTGTTTTGATCCTTTTCTTAGAACCGGCATACCGTTTCCAGAGTGCCATGAGCAACAAAAATGCATAGCCGCCAAAAGCATAGGTCTGCACTCCAGTCATCATGTAAAACGTGTCATAAACTCCGGACACTCCGGCGGCAAAACACATCCAGACCAAAAAAACAAGACTGAACAGGGTCAGTTTGTCTTTTATTTGCAGCAATTCCCTTATTGAAAAATACAAAACCCCGAATCCCACAATGATATTCAGGAAAAAGAATAATTTGAAGTTGCTTAATGTATACACGTAGGGAGATAATGCAGACCAAAAAGTACTTGCATACCTGCCTGTCCATTCCTGATAAGCGTGCCACTGCAATTCCCAAAAACTGAGTGAGTCTAATTGTCCACCCATTTTTGTGATCCAATCCCACTCATGTATACCCAAAGGATGGTTGAAAAAGGAAAGAATGAGGAATGGGAGGATCGCCAATGCACCAAATAATGTCAAACTATTTTGCAGGAAATTCTCTGATCTTTTTAAAATTGACATGTTTGTTTTATAATATTAATCTCTTTATTCCTTCCTTTAAACTAAGGACATTAAAATTTATAAGTAAGCCAATTTTGTTGTGGCTAAACCTTAAATGAGTTAATACCTGAGCAAAATGGATCTGTGTGAATGCATCAACCGTTTTTAGCTCTACAACAATTTTATTTTCTACCAGAATATCCATTCTGTATCCACAATTAAGCTTTACTTCTTCATAAATTACTGGTACGGGTACCTCGCTTTTAATGTTAAATCCTTTTTTCTCTAATTCGTAGATAAGGCATGTTTTGTATGCAGATTCCAGTAGCCCGGGCCCAAGAGAGGTATGTATTTTGTAAGCTGAATCTAAGATTTCATGGGTGATTTGGTTAGTTTCCATTTTAAGAATTTTTATTATTATGAAATATTAATATACCATGGAGTTTATTTGAAATATGATGAGAATTATTGTATAATTTAATTAAGTTTCACTATGTTTCACAGTGTTTTTCACAGGGTCTCACGTTGAATTTCACAGTGTTTCACGGTGTTTTACACAGTGTTGCACGGTGCTTTCAAAGTGTTGCACAGTGTTGCATATTGTTTTTCGGGGACCTATAATATTTCGATTATTATTTTGTAATCGTGTTAAAAGCTGCTTTAAAACTCTGTATTTACTCTGTTAAACTCTGCGCAACTCTGTGCAAACTCTGAGAAACTCTGTGCAGTTTATTTTGGCTCATTGCAATTTCAATAATTATCTAACTGATTTTCCCCATCGCCTGCCTGAAATACTCAATCGTCTTCATGACACCCGTTTCCCGATCCACTTTTGGAGACCAGCCTAAAATGGTCTTCGCCCTGGTAATGTCAGGTTTCCGGATCTTTGGATCATCTTCAGGCAGCGGCATGTTGATAATTTTGCTTTTTGAACCGGTCAACCTGATCACCTCTTCTGCCATCTGATTGATGGTGATCTCTTCAGGATTTCCTATATTCACCGGGTAATTTTCCCCTGAAAGTAAAAGCCGGTAGATCCCATCTACCAGATCATCCACATAACAAAAACTCCTGGTCTGATTACCATCACCAAAAACAGTCAGATCCTGGCCCGTCAAAGCTTGTGAAATGAATGCCGGCAAAGCCCTTCCATCTTTCAACCGCATCCGTGGACCATAAGTATTGAAAATACGGACGATCCGCGTTTGCACCCCATGAAAACGGTGGTAAGCCATGGTCATGGATTCAGCAAAACGCTTGGCTTCATCATATACACCTCTCGGACCGATCGGGTTGACATTTCCCCAGTAACTTTCCTGCTGAGGATGGACCAATGGATCACCATAAACCTCTGATGTTGAAGCAAGCAGGAAAACAGCATGCTTGTCTTTTGCGAGCCCCAGAGCTTTATGTGTTCCCAAAGATCCAACCTTTAATGTCTGAATCGGTAGTTCAAGATAATCTATCGGACTGGCAGGTGAAGCGAAATGGAGGACAAAATCTACTTTGCCCGGAACATGGATAAAATTGGTAACATCGTGTTTGATAAAACTGAAGCCCGGTTCGCCAAACAAGTGGGCAATATTTTCCAAATTGCCTGTCAATAAATTATCTATACAGATCACCTCGTGGTCTTCCCTGAGCAAACGATCACAAAGATGTGAACCCAGAAATCCGGCTCCTCCGGTAACTACCGCAACTTTATTCATCAAATGTTATTTAGATTCTTTCAACAATTTATTCAGGTATGCGCCATATGCATTTTTTAATGCAAAATCCGGAGATCTTTTGATCATTTCCTTTGAAATAAAACCCTGATTCATAGCGATTTCTTCCAGACACGCGATCTTCAACCCCGTACGTTTCTCCACTGCCTTGACGAATTCTGTTGCCTCGGTCAACGCTTCATGAGTTCCTGTATCGAGCCAGGCAAAACCACGGCTCATCAGTTTGATCTGCAGCCTTTTATTTTCCAGGTAGCTTTGGTTAACAGAAGTGATCTCCAGTTCGCCTCTTGCCGATGGTTTGACAGACTTTGAAACCCTGACTACATCATTCGGGTAAAAATATAAGCCTACAACAGCATAGTTGGACTTCGGATCTGCAGGCTTTTCTTCAATGGATAAGACCCTGCCGTGATCATCCATTTCTGCAACCCCATACCTCTGAGGATCATCCACATAATACCCGAAAATGACAGCTTGCCGGTTTTCTTTGACTGCATTCACTGAATCCATCACCATTTTCTGCAAACCGGCACCAAAGAAAATATTATCGCCCAGTATAAGGCAGACATCATCATCACCTATAAACTCCTCTCCCAGGATAAATGCCTGAGCCAGACCGTCCGGTGAAGGTTGTACCACATAACTAAAATCAAGACCCAATGCAGTGCCATCTCCGAACAGCCTGCGAAAATTGGGCAGATCTTCAGGTGTGGAGATGATCAGTATCTCCCTGATCCCTGCCAGCATCAATACCGACATCGGGTAGTAAACCATTGGTTTATCATATACAGGCAAAAGTTGTTTTGAAACCACCTTCGTCAGTGGGTGAAGTCTTGTGCCCGCTCCGCCAGCCAGTATAATTCCTTTCATGAGTTATTTGATTTGAAGATTGGAAATTCGGGATTCGAAGTTTTGATGATTCATTTAATTAGGGTCCTGACATCGAATTTGATCAGCCTTGGCAACCTAAACCGTTCAACCGGCTAAAGTCTGCCGTCAATCAGTTTTTTATCCAGGAAGGCCTTCACGTCGTAAATGACCGCGCCTGATTCTTTATAGGCAACTAGATCCAAATGGGCAAATTCCTTATGGGCTACAGCCAGTACCATTCCGTCATATTGTTGCCCAACAGGGAAACTGGTCAGAATTTCCAGCCCGTATTCTTCAAAAACTTCTTCTGCATTTGCCCATGGATCATAAACATCCACATGTAAGCCATACGTTTTTAATTCAGCCAGAATATCCACCACACGTGTATTTCTTATGTCCGGACAATTTTCCTTGAAGGTGATGCCGAGGATCAAAACTTTATTACCTTTTATGGCTTTGCCTTTTTTGATCATCAGCTTTACGGTTTCAGAGGCAACGTATCGTCCCATATCGTCATTCAGCCTGCGACCAGCCAGAATGATCTCCGGATGGTAGCCGACTTCCTGAGCTTTCTGAGCCAGATAATACGGGTCTACGCCGATGCAGTGCCCTCCGACCAAACCAGGGGAAAACCTGAGGAAATTCCATTTGGTTGATGCAGCTTCCAGCACATCATGGGTATCAATGCCCATCAGGTTGAATATTTTGGAAAGTTCATTGACAAAGGCTATATTGATATCGCGCTGTGAATTCTCGATAACCTTTGCGGCCTCTGCAACCTTGATATTAGGTGCCAGATGAGTCCCGGCAACTATGACCGATTTGTACAACTGGTCCACTTTAATACCGGTTTCAGGTGTTGAGCCTGAAGTCACTTTTTTTATTTTGGTTACCGTGTGTTCCTTATCTCCCGGGTTGATCCTTTCAGGAGAATAACCCACAAAAAAGTCTTCATTGAATTTCAAATTGGAAAAAGCTTCAAGTACAGGCACGCAATCGTCTTCCGTTGCGCCGGGATAAACTGTTGATTCATAGATGACGATATCATTCTTTTTCAGCACGCTACCGACAGTTTCAGATGCCTTGATCAAAGGGGTCAGTACAGGCCTGTTGTTTTTGTCTGTTGGTGTAGGAACTGTGATGATGTAATAATTACAGTCTTTAATATATTCCTGATTCGCTGTCATATACAGCCCACTGTTTTCAGGAAGTTGATGGATCAAAACACTGCCTAGCAAATCATCTTCAATCTCAAGGGTTGAATCATGCCCTTTGTTCAGCTCATTCACCCTGTTTTGATTGATGTCAAAACCAATGACCGGGTAGATTTTCGCAAATTCTACTGCCAAAGGCAAACCTACATATCCTAAACCAATGATACCTATTCTGATGTTTTCATTAAAATCCATTTAATCACATTTAGTAATTACAAAAATTATATAAAATAATATTATTCAGTTGATTAAGTAGGTCAGACCATGTCTTTTAAATGTGGCTGCTGTTCAAAATCATTCTGGATGATCGAAATTACCAAAGGGGATATTTCTCTTTTAAATAAAGCTTCGCTATCCTCAGTCCCATTTGGGTTGAGCCACTCCAATATTTATTCTTTTCAGATGCATCGATGTCCAAATTAGTTACACCATCACATCTTTTCAATAAAATTTCCGGGTATGTCCACAGAAATAACTGTTCCCAGCGTTTCCATTTTTACAATTACCCTGAATTTTCCTTTCATGCGGAGGTATTCTCCTTCCAATCCCGAAAAGGCTCCCTTGACCACCTTCACACGGGTTCCTTCGATCATTTTTTCGATCGGGATTAAACTCACCCTATCAGACTCTCCTGCTGTGAGAATCTTTAAATTCCGGATTTCATTTTCTTTAACGATCGCCGGGTGACCCAAAAACTTCAAAACGAAAATCACCCCTGAGTCTTTCAGTATTTCAGGAATTTTTGATTCAACTATCCTGACAAAAACATAAGATCTTATCAGTGGTTCCTGAACCTTTTTCTTCCTGTCACTCCATTGCTTTACTCTGGTGATCAATGGCAAATATACATTAAATCCCGCTTCCTGAAGCCGTAACAGTACTTGCTTTTCAGATCTGGAACGGGTATAAAATGCGTACCAATTATCTTTTTGGCAGGTTGAGCACATAATTAATCCTCTACAAAGTTAACCCAAAAATTGAAATATTACTATTGATAAAAAGTTAAAATAAAATGAAAAAATGTCTGAAAATGCTAATTTCTTAATCCTCAGGGCAGTTTTAGAGTAAATAAAAATTAAAATTTTAGGTTGATTTTAAATGGAAATCAATGGATATTCAGAAGTCTGATTTCCATTTTCAATAATTGAAGGCATATTACCCTTTAATATTCAGGATTTCAAAAATAGGTAATCCATTAAATGTGCCTGAAGTCATAAACAGGTAAACGCATTTTTCGACTTTATTTTGCTGGATAAATTCCTTTAAATGGTCATTGTCCTGACATACGACCAGCTCCTCCATGTTGAAAGCGTCCCTGATGAATTCCGGTGAAAGTTCTGGCATTTTCTTCATCTCCAAAGTATGCGCATTGAAATATACCAGCGCTTTATCTGCCAGATCCATGGTTCCTTTATAATGGAGTATGAATGCCTTGTTCAGACTGGAATAGGTATGTAATTCATACATTGCAATCAACTTGTAATCAGGGTACTTGGATCTAACTGCTTCAACTGTTGCTTTAAGTTTGGAAGGGGCATGGGCAAAGTCAAGAAATACTTTCATTTCAGAAGAATCATAAAGCTTCTGGAGTCTTTTCTTCGTTCCGGTAAAGGCTTTCATCAGGTCAACAAACTGCTCTTGTGAAATTCCCGCCTGTTCACATATAAGAGATGCAGCCATCAGATTTGCCTGATTATGTTTGCCAAACACCTGCATGCTTTCCATCATTTTATCTTCCAGAAAACCATAAGGTCTGATCTCAATATCCTTGCGAGGACATGCTCCGGCAATTTTTTCCAGATCCATGTCTTCCTTGAAAAAGAATACTTTGCCTCCGGACTCGATAGTTTCCAGGAACAGGCTGAACTGTTCTGTGTAGTTTTCATAGGTTGGGAATACATTCATGTGATCCCATGCAATTCCCGTGATGACGGCATAATGAGGTCTGTAATGAAGCATTTTGGGTCTCCTGTCTATGGCAGAGCTCAGATATTCATCACCTTCCATGACCATTATGGGTGCATCAGAAAACCTGACCATGTGATCAAAGCCTTCGATCTGTCCTCCTACGAGGTAGTCAAAATCTATCCCGGTACCTTTCATGGCATGCATGATCATTGAAGTGGTCGTAGTTTTACCGTGGCTGCCGGCGATCACAATCCTGGTTTTATGCTTTGCGTGTTCATAAATGAACTCTGGAAATGAGAATATTTTGATGCCCAATTCCTGGGCTCTGATCAATTCCGGATTGTCTGCTCTTGCATGCATTCCCAGTATGACTGCATCCAAATCGTTGGTGATCCTGTCAGCCGACCACCCTATTGTCTCAGGTAATAATCCTTCTTTTGCTAGTCGTGATTTGGCTGGTTCGTAAATCTCGTCATCAGACCCGGAGATCCGATACCCGTTTTTTTGAAGGTCCAGAGCAATATTATGCATTACACTCCCTCCAATAGATATCAAATGTAGTCTCATACTGAAAGTTTTAAATTGACCCGGTGTTTGCCGGATATAAAAAAGGTGCTTCAAACAAAGCACCTTTAACAAATTATTCACCCATTAATACTATTTATTTTCCAGCGCGTCCAGCCTGTCTTTATATTGTTGAGCTTTGTCCAGAACATTTTTACGGGCATAAATTTCGCTAAGCGCCTGCAATACACCTGCGTCATTGGCATTGATGGTCTCAGCCTTTTCGAAATATGGTAATGCCTGATCAAAAAGTGCATCCATGCTGGTTTTTATTTCGTTGTATTTTTTGGTTCCTTCCTTGGAATAATCATTGGCAAATTTATTCAATTCTTTTGTCATATTCGCAGCAGAGTTATAGTATAAAGCTCCGATGGAATAGATCGCATCAAAATAATTGGGGTCAAGTTTCAGTGCCTGATTAAAATATGACAATGATTTATCAAAATAATTTTTAGCTTTTTCTTTTTCTTCTGCCTCTGTTGCCTTGGTACACAGTTGATCGTACACGCTGCCTAAAGTTGTATATATAGATACATTATCAGGTTCCAGTTCGAGCGCATTTTCCAGTTTGCTGATCATTTTTTCCATTTCACCTTTACGGACATAGTGGTTGATCTCAGCAAAAAGCAGCCCTGAGTTGTTGGGGAACAATTCGCGGCCTTTGTTCAGGTAGACAAGTGCTTTTTCTTCATCGGATTCGTAGATATTGAACAAAGCTTCATAAACAAATGGTTCATTGCTGCCATTCCTGAACAACTCTTCAAAATATGGTGCAGACTCATTCTTGTTTTCACCGTAAAATCCGGCAATGCCAGTGTAGAAGAAATGTTCATTACGGATAGCAGGATCAGACAGTCTGCTGTCTCCTTCAAGTTCATTATCTTTCATCAGTTGGTAAACTTTGACTGCAGCATCAAAATTGGCAAATGCCACTTTATAATCCTTATCCTGAAAAGCGTAAATTCCGAAATTGTTCAGATGATTTTCTGTATCTTTCATCGCAGATATGGCTTCTTTTGCCTCATGTTTTTTCAACGAAAGTTCAATTCCTTTTTTCAGTGATGCCAGTGCTTCAATTGCAGCATCCGGCATTGTGATCACATATTTAGGGTCGATCAGTTTCTTTTTGATCTCCTCAGCGGCAAGTTCATTCAGAATTTTCCCTTTGAGTATCCATCCTCTGGAAGTGGAGGCAACAAGTTCATCATTCAATGCTCCTGTGATCAGCTGATATGACTCCTGAAGTTTTCCTGGGTTTGCTGCAGGGTCCAGATTATAGCTTGACAAATACCTTGCAGCTTTTTTCATATCTTTTTCGGCATCCTGGGCTTTACTCACGGCCGCAAACAGCAGCATGCTGAAAACAATAAAAAGTATCTTCTTCATCTCTTTTGTTTTTAGTCAATAACCTTTTTTTTCACTGAAAACGAATGCATGAGTGACTCTGCTCCGTTCTCAGATGGTTCATTCGTTTTAATAATTTAAAATTAGAAATATTTCTGATCAAAATCTCCTCTCAAAATTGCATTCAGTCCTGTCAGGAAATTTATTCATTGACGTTTTATAAAGCCATAAAAGTATAAAAAATACTTAAAATGTTCCAACAAATTGTTAACATCATTCTTCTTCACCTGATTTGGAAACTAGTCCTGCGTTTCTGATCACTGCCAGATCGCTGATCGCGTCTCCTTCATCCAGCCTGATGACCCTGACACCCTGGGTAGCTCGTCCCATTATCCTCAAGTGTTCCATATCCATCCTGATCATAACGCCATGCCTTGTAGTAATGATGACATGGTCATCGTTGCTGACCGTTTTAATGGCTACCAGTTTACCCGTTTTTGGCGAAATCTTCAGTGTTTTTACACCTTTGCCTCCTCTGTTGGTCTCGCGGTAATCTTCTAGATCTGAACGTTTGCCGTTGCCCAGTTCGGATACAACAAAAATGGATTTGATGTTGTCTTCCTTATTGATCCTGACCATTCCCACGACGTGATCATCTCCTTTCAGGCGCATGCCTTTGACACCGGCAGCAGTACGTCCCATGGATCTGACCTTCTTTTCATCGAATCTGATGGCATAACCGCTGCTGTTGGCCAGGATGATCTCATAATTACCGTTGGTCAGTTTGGCTTCCAGCAAAGTATCGCCTTCCTGAATGGTTATGGCGTTGATCCCGTTAACCCTTGGCCGTGAAAAGGCTTCCAGTGAAGTCTTTTTGACAATTCCTTTTTGGGTGCAGAACATGATGAAATGCCGGTTCAGGAATTCCTTATCGGTCAGGTTGGTTAGTGGAATATATGCTTTGATCTTATCGTCCTGAGGAATATTGATCATATTTTGTATCACTCTTCCTGTCCCGGTTTTTGAACCTTCAGGTATCTCAAAAACCCTCAACCAATAGCATTTGCCCTGCTCGGTAAAAAGCAAAAGATAGTTGTGATTGGTCGCTACAAACACATGTTCGATAAAATCTTCCTCTCTGGTTTTACTTCCCGTAGATCCGCGTCCACCTCTGCCCTGAGTCCTGTATTCAGTAGCGAGTGTCCTTTTGATGTAACCTAAGTGAGAAATCGTGACAACCACTTTGTGGTCAGGAATAATATCTTCAATATTGATATCTCCTTCTGCCATTTCGATATCGGTCCTTCTTTTATCTCCGTATTTTTCCCTGATCTCTTCCATTTCAGCCACAACGATATCATACTGTCGCTCAGGGCGTTCAAGAATATCCTTCAGATCGGCAATATGTTTCAGCAGCTCTTCATATTCCTCCTTCAATTTGGTGATCTCCAGGCTAACGAGCTTTTGCAAGCGCATGTCGAGAATGGCTTTAGCCTGTATTTCAGACAATTCAAATTTGCTCTGCAAACTCTGACTTGCTTCCTCTACCGTCCTGGATTCCCTGATCGTCCTGATCACTTCATCGATATGGTCCAGTGCGATCAGCAAGCCTTCGAGAATATGTGCACGCTCTTCTGCTTTTCTAAGTTCGAATCGGGTCCTTCTGATAATGACCTCAATACGGAATTTGATGAATTCCTGTAGCAGTTGCTGTAGGTTGAGTACTTCCGGTCTTCCATTGACCAACACAACATTATTCACTGAAAATGAGGATTGGAGCGGAGTATATTTGAACAGCTGGCTTAAAATGACTTTGGCGATCGCATCCCTTTTGACATCGATCACGATCCTCAGACCTGTTCTGTCGCTCTCATCCCTGATGTCCGAAATACCTGAAATTTTATCTTCATGGACCAGTGAGGCGATTTTGGCAACCAGGCTGGCTTTATTGACCTGATAGGGAATTTCAGAAATGATAATGGTTTCCCGGTCTGCCTTGGATTCAATTTTGGCTTTTCCCCTCAGAATGATCTTGCCTCTTCCTGTTCTGAATGACTCTTTTACACCTTCGTACCCATAGATCACGCCACCGGTAGGAAAATCAGGTGCCTTGATATGATCCATCAGTTCATCAACTGTGATCTCCGGGTTGCGTACCATTGCGATAACACCATTTACCACCTCGGAAAGATTGTGTGGCAGCATATTTGTGGCCATACCCACAGCAATACCGCTTGTTCCGTTGACCAGAAGGTTCGGAAACCGTGCAGGCAATACAGTAGGTTCTTCGAGGGTGTCGTCAAAATTGAGTTTAAAATCAACTGTCTCTTTTCTGATATCCGATAGCAGTTCGTCGCTGATCCTTGCCAGACGAGCTTCTGTATACCTCATGGCAGCCGGACTGTCGCCGTCCATGGAGCCGAAGTTACCCTGCCCGTCAACCAGCGGGTAACGGAGTGACCAGTCCTGCGCCATTCTGACCATGGTATCGTAAACAGAAGAGTCTCCGTGCGGATGGTATTTTCCGAGAACCTCCCCAACTATTCTGGCTGATTTCTTGTATGCTTTGTTATATGATACGCCCAGATCATGCATCCCGTACAACACTCGACGGTGTACAGGCTTCAAACCGTCCCTCACATCTGGTAATGCCCTCCCGACTATGACCGACATCGAATAATCGATGTAGGCACTCTTCATCTGCTCTTCAATGCTGATCGGGATTACCCTTGGATTTTCATTCATTACGTAATATGTTAAATTTATTTTATCAAAAAAACCCTCAAAAGTACAATTTATTATTGGTTTTTTATACATATAAACCTATAAAAAAAACCTGTATTCAAAGATAAGCTCATTGGTTTTGCAGTGAATCAAAATAATATTACTTTTAGCCGGATTTGAATCATTTGACACATCAGAAATCGGATTAAGAATATGGAACAAAACAAAAACAAACAAAACAACCTGGGCCCAATGCTTATTATCGGAGCACTTTTTTTCCTTTTCGGGTTCGTTACCTGGCTTAATGCCACACTGATCCCCTACCTCAAAATTTCGTGCGAACTCAATGATTTTGAAGCATATCTGGTTACTACAGCATTTTACATTTCTTATTTTTTCATGGCTATTCCGTCTTCCACCATTCTTGAAAAAGTCGGTTTCAAAAACGGGATGGCATTGGGTCTGATCATCATGGGTATAGGTTCTCTGGTCTTTGTTCCGGCAGCCCTGACAAGGATGTATGGCTTGTTTTTATTTGGCCTTTTCGTTCAGGGACTTGGGCTTGCTGTCCTGCAAACAGCATCCAACCCATATATCACGGTCCTCGGGCCGATCGAAAGCGCGGCAAAACGGATCAGTATTATGGGCATTGCCAATAAAACTGCAGGCATACTGAGTCCGATTCTGCTCGGAATGGTGGTTCTGGCTGGCACCGACGAATTGACCAAAAGTCTTGAAATGATGGATGCTGCTCAAAAAGCACAGGAACTTGATGTGCTTGCCAGAAAAGTGATCCTGCCTTATATCATTATGGCAGGGGCATTATTCATTCTTGCCTTTGGTATCCGTTATTCCAACCTGCCGGAGATTGAAGAAAAAGACGCAGACGAGTTGCCTGGCAATTGGTTCACCAGGCTTAAGGCCGTTTTAAAAGTTCCCTATCTTGCTCTTGGATTTTTGGCGATTTTTTTCTATGTCGGCGCCGAAGTGATCGCAGTTGATACGATGGCACTGTACGGCAATTACCTGGGCTTTCCCAATGAAACGGCCAAGTTTTTCGCTTCGTTCACACTTACGGGTATGTTGTTGGGCTATTTTGTGGGAATTTTTGCCATTCCAAAATACATCAGCCAGCAAAAAGCATTGTCCTATTTTGCTGTACTCGGCCTGATCTTCACTGTAATGACTATAATGACCAAAGACCTTAGCTTTGAACTTTTCAATATCAAATGGAGTGTATCTATCCTGTTCCTTGCTATGCTTGGTTTTGCCAACTCCATCATGTGGCCTGCCATCTGGCCACTGGCTATTGAAAAACTTGGCAAACTGACCAAAATCGGGTCAGCCATCCTGATCATGGGTATCGCCGGCGGTGCACTTTTGCCACCACTATTTGCCCTTTTCAAAAACTTATTGGGTGGTCAGATGCACCTGGCATATATGATGTTGATTATTTGTTATGTGTACGTTCTGTTTTATGCCAATAAAGGTCACAGGATAGGAAAATAAAAGTCAGGTGACCGAAAAAATGTGCATTTACCTTTTACTGAATGTGGACCAGGATCATGGCTGAAAATAAACAATGTACTCCGGCTTTTTGCTGGCAATGAGGCAAACATATCCCCGGATCCGGGCAAGTAGCTTTTTTGAGCGAGAGTCCTGTCAGCTTTTAGCGGACAACAAAAAAAGGAAGTTCTTTCATTGAGATGATTGAGTCATTTGTGATGATTTTAAAGCTTTATTTCTGGAAAACCTGATAATTTCAGATGGTGTGATTTCTTTGATGATATAGTTTTTCAGCAATTTTACTTCAGGTTCCCTTATACCATTTTTGAATCTGAAGTTTTTCTCAATGGTCTTTTTGTCCACTTTTTTTGCCCTGAAGCTGACAGTACTTTGGCCATTGTTTATGGCAGCAACCAATAAACCGCCAATTCCACCCGCTAAAGTAAAAAACGGAAAAGTAATTCCGCCTGCTGCAAGAATTGCAAGATCCAACCCGAGACCACCCAAACCTCCATATATGATAAAGCTGGTACTGTTCAGCGGTTTCCTTGCTATAAAATTTGTATCCGGTTCTCCGGTTTGAATGTCAAAGTACTGGACGATTTTGATTCTTTCAACTTCTGAAAGGGGTATCTTAAAAAGATTCTTCTGACCGGTCAAAACAGGATATTCATTGCTCATATAATATGTTGACAACAAGTAAAGATCAGTCTCATCAACATCATGAAGGAACATGGTCAGCACGAGACCACTTTTCAACCATATCCTGATTTCATGGACCCTGAGGTAATTTGCTGTATTTGGGGAATGTTTCTCTGAGACAGTTTCATTTGAATCAGGGTCATTTAACTGTACCATTCCTGCAGTTTCTATTGTATCTTTCGGAATAGCAACAATTTCGACCCTGGAGAGTGAATCCTGAACAAGTTGTGATACAGGTATTTCAGATACCGGCACCAGTTCCTGAAGCGAGCTATCCTTCCCGGAAGATTTATCGATTGGAGTACCGGTAACCGAATGATCAGCAACTATCGGTGAAAGTACAAACAGATGTTTTTCCTTTTTTGCCAGAAAGAACAAATCGCCGGAACCTGTATCCAAAACAAAATCTGTTACATTGTGTTTAACATCGATCTCATGCGCAATCTTTTCAGACTGAATATCATAAAAAAAGATAGTTCCCGGATCATGGCCGGTCCAGATCAGCATATTATCGGCTTGAACAATTCTGGTGAACACATTTGTACAGTTTTTGACTACCGGTTCGTTCTTCCGGGTCGATGGATCCATTAGATAAATTGTATTATAATTGAGCCTGGAATCACGGTTGTTTTCAATACCCAGATAAATAAATCCTGCTTTGTCCGCTGAAGGCGTGATCGTTGAAATGATGAAATTTTTACTTGAAAACACAGTTGCTGGTTTTTCTCCGACTGTATTGATGCTTTGGATCGCACTGTTTGCCAGGTAATAGAGCCGAGTTCCTGGACTGTCCACAAAAAGGTACTCCGGGGTCTCTTTTCGATTTTTAAAAATGCGCATACCTGAACTGCCGTCGTAATTGGCTCTCCAGATGCTGCCGTCTGATCTGTCTGTCCAGTAAATGATCTTCAGATTTTGATCCAAAGCGATAAAATCAGGTTCAGCATCTCTTTGCTTGAAGATCTCTTTCCAATCCCCTGTGTTTTTACGGAAATAATAAATTGAACCTTTCCCTGGGTCAGAGATGAACAGTGCATTTTCCGAAGAATCAAATGCCAGATGCGCTGGTTTGCTCAATGTCAATCCGTTGAATAATATCGTATCCGATTGGTAAACAGGAAATTCTGAACTTTTTATTTGGGCGTATGCTGTATTGATAAACTGCCAAATTAAATTTGCAGCAATAAACACAACGATACGGCAAATTTTTTTGAAATAATTAAACTGACACATAACTGATTTTTTTAGTTGAATGAATCAGCTGAAAATAATTATATAGTCGCTCCTTAATATTCATATAAAATATTATAAATCAGTTAAATAGTGT
>CAZQKR010000017.1:0-94228 GCA_964594045.1 uncultured Saprospiraceae bacterium | reverse complement strand
GTTGCTCTTGGTTTTATCTTTCTATTTTAGTTTACACAATATATTTTATACTACCATTCCTTTCTATATGTCTATGTATCTATGTGGTTAATGATTTCTTTTCACCACATAGACACATAGGAACATAGGTACACTTAGGAGAAAACTGAAGGTTATTGTTAGTCAATTCCTTTCTATGTGTCTATGTATCTATGTGGTTAATGATTTCTTTTCACCACATAGACACTTAGGAACATAGGTACACTTAGGAGAAAAATGAAGGTTATCGTTAGTCAATTCCTTTCTATATGTCTATGTATCTATGTGGTTAATGATTTCTTTTCACCACATAGACACATAGGAACATAGGTACACTTAGGAGAAAACTGAAGGTTATTGTTAGTCAATTCCTTTCTATGTGTCTATGTATCTATGTGGTTAATGATTTCTTTTCACCACATAGATACATAGACACATAGGAACATAGGTACACATAGACGAAAACTGAAGGTTATTGTTAGTCAATTCCTTTCTATATGTCTATGTATCAATGTGATTAATGATTTCTTTTCACCACATAGACACCAAGGAACATAGGTACACTTAGGAGAAAACTGAAGGTTATTGTTAGTCAATTTCTTTTTATGTGTCTATGTATCTATGTGGTTAATGATTTCTTTTCACCACATAGACACATAGGAACATAGGTACACTTAGGAGAAAACTGAAGGTTATCGTTAGTCAATTCCTTTCTATATGTCTATGTATCTATGTGGTTAATGAATTCTTTCCACCACATTAATAAATAGGTACATAAGCATGCAAGCACAAATTAAGGGAGGAACATCTCTCATCATACTTCACCCGTAAAAATACCTGTCTGAATTTCTTTTTAAGCTTTGTTTTATTTTCTGATTGCTGAAAATGAATGATTTATAATATATGAAGTTATTTTTTTTCTATTAAAAATCTTTGTGTTTACTTGATCAAAGTTCAGATTATCAATGTAATGCAATTAATGGTGGGTGTTTTTACCTGTTTCGGGAGAGAGGGAATTACTGATGTGCAGCCTTATTGTTCACCGTAACTTTGTACCATCAAAAAAAATGAATTTTAAGCGGATAGCCGTGTTAAATTCCTGACTAAGCAGTAAGATTTTTTCAATATTACAACGAGCTGAAGCTGAGATAAAATGAACATAAAATGAAATTTAATCCTGAACAATATAATATCAAGGATGAGCCAATGCAACCCTTCATCGACCCGGAAGAGATCTGGTCTTTTCTTCACAATGCAGCGCCGGATGAAGAAAAAGTCCGGGCCATCATCGACAAATCATTGGCAAAAAACAGGCTCAATCTCGAAGAAGTGGCCATTTTACTCAATGCCGATGACCCTCAACTGATCGAAGAGATCAAGCAGGGCGCAAAAACCCTGAAAGAAAAGGTGTATGGCAACCGGATCGTCTTATTCGCACCTTTGTACGTTGGTAATAAATGCTCCAATAATTGCACCTATTGCGGATTCCGCGCTTCGAACAAGGATGCGGTTCGCAAAACGCTGAATGATGAAGAGCTGATCCACGAAATCGAAGCACTGGAAGAAAGCGGACAGAAACGCCTCATTCTGGTCTATGGAGAACACGCACAGTACAATCCGGAATACATCGCGCACACCGTAAAAATCGCTTATTCGGTCAGAAAAGGCAATGGAGAAATACGACGTGTCAATATCAACGCGGCTCCTTTGGATATAGAAGGGTTCAAAACGGTTCATGAAGCAGGTATCGGTACCTATCAGGTTTTTCAGGAAACCTACCATCCCGAAGCATATAAAACCTATCATCTTCGGGGCAAAAAAGCCGATTTCAACTACCGTCTCACCTCTTTGGACAGGGCACAGGAAGCCGGCCTGGACGATGTGGGCATCGGTGTATTGTTTGGTTTGTATGACTGGAAATATGAAGTGATGGGACTGGTCAGGCACACCAATCACCTGGAAGCATGTTACAATGTTGGACCTCATACGATCTCATTTCCACGGATCAAGGATGCTTCCATGCTTGATTTTGGGCACAAATATTTTGTTTCTGATGAAGATTTTGCCAGGTTGATCGCAATTCTGAGGCTTGCCGTTCCATACACAGGCATGATCCTGACCGCGAGAGAACCGGCACAATTGCGTGATGAGATCATGCAATATGGTGTTTCACAGATTGATGGCGGAACAAAAATAGAGATTGGAAGTTATACCAATACCTTGAACCATGAGCAAAATCTGAATAAAGGTCAGTTCAGGATCAATGATGAAAGAACCCTGAATGAGATCGTGGATGAATTGCTGGACAAAGGCATGATCCCGTCATTTTGCACTTCCTGTTACCGGATGGGCAGGACAGGTGAGCATTTCATGGAGTTTTCCGTTCCGGGATTCATCAAAAAATTCTGTACGCCCAATGCGATCCTGACTTTGGCAGAATATCTGATGGACTATGCACCTGACGGAACCAGGGAAAGAGGATGGAAAGTGATCGGGGACAATCTGAAAACACTGGAACAAGAAAAGATTTACAATGCCTTGCTGGACCGTATTGAAAAGGTAAAACAGGGTGGAAGAGATTTATATTTTTAAATGACAGTTATGGCAAAAGGAAGAGACCTCAAACCGCATATCGGAATTTTTGGACGCAGGAATGTGGGTAAAAGTTCATTTATCAACGCATTGACTGGTTCGGATGTGGCCATTGTATCTGACATTGCTGGCACCACCAACGACCCGGTGAAAAAATCAGTGGAAATATTCGGTGTTGGTCCGGCGATCATCGTAGATACAGCAGGCATTGATGATTCAGGCATATTGGGAGAAAAAAGGATACAGAAATCCTTGCAGACCATTAAAAATATGGACTGTGCCATTTTGCTGATTTCGGGCAATGATTTTGGCGAATTTGAAACGCAATTGATCCGCGAGTTCAACCGTTTTGATGTGCCTTACCTCATCGTTCACAATAAAGCTGACCTGCAGCCGCTGAACAATGAAACGATCGGACAGATCAGGAAAAATACGGATGCAGCCATTGTGGATTTCAGCGCTTTCAAAGCTGAACCGATGGATGAACTGATCGAATCCATCAAAGGAACTATTCCTGAAACCGCTTATGTCAGGCCTTCGCTTTTCGGAGATCTGATTGGAAGAGGTGACATAGTTATGTTGATCACACCGGTTGACAGTGAGGCGCCAGAAGGCAGGATGATCCTTCCTCAGGTAATGGCCATCAGAGACGTTTTGGACAGAGATGCGATCAATATCGTGGTCAAGGAAACGGAAGCAGAATTATTCCTTCAAAAAACAGGGATCAAGCCAAAGTTGGTCGTAACAGACAGCCAGGCATTTGGTTATGTGAGCAAAATCATTCCTGAGGATATTCCGTTGACAGGATTCAGCGTGGCTTATGCCAGGATGAGAGGACCGTTTGATGCGTATGCGGAAGGCGTCAAAAAACTATCTGAACTGAAAGACGGAGACCGGATCCTGATGCTGGAATCCTGCACCCATCAGGTATCCTGTGAAGACATCGGAAGGTATAAATTGCCACGGTGGATCAGTGAATTCAGTCAGAAAGAACTGCATTTTGAGGCTGTCAGTGGTTTGAATGAATTGACCAGGCCTGTTACGGATTATGCCATGATCATACAGTGTGGTGGCTGTATGGTAACGAAAAAACAAATTCACAACCGGTTAAAGCCGGCGATAGAAGCCGGCGTGGCAGTTACGAATTACGGGATTGCCATTGCCTATCTGAACGGGATCTATGAAAGGGCAGTGAAGCCTTTTAAGCAAAAGTGACTTAAAATATAAAATGATGTTTTTTTTGACATAATCTTAAATTACGCCGATTTAATCTAGTTTGAATATAGAACCCATACGGGCAGGCAAGGATTAACGGTTTAAGATCATGACTTACTTTCAAAATATTAGAAAAGGTAGAATTATGTGTTCAGGATTCCTCACTGCGTTGGGACTTGTCCTGATCGAATTGGATGAGCATCAGGGACTTGTCCTGATCGAATTGGATGAGCATCAGGAATGACAAACAGTTAGCTTTTTAAGGGTGGGTTAATGCAGCGGCTTGCCGCTGCATCAACCCACTTTCTCTCACAAAAACCTTAGTCATTTCGATCGGAGCGAGAAATCTTGTAATTTTTGACGGATAATAGTGATCATATTTTTTTTCATACTTCTTAAATCAAAAATCGTTAATCGATGTTTTTAAAACAGCAGAAATAGATGAAAGAATTCAAAAAATTGCTTGAGCAAAACGATTTTTCAAAGGATGACATCCTCAGCTTACTGAAATCGGAGGGTGAGGACAATGCGCTTTTGCTGAAAAGATCCAGGGAAGTGGCTGATGCCCATATCGGACAAAAAGTATTTTTAAGAGGGCTGATCGAGTATTCCAATATTTGTTCTAAAAACTGTTTTTATTGCGGGATCAGGAAAGGCAATAAAGCGCAGACACGGTATGTGATGGAAGATGAAGAAGTGCTGGATTGTACCCGTTTTGCTTACGAAAAATCCTATGGCAGCATTGTGATACAAACGGGAGAAAGGGCGGACAAGGCTTTCACCGATAAAATTGAACATCTTATCAGGCAAATAAAGGAATTGAGTCACGGTGAACTCGGTATAACCCTTTCGCTTGGCGAACAAACAGCTGAAACCTACCAGAAATGGTTTGATGCCGGTGCCCACAGATACCTGCTCCGTATCGAAACTTCCAATCCTGATCTTTACCTCAGGTACCATCCGGATGATGGGAATCATCGTTTTGAAGAAAGGCTGGCAGCACTGGAACGGATCAGGCGGGCTGGTTTCCAGCTTGGGACCGGTGTTATGATCGGATTGCCGGGACAAACTTTAGAAGATCTGGCGAATGATCTTCTTTTTATAAAACAGCTGGATGTGGATATGGTGGGTATGGGACCTTACATTGAGCATGAAGATACGCCAATGTTCGGTGATCCTGAACTGATATTGACCAAAATGGAGCGTTATCAGTTGTCGCTCAACATGCTAGCAACGCTCAGGCTTATGATGCCAAACATCAATATGGCAGCAACTACTGCCATGCAGGCCATTCATCCGGATGGCAGGGAAGAAGCTATTTTAGCGGGCGCCAATATCGTCATGCCCAATATCACGCCATTGAAATACAGAGAATGCTATCTGTTGTATGACGGCAAGCCCTGTGTGGATGAAGAACCTGCCCGATGTCATGGATGTATCATCAGCAGGATACAATCAACAGGGAATCAGGTAGGATTGGGTGAATGGGGTGATTCCAGGCATTTCCTTGCTAAGCAGGTTTATAAGTACTGATTGTAATGCTCCTGTTCGAATTGGTGCAGGCAGATATCTTGTTAGCTTAGCGTCAAAAGTAATTTAATGGAATATCGGGATTTTTATGGTTCCACAAAAGGCGCGAAGCAGGCAAGTAAGGCGCGAAGTTTATAAGGTTTATAAAGTTGATTCGAAGATTTGAAAATTCAAAGATTCGGGATTCGAAATTGGTGATTATTTTAATTTATGATTGTGACTAAATTTCTCGCAAAGGCGCAAAGGATTTGAAGATTTGAGGATTTGAAGATTCGAGGATTGATGAAGGGTTTAGGAAGTGGGAAAATATTAATTTCCATTGGAAAGAAGGCTCCCGCAGAGGTCGCAGATTTTCGCAGATTTTGCGCTGAAATAATCTGTATTCCCTCTGTGGCTCTCTGTACCTTCTCAATAGCCCTCTGTGTAACAACTGTATTCCTAAGTTCTTCAGATTCTTATTTTTTGAAACTGGATAAATCAAATTGAATTAACTATATTTTATATGTTCCAATGTGGTGAAAAAAAATCATTTAACAAGTGAAAAGCTATAAGCTTACACAAAGCCACTTTTTTTACAGAAAGATGGATTTTTAACGACAGCAGAACTGATATGCAGCTTTTTATGACCTGATTTGACGTGGAATCATTATTTTTGGACTTTAAGAGAAAAGAGATGTTATTGACAACAGGTTTGCTATTTGCCATACTGGTTTCAGTATTTACCATATTTGCCGTATGGAAAATACTGAAATACACCAGTTCAAAAAAATCATGGATCATCATAGGCCTGGCGATCCTGATCCTCGTTTTCGTGCAGATCATAGAAATACTGAACCTGGGATTCAGCCAGGAACTTCATATTCCCTTGCATACCTACATCGCTATCAATCTATTCATTGCCCTGGTGATCAATATTGCGATCCTGCGAATGAGCGGTTCCCTCAAAAAGCTGCGGCAGGCGGAAAAAGACAGGCAAGAATCAGAAATGCGCTTCCGGTTGCTTTTTGACAACTCTGGCGATGAGATCTACCTGGAGGATTTTAATGCAAATATTATCGAGGTAAATAATGAAGCGGTTAATAAACTAGGTTATTCTAAAGATGAATTGCTCAGAAAGAACATGTCAGACCTCAAAACGGCCAAGTTTGCACCCATGGTCAAAAAAAATCTCAAGATCGTCGGTCAATCCGGCAAACATGTTTTTGAAACGGAGCACCTGACCAAAGATGGCAGGACCATTTTCCTTGAAATGAGCAGCCGCGTGATCGATTATATGGGAGGCAAAGCCATCCTGAGCATCGGAAGAGACATTACAGCGAGAAAAGATATCGAAAGAAAGATCGCTGCGGCCATCATCGCCACTGAAGAAAAAGAACGGAAACGATTTGCCGCTGATCTCCACGACGATGTCGCACCCTTACTTTCTACCATCAAATTGTACATCGATTTGCTCAAAAAAGGCAATTTCAACAAAATAAGTCCGGAAGAGATCCTTCAATCCATTGATGAACTGATCGAAAAAGCCATCATCAGTACGCGTGAGATCTCTAACAATATCATGCCGAGCATCCTCGAAGATTTTGGCCTTGCCGCAGCTGTCAATGATTTTTGTACCTACATCAACAATACCAGGTCCGTGAGTATCAAATTGGACTGCTCCCAGTACCAATTGACAGGTAAACGGATCGAAGAGACCGTGTTGTTCCAGAGTATCAAGGAGCTGGTGCACAATACCCTCAAGCATTCCAATGCCAAAAATATTGATATTTTCCTCGAAGCCAATGAGGATAACATCAACCTGTATTACAAGGATGACGGAACAGGATTCGATGTGGATGAAAAAACGAAAAATCCGGGCGGAATGGGCTTGAATAATATTATCAATAAAGTCAAGACCATCAATGGATTGACGATGATAAAAAGTGAACCCGGAGAAGGAATGACTATGCTGATCACTTTAAAAATCAAATAAATTATGCAGATAATCCGATTGGCGATCGCTGACGATCATGAGATTTTCAGAAAAGGTTTGCGGATCATCCTCAATGAACTGGACCAGGTGAAAGTGATGGGAGAAGCCCAGAACGGGAATGAATTGCTGGAAATATTAAAGAATCAGGAAATAGACCTGGTTTTGATGGATATCCGTATGCCGGTGATGGACGGGATCACAGCTACCAGAAAAATCGTTGAAAAATATCCGAAGACCAGGGTGATCGCCCTGACGATGTTTGAAGAGATCGGGTATTTCAACCAGATGATCGAGGCAGGCGCGGATGGATTTTTGCTCAAGAAAACGAACCAGGATGAGTTGGAGACCGCTATTATGACAGTGATGAGTGGTGAAAGTTATTTTTCCGAGGAATTTATCAATAAAGTCAACCGGACCCAGCGACCAGCACGAAGGATGTTTGATGTGGAACTCACCGACCGCGAACAGGAAGTCCTGGAGCTCATCTGCAAAGGCATGTCCAATGCAGAGATCGCTAAGTTTTTAGGAGTGAGCGTCCGCACTGTGGATGGACACCGCTCCAATCTTCTGGAAAAAACCGGTGCAAAAAACTCACCTCACCTGGTCATGTTTGCGATCAAGAACGGGTTGATCAAAGCCTGAGGAAAAACAGGCTCGTTTCAGGAATCCAGCGATCCTGAATTGTTTCTTTGTTCCTGTGTTCTTTTGTTCGAGTTGTTCGAATTGTTCCTTTGTTCGATTTGTCCGAGATTTGTCTGTTGCTGGTGTTTTCACCTGCAACATGATGGGATAAGATTGGATTTGTTAAATGTATGGGTTTGTTGGTGAAAATACCAACAAAGGCATAAAGATCAATCCAAAAATACAGGTTCCTTTTAGTTCCCGCAGATCTCGCAGATCAGCGCAGATTTGATCGAAAATCTGCGGGATCTGCGGGAAATTCCTCTTCCTATAATTTGAAAATGAGATCATTCGAAAATAAGTGCATTAGGCACTAAGGAGTCATGAAAGGACTTTTTATTCAACGATTTGTTGGTGAAAATACCAACAAAGGCATAAAGATCAATCCAAAAACACAGGTTCTTTTTAGTCCCCGCAGATCTCGCAGATCAGCGCAGATTTGATTGAAAATCATGAAAAAAAGATCAGCGAAAATCTGCGGGATCTGCGGGAAATTCCTCTTCCTATAATTTGAAAATGAGATCATTCGAAAATTTGAAAATAAGTGCATTAGGCACCAAGGAGTCATGAAAGGACTTTTTATTCAACGATTTGTTGGTGAAAACACCAACAAAGGCATAAAGGCATAATCATGAATCCCAATCATCGAATTTTCGAATCGTCGAATCATCGAATTTTCAAATTTTCAAATTCTCAATTCTCCTCCATCCCTAGGCTTTCTTCCCCCGTAAAAACACCTGCCTGTAATTTATTTTCCTTTTCCTCGTTTTTTTGCCTGCTGAAAATGAATGCATTATGGTTTTTTTTTGATTTTTTTTTGTCTTCAGTACATTTTATCAATTATTTAAAACATTGGTATTCAGTTGACTGTAATGCCGGTCAGGTATTTTTACCTGTTTTTCTGCAGAGGTAATTACGCATGCGCAGCCTGTTCGGCCAACGTAATTTTGTATCATCAAAAAAACTTAAAAAAGCGCATGAAAAAAGTCATCATTGTCGATAACGATCCGGGATTCAGGAAAGGATTGAGAACCATCCTGGAAAACATCGGCAATGTGGCTTACATCGAAGAAGCCTCCAATGGACAGGAATTCCTGAAGATGTTGCTGAGAAAAGATTTCGACCTGGTTTTCATAGACCTGAAAATGCCGGTCATGGACGGGATTGAAGCGACCCGAAAAGCACATGAGATTTACCCGGAACTGACCATAATCGCTTTTTCCGCCTACGAAAGCGCTCAATATAGAAAGCTGATGATTGATGCAGGTGCAGATGATTATCTTTCCAAGATGAACAACAATTACGATGCACTGTCAGAAATCATGAACAGCTCAGGAAAATTTGCTCAAAGAAAATATTTATCACACATATAAAACAAAAAAAATGGAAGCACAAAAAATTGTAATCGTAGATGATGATATGGATGTTATCACCGTCATTCAAGCCATTCTGAAAAGGGAAGGATACGAAGTTCATTACGCAAATGATAAAAAAGAAGGCATCAGGCTGATCAGGGAGATCAAACCTAAAGTGGCAATACTGGATGTCATGATGTCCACGATCTATGAAGGTTTTGAACTGGCAGAAGAGATCATTCACGACAAGGAACTGTCACAAACAGGCATTCTGATGCAAACCAGCATCGATGTACTGACCACTACCAAGCCGGACGTTCAGGCGATGGCAAGAGAATTCAGGAAATCTCCCGGTTTCAAGGACCTGCATGTGATCCTGATCAGGGATATCAATACGGGCAAGGCCGGCGTGGACTACCTTGCAGAAGATGGAAATTCCGTGTTTTTCCATGTGGACGGTTTCATTAAAAAGCCGGTAGAAGCTAAAAAAGTTATCCCGGAAATTCAAAGAATTGCTGCATTGCATTGATTAGAAGGGACGGGTAGCCTCCATAAACCGGAACATTACCCGTCATGCAAAAAAAATGACCGTGTATCGGGCACATGTTAATCTTAAATATCATTACCTATGGATTCATCATTAGATCTTATCATTGAAAACTACAAAGGAAGCGGAAAGGACGCCCTGATCCCGTTGCTTCAGGAAATCCAGGAAGCTGAAGGCTACCTCTCTGAAGCAGCGATCGTCCGGACAGGACAGACTTTGCATATCCCGACAAGCAAGATTTTCGGAGTGGCAACCTTTTATAATCAATTCAGGTTCGAACCCAAAGGCAAATATCATATCCAGATTTGCAGAGGTACAGCCTGCCATGTGCTCGGTTCCGCCACGGTCCTCTCAGAAATTGAAAAACACCTCAAAATCAAGGCCGGAAGCACTACAAGGGACGGATTGTTCAGCATCGAAGTGGTCGCCTGCATCGGCGCATGCGGTCTTGCACCGGTGGTTTGTATCAACGGTGAATTCCATGCCAAAGTGACTGCTGGTTCGCTGAAAGTGATATTGGATTCGTATAAAGTAAAGGAAGAAGTATAATGGAAACAACACAATTTTTATTGCTGGATCTGCTCAAAAATCCGGAAATTGCAACCACTAATGCAGCTGTTCAACCCACGCTCTCAGCTTTGAGGAGGGAGACAGTTACCAAGCCGGTGATCTTCATCGGTGCTGGTACCTGCGGTCTTGGTGCCGGTGCTGCAAAAACACTTAAAGCTGTCAGGGATTACCTGTCAGAAAAGACCATCGACGCAGAAGTGATCGAAGTGGGTTGTATCGGCCTGTGTTCTTCCGAACCGATACTCGATGTCCAATTGCCCGGTTACAACAGGATCTCCTTTGAAAAAGTGGATGCAGGATTGGTCAACGACCTGCTTAGCGGAGTTTTCCAGCTTGAAGTGAACAGGGAACATGTTATGTGCCAGTTTCCTTCATCCGAAAATAAAGCCTGGGTGGAAGTGCCTTTCTACCAGGAGCATCCGTTCTTCAAACCACAAAGCCGCCTGGTGCTCAAGAACTGCGGCATTGTAAATCCTGTCAGCATCGAAGAATACATCGCAACCGGCGGTTACCAGAGTTATCTCAGCCTGATCCACACAAAACACCCTCTGGAAGTGTGTGAAATGGTCGAATTGTCCGGTCTGCGCGGAAGAGGAGGCGGAGGTTTCCCTACCGGAAGAAAATGGAAATTTGCCTTCCAGACAGAAGCCGATCAGAAATACCTGATCTGCAATGCCGACGAAGGTGACCCGGGTGCTTTCATGGACAGAGCCGTGATCGAGGGTGATCCGCACAGACTCATCGAAGGCATGGCCATCGCCGCTTACGGAATAGGCGCAACCAAGGCTTACGTGTACATCAGGGCAGAATATCCGCTGGCAATTGAAAGGCTCAATATCGCACTTGAACAGGCCAAAGCGTATGGTTTATTGGGAGAAAATATTTTCGGAACAGATGTGCAATTCAGTATCAAAGTCAAAAAAGGTGCAGGCGCTTTCGTTTGCGGTGAAGAGACAGCGCTGATTCACAGCATCGAAGGAGAACGCGGAATGCCAAGACCAAGACCTCCATTCCCGGCTGTCAGCGGCCTTTTCCATAAACCTACCATCATCAACAACGTCGAAACATTGTCCAACCTTCCTGAGATCATCTCACTGGGAGTGGATCATTTCGCTGCTATGGGTACCGAAAACAGCAAGGGCACCAAAGTCTTCGCCCTTTCAGGAAAAATTGCCCTCACCGGCCTGGTGGAAGTGCCGATGGGTACAACCATCCGCGAGGTGCTTTTCACGATCGGAGGCGGTATACCCAATGACAAAAAATTCAAGGCAGTGCAGATCGGAGGACCTTCCGGCGGCTGTATTACCGAGGAAAACCTGGATATACAGATCGATTACGAATCCCTGATCAAAGTAGGTGCCATGATGGGTTCAGGGGGACTGGTCGTGATGGACGAAGACACTTGTATGGTAGACGTAGCCAAATTCTTTATGGACTTCATACAGCGTGAAAGTTGTGGTAAGTGCATCCCTTGCCGGGAAGGCACCAGGCGAATGCTGGAAATCCTGCACACCATCACCCATAAACCTACCGATGAAGCAAGGTATGAGCCGCTGGAAAGGATAAAAAGCGTCATGCAACTCGAAAAACTGGGTAAGGTGATCCGGGAGACTTCTCTTTGCGGACTCGGCCAGACCGCTCCCAACCCGGTGTTGAGCACTTTGCGCTGGTTCAGGCATGAATATGAGGAGCATATTTTTGACAAGAAATGTCCGGCAGGTGTTTGTACCGAACTGCGGACCTTCAAAATAGATGTGGAAAAATGCACCGGCTGCATGGTCTGCGCCAGGAAATGCCCTACAGAAGCCATCATTGGCGCCAAAAAAATTCCGCATTTCATCATCGAAGAAAAATGTATTTCATGCGGTGCCTGCTTCGATGTGTGCAAATTCGATGCTATCGATATTTTTTAACGGCAAATAAAGTAACAATGAATATTAATCTGGAAATCAATCATAAACAGGTAACAGCAACCAAGGGTGAAACCATCCTCGAAGTTTGTAACAGGCTGGGAATCAAAATTCCGACCTTATGCCACATCAAGGAAACTTTTCCCACGGGAGCTTGCAGAATGTGCGTAGTGGAACATGTTAATTCCGGCAAACTCATCACTTCCTGCTCTTATCCTGCAGAAGAAGGTATGAAGATCCTGACCCATTCCAACCGGGTTGCAGAAAGCAGAAAAGTGATCGTCGAACTTTTGCTCAGCAACCATCCGGACGATTGCCTTTATTGTGTCAGAAACATGAATTGTGAGCTGCAAACCTTGTCTGGCGATCTGGGTGTTAGAGAGAGAAGGATCAACGGGGTTAAAAACCTCAAAAACCTGGATCATACCGGAGCAAGTCTGGTGCGCGATCCTGCAAAATGTATCCTTTGTGGCAGATGCGTTGATGCCTGCGACCGGATCATGGGTGTCAATGCGATCGATTTCATCAACAGAGGCAGCAATGCCGAGATCGCAGTTGCCTTCAACAAAGGTCTGAACACTTCCTCTTGCATCAACTGTGGCAGATGTATCATGGTTTGTCCGACAGGTGCTCTCTACGAAAAGAATCATTACGCACAGATCATGGAAGCGCTGGATAACCCCAAAAAGCATGTGGTTGTTCAATATGCGCCCTCCATTTCCGTGACCATGGCTGAAGAGATCGGCCTTCCGGCAGGGACAGACGTTTATGGTCTGCTGAATGCCTGCCTGAGAAAAATTGGGTTCAATACCGTATTCGACGGAGCCTATACCGCGGACCTGACCATCATGGAAGAAGGGTCAGAGTTGATCCAGAGACTTACAGAAGGTGGACAATTGCCGATGTTTACCAGTTGTTGCCCCGCCTGGGTAAAATACATGGAAGAATTTGCCCCGGAACTCCTCGGTCATCTTTCTTCAGCCAAATCACCCATGCAGATGATGGGTGCCATGATCAAAACATACTGGGCTGAGAAGAAAGGTATAGATCCTCATGATATTTACAGTGTGGGTATCATGCCTTGCATCGCCAAAAAATTTGAAGCACAGCGTTCTGAAATGACACGCCATGGAATGAGCGACGTTGACGCGGTTTTAACCACCCGTGAACTGGTTGGTTTACTGAAAATCTACGGAATTGACATCCATAACCTGGAACCGGAATCTGTGGATTCGATCATGGGACAAAGAAGTACGGCGGGTAAAATTTTTGGTGCTGCCGGTGGTGTGATGGAAGCGGCCATCAGAAGCGCTCACAAGATGGTGACTGGTGAAGAAATGTCCAATCTTCGGATCGAAGCGCTCAGAGGCTTTGCTCCGGTCAAAAGAACCACCGTCAGGATCGGTGACCTCGATCTGAATATCGCAGCCGTCAACGGACTTGCCGGAGTAAAAGAGATCATTGAAGAGGTCAGGAACGGCAAATGCGATCTGCACTTCATTGAAGTAATGGCTTGTCCGGGAGGCTGTATCAACGGTGGAGGGCAACCATTGACAGTCAATGAGGAAAATATCAGGAAGAGAATGGCCAGCCTGTATAATATCGACGCAACAGAAACCATCCGGACTTCACACAGCAACCCCGAGATCAAACAGATCTATGATGAATTTCTTGGTGAACCGCTCAGTGAAAAAAGTCATCACCTGCTGCATACGCATTATGCAAAAAGGGAAGTATTCATATAGTCATTGTAATTTTTAAGCTGGTTAGCTGTATAGTCTGTTAGTCTGAAGGAGTTTAGCTTGCAAATCGGGCATAAGCCAATAAAAAGACTCAAAATTGAAGTTTAAATCAAGGCAAACATCACTAGCTAATAGACTGAAGACTAAAAGACTATCAAGCTAAATATTTAATAGAATCAAGCAAAAGCAATTTTTTATAATTGGTTTGGAGAATGGAGGGCGAAAGCCTTCCTTTCCGGGCCCGAACATCAAAAATAACATTCCATGCCTCATGCACAAATTGAAAAACTGATCAGCACGGTACCCAACAGATGCCGGGTGTGCTACTCATGTGTCAGGGAATGCCCCGTGAAAGCGATCAAGATCGTCAACGGACAGGCGGAGATACTGACTTCAAGATGCATTGGCTGTGGCAGTTGTTTTTTGGTTTGCAGCCAGGGGGCAAAAGCTATTTTGGATACCAAACCCGCTGTCCAGGCTTTACTCGAAAGTGGAGAAGAAGTCATCGCCTGTGTTGCGCCGAGTTTTGCTGCGGAATTCAGTGAACTGGACGATTACAGACAATTTGTTGGCATGGTGAGGACATTGGGATTCAGCAGGGTGGTGGAAGTTTCCTTCGGAGCGGACCTCGTGGCCAGAGAATATAAAAAGGTGTATCAGGATAATGTGGACAAAACCTGGATCTCATCGGATTGCCCTGCTATTGTGTACTATGTGGAACACTATATGCCGGAGATCAAGGACTCACTGGTACCGGTCGTTTCACCCATGGTGGCAACGGTCAGGGTACTCAAACAAAAGTACGGAGCCGAGGCAAAAACAGTTTTCATCGGTCCCTGCATCGCCAAAAAAGGGGAAAGCAACGAAGTGGATGAAGTGATCACATTCAGGGAACTCAGGGAGATCTTTGCATCACTGGATCTGGATCATAATAAGGTGGAACCCGTTGATTTTGATCCGCCTTACGCCGGTAAAGGCGCGCTGTTCCCGGTTTCCAGAGGAATGCTGAACACGATCGGAAATTCGGAAGATCTGGTTTCCAACAACATGATCGTATCTTCAGGGAAAAAAGTGTTCATTGACATCCTTAAAGAAATGGGTGAAGGTGTTTTCAAGGGCAAAAACCTCGAATTGCTGTGTTGCAACGGTTGTATCATGGGTCCGGGTATGAGTCCCGACGGTAAGCTGTATGCCAGACGCAATGCAGTGAGCGAATATGTCAATGAGAAATTACAGCGAATTGAAGAAGATGCTTTTGAAGCACAGATGAAAAGCTTTGAATCGTTGGATCTGAGCCAGTCTTTCCGTAATCTGGATCGAAGGCTGCACAAACCCACTTCCTCCAAAGTGACAGAGGTGCTCGAAGCAATGGGCAAACACGAATCAAAAGACCTCCTCAATTGTGGCGCATGCGGTTATGACACCTGTGTGGATCACGCAGAAGCCATCATTCATGGTTTTGCCGAGATTGAAATGTGCCTGCCATATTCCATTGAAAAACTGCATCAGTCCATCGGTCAGCTCAACATTGCCAATGAAAAACTTTCCGATGCCAGGCAGGCTTTGATCCAGTCAGAAAAGCTGGCCAATATGGGTCAGTTGTCCGCCGGAATTGCTCATGAACTGAACAATCCGCTCGGGGTCATTACCATGTATTCCAACCTGCTGATGGAGGAGACCAATACCGACAGTCAGAATTATAAGGACCTTAAACTGATCGTTGACCAGGCGGAGCGCTGCAAGAAAATCGTGGGCGGCCTGCTCAATTTTGCCCGAAAAAACCAGGTCAAGGCTGTTCAGGTCAATGTACTTGACTTTTGCAGCGAAAGTATGGACAATATCATCAGGCCGGAGGAGGTCAGTCTGGAACTCAACGCAGAGATCAGCGACCCTGTAGCCTTCTTCGACCGTGACCAGATGATGCAGGTGATGACCAACCTGATGAAAAATGCTGTTGAAGCGATGTCGGGAGCCGGAAAGATCAATCTCATTGTCAATGGAGATGAAAGGAACATTTATTTTATTGTAAAGGATAACGGTTGCGGCATTCCGCCTGAAAATATGGACAAGATTTTCATGCCATTTTTCACGACAAAGGAACTCGGTAAAGGTACCGGACTTGGTTTGCCGCTGATCTATGGAATTGTAAAAATGCATAAGGGTGATGTCACAGTGAAATCCAATACGGATCCCGGAACAGGTGAAACCGGAACGGCATTTCACATCAGAATACCCAGAACAAACACAAATTAATTTTTAGCAATGGAAAATAAGAAAGTTGTATTGATCGCAGACGATGATCCTGATTATTTACTGCAGACCAGCATGGTTTTGGAACGGTTCGGATTGCTCGTCCTCAAAGCAGAAAACAGGAAAGAGGCAGAACAGATACTGGCAGAAACCAAGCCTGATCTCTGTATATTCGACCTGATGATGGAAACCCAGGACAGCGGTTTTGTGCTGGCTTACCGCTCAAAACAATTATACCCAGATGTGCCCATCATCATAGCATCCGCTGTTACATCTGAAACGGGTATGGTATTCAAACTCGAAACGATGGATGACAGGAGCTGGATCAAAGCCGACCTTTTCCTGGAAAAAGGCATCCGGCCTGACCAACTTCAGAGAGAGATCAACAAACTGCTGGAGATCTGAGACTGTAAAGCCGGAATTTGCTCCGGAGGCTGAATGTCCGGTGATCAGAAACAGACCGGTATTCTCCTGAATTTATGCAAAACAAACCAAAAATATGGAACCGCTAAAAGTATTGATCGTCGATGACGAGCCGGGTATCCGGTCAGGAATTGAAAGAGTGCTGAGGGGATTTACTGTCAGTTTCCCTTTCCTGGAAACAGATTTCTCTTTCAATCTGATCTCTGTTGAGTCAGGCGAAGAAGCTGTTGAGCAGATCGATCAGGGCCATATCGACATTGTTCTTCTCGATAATAAGCTGCCGGGAATCCAGGGTATAGAAGTGTTGGAGTATATCAATAAAAACCAGATCGGTGTGGAAGTGATGATGATCACTTCCTATGCCAACCTGGACCTTGCAGTCAGGGCAACCAACCAGGGAGCCTTTAATTTTGTGCCAAAACCGTTCACGCCTCAGGAATTGAGAACGGCGATGGAAGCGATCACAAAACACGTTTATCTGAAAGGTATCGGTAAAAACCTGAACAAGACAGAAAAGCAAAACCGCTTTCAGTTTCTTTCCGTTCTGTCACACGAACTCAAGTCTCCGATCAATGCGGTTGAAGGCTATCTCAATATCATGAAGGACAAACAGATCGGAGAGGATATCACTGATTATGAAACTATGATCGATCGTTCATTGGTGCGGATCAAAGGTATGAGAAGTCTGATCATGGATATGTTGGATATCACGAGGCTGGAATCTGGTGTCAAAAACAGGGAGATCAAACCTGTCGACCTGGTGGAAATTGCACGTATATCAAGAGATACTGTGGAACCGCTGGCCATCCAGAAAAATATAAAGATCCACATGAATCTGCCCGATGAGATTATTTTTAATGCAGATTCCAATGAAATGGAGATCATTTTTAACAATCTACTGTCCAATGCAGTGAAGTATAACAAAGAATCCGGTGAAGTATTCTTTACGATCCTGGAGTTACCAAATGAAATCCGTGTGATCGTTGAGGATACCGGTATCGGAATATCTGAGGAAGACATACCAAAATTGTTCGCAGAATTCCATAGGATAAAAAACGATAAAACCAGGGATATCACGGGTTCAGGACTTGGACTGAGCATTGTAAGGAAACTGGTGGATATGTACCATGGAAGGGTAGAGGTGGAAAGCGTGCCCGACAAGGGGACCAGGTTCGTGGTGAGTTTATGAATTCAGAAATCTTTGCGGACAGATCCCATATATGCTGAAGAGATCGACGTTCAAATTAAAATGTTGTCAATTCACATATAGCAGACCAGCCCGATAAATATAATTTTACCTGCCTGAGTCATTGAAATTCAATAACGGAGTAAATGCAACAGGATGGTCGATCCGGAGCCCAATTTCCTTCAGCGCTGCTTGATCAGACAACAATTTCTCTGTCCATAAATACGATTTTGCGTTAATGGCTTTTGACTTTGGATGCTCGCTGAATGAAGTTGTTTAAAAATGTATCTTAATGCTTCCAAACAAATTACTGACGAATACTGACGAATACTGACGAGATACTTTGTATGTCAGCACTTGTCAGGCGAGCTTGTCAGCATCTGCGATACTGACGATGCTCAGCATGTCAGTATTTATAATCCAAAAAAGAGCTTCACCTTGACTTTTTGGCTGACCCTACACTTCGTGGTCCTTCCCCAGGATATCCACCGGATATTCACCTTTCAGGATCGGTCATCCATTTTCAGCAATCAACATAATTATTAAACAACTTCAATGCATGATCAATTGGTATGTACCAAAATTCAGTAACCGGGTGAGTATTTCCTTTTTTCTGTCATCAGGTATCCATCCCGAAATTTTACCTGATATTTTTGTGCTGAACTAATTAATTCCACGGATAATTGACGAATTTTGCATCTGACGTATATGTGTTGAGCCATGCAAAGCATTCGAAGCAAATTGGTGATCAAATTGATCAAAAACAGGCATTTGTTCAAATTAAAATTCAGACCTGGAGTTGTTGACGAAAATTTTTCTGTCATAAAATTTCGAGAAGGTATTGACAAAGCATCAGCCAGGGTTAAACTGCCCGAAAAGATTTCAGTCCAAAAAATCTCGGTTGAAGGATTAAATGCCGAATGGATCATCCCTCAATATCCACTGAAGGATAAAGTACTCTTATACATTCACGGCGGTGGTTTTATTTCCGGTTCCTGTCTCACTCACCGGATGCATGTGGCAAAATTTGCTCAGGAATGCGGGCTAAGATCTTTGGTATTTGATTACAGATTAGCACCCGAATACCCATTTCCCGGAGCTCTCGAAGACTGCATTACCGCATATAAATGGTTACTGAAACAGGGTTTTGAATCTGGAAACATCATAGTCGGGGGAGAATCAGCAGGTGCAACATTGACCTTATCCCTCTTGCTTGCGCTTAAAAAAAATGATGTTAGTCAACCTAAAGCAGCTTTTTCAATTTCTCCGGTCACGGATCTGAGATGTTCCGCCGGGTCATTCACTCATAATGCAAAAAAAGATGTTGCCCCTATGAATTCATGGACAGTCTGGACAAAACTCTATATTGCCGGAAATGACCCGACAGACCCGCTGCTGTCTCCTCAATTCGGAAATTTTAAAGGCCTTCCTCCATTATACATCTGTGTCGGAACTCATGAGATCCATCTGGATGATTGTATTAATGTAGCAGAGGCAGCAAAACAGTCCGGCGTAAAGGTCACTTTGAGAAAATGGGACAAAATGATCCATGCCTTCCCCCTTTTAACACCCCTTTTTCCGGAGGCCAAAAAAGCATTTCAAGACATTTGTGAATTTGTAAAACAAAATATTGCTTAACTGATAGATCCATACAATACCATGCATTTTTTGTGTTCCATTGACATCGCTTTGACTCCGGAAAATCTTTTTCCCTGGATATCCCGTCCGGATAAAGCCATGCTATGGCAAAAGGGTGTAAAGGGAAGTGAAATTTTATTGGAGACCCCTGAAAGGATCGGCACAACTTTTAAGGAAGTTTTTGAAGAGGATGGTAAACAACTGGAAATGAATGGTATGATAACCGGATTTGTGCAAAATGAATCAATTTCATTTTATTTGGAAAGTAAAATCCACACAGTTGATGTGTCGTATGCCATGAGTGTAAATGAGGAAAAGTCAACTCTTGAAGTAAAAGTTACGGTAAAATGGAAGTTTCCGATGAACCTGGTCAATTTGTTCATTGGCCGAAAGATCAGGAACCGCATGATGCAACAAACTGAATCTGAATTGGCGGAATTGAAAAGATTATGTGAGTCCAAAAAATTTGACAGCAGTGAAAACTGAAATGTTCAAATTACACATTTGCCAGAAATGGAGAAGTAACATTGGCCACTTGAAGTAGAAATAGGCCCGATAAAAAATGATCAACCGTTAAGTGATAAAAATAGAAAATATAACCGGGAATAAAAAGCAGTTCCTTGACTTTATGTTCAATGCTTTCCTGAAAATTCTGCTGATGAAAACTAAAACATAAACATCTTCATTAACAAAAATCTGCGAAAATCTGCGGGAAAACCTTATTCTTTTTTGGGTCATTCAACATATCAAAATAAAAGCCTGGAGATCAAAAGCCTACTAGCCTGGATAATTATGGAATATTATATCAGCCGAACCGCCCCAAGAATTAATAGAAAATTGGGTGTTAAACCCTATAGCCACTATATGCATGTACAAGTTGCCAGGTAATTTTTCCTTCGGGCAACAGATATTCGTTGCTTTTGTCCAAACACACCCTGCTACCAATGATTTGCCAAACCAATATTGCTTGATTCTTTTGTAATTATGTACATTTGCCGGTATTAAACAAACTTAAGGCGCTGAGATGCAAAAATTATCAATCATCATCCCTGCATACAATGAAGAAAAAACGATCACAGCCATTCTGGACAGAGTGCTGGATGTCCGGCTGGAAGACATCTCAAAAGAACTGGTGATCGTCAACGACTGTAGCAAAGACAATACCGTCGGAGTTGTTAGAAAATATATTACGGATCATCCCGAAACCTCAATAAAACTGTTTGAGCAACCGGTAAACATGGGCAAAGGCGCAGCGCTGCACAGAGGGATAAGGGAAGCAACAGGGGATTACCTTATAATCCAGGATGCGGACCTGGAGTACGATCCAAGAGAATACATCGACCTGCTGAAGCCGATGTTGGAGGGCAATGCAGATGTCGTCTACGGATCCAGATTTGCAGGTTCCAATCCTCACCGCATCTTGTTTTTCTGGCATACCATAGGCAACAAGTTCCTGACATTTTTGTCCAATATGTTCACCAATTTGAATCTTACAGATATGGAGACCTGTTACAAATTGTTCAAGGCGCCCATCATCAAAAGTCTCAACTTGAAGGAGAACAGATTCGGATTTGAACCTGAAGTCACGGCAAAGATCAGCCGGTTTCCCAAAGTAAGGATCTATGAAGTCGGCATTTCGTACTATGGAAGAACCTACGAGGAAGGGAAAAAAATCAACTGGAAAGACGGTTTCAGGGCAATATGGTGTATTCTGAAATATAATATCTGGGCTAAATAATTACTTTTTGACTTTTTATAACTCCGGTATGCTTGATAAGTTTAAAAACAATTCAACAACAGAAAAATTATTGTTAGCTGTGATCCTGACAGGGCTGGGAGCCTTGTTTCTGTGGTTTTTAATGCAATCAGAAGGTTTTGTCGGTGATGCAGACAGCGCTACCCATTATCGTTTTGCAAGATACTCATGGAAATACCCTGAATACTTCCTGGATCATTGGGCAAAACCGGTATTTACCCTGCTGGCCAGCCCTTTTGCACAGTTCGGGCACAACGGAGTTTCTGTTTTCAACCTGCTCTCCGGATTGGCCAGCGTTTTGTTTGCCTGGCTCATCGCGCGAAAACTGGGGTATACCAACAGGCTCTTGCTTCCTGTGATGATCTTTTTTACACCCATTTATGCCTCATTGGTGATCTCTGGTCAGGTGGAAGTGTTGTTTGGTTTGTTCATCGTAGCCATCAGTTGGTTCAGTCTGGATAAAAAATTCATGCTGGCTGCCATCCTGTTGTCATTCGCGCCCTTTGCCAGAACGGAGGGGATTTTCCTGATCCCGGTCTACGCGCTTTATTTTATATTGGAGAAACAATATCGGGTCATTCCATACATCCTTACCGGTTCCATTTTGTACAGCTTTGCTGGCTTGTTTATTTACAATGATCTGTTTTGGCTCATCACAAAAATGCCTTACTGGGGCAAGGCCACAGAATACGGAACAGGCAGTCTGCTTCATTTTTTTGAGGCCTGGCATAAAATTTTCAGTTTGGTTACCGGCTTTTTTATGGTGACCGGAATTGCAGCTATATTGTTTGCATTTACACGGAAAAGAGACAGACAGCTCCTCTCTGAATGGTTCCTGATCCTGTTTCCTTTTGTCGCATACTTTGCAGCCCATGTCCTGATGTGGCGGCTTGGTATAGGCAGATCGCTGGGATTGCACAGGTATATGATCGCGATCGTGCCGGTCGGGGCCTTGCTTGCGCTAAAAGGATTCAATGTCTTCTCTTCATTTTTGACTTTTAAAATGAAATCTCCTGTGTCCGCAACCATTTTTGGGGTGATCCTGGCAGGCGTGATGATCTACATTCCTTTCACCTTATACCGCATCCCACAAAAAGCAGATGTTAAAAGCCGTCTGATACTGGACGCTGCAGAATTTATCAGGAAAGAGCATCTCAACGATAAAAAGATCTATTTCTATGAGCCATCCTTCATTGTTTACCTCGAACTGGATCCTCAGGATTCTCTTCAGGCGAAAGAGTTGGTTCACGACGCTGCAAAACCGCATTACAGGATCAAAGAAGGCGAAATCGTCATCTGGGATGGTCATTTCTCGCCCAATCAACTGGGGCCGGTCGAGGTGCTCAAAGAAAGTCCGTATTTTGAGCTGGTCAGGACTTTTGAACCCTCAGAACCGATCACCTTTTTTGACAAGCCGTATTCATTGTCAGTATTCAGGAGGAATGGGATGAAGGAGTAAAATGAACGGAACACCAGACGCTCAATTTCTGCAACAGTCCCTGCCTGGAATGGTCAGTAATGTAATATGACAAACTTTCCTGCTTATCGGGACTTGATCATTTTCCGTAAGATCATATTTTTTCCGTAAGTCATTTTCATGATGTAAATCCCGGGCGAAAGATGATCGGTTGGAATGGTCGTTTCTCCCTCAAATTGGCCGTTCAGGATTCGCGAACCCAACATATTGATCAATTCAAAATTTGTCCGCAATAATGGATCAGCTTTGAGTTGCAATACATCGCCAAAAGGGTTCGGGTAAATTTGAACATCAGAAATGTCAGTTTCCCTTTCGAGCCGGGTCAATTTAGACAGGTAATCGCCCAAAAATGTACTCACATCCAGATAATGCAGTTTTTGTTCGATCGTGATCACGGATTGTGTAAACCGTTCATTGGAAACGTATACATTCAGTCCATCAGTTGTTGCAATTCCCTCTACCTGATGAAAAGGCATTTCCAGCGAAACCCTGCGCTTGTTGCCACTGAAGAAATGATGATCACTAAAGTCATACAGAAAAAACAAAAAAGGCTGTAAAAGCGAACTGTAACCAGTCAGGATAACCACCTGACTGTCTTTAAGATATGCGGCACCGGTGATCAGACCATCAACATTATAATTGTTCTGATACCTGGCAATATGGTTCCCTGGAGTTTTGGGAAGAGAATAAACACTGGTTTTTTCACTGATCCATTCTTTCGAAAAGAGGTAAATACTATCCCTGCCGATGATAAAGGCTTCACAATCGAAATCTGTTGGTGTAGACTTTCTTCCATCGATAAATACCTGATTTTCGTAGGTAAACCAAATGGTATCAATCACAGTCATTTGTGTTGGCAGGCTGTTTTTTTTGATTCGGAGAATGTGCAGGTCCTTCCTTTTACCGGTGGCATTGTTGCCAAAGTCACCGATATAAATATACTGATCATCCTGTGCGATCTCTTCCCAGTCGGTATTGGTGACTCCATTCAGTACGTAAGTTTGAAAGGATGAAAAATTACCCTGCTGTAGTCTGTAAAGATGAACATCCGTGTCATCATTGTGCGTCCAGAAATTTTCCTCCCAAATTATCAATCCTGAGGTTTCATCCAGCTCAGCCGGGAGTATCCAGCTTAGTGTTGGTTTGAGGGAAGCAGAAGCGTATGTGCAGGATCCGTCGTTTTCTGAGGCCGAAGGAATGAAATTGAGGGCCAGCGGATCCGTACAACCGGCTATTTGTGCCATGCTGTGAAGCGCCGGAAGTACCATGGCCAGAATGAACATCGCTTTCCTCATGTTGTTACGGTTTAGTGTGATCAATCCTTCGGGTTATTCGCTGATCTTCTGTCCGTATCCTTCCTTTTGATACCATTTGGAGTACTCCTGATAGGCTTTTGGTGTCAGTTTGATGTATAATCCCGCACCGCTTTCTCCGATCTGCTTAACTTTTTTAGCAGGATTACCAGCGTAAATATAACCACCTTCGAGCCGCTGATTGGCCAGTACGATTGAACCTGCAGCGATGATGGTATTGCTTTCGATATGCGTATTATCCATCACTATGGCACCCATACCAACCAAAACATCCGGTTCGATGATCGCACCGTGAATGATCGCATTATGTCCGATGCTTACACGGTCTCCGAGAACGGTTTCAGACACTTCATAAGTGGCATGCAGGATGGCACCGTCCTGAATGTTGCATTCATTGCCAATTCGGATGGCGCCAACATCTCCTCTGATGACGGCATTGTACCACACAGAACAATTATCACCCATGCTCACTTCACCGATGATGTAAGCATTTTCAGCGATAAAGCAGTTTTTGCCGATAACAGGAGTGTGCCCGTTGAGCGGTAAAATTTTCTTTCCCATGATCTGATATTAACAAAAAATCCACAAGTGAATTCACCTGTGGATTTAAAATTTTAACAATCAATTGGTGAATAACCAAGTGCTTGTACGTTGATTTTAAGCCAGTTCTGCTTCGATAAATTGAATAGCCATTCCAACAGTCTGAATGCTTTCAGCTTTTTCATCAGGAATGGATAAATCAAATTCTCTTTCAAATTCCATGATCAATTCGACTGTGTCCAGTGAATCTGCACCGAGGTCATTGGTGAAGCTTGCCTCGTTGGTTACTTCAGATTCATCGACGCCCAGTTTATCAACGATAATTTTTTTAACTCTTTCTGCTACTGTTGACATAATTCAAATGTTTTAAATTTAGAGGAGGCAAAAATATAATTTTACAAAACAGTATGTTATAAAATGTCTTTTTTTTTTAAGTTTTTATTAAAAAATCAACTGTTTTTGTATAAAAACACATTAATATCCAAAATCCTGTATCACTTCCCTGACTTCCGGAACCATACTTGAAAGGATGCGCTGGACACCGGCCTGGAGCGTATAGGTTGCTGAAGAACAGGTTCTGCATGCACCCTGAAGGGATACTGTGACCACTCCGTCTTCATAGGAGATGAACTCAATATTGCCTCCGTCCATTTCAATCCCGGGTTTGATGTATTCATCGATCACCTGGATGATCCTTTCGGTGATCTCGTCCTGATTGCCGTTGGCCCTCCTTTCAGCACGCTCTTTCTCGATCATTTCCAGATATCCTTCTTTCACGATCACTGCTCCGTTGGAAATATAGGATTTGATGAACTCCTTGATGGGCAACATGATATCCCGCCATGAATAAGAGAATTCTTTTTCTATGCTGATGTAGTTATTGTTAATATGCACAGCCTTAACATAGGGCAATTCGAACAGATCAGACGCGAACGGTGACCATTCCAGCGCTTTTTCCAGTTCATTGAAATCGGCAGAACCGCTGAACAGTTTTCTGTTGGTCACAAATTTAAGTACTTCCTGATTAGGGGTCTGCTCAGTATAGATCAAAATAGAAGATTTGACCTGCGGTGTATCCTGTATATCTGACATGACGATAAAAGTTTAAATAAAAAAACCAGATTGATGTCTGATTGTTCAAAAAAAGATCACAAAATAGGCTTTTGAGCATAATTCAGCAAAATCTCCTGGTTCATATTTTGAGGAGTCTGCTCAAATTGAAAATGTAATTTCTGGATTAAACCCCAAAACAAGTTTTAAACAGTTGGTTTTATCAGAAATCACACTGGTCTAAACCAGAATAGGATAACATTTTATACATTTGCGGATTAAAAATATCACTATGCTGGACAAAGCATCTGCTTTAAGGGAAAAATTTCGTTTTTTGGAAGAACAACTGTCCAATCCGGAGATAGTGGCAGACCTGGAAAAGTACAAAAAACTCAACCGGGAATACAAGGAGATGAAGGAATTGGTGGATGTATTTGATGAGTATGAACTGACGGTCCGGAATCTGGAGCATGCAAAAGAGTTATTGAGTGATCCTGAAATGGGAGAAATAGCCAGGGAAGAGCTGGATTTTTGCCAGACAGAAAAGGAGAGACTGGAAGAAAAACTCAAATTCATGCTGATCCCGACAGACGAAGAAGATGAAAAAGATGTGATTTTTGAATTGCGGTCAGGTACAGGAGGCGATGAGGCGAGTATTTTTGTCGGAGATCTGCTGAGGATGTACACCAAGTATTTTGAAACCCAGGGCTGGAAGTACGAAACTTTGTATGAAAATGAAGGAACCGTGGGAGGATATAACAAAGTGGTATTGGAAGTTTCCGGTGAAAAAGTGTATGGTAAACTCAAGTTTGAATCCGGTGCTCATCGCGTTCAGCGTGTTCCGAAAACCGAATCTCAGGGCAGGGTTCATACTTCAGCCTCAACTGTAGTTGTGATGCCGAAGTTTGAAGAGCAGGACATCGATATACGCAAAGACGATCTGAGGGTAGACACTTTCCGCTCCAGTGGAGCAGGAGGACAGCATGTCAATAAAACGGAATCCGGAGTCAGATTTACACATATTCCAACCGGGATCGTCGCAGAAAGTACCGATTCTAGATCACAACACAAGAATCGTGAGATCGCGCTTCAGCGATTGTACATGAAGATCAGGGATAATATCAGGGAAAAAGAGATGTCTTCCCAGAAGGAAACACGCAGATCTCTGGTTGGCAGCGGTGACCGTTCAGATAAGATCAGGACCTATAATTATCCTCAGAACAGAGTAACTGACCACAGGATCAATCTTACCCTCTACAGCCTGAATAAAATTGTCGAAGGTGACCTCAATGAGATCATTGAAGCATTGCAAATGGCAGAAAACATGGAAAAACTGAAGGCGATTGAACATATTGCCTGACCAATTTTCATTTTAAAGGAGGAAATACTCACTTGATACGCAGGATTTTAATCTCCACACGCTGATTTTTATCTCTGCCTTCCTTGGTTTTATTGGATGCGATGGGTTTTTCTTTTCCATAACCTTTATACACGATCCTGTTTTTCGGAATTCCTTTCTGGTAAAGGTATTCCGCAACAGATTTTGCGCGCAAAAGAGATAGTTCATCACAGTATTGTTTGGATGGTAAACCATTCGTATGTCCTCCGATCTCTATGGTTATGTTGGGATTGTCTTTCAGGAACTGATAAATCTCATTCAGCACATGAAGTGAATTGGGAGTAAAATTACAACTGTCAGCTTCAAAATACAGTTTTTCGATCCTGATGACCTGTCCTTCCCTGATGGTTTTACTGTCGAGTTGCGTCAGTATTTTTTTACTTTGTTTTTTACCCGTATTTTCCTGGGCAGTCTCTATTTTTTTCTTTTGATCAGGCTTCAGATCAGACCTTCTCGGATTTTTGGCAGGTGAATTGTTTTGCTTGATGGTTTCTGCAGGCGTATTGACCGACGGAGGGAGAATGTCAACCGCAAAATCTGCTGTTTTCGGACAATTGACCCGGGTAATGCCAGAAGCATTATCCAGTAGAAGATTCCCGTTATAGGGCAACAGAACAGGTGTTTTGTAAAAAGCTTCAAGTATGAGGTGATCCAGTTTTTGTTTTGGCTTGAAAGTGAATTTATAATTCCTCCAGGAGGTATGTTCAACAACGGGTGATTCTGCCAGCAATTCCCTCTTATCGCTGATACTGTTTCCACCCCAAATCCGCAGAACGACAGGTTTGTTGAAATTGAACTTTCTCGTAGTATCTATGATCTCTCTCAATCCGCTGAAATAGGACTCCGATCTGGCCAGATGAATACTGAACTCATAACAGGCATTACGCTCCAACGGACTGACCAGTTTCTGAGCAACCATTTCCCATGTTTCATTTTGCCTGACCACCATACCCAGGTAACTTGTACCTTGCTGGGGAAGAGTCCTCACTTCAAAAAACTCACTGGTTCCATTCTGGATATCAGGTGGAGTTTCCCTTTTAAAATAATATGGGGCAATATCATACCATCCTTTCATGGAAAACAACACTTCCTGACGCCCCGCAGCAGGTACACCTTCAAACGAAGGATTTACCAAAGGTATTTCCATAACCTGGCCAAAAGCCTGAGTGAAATACACCAGGAAGGACAAAAAGAGGATATGTTTTTTCATCTGACGCTGCAAATATACAGGATATTAATGTCCAAAATCAATTAATTAACAGATTTCATTGGCTGATTGTTATGATTTTTTGCAATTTTTTTAATTCAGCTCAATGGTATATCAACCGGTAAATGTTTTGGTAAATCAAAGACCTGTTGGCTTCCCTTTTTGCATATGCGATCTTTTTTGCGTTGTTATAGCCTCCGGTGTAATAGCGTTGCCACCACGGTGCTACCGTGAAAATAGCATCCACCCATCCTGAAGAAACCGTCATATTCAGGAGCAGTGCCATGAAGCCAAAATATAATGCGGCAGAGTTAAGTCCGTTTTTAACATCACCAGCATATATTTGCCCGGCTCCGGGAACGATGATGCTCATCCAAAAGGCTTTGTCTGGGTCAGGTTTCATCAGCTTTTTGCTGGAAAGCAGCAAGGAAATACTGTCATTTCTGATTTGATTTTCCTCTCCTGATGCCAGAAGAAAGTGTTTTTCAGCTTCCCGGAAATCTCCAGCACCGAAAAAACTGGTTCCCAGCAAAAAATCTTTTTGCCTGGCTGCTTCCCGGGAAAAATCTGCGCTGGCATTGTACAGTTCCAGGATCGCCTGCCGGAACAACTTTTGATGTATGAGACATACTGATCTTTTGGCTATTGCATCAAATTTCAGTGTATCATTTTCAATGATGTTGGATGCAAAACGGTAATATTTTTCGGCTTCTGAAAAATTTTTCTGCTCAAAAAAACAATCGCCTGTTTTTATGGTCAGCAATCCTACGGACTCGGCCGGACCAAAAAATAAGGCCCTCTGATATTCTTTTGCTGCGAGATGATATTGCCCGGCAGCAAACTGTTTGTCCGCATAAGCGACCAGGGAATCAACGGACTGACCGTGCACCCAGCATGCCAGCAGACTAAAAAGCGTGATATAGAATATTCGAAGCCCTTTCATGATATTTTTGCATGACTGATTGATTGTATTGACTGGCAGTCTTGTAAGAGCCGTATATGTTGCCCACCCAAAAACCAAATCCAATCGCGCCGAAAACCCAACCTCTTACACTTTTGATACCGTCTTTTTCGAAGCCGCGATAGCTCTGCCAGGCGTTGGAACCGATGAACAACAGCGCAATTGCCCCGTCTGCCCACCTTCCGGTATAAGCCTTGCCTGCTCCGGGCAATATCGCAGACATGGTTGCTGCCAGAACCGGTATTTTTTTCTGCGAATCCAGATATTCGTTTATAATATGCCCAATTTGATGCAAATCAGGATTCTTATCCGTTGCTGCGAAGGTTTGATACGTACTGCTGGCTTCTTTCCATTTATTTGTTGAAATAAGCAATCCTACTTCTGCCAGGTTTTTGGAGGACTCATCGATCCCGGTTTGCATCTGTATCAGTTTTTGGGTTTCTTCAAAAAGCTGGTTTTCAAGTTGGAGATAATAGATCTGACCAAATAATTTCGGATCCAGCCTTGAGCGATCGCTGATCAGTTGCTTTGCTCTGTCCAGTCCCAGTGCTGAACGGCCTGTCTTCCTGTAACTTTCAAGTAACCGTCCGATAGAAGTGCTGTCCTGAGGCTTAAGAAAAATCACTCTTTCATATTCTTCACATGCAAGGCTGAATTGCCCTGATTCAAAGAGGTAATTGGCAAATTGTGAACTGTTCTCGTAGGAAAACAAGCCCTGTGACCTGCCATTGAGTACAGAGAACGACAGAAAAAAAATGATCTTAATCCACCGGGTCATACAATCTTTGATTTTGTGTATCATATGGGTAGTAAGGGCCGGCAAACGGATGACACCTGGTCAGCCGGTCAAAAGCGCTGAATAAACCGATGAAATATCCCTTTTTTTGAATGGATTCAATGGCATAGGTTGAGCAGCTCGGATGAAATACGCAGCTCTCCATATCCTGGGAGGAAATGAATGTCTTATATCCCAGGTATAGCGCACCGAAAATGAAATCCAGGGGATTTTGTGCATCACTTACATACCTGTCATAGTGATGTTCATGTTTTTCCTGTGTAAATGCAAATTCCAGGCTGGAAAGATGGGAACTGGTTTGCCCGTTGGCTGCAATAATGCTAAGGAAGCTTAAAGCGATACCAATTATCTTCACCTTTTTCATCGATCCTGATATTTTTATAATTCGTAACCTGGTAGCTTTCAGTACCATCGTCATGATAAATGATGTGTGTCAGTTGAGCAGGAAAATTGAGGCCTTTGATCATCTGATAGTTTTCATAAAACTGTTTACTGATGACTTTACCCTTCTTGTTTTTGAAAACGACGCCTTTTAGTTTGCCATCCTGGTTCGCGATCAGAATGTCTCCCATGGTTTCATCTCCCTTGACTTTTGGCGGTGTCCAGGTTCCGATGAGCAAACCTTTGTCTTTTTCCACTTTTGCCAGTTTATAGGGGCTTTTTTCAAGGCCAAAATTATTGATCGAACTGTTGAGGATCAGGTTGAAAAGCGATGCATCCACCGGTGAAGGCATAAAACTCCTTTCCTTGAATTTTCCGTTCTCGAAAAGATACATGGAAGTGTCGTGCATCACCCATGTTTGCTTGTGCGGAAACCGGACATTATAGACGATTTTTTTTTCGTGCTTATCAAAATAGACAGTACCCATGACCAGGCTTTTGGTTTCGTTGCCCTTAACTTTGAAAGAGAAATCGGCTTTTACGCGGTAATAATGCTGTGCAGTTAATGGCGTAATAATTAAGGAAAATATGAAATAAAGCCAAATAATATTGATTGCATATTTCATGTTATTGCCTGTTGTAATAAAAATTTTGTACAATGATTTAATATTCTTCTATAAGACGTTGAAACAGCGCATTTGTTTTGATGGACCAATGAAATGGTAATTATAAAAAAATATGGTTTCCCTGCAAGGAAATTATTCCATTGAAAGGAAACCATATACAAAATAAATTGTGCTTCGGGAACGAATAAATCTTAGTAAATAGAGTTGAAAATTACAAAGTAATAGATAACATAGAACACTGTCCAGCCTGCGGCACTGGCAACACATCCCCAAAGTGCACTCATCGTCTGATCCTTGTCTTCTTCGATCACATAAACCAGTAAAATTCCAACCGGTCCCAGGATACAGCCCCACCAGAATGCCGGTAAAACAGGCATGTTGGCTATTCCGTTCATCATATTGGAAGCATCGGCATCCATTCCTGCGATCAGTGGGTTATTGGCTGCAACCAGATCCTGATATGTGATGCTTGCATCTTCTGATACAACTGCTTCCAGTGCGTTCAGGTCTGCAACCACCGCGTTCACTTGTGCTTTGTCATATGTGAAAAGGTCAGCATCAGAAGCAAAAAGGTTTGCTGATAATACAACACCCAGTAAAACAAAAAGTAAAGTAATTTTTTTCATGCATTGAATCTTTAAGTGAATAACAATATTCAAATAAATGCAATATTTTCCAGTACGCAAAATATTTTACCGAATTTCTCCTTTGGAATAGAAAAAAAAATTCAGTACTTCAGGTAACAACTGCTGTGTGTCTTTTTGATTTCAGGAAGAATGTCTGAGATGCATTCCGGAACAAGAGGCCAATAAAAAACGGTTTCAGTAATGCGAAACCGTTTTTTAATTATGGATTGTCTAATTATCCAAACCAATAGAAAGCTGCACCGCCTCCATAGATCAGCATGCTCCAGAAACAACCCCAGAATGCACTCCTGGTTTGTGACGGATCCTGTTCCACAAGATATACGATGACCAATCCGACAGGTCCGAGTAAACATCCCCACCAGAATGCAGGTAAGATAGGCATGGACATTCCTTCTGCCATCATACCAGTATCCGTAGATAGACTTAATGCAATCGGATTTTGGATTTCAATCAAACCTGCATAGGTGATCTGTTCATCTGCGGCGATCAACGCTTCCAGCTCATTCAAATCGGAAATGGAAGCGCTGACTTGTTCCTGATCGTATGAAAAAAGTGCTGCGTCAGATGCAAATGACTGGAGCGAAAACAGCATGGCAGTAACTACCAAAATCAAAGAAAATCTTTTCATCTTATCCGTTTTAATTATGATCAATGAACAAATATATACATTTTAGATAAGGCTGGATTAGCGGGAGGGAATTTTATGATTTATTTAATATTTGAGATATTGAATATTTCAGTCACTCCCCGATTGTCCCTCTAAAATCGTAAATCGTATTTCAGGATCCCTGTTCAAACCGATATATCACAATTCACCCATTCATCATCAAAAGTGCATCCGTATTTTTTATAGAACTCCAATGCCGGTTGGTTCCAGTCAAGTACTTGCCAGCGTATCCTTTTACAGGAAGTCTTTTTGCCGGTATCCAAAACAGCTTCCAATAATCTGGTGCCGATACCTTTTCCCCTTTGGGATGCCTTGACCACAATATCATCCAGGTAGAGTGATTTTCCAACCCAGGTATAATAAACAAAGTAATACAATGCCATACCAATGATCTCACCTTCAGCCGATTCAGCAACAAAGCATTGGAAATGATGCATTTCTTCTTCCATCAGCTCAACCGTGTTGGTAACTTTTTCCGGAGCTTTTTCAAATAAAGCCAGTTCTTTGATCAATTCCAGAATAGCAGCGAGATCTTTTTTTTCAAACGGTCTGATAGTGAAAGTGTCCATTTTTAATTTTTTTTTGATAAAAATTGATTCAGGAATGCGATAAAATATTAAATTTGCATTCCAATTAAACATGGTGGTTATAGTTCAGTTGGTTAGAACGCCAGATTGTGGTTCTGGAGGTCGTCGGTTCGAATCCGATTAGCCACCCGGAAAAGCTCCTCAGGGAGCTTTTTTTATTGGACAATGAGTTTTTTGATCAAGTTTTGCCCGCTACCCATCATCTTTATATTCAAATAATAAATTCCCGGGCTGAGGTTGCCAACAAATATTTTCTCCCGACCTGAAAACTCAATTTCCTTTATCCATCTTCCCCATTGGTCGGTGAGTTCTATTTTTTGAATACCTGCTTTGATTTCAGGATCGAGCTTAATGTTCACCGTGCCGGTTGCCGGATTTGGAAAAACTTGCATAGCATTGTCCAGGTCTATACTGAGCTGTTCATTCGAAGATGTCTGAAGCAAAATCACCACAGGGATCAGGGCACTCAGGCATTCAGCCTGTTTTTCCCTGACCTTCCAGTCATAGAAATAATAATAGTTTGCTGGACCGTGCACTGTAGTTGTGATTTCCATGATTTCTTCCAAAATGTACGGGAAATTTGCCCCGGTATTGGATCGGTACAACCTTGGACTTAGCATGCCCTGATGTACCAGATTGCTGTCAGCGTTTGTGGTCAATATATAATCCTTTCCAGGTAAAATACTAAAATCCAGGTCAATGTAACTGGTCTGTGGATCGATATAGACCCTCCTGGATGCGATTGTATTCGCAATACCGGTCAATTCATCCGTTTGCTTCAATTCAATGGTCCTGAACCCGCTGTGCTGTGTGAAAACCCTGACTTTTTCAAGGACGATCTCCCTGAAAACCGTAAAAATAAGCCCGGAATTGATGTTGTTGCCGCTGTAGGGAGTACCCTGATGGTTCAACATGCCTGTTTGCTCTTCCGGACCAAAATAGGATGACAGATCGGCAACATAAAACGTGGTATCCCTGTCAATCAACCCGGCATTCAATAAAGGTCCTGTCCCGATCAATTCCATGCCTTCGGCATCACTGAACCACATGACTGAACTGCCTTCTGCAACCAGGCTGACTTCATCTGCATGATCCAGGAGCACTGTGTCCCTTGACAGTAAAGGTAATTCAGGGTCCGTGAATACGATCTGTAGCGAATCACTTTCAAATGCTGCGCAATTGCCGGTAATGGTCAGTGTATATGTTCCGCTATTTTCAACAGGAATAGATTGACTTGTCTCTCCGGTATTCCATTGGTATGCCAACGCTGGTTCTGTCCCGATCACCACAATATCTCCCGGGCAATTCACTCCTGAACCCTCTATAAAAATAATTTCCGGTGTCTGATCAGGATTGTACAAGACGGATTTTATATCGGATGCCCGGTAACATCCATCTGTTTCAAAACCTGAAACGCTGGCCCGGGTATCGGAATTGACCGTAATACTCTGGGTATTTTGCCCCGAATTCCAGCTGATATCCTCCAGCTGAAAAGGCAGTTCCAGCGTTAACGTCTGATTGTCACAGAGAACAATATCACCTTCCGGTAAAATGTTGAAGAAGGGTTTCATACACATTCCTTCATGAGCCAGGTAATGCTGGTCAACAGGTATATCGTAGTATTTGTCCACTGTTCCGGATGGCCAGTATATATGTACTGAATCGATCATACTGACCTGACCGGTTCCAAAGTGCAGGTTGGAACTATTGGTCGTACCATAGCTTTCACCGATCCTAGCATCCATGATCTGAATGCCCAGGTCGCTGAATAGTTTCACTTTTGTGCCAATACCTCTTGAATTACTTGTTTCACCCTTTAAACTGATCTTCAGGAAATAGTTGTCATTGCCTTTATTCAGCCATATTCTGTCGTCATATTTTCCCGGCGAATTCAATATTCCATAACTGGCAAATACGTCCAGAAAACCATCATCATTGAGGTCTCCGGTGGCAAATGAAAAGACCGGAAGCGGGCTGAACGGGTGATCCTCCAATTCCCATTCATCATTTCCATGATTCCACCAGATGAGATCCCTGGATCCGGATACATAAATATCCAGAAAGCCATTATTGTCAAAATCCCTCATGACGGCCTGATAAGCAACCGTTTTTTCGGGCGTGATCAGTTCAACAGTTTTATCTTCAAAAAATCCGTTATTGTTTTTGTAAAGAATATGCGGACTTTCGTGATTGCTCACAAAACAGTCCAGATCTCCGTCATTGTCTATATCGCCAAATGTGCCAGTCCAGGATTGGTCTCCGTTTTTGAGGCCAAATGCTTCCGCCTGTTCTGTAAAATGATTGTTGCAATCATTGACAAAAAGCACATTGATCCTTCTTGGATCGTCGGGAGAAGTAGCCACCGGTTTACATTTGGTGATGAAAAGATCAAGGTCTCTGTCGTCATCGAAATCCACCCATTCACTGCCATAATTTCCTGAATTGTCAGAAGGGATCACCGTGTTGAAATCTATGTAATCGTTATATGCCAGTTGTCCGTTCTTATTGTTCAGAAAAATATCGCTATAACCGACTTCATCGCAGACGAACAGATCCAGCCATCCATCGTTATTGATGTCGGCCATATTCGAATTCTGTGGGAAGGACAGGTTGAATAATTGTTGTGCAAACTGATAGTATCCATTCGGGTTCAGTTCAAATATCCGGCCGAAAGTACTGATACCACATGCAAAGATCTCAGCGATCCCGTCATTATTCAGATCTCCTACCGAAAGAGCCCATGCTGGATTTCCCAGGATTGTTCCGTGTTCACGAATTGTAAATTCCTGTCTCTGAGCATTTTGATGTGCTGTAATGAGTTGTTGGCCTTGATCCAGTATGATCAGATCATCTTTAAAGTCACCGTCCAGGTCTGTCACACCGATACTTAAAGTTGAACGGGTTGACAAATTACCCATCAGGGATTTGTCCTGAAAGAATCCTACCTGAGCAATCGAGTTTCTGGCAAAAAGGATCAAAACCAAAATAAGCATTCTGGCCGTCATGATAATAGATTGAGATGGTTAAAAAATATGATGCAAAGTATAGAATTATCTGACAAAAACAAAATCTCTCGGTCCTGACAGACTTTTTTCAAAACAGTAGTTTTCCAGGTTAAATCCTTTAAGGTCCTCAGGGTCAGAAAGACCATGCTCAAGGATGAACCTTGTCATCAAGCCGCGGGCCTGTTTGCCAAAAATGGTAATGAACATGAGCTTTCCGTTTTTGTACTCTTTAAAGGTCATGTTGTAAATATTTGCCTTGATTTTTTGGGGGTTAATTACGTTAAAGTACTCCTGAGATGCCAGGTTCACCACTGTTTTGGATCCGCTGGTCCTGATGTCCTTATTGATCAGTCTGGTGATTTGGTCATCCCAGAATTCATAAAGATCATTGAATTCAGGTGTTTTGAGTTTTGTACCCATCTCGAGACGGTAGGGCAGGATAAGGTCAAGTGGTCTGATCAATCCATACAGTCCGGATAAAATCCTGAGTTGATTTTGTGCGTTTGCAACCGCTTGTTCGCTCAGTTTTTCGGCCTGTAGCCCCTGATAGACATCGCCTTTGAATGCAAAAAGTGCCTGAACAAGCATTGCTTCTGCATTTTTTTTACCAAAACGCTGGTATCTGGCTACATTCAACTCTGCCAGCCCCATGTTGATATCCATTAGTTGGCCGAGCATTACCGGGTCCATATTTTTAAGGATTTTGACCAGCTTATTGGTGTGGGACATCAATCTGGGCAGGGTATGCACATTTGACCGGATACTCTTTTCGTCCATCCTTTTGGCAGGTGAAAGCAAAATCAGCATAACAGTTTTTGCGATAAAGATAAAAAAAAGCCCCACACTGTGGAGCTTTAATTTATGAATTTAATCATGCTTTTCGAAAAAAACTTTTCTGATATTTCAGAATTGTGTATTTCATTTTTAAGGCAAATGATCAAATTCGTATAGACTTAAGTATGCAAAAATTACTTATTTGTTGGAGATACCAGCGTTTTGGTGGCTGCAGGCACTCCCTGAGACTGGTTGGGATTAGGAAGTACTTCTCCTGCCAATCTGATAACATGGGTTGAATTTTCAGCTTCGTTGGTAACCAATGTAACCTGTTTGTTGATGGGGCCGACACGGTTGGTTGAATACTGAACTTCGATGCTTTTTGTTTCACCCGGAGCGATTGGTTCTTTTGGCCATTTGGGCACAGTGCAACCGCAGTTGCCTCTTGCACTTTTAATGATCAAAGGCTCATTACCGGTGTTGGTGAATGAAACACTTCTCAAGCCATTACCATTGAATTCCACTTTACCGTAATCCAACGTGGCATTGGCCAAAGTTAATTTAGGGCCATTGGCTGACTGAGCAAAAATCACTGCAGAAAAAGCCAGGACAGCAAAAACAGATAACAATACTTTTTTCATTTGTATCAATTTAATAATTTTAAAAGCAAGACAATTTAAAAAATTTACTATATAGACTGCAAATTTATGGCCAGTCTTGTTAACAAGTCTTATATGTCTTGTTAATGAAGCGTTAATAATCATTTTGTTTGGATGATATGTTTTTTTAACCGGATTTTCTGATCAGATTTCATGGTTTCTTCAAAATTTCAGTGACTATCCAGGCATCATTGTTTTTATGCCTGCGAAGTTGACTGGACTGCAATTTTCGGTGAGTAGATATCCAGGCTGACGAGTATGGCGATGAATCCCCAGAACAAGGCTGAGATTTTATCGGTATCCAGGAAATTATTAAGAAAACCATGAAGCAGATAAGTGGTCAAACCAAGGGTGACCGTTAGGGCAATATACCGGATTCTCAAAGATGCGGCTTTTCTGTACACTCTGATACCGGTCCAGAAGGACAAAATCCCAATGGCCAGAAAATAAATTGGTCCTAAAAACCCTGATTCTGCCATAGGCCCGAGATATTCGCTGTGTGCATTTCCACCGTCTCCAAGATTGGTGCTGATGATGGTTTTTTCTCTTTCATACTGGAAAGGAGCATACTGGAACATATAGGTTCCGGGCCCCCAGCCGAATAAAGGCTTTTCATGAAACATACGAAAAGCGCTGTTCCATCTGTTGAGTCTTTCAACATTAGATGCATCCGTGCTGATGTTGGTAATGGAGGTGATGTGTTCTGAAAAATTGCCCGAGGCGTCCTGCTCATTTTTTTCCAGTTTATCCAGTACCGTGTTGAAAAAAAGGATCCCGCTGATGATGGTTACCAAAGCGCCAAGAACTATCCATTTAAACTGAATTTTCAGCCGGATCAGAACCCAAAGTGCCATGACACCTGCAACACTCACCCAGGCAGCCCGTGTGTAGGAATAGACCAGTCCTATGAACAGAATGCCAAATCCCAGAGCGATCAGCAGGGTTTCTGTTTTTTTTGAAGACCTGAGCGGATAAAGTGCGATCAGGCCGAAGATCATCATCACCAGTGCAGCGCCATAGGAAGTATGGTCATTGTAAAATGGATAACACATCCAGTTGGCTGCCTGTTGGTCATTGAGCCCGTATGCAAGGTGGTTATTGAAGGTGTAGATCACTACGATCATCAATGCGATACTGTATAAATAGATGAATGAACGTAAGTTTTCCGGTTTACGGAAAAGTAAAATTGCCAGGAAATAAAAGGGGATCACGAACCAAAGCCTTGAAATCAGGAATTTGAAGGAAACAGCGGGCATGGTGCTGGTCATTGAGGTGATAAAAATCCAGAATAGGCTGAACAGGACAGCGATCGAGACCGGGTGGCTGAAAATCCGTTTGTCCAAATGACCAAACAAAGCTGATTTGATCAAAAACATCAATGTCAGGAAAGCGAGGAAAGGTTCAGTTGTGATGTAAAAATCAACATCCAGGCCTGGTACCAGAACGCGCAAAGGTACAGATAAGGGTGCCAGAAAATAGATCAGCAGCAGGGTCTTGTCCATTTTGACAAAGGCAAATATTGCAGCCAGGAGGACTAAAGGAAATGCCAGGTAGAACCATATCTCTTCATGGATGGCATATCCGAGGAAGATCAGGTAGATCAGGATGGCGAGTCTGCCAAGCCAGATATATGTGATGGAACGAGGCAAAATCAATTGTTTTTGCGACTGAAGCTTTCAATTAAAATCTGTACTAAAAACCAGAATAATCCTGCTGATGCAACTGCAATGGCCAGGATCACCCACCGGACAGGGTATGCTTTTTTGTCCGGGACAACAGGTCTGGAAACGTAGGTGCTGAATGTAAGTGTGCGGTTGATCTCCGCCAGTTGTTCGTCATGATCCGACTTATATTTCATAAAACGGACATTGTTCAGTGAGATCAGGCTGTCAAGAAAGTTGATCTTATCCTTGTTTTCCGTCAGTTTTTGATACATCAGGGTTGCCTGCCTGTTATTTGAAAAATAAGCTCTTGTGATCTCCCTTGTCTGCAATTGCGGGCTGACCAGATGGCTTTCTTTACGTAAACCGGTCAATATAGCCTGCAGAGAATCATTTTCGGATTGGATGCGATCCATTTCCTTGCGGCCTCTTTCAACTCTTTCCAGATGGCGGATATCACGGTTGTACTTGATCAGCTGATCATAATAACTCACCAGGGAGTCAACCATTTTTGCTGCGCGCTGAGGATCCTTGTCCAGGACCTGAATTTTAACTGCCTCCAGAGGTGTTTTTCCAAAAGAAACATGGTCGTTGATCTCATCAAAAATGTATGTTAAAGCATGCTGATCGTTCGAATCAATTTTGTACACCTTGTACAGATCAAAACTTTTGATCAGTTTCAACCTGATGTCATCTGACTGAAATGTTTGCAGCATCTGTTCGGTATAACTTTCCTCGGAATATTCTGTCAGGTTGATTGGATATACGACTGCACCGGATTTAAATTTTGGCGTAATGAATCGGGGGCCAGAAAAAATCGCGCCTAAAATCCCTGCCGCAATTAGTGTGAGCAGGAAACTGATCCTTCTTTGCCAGATAAACTGCCACAGGTTGGTATTGCTGAAAAATGATTCCAGATTCCTGTAGTCGAAACCGAAATTTTCCTTATTGTTCATACTTGAGTTATTTCTTTTGAAGAATTTTTGACGAAAAATCCACATGACCCATTTCTATTCCAAAACCGGTGGATTTCAGGCTTTTTTGTGATCATGAGGCAAAAATGCAAAAAAACTTGCAAAGATTTCATTTAAAGCACTTTTTTAGGAAGATAAACCGGTTTTGATCGGTCAAAAATCATGGATTTTGGAAGTATTTTTAAAAAAATGATCAAAAAATTAACTGTTTATCAATAAATTATAGATAGGCCTATGATTTTTTTTTAAATTTTCTTTTGTGGTTAATTCATTAAGACATACATTTGCGAGCCCGTAGAAAACGGGAGGTTTAATCATTAAAAAATTTTGAAGTGAATACATTGAGTTTCAAGACAAAGTCAATCCGAAAGGAAGATGTCAACAGGCAATGGTATATCATAGATGCTGAAGGAGAAATTGTAGGCCGTTTATGTACCAGAATTGCCCATGTGCTTAGGGGAAAGCATAAACCCGATTTTACCCCTCATATAGATAATGGGGATTACATCATCGTGATCAATGCAGAGAAAGTAAGATTTACCGGAGACAAATTGAATCAGAAAGAGTATACGAGGTATACTGGTTATCCGGGAGGTTTAAAGAAAAGGACGGCTAAGGAAATGTTGGATACCAGGCCTGTAAAAGTTATTGAGACTGCAGTCAAAGGTATGTTGCCAAAGACAAAGCTTGGAAATCAGATGTTTAAGAAATTATTTGTTTACGAAGGAGCTGAGCATCCGCACAAGGCGCAAAAAGCTCAGGAATTTAAATTTTAACTGACATGGAAATGATTAATGCAGTAGGAAGGAGAAAAGCATCCGTTGCCCGTGTTTATGTCACTGAAGGCAATGGACGGATTCTTGTTAACGGCAAGGAGTACAAGGATTATTTTCCGCAAATACACATCCAGCAAAATATAGATGCACCGTTCAGGGCAGCAAATTTGACAGGTTCATATAATGTAAAGGTGAATGTCAAAGGAGGTGGTTTTAAAGGTCAGGCTGAAGCGATCAGGATGGCCATTGCCAAGGCATTGGTTGAGATCGACTCAGAATTGAGGAAACCTTTGAAGGATCTCAAGTATCTGAAACGTGATGCGAGAGAGGTTGAACGTAAGAAATTTGGTAAACCGAAAGCGAGAAAAAGCTTCCAATTCTCTAAACGTTAATATTATTTTAATTGTAGTAAATCGAATAAAATGCCTAATATTGAATATAAAGATCTATTGAATGCTGGTGCGCATTTCGGACACATGAAGCGCAAGTGGAACCCCAAAATGTCTCCATATATTTTCATGGAACGCAAAGGGATCCATATCATTGACCTGAACAAAACGATCGAAGGAATGGAGAATGCTGCCAGATCGATGAAGCAGCTGGCCAAATCCGGCAAAAAGATCATGTTTGTCGCCACCAAGAAGCAAGCGAGGGAAATCGTTAAGAATGCAGCGGAAAGCGTGAATATGCCTTATGTGACCAACCGTTGGTTGGGTGGTATGATGACCAACTTTACCACGATCCGCAAATCTGTAAAGAAAATGCAGAAGATTGAGAGCATGCTGAATGATAAAACCCTGACAGCGATCACCAAGAAGGAAAGACTGACTTTGTCCCGTGAAAAGGCAAAACTGGAAAAAGTACTCGGTGGTATTGAACATTTGAACAGGATCCCATCAGCTGTATTTGTTGTGGATATTTCACATGAACACCTCGCAGTATCAGAAGCCAGTAAATTGGGATTGAAGACTTTTGCCATGGTGGATACAAATTCAAATCCTCTGAAGGTGGATTATCCTATTCCGGCAAATGATGACGCATCCAAATCCATTGAAATCATCACCAATTACCTGGTGGCAGCGATCAAGGAAGGTCTGGATGAAAGAGATCAGAAGGAAATTGAAAAAGAAGAAGATTAATATAAACTATAAAATTGCATTAAAATGAGCGAAACAGTTATTTCTGCTGCAGTTGTTAAACAGTTGCGCGATCAGACAGGTGTTGGAATGATGGATTGTAAAAAAGCACTCGAGGAGTCCAACGGAGATTTTGAACTGGCAGTAGAATATTTAAGAAAGAAGGGTCAGAAAGTTTCTGCCAAGAGAGCAGACAGGGAAGCAAAGGAAGGTGTGGTCATCGCTATGGTTTCTGACGATCATAAAAAAGGTATCGTTGTAAAATTGTCAAGTGAAACCGATTTTGTGGCTAAGAATGAAGACTTCATCGATTTGACCAGGAGAATTGCTGCTCATGCATTGAATTCCTTTTATAATGATAAAGAAACCCTTTTGGATTCTGCTTTTGAAGGCATAACCCTCAGGGATAAGATAATGGAAAGAGTAGCTGCCATCGGTGAAAAAATCGAACTGGCAAATTATGAGAAAATTGAAGCTCCTTTGGTTGTTTCCTATATTCACATGGGCAACAAGGCAGGTGTTATCCTGGGTTTGGATAAAACCGGAGACCATGTATTGGAAGCCGGTAAAAATGTAGCCATGCAGGTTGCAGCCATGCACCCCATCGCAGTGGATGAGTCCAGTGTGGATGCAGGCATCGTTGCAAAGGAGATAGAAATTGGCAAAGAACAAGCAAGAGCTGAAGGTAAACCCGAAGAGATGCTCGAAAAAATTGCCATCGGAAAATTGAATAAATTTTACAAAGAGAGTACGCTGATCAATCAGGCTTATGTCAAAGACAGTAAAGTGTCTGTTCAGCAGTACCTGAATTCTGTTGAGAAAGACCTCAGGGTCACCGGATTCAGACATGTAAAATTAGGATAATCGAAAATTAAAAAAGCGGATTCAATGAATTCGCTTTTTTTTTGCGGTCAAGTTCCGGTGAATTCATTATTTTGGCGATCTCAAATAAAACATTATGACAATCTATAAAAGGGTACTCTTAAAATTAAGCGGCGAATCACTCATGGGAAGCAATGGATATGGTATTGCTCCTGATATGCTTTTTCATTATGCCAACCAGATCAAAGGTCTGGTAAGCGAAGGTGTCGAAACCGCCATAGTCATCGGCGGTGGTAATATATACAGGGGACTGAATGCATCTTCTTCAGGAATTGAAAGAGTACAAGGTGATTACATGGGTATGCTGGCGACGGCCATCAATGGTATGGCGCTTCAAAGCGCGCTGGAATCCATTGGCGTATTCACCAGGCTGGTTTCTGCCATTAAAATGGATCAGATCGCTGAACCATACATCAGAAGAAGAGCGATCAGGCATCTGGAAAAGGGCAGAGTGGTCATTTTTTGCGGAGGGACAGGCAGCCCATATTTTACAACGGATTCTGCTGCTGCCCTGCGTGCCAATGAGATCAATGCCAACGTCATCCTAAAGGGTACAAGGGTAGATGGCGTTTATTCCGCTGATCCGGAAAAGGATAAAAATGCTGTAAAATTTGACCAGATCACTTTTTCAGAAGTGATCGCCAAAGGTTTGAATATCATGGATATGACAGCGTTTACCCTTTGCCGGGAAAACAATCTGCCGATCGTCGTATTCAACATCAATGATCCAGATAACCTGTTGAATATAGTAAAAGGAAATAAAGTTGGCACACTCATCAAATAAGCAAATATCCCCGAATGGAAGAATCAAAAAGGACTGATGTAAACGAATTGGGTGAGTTCGGTCTGATTGACCACCTGACAAAGGACCTAGGTAAGATCAACGACAGCACCCTTCTCGGAGTCGGAGATGATGCGGCCATATTAAAGTTTGGTGAACAGCTGACCCTGGTCACAACTGATATGCTGGTGGAAGGAATACATTTTGACCTGATGTATACTCCGCTGAAACACCTGGGTTATAAGTCGGTCATTGTTAACCTGTCAGACATATATGCCATGAACGGGAAACCTGAACAGATCACGGTTTCCATTGCTTTGTCCAACCGCTTTTCTGTTGAGGCACTTGAAGAACTCTATTCAGGTATCAGGAAGGCTTGCGAAATATACCAGGTGGATCTGGTTGGAGGAGATACCACTTCGTCTAACAAAGGATTGATCATCAGCATCACTGCGATCGGTACAGTTCATGAAGATAGGGTAGTGAAGCGGAAAGGGGCAAAAATTGGTGATCTGATCTGTGTAACAGGTGACCTGGGTGGATCCTATCTGGGAATGCAATTGATGGAACGTGAAAAACGCTTGTTTTTAAGCAAATCCATACCGGATTTCAAAGCAGATTTTGAAGGGCAAACCTATCTTGTTGGCCGCCATCTTTTGCCTGAAGCCAGGAAGGACATTATTGACTTTTTTGAAAAAGCTGACATTGTTCCCAGTTCGATGATCGATATTTCTGACGGACTTTCTTCCGAGATCCTGCACATTTGCAAACACTCCGGTGTTGGCGCCTTTATCGAAGAAGGCCATGTACCCATACATTCGGAAACCCAGCAAATGGCGATCAGATTCAATATGGATCCGATCACGGCTGCCCTGAGCGGAGGTGAAGATTATGAATTGCTGTTTACTTTGGATCCGAAAGACGTGGACAAGATCAGATACCAGAATGAGATTGCCATCATCGGTGACATTGTGTCTGCTGCAGACGGAGTAAGATTGCACACGACAGGTGGTCAAATTCACCCCATCATTTCTCAGGGATGGAAGCACTTTGGTTGATCAACCTGTTAAATTACTGACCTCAAATTGAGTTGTTTGAAGGATTTTTTATCGTTAATGAAAGTTTTTCTCTGTAAAATAATATTTTCGCGGCAATGAAGCATGTGAAGTTTGTCAATAATGTCGTCGAAATGGCTGTTGTATATAAATACGCTCTCGTCATCTTTTGTATGCAGTTCCTTTTTCCAGTCGTTGCCAAATTGCAGGAAACGGAATTGGATGGCGGTTCAGTCTATGTGGAAGAAGAAGTTCTAGCCAGGCGTTACAGTTTTCTCAGCCTGGATTTTGACTGGAATATTCCTGTTGATGGCCAGAGACAATTACTGAAAAGAAATATTCCGGGATTTGGAGTAAGATACCTGTATCAGATCAGGCCGGAAAAACCTTTTTTTGCAGGTGTTTCATTGTCTTATGGAAGTTATGACCAGTCATTTCTGGAGTATTATGATTTTTCTGAGATCGACGAATTTTTATTCAGGGAAACAGCTTATTGTTCGGTATTCAATGTGAATCTGGATCTGAGATATTTTCCCGGGCTTGGTTTCTGGATTTTTGAACCATTTTTCGGAACCAGCATCGGGATGAGCAATTCTTTCCTCTATTCTTCTATCTATAACGTAGATCTTGCAGAATCGCACGGCACCAGCCTGAACACCCATAGCTGGAATCCGGTATATTTGTTTGAAGGCGGAACATTGATCCGGCTTGCAAAGGATTTTGAAGAAGTTTTCGGACATGTGACCGTAGGATATTTCAGCGGGGTCAATAACTTTTTCCATTTAAAAAAAACAGATTTCAACCCGGCTGACAAACCCTTCAGACATTTTGAAAGCAAAAAAATGCCGGTTCAGATGTTGAAAATGAATTTTGGAATAATAGCTTATTTTTGATGGCAGACCAGAAAATCGTCGAACCGACCGCCAGTTTCCAGACGCTGATCGTAGATAAAGGTCAGAGTCCTATGCGCGTTGACCTGTTTCTGATCAACCGGCTGGAGAGCGTAACGCGCAATAAACTTCAGGCAGCCATCAAGGAAGGCCGTGTTTTGGTGAATGACCTGGCAGTCAAGCCAAATTATAAGATCAAACCTTTGGACATTATACAATTTGACCTTCAGGGTAAAAATGATTTTGGAGAACTGGAACCTGAAGACATTCCTCTGAATATCGTTTATGAAGATGAAGATCTTATGGTGATCAATAAAGATCACGGCATGGTTGTTCACCCGGGAATTTCCAACTCCTCCGGTACATTGGTCAATGCGATCACTCATTATCTCAGATCAGATGAGCTTCCGGTACTTCCCGGAAATAGTAAGGACAGGGCAGGTTTGGTGCACAGAATAGACAAAAACACAACAGGGCTCATCGTCATTGCCAAAAATGATGAAAGCCTTACTTTCCTGGCAAAGCAATTTTTAGCCCATACGGTCCAAAGAACTTATCTTGCCCTGGTTTGGGGAAATTTTGATGAAAGATCTGGCACCATCAGGGGAAACATTGACCGGCACCCAAAAAACAGACGATTAAGAGCGGTTTTTGCCGATGGCTCCAAAGGAAAACATGCCGTGACACATTTTGAGGTTGTGGAAGACCTGTATTATGTTTCACTGATCAAATGCAGGCTTGAGACCGGCAGGACACATCAGATACGGGTTCATATGGCTCATCAAGGTCATCCCTTGTTCAATGATGAAGTCTACGGTGGAGATCAGATCATCAAGGGAACTGTTTTTACGAAATACAGGCAGTTTGTCAAGAACTGTTTTGATATGATGCCCAGACATGCACTTCATGCAACTTCTCTGGGTTTTGTCCATCCTAAGACCGGTGAACAAATGCATTTTGAATGTCCTCTTCCGGATGATTTCAATGCCCTGATCAATAAATGGCGAAATTATATCACTTACAGAAAGAATGTTTTGGATGATGATGAATAGGAAGGAGCGGCTGGATGTAATGACTGCACTCGGAATGGAATTGAAACAAAATGACGGAATCATGTCCGAAGCGATGTCACAGGCTTATTTTGCCAACAATTGGTTTACAAGCGATAATGTGATTAGGGCCATCAACTCAATTGCTGACCAATATCTGAACAGGCAAAAGCTGGAAGAATGGTCTGCAACTTACCCATGTGACGATTCAAAACCTGCCAAAAAAATTGGACTTGTGATGGCGGGGAATATTCCGCTCGTTGGTTTTCACGATTTACTCTCTGTTTTTATCGCCGGTCATCAGGCATTGATCAAATTGTCTTCCAAAGATGAAATCCTGATGAAGTTTGTTTTGGATAAGCTTATGCAACTTGACCCGCGTACCGGATCGTATTTTGTATTGACAGACAGAATACAGGCTCCTGATGGGGTTATCGCTACTGGAAGTAATAATTCAGCCAGATATTTCGATTATTATTTTGGTAAATATCCGCACATTATCCGGAGGAACAGGAATAGTGTGGCAATGATCGATGGATCTGAAACGATGGATGATCTTAAGGCGCTTGGTCACGATCTGTTTGATTTTTTTGGACTGGGCTGCAGAAACGTTTCAAAACTTTTTGTTCCCATGGATTATGATTTTGGCATGTTTTGGAATGCCCTGGAAACTTTTTCCGGATTGAAGGACCATAATAAATATATGAACAATTACGATTACAACTACGCGGTCTATTTGTTGAACCATGAAAAGTTTTTTACAAATGGCTTTTTGATATTAAAGGAAGATGCTTCTTTGATGTCTCGTATAGCCTGTGTACATTATGAATATTATGAAGACCCGGACAGCCTCCGCAGGCAATTGTCTGAACACAGGGAACAGATTCAGTGTTTTGTCAGCCGGAGCGGTGTCTTTTCCGGGCTGGACAATGAAGTGAGATTAGGCCAAACACAGCAACCTGGTTTATTTGATTTTGCAGACGGAGTGGATACCATGGAATTTTTAACCCGATTGGCATGAACAGGAGAGAAAGGGCAATGGAGATCGCCGGGATCCTGGAACAATATTTCCCGGATGTACCCATTCCTTTGCAGCACAAAGACCCTTATACTTTGTTGATTGCGGTGCTGATGTCGGCACAGGCAACTGACGCCAGCGTGAATAAAGTAACTCCGGAGCTTTTTGCCCTGGCGGACACACCGGAAAAAATGGTTTTGCTAAGTCCGGAAGTCATCGAATCCATTATCAAGCCGGTCGGACTTTCCCCTTCCAAATCCAAAGCCATTCATGCATTGTCCAAAATATTGATGGATGTACACGGAGGACAGGTTCCAAAAGATTTTGAAGCCCTGGAAAGTTTGCCTGGTGTAGGGCATAAAACTGCCAGCGTGGTAATGTCTCAGGCTTTTGGAGTTCCGGCATTTCCTGTAGATACCCACATTCACAGGTTGGCCTACAGGTGGAAACTGAGTGACGGTAAAAATGTAGTTAAAACAGAAAATGATCTCAAAAAATTATTTCCGGAGACTATGTGGAATAAACTTCACTTACAGATCATCTATTTCGGAAGAAAGTATTGTCCGGCCCGCGGACATAATCCGTTCAAATGTCCTGTTTGTTCCAGGTTCGGACGAAAGACACTTTTTGCTGAAAAATGATTTTTAAGGCATAATTTAATTATTGCAAGAAATAAAGTCTATTTTATCATTATGAACAAGCTTTTCGGATATTTTATTCAGGGTCTGTTGCTCACCGCTCCATTGGTCATCACAGGTTACATCATTTATGAGGTGTTCATTTTCATCGACAGCATATTGCAGCGAATACTCACACCGGTAACCGGAATTAACATACCCGGACTTGGCCTGGTTATCATGGTGGTTTTATTGATCATGATCGGATTTCTGGGGCAAACTATGGTTGCAAGACCTTTGAAATCCTTTTTCAATAAGATCATGGAACGAATACCTTTGCTTAAGTTTATTTATTCAGCGCTGAATGATCTTTTTTCAGCTTTTGTCGGGAAAGACAAACGCTTCAATCAACCCGTACTTGTGCTGGTCAATCCCGTGACCAACCTGGAAAAACTCGGTTTCATTACAGATGATGACCTGAATGAACTGGATTTAAAAGAAAAGGTTGCAGTCTATTTTCCGCATTCCTATAATTTTTCAGGTGAACTCTATATAGTTCCCAGATCGCAGGTGACCATATTGAATATGCCTCCCGGAGAAGTGATGAAATATGTGGTTTCTGCAGGGATCACCAGGATGGACCTGAATGGAAAAATTAAATAATTTAAGATAATTAATTGTTTGAGCAAGTGACGATCATTGAGACAATTGTTCCAGTTTTGACTCAACGATCCGTAAAGCTTCCATGAGTTGGCTTTCAACCGAGTGAAAAGTGGTATCCAGAATAATGGCATCTGCAGCTTTTTTCAGCGGGCTGTCTTCCCTGGTGGAATCTATGAAATCTCTTTTTTCGAGATTCTCCCTAACCATTTCAAAGCTGACATCCAGGCCTTTCCCAATCAGTTCATCGTATCTCCTTCTGGCTCTGATGTTCAGATCTGCAGTGACGAAAAGCTTTAAAGGAGCGTCAGGAAAAACTACTGTTCCGATATCCCGGCCATCCAGAATGACCCCATCGAAAGAAAGGCCTGTTTTCCGTTGGATGTCAACCAGGTAACGCCTGACCGCAGGAATTTTGGCAACAGGACTGACCCAGGCAGCCACTTCCGGCAAACGGATCAGATCGTCCACCGGCTGACCATCAAGCAATAGTTGAAGAGAATCATTTTTCCTTAGGTATGTGATCTCAGTATTTTTCAGTAGTGAATTTAATGCATTTTCATCGCTGATATCAGTTTTGGTTTGCAGGCATTTGAGCGTAACTGCCCTGTACATGGCACCAGTATCGATATAAGTATAATTGAGTATTATTGCAAGGCCTTTTGCGAGGGTGGATTTTCCGCAGGATGAATGACCGTCAATGGCAATAATGATTTTTTTTTCTGACATGTGCTGTTTACAGATTCATTAAGTGATGATTTGAACAACTGGCCACTGACCGGTATGCAGCTGGCTGTATGCAAAGGTAATATTTTAAATCGATGCTCCAAAACCCAAATAATATGAAAGAGCAAGATGACAAATTTCAAAAAAAAAGCCCTGCTTTCCAGCAAGGCTTATTATTCCGGGTTGAGTAGATGATCAATACTCGTCTTCGTTGAATAAAAAGTCGTCTTTTCTTGGATAATCAGGCCAGATATCCTCAATGGATTCATATATCTCGCCTTCATCTTCCATTTCCTGTAAGTTTTCTATTACTTCGAGTGGAGCACCTGACCGGATTACAAAATCGATCAATTCATCCCTGGTAGCAGGCCAGGGGGCGTCTTCAAGGTGATGTGCTAATTCTAGTGTCCAATACATATAATGCAATTTATTGATAAATAAATAGATTAGATTTGATATTAAAATAGTTTTATTTCAAATAAAGTTCAACCAAACAGTATAAATTACAAAATCAACATTGCGTCTCCGTAGGTAAAAAATCTGTATTCCTCTTTGATCGCTTCCTGGTATGCATCCATGATCAGATCAACACCGCCAAAAGCTGCGATCATGATGATCAGGCTGGATTTTGGCAGGTGGAAATTGGTGATGATGGCATCAGGTATCTTAAAGTCATATGGTGGATAAATGAACAAATTCGTCCAGCCCTCAGCAGATTTAAGCCTGTTCTGGGAGCTGACGGCTGATTCCATCGTCCGGACGGTAGTTGTTCCAACGCCACATACCTTGAAGCCTCCGTCCTTGGTTTTGTTGACCAGATCAGCAGTAGCTTCCGGTATCATAAAATACTCTGCATCCATTTTGTGCTTGGAAAGATCTTCCACAGCGATGCTCCTGAATGTTCCGCTACCGGTATGCAGCGTAACGGTGGAGAAATGAATACCTTTAACTTCCATTTTTTTCAGCAGGTTTTTACTGAAATGTAATCCTGCAGTGGGCGCAGCCACGGCTCCGGTCACCTCGGCATAAATGGTCTGATACCGGTCAACATCCATGTCTTCTTCAGGTCTGCCTATATATTTTGGCAATGGCGTATGCCCCATATCATAGAGCAATTTATAGAAATCTTCATTGTCCATATCGGACAAAAACCGTATAGTTCTTCCCCTGGAGGTGGTATTGTCCACAACTTCGGCAACCAGTGCATCCACTTTGCCGTTATGCTCAAAATACAGTTTATTCCCTACCCGGATCTTCCTGGCAGGATCAACAAGAACGTCCCATAATCTGCTTCTTTCATTCAGTTCCCTCAGCAGGAAAACTTCGATCTTGGCTCCTGTTTTTTCTTTTCTTCCGTAAAGTCTGGCAGGAAATACCTTTGTGTTGTTTGCAACAAAAGTATCACCTTCCTCAAAGTAATCAATTACATCCCTGAACATCTTATGTTCAATTTTACCACTTTCCCTGTGAATGACCATTAGTCTGGATTCATCACGTTCTTTGGTCGGATATTGAGCAATAAAATTCTTTGGTAAATCAAAATTAAACTTGGATAGTTTAGCTTTCATCCTTAAGACTTAAATTTTTTGCAAAAGTAAGAAATTAGTTAACATATACCAGTAAACTCTGTTATTTGTTCAGTTTAATGATTTTTTGACGATAAAATAGATGTTTTAATCTAATCTTATTCAGTTTTTTAAGTTTTTTGTTGTTGTTTTGAATATGTAAATTCTTCGGATTTAAGTGTTTTGAAATGTCAAAAGAAACTCATTAGTTCAGTTATGTTTTAGGTGTTATTGATGTCCACTTTCATTTGACAGTTGTTTTGGAAAGGAATTTACTGCAAAGTGTCAGGTCATTTCAAATTGATGATGCAAAAACGTCAAACAACATCAGAATGCATTAAGTTCTTTATAATGACAGATTTTTTATGAAATTTTAACTTGTTGGTATACTATAATGACATACATCAATTTTTTTATTGACAGCGTAAGACAGGCTTTTCATGAGCTGAAAACAAGCAAGTTACGCAGTTTCTTATCCCTTCTGGGTATTACGATCGGTATTTTTTCCATCATTTCGGTCAAATCGGCTGTTGATTCTCTGGAAGACAACATCAAGAGCAGTTTTGCAAAGCTGGGTACAGACATCATTTATATCGACCGGTTTCCCTGGAATGAAGATCCCGGTCAGAATTACTGGAAGTATATCCGGAGGCCGGAAATTTCTTATGAGGACTATGAGGCGATCATGGCAAAGTCAAAGCTTTCCCAAAAAGCTGCATTTGTAGGCTTTTTGAGTGGAAAAACCATTAAATACAAATCCTCAAGTGTGGAAGGAATGTTTTTTATGGCGCCTACATTTGATTTTGCTGACATGATGGATATAGATTTCGAGCTGGGCAGATATTTTACCCGGCATGAATACGAAACCGGTCAGGACAAGACCATACTGGGGCATAATATCGCCAATGAGCTTTTTGGTGATCTGGATCCTATCGGAAAATACATCAATTTTTACGGCCGTAAATTCCAGGTAGTCGGAGTTGTGGCAAAAGAGGGCGAGGGTACTTTCAGGGTGATGCCTTTTGACGATGTAGCTATTCTTCCTTACAATGCAGCGCGGAAATTCATCAATTTCAAGGAACCTAACACAACCGGCAAAATGCTTTCGGTCCAGTCGATTCCCGGTACAGACATCGAAGAACTCAGAGGTGAGCTTACCGGTATCCTGAGGGCGCACCGTAAGATAAAGCCACTGGATACTGAAAATTTTTCTGTCAATGATGTAGGTATGTTCAACCAGATACTGGAAAGCATTTTTCAGGTGATCGGTGTGGCAGGATTTTTTATCGGTGTGTTCGCCCTGGTGGTCGGAATGATCAGCATTGCCAACATCATGTTTGTTTCTGTCAAGGAGCGTACCAGTATCATCGGTATTAAAAAGGCCATAGGTGCCAAAAGGTGGATCATTTTGCTGGAATTTCTTCTGGAAGCGATCGTTCTGTGCCTGATCGGGGGAATAGCTGGATTGCTTCTGGTATTTGGACTGGCAAAAGGTATCAGCGCTTCGGGGTCTTTTGTGATGTCCCTTTCATTCAGCAATATTGTATGGGGTGTTTTCTGGAGTGTATTCGTAGGTATTCTGGCCGGATTATTGCCGGCATTGCAAGCTTCCAGGATGGATCCCGTTGAAGCCATCAGACAGTAAAATAACCGCAGATATATCAAAAAAAAAGCTTGCTCCGGAAAGGAACAAGCTTTTTTTAACTTTTAAAGGCAATTATTTTTTCACCCTGTCCACGATGGATTTGAAAGTTTCAGGATGGTTCATTGCCAGATCCGCCAAAACTTTGCGGTTGAGATCAATTTCATTCTGCTTCAGAAGATGCATAAATTGACTGTATTTCAATTCATACATTCTCGTAGCTGCATTGATACGTGCAATCCACAATCTTCTGAACGCGCGCTTCTTGGCTCTTCTGTCCCTGTAAGCGTACGCCCATGCTTTTTCAAGCGTGTTTTTTGCAACAGTATAGACGTTTTTTCTGGCACCAAAGAATCCCCTTGTTGCTTTGAGGATCTTTTTCCTTCTTTTTCTGGATGCTACTGCATTTACTGACCTTGGCATAATAAAAAATTTTGTTCGCTGCAGGGATCCGTTCCGGATGCTTGAGCCTGCAACCTCGTTAAAAATTAGTTTAGATTCCCAATAAGAGTCTCATTCTCTTCTCGGTGGTGGGTGAAATGATCACTGCTGTACGCAATCTGCGTTTAGCTTTGGTTGACTTTTTTCTCATCAGGTGAGAGTGTGACGAATGGAAGTGTTTCAACTTGCCGGTAGCCGTAACTTTAAACCTCTTCTTAGCACCTGAATGTGTTTTAACCTTTGGCATAATTCACGTTTTTTTATAATAGCTCGCAAAGGTATACTTTTTTCCAAAAACAGCAAAAAACTGGCAGATAGTTTTATTTTTTTTTCAAAAAAGGTCATGCAGATCAATCGTTCCTGCTCTTTTAACCATAATTTTCAGGCATTCCGTAAACCTTTTATTCCTGACGGTGCATATCAGCAGATTTTCAGGAGGTTCTCGCAGTCAATGTCTCCACGATTTTCAATAGTGTATGTCTGAAAGTAACGATTTCCCGTTCAGTCATGGATTGGTCATGGAAGGAATTGAGGATCTGATCCGGAATGTCCAAGGCCTTATTTTTAAGCAGTTGACCTTCGTCCGTCAAAGTGATGATGACATTCCTTTCATCCGAGTTCGACCTGACCCTGCAGATCAGTTTTTTTTGTTGCAGTCGTTTGAGCAATGGAGTTAAGGTATTGGACTCGAGCAGCAGCCTTTTTCCTATCTCATTGACCGTTTGAGACTCATTTTCCCATAAGACCAACATCACCAGGTATTGCGGATAGGTCAGATCCAGTTCTTTGAGGTAAGGGCCATAGATCTGTGTGGTCAGCCTGGAAGCTGCATAAAGAGGAAAGCAAAGCTGATTGCTGAGGTACAGCTTGGCAAAATCTTTTTCCTTCATGATAAAATACTTTTGATGAATTTCTCCATATTCGCAGGAGTGGTGTTTGGAGCAAATCTTTTGACAGGTCTGCCATTTTTATCGATCACGAATTTGGTAAAATTCCATTTGATCCGGCTGCCAAAAACGCTGCCCAGTTGCCCCTTAAGGTATTTGAAAACAGGGTGGGCTTTTTTACCGTTCACTTCGATTTTTTCGAACATGGGGAAACTGACCCCGTAGTTCACCTGGCAGAACTGCTCAATTTCTTTCGCATTACCTTTCTCCTGTCTGCCAAACTGATTGCATGGAAAGCCCAGCACGACCAGACCCTGATCCTTATAATCCCTGTAAAGTTTTTCCAGCCCTTCATATTGAGGGGTGAGGCCACATTGGCTTGCAGTATTGACCACGATCAGGGTTTTTCCTCTGAATCTTTCCATCGAAACCCGCTCACCATTGAGCAAATTGGCTTCTAATTGAAAAAAATCTGTCTGATCATCTGTTTTTGGTTGTTTTTTAAGCAGAAATTGGAGGGCTCCGGTTGACCACAATGCCCAAAATATCAAAACCGGCTGGAAAAACAATCTGACCAGGCGTTTCGTATCGGTGTCCAGGCCGAATGCGGAAATGCCGCTGACGTATTGGGATATATTGCCCGGGAAGATCAATACAAAAAAAACAGCCAGTGCCAGGCCAACTTTCACCATGTGGCTGGTCAGGAAAATCATGGAAAACCCGAGAATAATTTCCACAAAACCGGATGCAAGTACCACAAAATCAGTAAAATCCGGGTTTTGGGGCAACCATGAAGGAACCTGAGCCTGAAACTCGGTACTTTGAAATGTGAGGTGACCGATCCCGGCAAAAATCATGAAAGCTCCAAGCAGGATACGCAGGATTTTTTTTAACATATCTGTAAATTCTATAAATATCACTTAAGATTAAATCGTACACGATGCAAAATTATAACATTTTGAATAAATCCAAAGAATATGCATTTTTATTTTACCATACTTGTTCCTTTATAATGAAGTGTGCAGGAAAAGTTAGCTTCAACCTTTGAAAAGTACCCGGTTTACAATTTTATGACAAATATGGCTTTTGGCTGTGATCATCTTTTGTGGTAAAAATTCAAATATATGATCAGCATACCGGCTCCAGTGGTTCCGGAGGTAGTTTTAGCAAAGTCAATGAAAAGTTAACAGAAATACCCAATTCGTTTATCCTGGAACTAAGCTTATGATCACCTTTCTATAACTCCATTTTTAAATGAATTTTCAATTATAGGTCTTCTGGTTGTTACGTCCCAAATTTGTTTTCCATTTAGAATTTATCTTAAAGGTATAGATAAAACTAACCCGGCTGTTTTTCCTGATTTCAACAGGGGGTGACTACTCTTTTTGCTTTGGCCGGTTGGCTTTTTTTGGTATCAATTAATTTTTGGAACAGCGCACATATAAAACACTTGTGCCGGACCGGACTTGATCTTTCCGGTTTTCCATTCATACCGGTCTTTGCCCTCCAGACTGTCTATCAATGCATTCATTTCAGCAATGGAATAGGTTCTGAGTGACGATACAATTCCATCCCACAATACAACCAGGGGAATAACGGGGATCACATAGGTAAACAATATCCTGACCAAAGAAAAAGGCCTGATGAATGGAGTAGTGAAGAAAACAGAAATTGGTGACAAAACCATGGCCAGCAAACTGGGAAAACTCCTTTCCTGGGATTCAAAGATCATGATTGCACTGTTGGCATCCACCACATTTTGTAAAATTGACCTGGCATCAGCAGGTTTGAAATGATGAAAAGATAAAAACATGGTTCTCATTCCCTTCAATCCGGTTGGGACATTTCTGGCATCAACTGAACTTGCTTCGTAAGTGATGCCAGGAGCTGAATTTTCTGTTCTTTTGATCACTTTCTGATTAGGGTAGAAATCAGTCAGAGTGATGCGGATCGCAGGTATACTTTTCTGTAACTCCGGATACAAACCCACCAAACCACCTCCGCTGCCTGAACCAAGATCTATGATCGTAGTGGTATTCAACCTGACCAGATTCTCAACCATCATCGGAATGACGTTTTTGAAAACGCCTGCTTTGATCGATAGAAAGTGAAGAAAATCAGTCACATACATTCTTAAAAATCCGGGGAACCATTTTTGGTCTTCAAATTCAAATAAATGCATTCTTGCCATATGCCTATTGTTTTGTGCTTTTCAGTTGATTTTCCCGGACCGGATCATTTTACGGTCAGGATTTCGGTAATTTCCTCAATAAATGTCCATGCTTTATGTTCAATCTGCTTAGTCAACAGGAACAGATCACCAAAATCCGGGTTTTCAGCTAAAATTTCATTGAGCACAATAAAACCGTCATCGATGTTGTCAGGGATTTGATATTGGTCAAAATCGCTCCCTCTGAAAATTTCCCGGTACTGCTTCCTGACCTGCTTGTTTTGACCGCTCAGACTGATGCCGAAGCTTAAATCTTTGTGGACCAAATATATAACAAATTTCACTTTGAGTGATTTAAGCTTTTTCGGAACGATCGGAAAGTAGGTGAAATCCAAATAACCTCTTGAAATGCTGCCGATGATGTATTCATCGTCATATTTTTTGGCCAGGTCATTTCTAAGATCCTGAACAAAATTCATCAGGCTGGAATATGCCTTTTGCATGGTTCCCTTGGCAAGCTGGTCTTTGTAAAATAGCATTAAGTCATTCATCTGGGTTAATTCCGGGGTATTGACCAATTTTTGCATATTAAAGATCATTTGGTTTTTAAAATATCCTTTTCAAACTTGACGGTTTATTTTGCCCTCTGGATCAAGTTTTTCATGCCAGGAAGATTTGGGTCTGTTATCAGGATAACCGTTTTTTTCTCTGAACTTTTTCCTTTCTTCTGTAAAATCCCACCAGTTTTTGGATGCATCCTTCGTTTTGGCATAATGCACAGCCAGTCTGAACTGATCTTCCACACATGGATCGATCCAATAACCTTTTCTGATTTCGAATTCATCAGTCAGTCTCGCACCTTCCTTGTTTTTCAACTCTTCAAAACTGAAATATCCCAAAAAAACAAGATCTTCAGCGAATTTAAGACCAACGGAAGGAACGGTTTGAAAAGTGGCCAGTGCATGAAGTTCATCAGCCCGTTCGGCAGAAATTCCGAGCAATAATTCCAGTTCCCCCGGATCAAATTCCAAAATCCTGCTGACGGAAACCCTGTTTTTCCTCGTTGCAGCTTTTTCTGTTTCTGTCAAAGGAAGTTTTATGTTTTTTGTTGATTTCATGAGTTTCAATTGAGTAAAAATTAACTGATAAGCAGTCCGTTTTCGACCTGTTGATCTGTTGTAAGTAAAATGACTTCATCGTTGTCCACAGCACCAAGTATAAGGCATTCGCTTTGGAAATCTGCGATTTGTTTTTTGGGGAAATTGAGCACAGCCACAATTTGCTTTCCGGGAAGTTCTTCAGGAAGGTAACGTTTGGTCAATTGCGCTGAGGATTTTCTGATACCTGCCGGACCGAAATCGATCGTGATCTGGTAAGCCGGTTTTTTAGCTTTTTTGAAATGTGTTGCAGTGATAATGGTACCTGTCCGGATCTCTATTTTCGAAAAATCCTCCCAGGTGATCAGATTATTTTTGTTTTCCATATTCAGTTGATATAAACAGATAAAGATTTTCTGGAAACAATGAAATCGGGACATTTCAAACAACAGGTTGAATCGATTATTCTTTCAGTATAACAGTCCCTCCGCATTTTTCACAATTGCCTGTTGCTGAGGCGATACGTTCAGCATCATTTATCAGATCCTCACCACATTGAGGGCATTTAACAGCAAATTTGTGATTGATGCGTTTCATCCGATACATAAGCCATAGCACGATGCCGATATAAAACAGGAAGAACAACACTGATATTATCTTGTGATTGGTCAGTGAATATGCTTGTTTTGTCCAATTCAGGAATAGAATACCTGCTATGCCCATTATCACACTTACCATTGCCGTGATAGTGGAAGCCCGCTTGTTGGCTTTTTTTGAAGCTGACCGTAACAGGTCAAATTTTTCCCTGGTATATGGCATTTCCATGAAAAAAGTTTTTAGACAGAAAATCCGATAATACGATTTTCCGCTATAAAAACGCTATAAGATCTGATCTATCTGTGTTGGTCTATCAAAATTACATTTCCATCAGGATCCGTTAAAGAGATATATGCAGGACCTTCGCTTTCCGGATCGGCTTCTGCCGACAGTTCAACTGAGGCATCTTTTAAATGTTGCTGTATGAACCTGACATCATCAAACGGATCAATATTTTGCCCGTTTTCATCCCAACCCGGGTTGAAGGTGAGCATATTGCCATCAAACATGCCTTCAAAAAGGCCAATGATCGATTTTTCATTTTTGAGGATCAGCCATTTCTGATTGATGTCACCCCCGAGTCTGGCAAAACCCAGTTTTTCATAAAATTCAAGTGACTTTTGAATATCTTTTACGGAAAGGCTGACTGAAAATGCACCTAATTTCATGTTGATCATTTTTAGATTATTAAACAAGATAAGAATAAACTCCGAAATACATCATTCTTTTTGTTCAGTATCAGGAATTTTTCTGAAAATGCGAAAGATCAACAAAACAATGGTAAATATCCATCCGATGGGATAGGGCAGGATCAGAATTCCCCACCACCAGGATAAAGTAGAATCACCTCCAAATCCACCCAATGAGGATAAGTAAAAGAGGAAAAATACGCCAAAGGCAATGAAAATCAACGCATAAAGAAATATTTTCCATTGCCGGTCTCCGGAGAAATAAGTTGACAGACTGAGGAAAACACTTCCTGTCAGGATCAGGATGGATCCTTCCAGAGGATCAACCGCGCCTAAGATGATTGCTATAATTCCGATGATGAACAGGATCCTGAGGAGTTTTAGTTTAGGCCACATGATATAAATAATTTAAAGGGTCAATTTAGAAAAAATTTAAGAAATCGGGATATTTTTTTTTGGACAGTTTAATCCACAATTATTGACTAAACTTTCCGTCATAAAAGCTTTTTTTCCCCTTTATATGGAGTGTTTTTGTTAATTCCTTTAGCTCGTTGTTTGGTGTTTCCACCCCCTGAATCAAAGGAGAGGATTAAATTAAAATTTTTTGTAATTATGTATATGAAAAAGACAGAAAAAGGCTGAAGTATAATTCAACGAAGCTCAACTCTCCTGGTTTTAGAATTGGTAAAAATATCAGTTAGAAGTGTTTAATCTGAAATTCAGTATATTACAATTTGAACACATACCTCTTTAGGAATATTATATTGATCAAAGCCTGTAAGATAAGGCAAAAGCCCCATGCCAACCTGTGGTTAATAAAAACAATTTCTGTGAGAGTCCAGTTAAATCCAGAAGTAACTATTAAGGTCCCTGAATACATGATATAAGCTCTGAATAAACTTTTCCAGTAAGGGGTTTTATAGGAAAATGTTAACCATCTGTGAAGAGCATGTTGTCTTAATACACCGATTAAAAAAGCCAGGAACCAACTTGTACTTGCTTTTGGATGAATCGGATTAAAATAGTAAATTAATTCATAGGTGATATATCCGATTAAAGCTCCTATTAATGCAGTGATTACTAATCTTAAATTTTCCGGGAAATTTCTAAAAACCAAAAGGATTTTCTTCATGAGAATCAGATGTTTTCCTATAAATTACTTATGGAATAGAGTATCAGTAATACTGCATGGGGCACTGTGATATTATCAAAACCGTTCGAGCTCAGGATTTCCACAAAGGTTGAGACAAAAGCAATAAATAATGACAATAGTATTAATTGACTCCCAATAAATTGATATGATTGTAAAACAATAATTGATATGATAAAGGTTGAAATTGAAAAAATTGCTGAACCCATATATGTTTTATCAAATTCATACTTAAACAAAACAATCTTTTTAGTCCTGTTTTTATAAAGTGTGCCAAAAATACTTGCCAATGGATCACTTATGCCTAAGATCAGAATTGGCAGAATAAAAAACAGATCATTATGATTCAGCCTTGACCATATAAATAATAAGCAAATTGATATGGGTAATAAATAACTTCCTGCGGTTTTCCGTTTTACAGAATCTATTGATTTAAAAGTATTAAAATGCTTTCCTATCCGAAGAATGAAAAAGAATGCCACTCCCAGGATGATAACATACCAAAAGGACTGAAATGTAAAAAGAAACAACAGGCTGATCAAAGAAGAAAATATATGGGCAAATTTTCTTGTTATTTCAGCTTTTAAACTAAATTTCTTGAATATAAATTCACAAAAGTAAATTAGACTTAAAAACCCTACAATAAATGCAATCGTGAACAATGTTTGATTTATCATATTTTCAGGATATTAGCAATCAAGAACATAAATGAACCGGCAGAAATTAAACTATCAAATCGGTCTAATACACCGCCATGACCAGGGATAGCTTTACTAAAATCCTTCACGTTAAAATTACGTTTACAAAAAGAGGCTAATACATCTCCGATCAATGCGAAACCCGATACCCCCATCCCCAGGAAAACAGCCTCTAAAACATTAATTGTAAGCTGATTACGAATTAAAACAGAAGTCAATAAAGTAAATGTTATTCCCCCGATCAAACCTGCATATGTTTTATTTGGACTTATTTTTCGGAATATTTTTTTTCGCCCGAATAATTGTCCCGTCAGCTGGCTAAAAGCATCAAAAACAGTCGTTAGAAATAAGGTATAAAACAAATATCGTTTTGGCATTAAGGAAAATTGATAAAATACTGAAGCAAAACAAACAAATATCACCAAAGCAATTAGCCCAGCTTTAAACTTTTTGGAATTGTAGGTCAGTTTTGAAATTTCATAAAAACCAAAAAAAATGATGGCAATACTTATATAACTAAAGGAAATCGGTTTAAAAAGGATTGAGGCAAATAACAGGTTGATTAATACCAGATAGACAAAGTACTTTAACCAGTTATGCTTTCTGAATGCAAGTTCTTTTTTTCTGTTGACGAAATACATCATAATGCCACCGATCATGAAGTATATCAATAAAATAAAATATAATTTTATTTCCATTATTTATTTTTAAGTACCCAGTATAATCCTTTTGCATTGGATTTCATTTCCTTAATTGATAATTGGATGATAATGTGTTCACAAAATGCCAAAATACCCCAAATGATCATGAAGTAATAAAAGAAAGTATAAAAGTCAAATGCAAATAATACAAAAAAGAAAAATCCTTGAATGTAACCACCTATTTTCCACGAGTATAGATGAAGGCTCGGTAATCTTTTGAATTTTAACAATGAAATAATATTTGCAGTGAGGAATAAGAAAATGAAAATATAAAAGCTAATTAGATGAGGTTTAAACTGAACTGCTTTAAAAATGAAAACTCCTGTAATAGCTAAAATATATGTACCAATATCAGCTATCGAATCCAACCTGGCCCCTAATTCCGTTTGTTGTTTGAACACCCTTGCGATCAAGCCATCCAGTATATCTGTTATTAAATTGATTATCAGAAAAATAACAAACAAATTTTCATTATTATTTAAAGCAAAATACAATACCAGCGGAAATGAAAGTAACCTGTAGAGCGATAAAAAATTGGGTATATTTATGTTTTTATTAAGATTTCTCATATATCAGTATTAATCGACTTTATTATCCTGGGAATACTCTATTAATGGCATAATAGCAGCAACTTTTCTCTTATTGCTCCATTGCCATAAGTTATATTATTATATGATCTGATCATTGAAAATGACTTCCGGATATAGTGAGGCTTTCTCATACTTAAATAGCTTATTGTTCCACCAAAGTTAATCAATTATTTTATTATTTTATCCATTTTATTAATAATCTTTCGGGATTATAAATTTTGCAAAGTTTTGTTGCTTTCAGGGATAGAGAGTCCGATAGTTTTACAAAGTTGGTGTTTGAGTAATTTTAATCATAAGGCATAAACACATGGCGAAACCAACTCATATTTCGCCTTGAATATAAGGTAGATCAATGATTTAAGATTCTTATCAGCGATGGGATAGTTGAGTTGGATTCATTTTTCAATGCCTAATTCCTTGACGAGCATATTAAAGTTTTCGGCTAAGCTTCTAAATCTTTTTGAAATCAGGCCAACAATATGCTGATGATCAAACTCCAGGACATTCTCTATAATTGATGAAAGCAAGCAGTCCGATGCCTTGGAATGTTAATAATTTGAATGCTATTGATCTGTTTACTTTTCCTGACTTATTGACCTCATTTTTCGATATTGAGTTATCGAAGTTCAGATAGTTTAAGACATTTAACAATTTAGTGATTTTCAGGATTTGGGATTCATGTACCATCATGGCCTAAAGTATCCTAAAAAAAAATTGTTCACACTGATTTAATTTGTTTTGAGATCACACAAATTTTGGCCATATGAGCTAAGTGTTAAACCGTAATTAAACAATTGTTTTTCTCCAAAATTTGCATGTTCTCCAAAATTTTACTTAGGTTTATCATCTGAAAAGGAATTTTTCCGGTATGAAACGCATCAGATTTCTGCTTTTACTCATTACATTCAACCTTATGGTAACGAATGCAGGCCTTCATGCCCAGTCGGACAAGGAAGAGTTTAAAGATATGGTATTCAGTTATATATGCGAAATGGAGATCCAGCATCCCCATATCGTCATGCAGCAGGCCATTATAGAAACTGGTGGATTCCGCGCAGAAAAACTATTATCCAAAAACAATATTTTTGGTTTTAAAAGAAAAGGTAAAGTCATTATTTTTAACCATTGGAAAGAGAGCGTTGACTTTTACAAGGAATGGCAAACCAAACGTTATACCAACCCGGATGAAGATTACTACAGTTTTCTGCGGAGGATCCGGTATGCGACAAACCCGCACTATATCGCTCATTTAAAAGGAACCGGTTTTAACAGAACCTGCCTCGAAGTTGCGCCCGAAAAACACAATGAATTTGCCCTGGAAGAAAACAGGGATTCAACGATATATGAAGTGGTGCCAGAACTGGAGAAAGCGCTGAATGATAAGGAAAACCTGGTGGTTTACACGGTGAAAAAAGGTGATACACTTAGCCATATCGCAGTCAGACATAAAACAACCGTTGCGGAGATCAAAAAACTCAACAATATGACCTCTACCAAAATTAAACCAGGTCAAAAACTTAAGGTAAAAATGAATACCCGAAAATAATCGTCTTCTGAAACAGGAAGAATAAACTATGCTATTTCTTCCAATTGATATATGCTACCTTGAACATAGTTGCCTTTTTCATCCAACCTGATGTCGCAGAGCTCATTCAACCGGTCATGCTCCAGGAACAGGTAATAACCTCGGTCAATCGCCTCCCGGAAAAATAACTCCTTCTCTGTCAGGGTTTGCAACGGCCTGATGTCATAACTCATCACATAAGGCATGCGGATGTGGGCCGTGGAAGGCAAAAGATCAGCCATGAAAACCACCGAACGGCCATTTTTCAAAGGGATCACGGGCAACATCATCGCTTCGGTATGCCCGTACATAAATTTCACCCTGATTCCACAAAACCAATCTATGTCCTGTTCTGTATCGATGAATTTTAATACCCCATGCTCCATTAAAGGTACAAAATTTTCCTTTGGAAAACTGGCTTTTTCCCTGAAATTTGGCTTCAGGGCCCATTCATAATGCTCCCTGGTTGACCAGTAAACTGCATTGGGAAACTGGGGAACATATCGCCCTTTATCATCAAGGGCAACAGCACCACCAACATGGTCAAAATGAAAATGAGTCAGAAAAACATCCGTGATGTCCTCCGGGCGAAACCCTTTTTTTGCCAGTGAACTGAGCAGATCTGTATCACCGTGAGGTTCAAAGTGGCTCATGAACTTGTCATCCTGCTTTTTGCCCATCCCGGTATCGAACAGTATACGCCTTCCATTGTCTTCAAGCAACAAACACCTCAGAGACCAGGTACACATATTGTTTTCATCCGGTGGATTCAGCTTTTTCCAGATCTGTTTGGGTACAACACCAAACATCGCGCCTCCGTCTAATTTGAATTTTCCGGTTTCTATCACATGAAGTTTCATCGATGTACGTATTTGTGAGTTTATACTATAAAAGCATTTTCAGCCGGAATTGTTCATTCGGGATTGCCAGTTCTTTTGATCAGATCATAAGTTGATTTATCCAGGTCACAATGTCGTTTCAACAGGAACTGCCCCCAAAGCCTATGGCATGTTTTGGCTTTTGCTGATCTCTGAATAACTGAACCATTTTCAGCACCGTTATGGCTGCTTCTACACCTTTGTTGCCGTGCTTACCACCTGCTCTGTCTTCTGCCTGTTCCATATTTTCCGTGGTCAAAACACCAAAAATGACCGGCTTATGTGCAGCAAGTGATAAGTTGACCAGACCGTGAGCGACCGCTGAATTGATGTATTCATCATGCCGGGTATCTCCCTTGATCACACAGCCAAGGCAGATCACGCCTTCGATTTTTTCAGTCCGGAGTAAAAGCTCGGCACCTGAAGGCAGCTCAAATGTGCCCGGAACACGGATGACATGTACATTGGCATCAGAAACGCCTTCTGATGCCAATGTATTTTTAGCTCCATTCAGTAAAACATCAACAATTTCTGAATTCCATTCTGCAGCAACAATCCCGATCTTCATGTCAGAGACATCCGACAGCATCGCTTTCTTATATTCTGAAAGGTTTTTTTTCTTTTCTGTCATAAATGTTCAATTGGATTTGATAACAGCCAGCCTGCAATATCCTGTTTGTGCACCGGTGTACACGCGAACGAAATACAAACCTGGAGGCAGACCTTCAGTGGATAATGATGCTCCTTCAGAAACATTGTTGAATTCAGCAACATTTCTGCCTGATTGATCGAAAATTACCACTCTGTCAAGTTTACTGCTTTCAGAAATGATCCTGAATTCATGTTTTGCAGGATTGGGTGCCACGGCTATTTCTACGGAATTTATGTGATCAGTTTCATTGATTATACCCACATCATACGGATGTCTTGGGAACAACTGGTAACCGTCAAAATATGGAGAAGAACTGTCAAACTGCGAACCGATACCTGTCGCAATAAAGGGACCATCCGGTGCAGATATTGTGGAAATACCTGAAGCAGGATGGATCCTCAGGACAAATGTGTTGGAACCATTTGTAACGGTTACATTGAAGGTGGATCCGTCTCCTTTCCATTCAGATGGATTGACCAATGTTACTTCTTTGAGGGTCACCAGTTGTGATTCTGAATTTTCATCCAGAATGGTCACCTCGGTAGGAGAAAACAGGTCATTTCCCTGTGAGAGCAATTCGATTTTTTCCGGAACAATCTGGGTCAATCCATTGAATTGAGCGATGGTTCCTGTTACTTCGATAAAATCTCCTTCTTTCACAGTATATCCGAGATTGCCTGTATTCAGGAATACATACATACCTGCATTGAACTCGTCAATCACGGTAAAACTCAGGCCGGCTTGTCTGTAATTAGGTCCGTAAACCACGCCTTGTATCCTGCATCTCACACCCAGCGAATCGGCAACGCCCTGTTCATTGACCGGACGCAGCAGACCGATAGGGTAAAGTGGAATTTCCAGTTGGGTATTGTATGGGTCAATATCTGCCACATACCTTGGAAGCAGCTGATAGCCTTCCAGATAGGGAAGACTGGAGTCAAACTGGCTTCCAATACCGGTTATGCTGAAATTGCCTGTTGGCGGCAGCATATTGAACAGGTCCACGCTGTCATCAATACGTATCGAAAACACATTGGTTCCGTCCGTTGCCCTTACAGTGAAACCTGGACCTCCGGCAACCCAATTTTCAGGGTTTTGCAGATATACATTATTGATTTTTACCAGTTGTGACTCCGTATTTTCATTTAACACTGTGGTGACAGTCGGTTCAAAAAGTTCTGAATTTGAACCGGGAGCAAACAGGGTATCCAAATAGATCTGCCCGAGGCCGTTGTATTGTCCTAAAATACCCATAACGCGCACATCCTTGCCTTCTGCAAAATCAAACCCAAAGTCATTATTCTCCGAATAAACGGCTATACCTTTGTTTTGATCATCGATCAGTGTAAACTGTAATCCTCCCGGTCTCAGGTTCACTCCGTAAACCGTTCCTTCAACTGTTACACCATTTCCGATTTGCACGAGTGAACCATCCTCGTTGTTGACTCTGATCTCAGCCACGGGAAATGCACAATAACCCGGTTTTCCGGGAGTTGCGTACAATTCTTTGTTGGCCATGAAGCTTCCTGAAGGAAAAGGTGTTGCCTGCCAGTTGAGCAGGTCATTTCCATCAGTCTGAGGTTTACAAAGGCTCAGTGAATGACCTTGACCGTTTGCTTCGGTCGGCCATGGCGCATTAGCCTGGTAATTCACTTCAGCTACCAACGTGCCACCAGGTTTTTTTACACTGATTTTATCACCGTTATTTGCCAGCACATTATTGGTTTTTCCCCAGGAAACAGCTGCGAATCCGAAATGCTTTTTGAAAATGCTGGAATCTGCACTGATGGTCAGGTAAGTTTTTGGCTGCAGGCTGATCGCAGGTAATCCAAATACAAATCCAAAAACACCGAATTCAAGTTGATAACCGCTTAAGTCAACTGTCTCATCGCTAATATTAAAGATCTCTACGAATTCCAGGGAATCAGTTTCGTCAGGGTCATTGTACATGATCTCCGTGATCACAATAGTCTGGGGTTGTTTTACCGTGATCGTGCCGGTCATGCCCAAGAACTGGTACAATTCTGAACGATACTCATATACACCCGGCACATCAAAAGTGAATTCAAAACTCCAGTTGTCTGTGGAAGGTGCACCGCTGTAAAAGCTTACCGGATTACCTGGGAAAATGCTTGTTCTTCCGTCGATATTGTGGTTTCCTCCTTCCAGATTGATCCATTTAACGGTTTCTCCGGGCAAAATCTCCAAGTCCTTTGGATTGAAAGCCAGGGTTTCCACATCAACCACATGGATCACAGCCATTTCGCAGTCCACTGTATTGACCAGACCGGGGCTTGCAAAAAGTTCCTTGCCATCGATGATCAGGCCTGTAGCGTGGTTACTGATCTTCCAGTTGATGGCCTGGTTATTGTCCAGATCCGGGTGGCAAAGCTCTAGTGAATAGCCGGAGCCGTCTGCTTCCACCGGCCAGTCGCCCCTGTCTGAAAAATTCACTTCATCTATGATGTCTCCTGCAGGATCAAGCAATGTGATTTTTTCCCCGCTGTTGTTCAAAGCACCTCCGGTCCATTGGATTGCATCAAAACCATAGTAACCATTGAAAGCCTCAGTGTTCACCGTTGTGACAATAAAACTACCGGCTGCTATTGTAGTATCACTAAAAACGATCTGGAAAGCGTCCTTGATTTCATATCCATTCAGGTTAATGTCCTGATCTGAATTGTTGTAGATCTCAATATATTCAGTCAGATCGGTGCCCGATTCGGGTGGATTGTACATGATTTCGGTGATCACCAGTTGTCCGTAGGATTTCATCACCATAACAGCCAGCAGGCTGATCAGCAGAAGTTTTTTCATCTGTATTTTTTTTTGTTGATAATTAAATATTCCAGTGATTCATTTTGAATGATAAGCATAGAACATCACCGGATCTTCTCCGAATGATGTTCTATATTGATGTAAAATTAGTACTTAGGTGATTGTTTTGCAAGGTTTAAGGCAAAATGAGCTGAAAAAATGCTTTTAATACTGCTTTTATCAACCCTGTTTTAGAAATTTATCCTTGCACCAACGTTAAATCTGAACGGCATTCCCAAAAATACTTCAGCTGCATCCGCTGAATGTGAGTTCACTATCTTCCCGCTTTTGCGGTATGAATGCATTAGAGAATTATCTCCGGCATCCGATACATATTCGGTATTCAATACATTAGTTGCCTGGGCAAAAAGCTGTATCCTGAAAAGATTGATTTTAGGCAGATCATAAATGACCTTAGCATCCAGAACGGAAGCGCCAGGCAAACGCCATGCCTGTTCAATATCATTTTTTTCTGTTCTGGTAAATGGATCAAAGTCTGCGAAGAACTGTGTAAAATAGCGGAGTCCCAGATCAATGCGCAATCCTTTGAGCGGTTTGAATCCTACACCTAAAAAGGCCTGTGTTTGCGGAGCTCCGCCAACCAGCAATTTGCCTAAATAATAATTGTATATTACCCTGACCGTATCTCCGGTTGCATGATCATAGTAACTTCCTTCCGTATCGTCATTGTACACCCAGGCACCAAATGACAGGGAGGTTTTGATATCGATCCAGGTCAAAGGTTCATATTGTGCTTCCAGCTCGAAACCCAGGTGTCTTTGTGAAATGCCGCTGGCAAAAATCAGGCCTGCTGAACCACCTTCTGCAACATAGGGTAAATAGTGTGATCTGTTTTGCCAGTTCGTGAAATAAGCCGAAAAACCAGCTGTCAGTTTTTGCTCCTCCCAATGGTAATTTGCGCCTAATTCCACATGTTGAAATCTTTCATTTTCAACATCAGTTACCAGCATGCCTGTGGATGGCTGAATCAGATTTTCAAAAGTGGACACCTGCGAAACATATGCACCGTTCAGATACAGACTCAATTCCTTGTTCAGGTTGAGGATCCCGCCTGCTTTGAGGTGAAAACCGGGCTTCAGGGCGGATTTCACTACAAAAGCTTCATTACCGGTACCTTTTCTGAAGTGGTCTGTCAAACCATAGCTGACAGTATTAAAGCCTGCTGTAAAATAACTGTGGAGGATTTTGTAGTCATATACCAGTTGGCCGTATCCACCAAAACGCTGTATATTCCTGGTCTGATTATAGTGGACAGTGTCACCCAAAACAGTATTTCGTAGTGGTGAGAACTCATTATTTTCATCAATATAGTAGCTGCCTCCAAGGAGATCACGGACTTCACCAAATCTTTTATTGCTGGCTATCCGGCCGTCAATGCCAAAATGGAGTTTGAAGTGCTCATCAATTTTGTAATTTAATTTTGCCAGAAAACCGTAGACCTGTTGATCGTTTACGGAGTTGGTGAGTATTCCGGTAGAAAATCCGCGTTCTGTATTACCGGAGATGGTTTTATCAAAATCGATTGGTTTCACAGGTCTGTTTCCCGCAAAAGTAAAGGAACCTGAACTGCCACTTATGCCAGAGGTACCCTGTATGCTGTACAACGTGCTTTGCAGTGAAAATCCGGAAGTTATTTTGCCATGATAACTCATTGAAATTAAAGGCTTTTTGCTGTAACTTTCCTTTTCGTTGATGAAATCAGGCGCATAGCGATCCATTTCTTTGCCCAGGTAAAACTGTTTTCCGGAATAACTTTCCGATACACTGTTTCCTGAGGGATTCCAATACCTGTCTGCCAGATCAGGCAACCAGATATCCAATGCATCTTCATCATAAGTGCCGATGCCTCCGGCCAGATCGCTGCTGTACGCACCAATATTCTGCCGGGAAGGATTCATTCCGTGTTTTTGGGTCGCGGAAAATCCAAAGAGTTCAACTTTATGGTGGTCATTAAATTTGATCGTTGCACCTCCATGCAGTGACAATGCGTCATTCCAGGTGTAATCCACAATACCGTCTCCTGACCTTTTGGTCAAACCAAAACTCAAGGCGAAATGCTTCCCGATCATCCCTGAATTGACTTTTAAGGAAGCATTCAACTGATTGGCGCTTCCGTACAGAAACTGAGCAAAACCCCCGAAGTGCTCTCCAGAAGGATTGGCAATGATATTGATCGTACCGCCTGCAGAGGGGAAAGCGAAATTTGTTGAAGTGGTTCCTTTTTGTATCTGAATGGCAGTAGCTGCTTCAGCAAGGCCTTCCCATTGATACCAGCTGTAACTTCCGTCTTCCATATCGTTCAATGGAATACCATTCAGCAATAATCCGGTATTTTGCCGGTTAAAACCACGGATCTTTATTTCTGAATCACCGGTTCCTCCACCGTTTTCAGTGATGTAAACCGATGGCTGGTTTTCAAAAACATGTGGCAGATCCCTGTTGGCTAACATAGTCAGGTTTTTCTCATTGCTCACCGTGGTGTGTGCGATGGCTGATTTTCGGTCAAAGGAAAAATTGGATAAAGACTGCACCTCAGTCGGGATGACCAGTTTTTTAACTTTCAGTGAACCGAGGTTTGAATCTTTCTGCACATCCGCATAAAACAGTGTTTTTTCGTAATTCGCCAGTTGGACGGTCAACTCATGGAAACCGGCAGGAATATTCGCCAGTTCAAATTGACCGTTCTGATCACTGTTCACCTTGATTTTGGAATTGGTGAGCGTGATTTTTGCACCTTTAAGCGCTTGTTCTGTGTCGTGATCTACAATTTTACCTGATATGTTGACTTGTCCGAAACTCACGGTGGCGGAAAGCAAAACTAAAAATATGAAAAGTTGAAATCTCATGTATAGATGTTTAGTTTTAAACCTGAACGATTAATAAGTGTTGCTGAAAGTTTCATCCGGTTTAAGAGTATTTTGCTTCCTGTTTGCATATCTCACTCTTATATTCCGGGCAACAAAAGTAAATTTTAATTTTTAAACCATTTCTAAGTAAACGATTAAATGTTGAATTTGTGATCTAGGTACAGTCATTGTCAATCGATCACGTGTCAGATCATGATTTTATCTAAGGCAGATGGCGTTGCAGTCCGAAAAAATAGGCTGTCCGGATCCGGACAGCCTATCATTAAAAGCTGATACATTTTTACTTAAACCATCAGAAGAAATATTTCAGTCCAAGCTGTAATTTCCATGTTTGAGAGTAAGTATAGATCGGTGAATAAGTTTCTGTCAGGTAATTTCCGGCCGTATCCTTGATCATGGAGAAGGTTGGCACATTGCTGGCATCCTTTCCGTCATATTTAAGAATACGTCCATTGTTTGACAAGAACATATTTTGAGGAACACCCCATGTATTGTTGAGCAGGTTTCCAAAATTAAGTACATCAAAATTAAATTGGAGTGTATGAACTTTACCACCTAATTTGACTCCGAAATCCTGAACAAATCTCAAATCAAACCAATGAACCCAGGGAGCTCTTGCTGCATAAGCTTCAGCATATTGTCCTTTGTGGGTACTCAGATAATTATCCTGTTCAACGAAAGCAAAGAAAGCATCTTCGTCTGCAGTGCTGGAAAATTTAATTTCACCTTTTTCTGCAGGAATATAGATCAGATCTGTTGCACTTCCGTCACCGTTCATGTCGTTGCTGTAAATAAAGCTATAGCCACCAGCGGATGATCCTGTATAGAATAAATTGATGGTGGTTGCCATGCGGTTATTGGCATAAGGTATTCTGTATGAAAAAGATCCGATTGCTTTTGCAGGAACAACATATTGGGAACGTTGTACATCAGGAATGTGGGCTCCGTTCACTTCAAACAGACCGGTATAGGCAGAAGCTGCATTACTACCAGGCATACCTGAAATTTCCTTAGACTCAGTGACAGTATAAGCTGCCATCAGGTTCAAATTGTCTATTGGTTCGGCATTCAGTGTGATATTGCCAATGTAACCCCATCCTTCGCTGTTGTTAGTCAGGATATATGCATTTTTATTATTGTATGTCAAAGCTGCTTTTGCAGGATAAATGTATCTGTCATCTGCACCGCTGAATTTAGCCCAGGTATCATCCGGTTGTTTCCAGTCATAATTTACCAGCATCACATCATTCAGTTTCCTCATGTAAATTCCTTCCAGAGTAAGTGTCAATGGGAAAGAAACAGGGAGTGTATAGTCAAAAGCCAGGGAGCTCTTCCAAACCTGAGGCATTTTGAAGTCAGGATCAATACCATTGATCGTACTCGGTAATGCACCCTGTTCAGGAGTAATGGTATTTGTGAGTCCCAGTTTTTCAATCATTTCACTGACATCAGTGATCATAGGACCGGCCAACAGAGCCAATTTAGGATCGGCGCTGGTGACAGTACCATCTGAACTATATTTGGTAACAGCGGTATATGAACCCTGAACCATTCCTGAGTTAGTCGGCATATTGGTGAAGAATACCAAAGGTAATCTACCAGTAAACAAACCGGAACCACCACGGATCTTTAATTTTTGGTCTCCCAGTACATCCCATGAAAAACCGATCCTCGGTGAAACCTGAGCTTTTGCTGTTGGCCACTCGCCGGTATCAACTTTTTTTCCTCCGAAATCCAATGCATAGATGGCATTGTTTCTGATGATGTTGTCAACATATTGTAAATAATCGGCACGAACACCAACAGATAATTTAAATTTTGGAGTAACTGTCCATTCGTCCTGACCATACACACCAAATTGATTGAATGCGACCTGAGCTGCAGGATTCAGTTCTCCATCATAACCATAGGTCAAAGCAAAGTCTCTGGGAGCTCTTTGGTTGAGGAAATCATCCAGACTGGCATAACGGTAATAACCAGTACCATTTCTCATATAAGAGTTGTTGGCCATTTGATATTCATAGCTCAGACCAGCTGTCAGTTTATGATTTCTTAAATAATATGTGATGTTGTCAATAACGTTGAAAATATTGTTGTTGACCCCGTTGTTCCAGGTAAACAACTCATAACCAAGTGACATGTAAGGTTCGAGGATCTGCTTGCCAGCTTCCGTGACACCATACATGATGTCAACAAATGGGAAAGGATCAGACGTTGAACCCCGGACATCGTTGATCTTGGTGTAAGTTGCCAAAAGCTGATTGGATATTTTGTTTGAAAAACGGCTGTTCAGGTCAAATGAAAATGAATTCACAATGTTGTCTGAAGAATACAATGAATTGGCAAAAGACATGGAATATTGTGAAATACGATCCAATCCGCTGGGTAACCTGAATCCGGCATCAGTGGAGGTACCGTTAGTCGGGCTCCAGGCCTGATTTTTGGTATAGTTGTATCTCAAACTCAGTTTGTTGGCATCATTGATGTTCCAATCGATACGAGCAAGCAATTTCCTGTTGCTTTCATCACCCGGATAGTCTGTGTATGAACCCGGATCGTAACCGTATTTGTCAAGAAGGTGTTGTCTTACCAACTCCATATCAGAGGCTTTTGTACGGGAAATAGATTGCTCTGTATTAGCGACGCCATCTTCTGAAGCTCTCCAGTTAACCACTTGTCCCGGCTTAACTTCATACTCGCCATTCAAAAAGAAAAACAATTTGTTTTTAATGATTGGACCACCTAAAGTGAAGCCATATACATTCCTTGACTCCTCTTTACGTTCTCCGAAATCAACATCACCGATTTTATTACCGCGAAGATCCTGATTGGTCAAATAGGTGTAAGCTGAACCTTTAAGTGTATTGGTACCTGATTTAGTGATTGCATTGATACCACCACCGATGAAATTGGTCTGACGTACATCAAATGGTGCGATAACTACCTGAATTTCCTCAATTGCATCGATAGAAATAGGGTTACCACCGCCAGGTAAATTTGAACCTAATCCAAAGTTGTTGTTGAAATTGGCACCATCCACTGTGAAGTTGGTTGAACGTCCGTCACCACCTGCAAAACTCATTCCGTTAGCATAAGGAGATATTTTTGCAATATCAGAAATACTTCTGTTGAGCGTTGGCATCAAATTGATCTGCTCAGTTGAAATGTTGGTAGTTGCACCTGTTTTACCGGTTTGGAAAGAGGATTCTTTTTTCCCAACAACAACCACTTCACCCAGATCAACAGTGCTTTCCGTGAGTACCGCATTCAATTCAAAAGTTTCAGCAAGGAACAATTTGATGTCAGCATATGTACCTTTTGAAAATCCGATAAAAGTAACTTCAACCTGATAAGGTCCGCCGGGACGCATACCCTGAAGGTTGAACCGGCCATCATTGCCGGTAATGGTACCGTATTGAGTTCCGGAAGGTGTGTGCGTTGCAATAATGGTCGCTCCGATCAGATTTTCACCATTATTGTCAGTCACTTTACCGGACATCGCACTTGTAGTCACCTGCGCCTGGGCAAAAATCCCAAATAGCATCAGCAAAAACAATTGTAAAATTCTTTTTTTCATAGCCATAGATTTTGTTAAAAATTTTTTGAACACCTGCTAAAAAAGTAAAATAATAAACATTTTATGATCAGGTGATTAAATGAATAAATAGATTGGTTAATCAGTTATTTTGTTTTGTAACATCAGACAAATGTAAACCTAATTTTTAAAACATATATATAAATCTATTATTAATTTAATCTAAATTTGTTTGATGCTGATATGCAAATTTTTGAAGGAAAGAGTGAAGGCGCTCCTTTTAAAATGAGCTTATTCCAGGCTGGATTCAGGGTGGATGTATTGGGGAAAGTTTTTCTATGTTTGGGCAGTTTGGGTTGTTCCCATGTTCCTATGTTTCTTCGTTCTTATGTTTGAATTGCTTGAGCTGTTTGAATTGTCGGGTTTTTGAATATTGAATCTTGAGTCTGATCCGAAAAATCTTTGCCCCTTGAATGGGACTTTTAATTTATTGGTTTTCAATCGTTTCCCTTTAATGGTCTGCTGACCTTAAGTGTCAGTAGGTTAGGGTCAAAAACGATTGAAAACCAACAAATTGTACTTTTAGGAGCAGACTCAATTTTCAAATCTTTAATTAGGGAATTTTCAAATGCTCATTCTGCCTTATTCTCCAGCAGGGAAAACCAGCCTGATATTCACCAATTCAGAATGGCTGCCTATTTTGAATGGTGGTCCTGCAGTACCAAACCCGCTGGATACATAAAAATGGGTATCTCCTTTTTTCATATAACCCCAGTCCAGTTCAAAAATGGCTTTGGTGATGAAGCTTAAAGGCCACATCTGACCGTGATGAGTATGTCCGGATATCTGGAGGTCAACTCCGGCCTGACTGCTATTATCCAGGTGATAGGGCTGATGATCCAGCAAAATAACCGGCTTGGTCTTGTCCAGATCTTTCATGAGTTCAGAAATTTCCTTCCTGGAACTCACGGTCATTTGCTCGGTATTGAAGTCATTTCGACCAACAACATAAAATTTTCCATCGATCAGGGCAGTGCTGTCAATCAGCAAATTGATGTTATTTTCTCTGAAGTATCCCAGGTCAGTGTGCGCCCTGCCTATATACTCGTGGTTGCCCATGATCGCATAAATACCATATCTGGATCTTATTTCCTTAAATCTTTCGAACATACGGTTGCGCCGGACAAAATCAATGTTGTCATCCACGATATCACCTGCAATCAATACAATGTCAGGTTCCAGTGCATTGATCTTTCCGATCAGCTTGCTCAATTTGCCGTGCCCGGTCATGTCACCCAGGTGAATATCACTCACAGCTGCTATGCGGAGTGTATCCAAACCCTCAGTTTTTTTGTTGACAGTAAGCTCCAGATCTTTTACCCGTAAATAACGGGCATTCCAGATGCCGTATCCCGAAACCAGTATCACCAATCCGATCATGACAAATCCTGTGACCTGCCTGGCCATAACCAAATTTTCCCTGATAAAAGCAGGGAAAACGGGCACAAAATAATTGGTCAGCCGCAACAGGTCAACAAGCACAACAGCAATTAACCCGTAAAACATAAAACCCAGACTATAGGCTCCGAATTTCAATAAAGGCTGACTGATGGCATAAAAATGGTTGAATTCCAGGACCTTGCCCAGAATAAATGAAAAAGTGACAAATATAAATAAGCCGATGAAAAGCCTGGTTTGAACAAAACTGCCCGGAAATGCTGCAGATAATCTGCTGTAAACATACCAGCCGCCGCCGCCAAGGATCAACAGAATAAAAGAAAAGAATATGACGAAACGCATAATTATCCGATTTTATTAATGTGCTAATAACATGTAACTGCTACAAATGTTTTTCGGGAATTTAAACTTACAAAGAATAATCGACCAATGCGATGGTCTGTTCTACCAGATGACGCTCTTGAATATGATGCTGGTTTCCGGTATTTACCTGACAGGATCAGATTTTTTCGAAACAGGGACTCTCCCTCTTTTTGTTATTTCAGGACGAATGAGGCCACGCACTCAATGTGGTGCGTATGCGGGAACATATCCACCGGCTGGACTTTTTCCAAATAATATTTGGCGCTGAAAAGAGATGCATCCCTCGCCTGCGTAGCCGGGTTGCAACTGATGTATATGATCTTTTCAGGCATTAGTTCCATGATGGAATCGATCACTTCGGGATGCAGTCCGGATCTGGGTGGATCAACGAAAACAAGATCGGGTCTGGAATCCAACAACCGGATTTCATCCTTCACATCACCGGCAATAAAGTGTACGTTGTCAATTTCATTCAGTTCCGCATTTTTTTGAGCATCAAGAATGGCTTCTTCTATGAGTTCAATTCCGGTTACATGACCTGCTTTTCCGGCAATGTAAAGTGCAATGCTGCCTAATCCCGTGTACAGGTCAAAGACGCTTTCCCCTCCTTTCAGCCCGGCAAAATCTATTGCAATATCATACAAAACACGCGTTTGCAGGGTGTTCGTCTGGAAGAAGGACTTTGGCGAGATGAGAAATTTCAGATCACCCAGTTTTTCGGTGATCTCAGCTTTTCCGGCAAACAAGATAAATTCCTGATCGCTCAGACTGTCATTGAATTTAGTATTGATCACATAGTGCAGACTCGTCAGTCCGGGAAAATTTTGTTGTACTGCTTCAAGTAATGATCTGATCCTCTCCTGCTCATTCCTTGAAAAGACGATCACAACCATGGTTTCACCTGTACTTGCCGTCCTGATCACCATATTCCTCATCAAACCGGAATGCGCTTTTGCATCCCAATAGGAATAGCCGTTTTCTTTTGTATATTTTCTGACAAAATTCCGTATTTCATTTGAAGGCTCCGGCTGAAGGTGACAATGATCGATCTGAACGATCTTGTCAAAGCTGCCGGGTGCATGAAATCCCAGCGCATCCTGTTCGGTAGCCGCAGTACCTGACGCCATATCGGCTTCTGTGAGCCATTTTCTGGAGGAAAAGGAAAACTCAAGTTTGTTCCGGTATCCGGTAGTCACTGAGCAACCTTTAACCGGTAAAAACTGAAGTGGTTCCATTTTTGCGATCCGGGTGAAAGCATCTTTGACCTGTTTTTCTTTTTCCCGCAACTGACTTTCATAACTCAGATGCTGCCACTTGCAACCGCCGCAAAGCTCAAAGTGGCCACAGAAAGCAGGAATGCGCTCAGGGCTGTATTCCCGGTATTGCTTCACCACCCCTTGAAGAACACCTTTTTGTTTTTTGGTGAGCAGGATCTCAGCTTTGTCTCCTGGAACAGGTCCTTTGCAGAAAACCACCCTTCCGTCTTCTGTTCTGCCTACGGCCATACCTTTGTCAGCAATACCTGTAAAATGAACCGGAGCCAGTTCCGGTTTGGATTTTCGAGCCATGTGCCAGATGTATTAAAATTCGCTTTTTTCGTAAAAATTCACTTCCGGATGATTTTCCTTAGCCATCTGTATCGCCCAGGCTGAGTCAGCCAGAAAAACCAGTTTGCCATCCTTGTCCAGGGCAAGGTCTCTTTTGCGCCTGGTCTGGAAAAAGTCAAAAGCTTTTTTGTCATCACAAGCTACCCAAAGCGCTTTATATATATTGATGGGATCATAACTGCATGAAGCGCCGTATTCATTTTCCAGCCGGTATTGGATCACCTCAAATTGCAGAGCGCCAACAGTCCCGATGATCTTTTTTCCTGTCTCAATGGTGGTAAAAAGTTGTGCAACTCCTTCATCCATCAGCTGTTCGATACCTTTGTCCAGTTGTTTGCGCTTCATGGGATTGGTATTGACGACTGCCCTGAATTCTTCCGGTGAAAAGCTGGGAATGCCTTTGAAATGAAGGATCTCACCTTCGGTCAGGGTGTCACCGATCTTGAAATTGCCAGAATCGTAAAGACCGACTATGTCTCCGGGATACGCTTCATCCACGATACTCTTTTTGGAAGCCATAAACGAAGTCGGATTGGGGAATCTAAGGCTTTTGTCCTGCCTTACATGATGATATGGAGTATTTTTTCTGAAAATACCGGAAACAATGCGCACAAAGGCAATGCGGTCACGGTGCTTAGGATCGATATTGGCATGGATTTTAAAGACGAATCCTGTGAATGCAGATTCAATGGGCAAAACAGTTCTTTCTTCGGTTTGTCGTGGAAGGGGAGCAGGTGAGATCTCCACAAAACAGTCCAGCAACTCCTTCACACCAAAATTATTCACTGCACTGCCAAAAAAAACAGGTGATTGAAGACCATCCAGATACTTTTGCTTGTCAAACGGGTCATAGATCTGATTGATTACGGTGAGGTCTTCACCTAGCGTCCGGGTTGGTAATTTGCCCAGATGTTTTTCGAGGCTGGAATGGTCTGTTGGATCCAGCTCGATCACATCCTCCTGATTTTGTTTACCGTGAGGCCTGAAAAGCACCAGTTTGGATTCATAGATATTGTAGACACCCTGGAAGCTTTGCCCCATGCCCACAGGCCAGCTCAGAGGACATACACTCAATCCGAGCTGTGTTTCCACCTCATCCAGCAGGTCAAATGCATCCTTCCCTTCCCGGTCAAGTTTGTTGATGAAGACGATCATCGGAATATTCCTCATCCGGCAGACGCTGACAAGCTTTTTGGTTTGTTCCTCAACACCTTTGGCAACGTCAATGACTACAATAGCGCTATCCACAGCACTAATGGTTCTGTAAGTATCTTCTGCAAAATCCTTGTGACCAGGGGTATCAAGTATGTTGACACGTCTGTTATTGTAATCAAATGCCATTACAGAAGTAGCCACTGAAATTCCCCTTTGTTTTTCGATTTCCATAAAGTCGGAAGTGGCGTGCTTTTTGATCTTGTTGGATTTGACAGCACCTGCGATCTGAATGGCACCACCGAACAACAGCAGTTTCTCTGTGAGCGTCGTTTTACCGGCATCCGGATGGCTCACAATGCCGAAAGTTTTTCTTTTATTGATCTCTGAAATGATATTCATGACGGTCTTTTTCCGGTTTGAAGCCGCAAAGGTATGTTTTTTACTCATTAATCTGCAATTGCCCTTAATTTATGGGCTATATTTTGAAGCAGATTACGTAGTTGCTGCATTGTATATCTGACTTGTTCTGACAAGTCATTTAAATTATTCGAGCCTGTTTTGTATGAGTATTTCATTGAAAAATCAGACAATCCGATTCAACAATAAATTTCCTTAAAATTTTTATTCAATAATTGTTTTGTCAACAGGCGGTCATATATTTACTAAATTTTTAAAAAACCATGGTTACCATATTTGTATAGACAATTATTGGATATGTATAAAATAATGTATTTTAATTAGTTGTGAGTTACAGTATATTATTTTATTTTTAAAACGTTTTAACTTTTATGAAAACAATTTTATGTCAAATCTGCCTGATTTTATTCCTCACCCTTTGTGTAAGGTATGGGTATACCCAATCGGAGACACTTTCTGATGAAGACTTTAGCAATCACCCGCATTGGTTCGATCTGATGCAAAAAGAAAATCCCAATTATTTTGAAGTTAAAAAAGCCTATGACCTTTATTTTACCAGGCATCAGAAGGTGAGGGGAACGGGCTACAAAATTTTTGAAAGATGGGCATGGAAGCATCAGGGAGATTTTGATAAACAGGGTTTTCTGAACCCGACCAGAATGTTTGACTCATACATGCGCGATAAAAATATACATGATAATCGGGGTCCATCTACCAATGCAGGCAATTGGAGAGAATTGGGTCCTTTGGTTTATCCAACGAATGTCTCCGGGCAGGAAACGGGAACAGGCCGGGTCAATGCCATTGCTTTTCACCCGACTGATGCCAGTGCTTTTTGGATCGGAGCACCTTCAGGCGGATTGTGGCAGACCAACGATGGCGGAGTCACTTATTTTTCCAGTACAGATCAACTGCCTACTCTGGGCGTTTCAAGTATTATCGTTCATCCTGTTGTACCTGATACCATGTATATCGGAACCGGTGACAGAGATGCAGGTGATGCACCCGGACTGGGCGTGTTCAGATCAGTTGACGGGGGAGCCAACTGGATTCAAATGAATAATGGTATGGGCGACCGTACTGTTGGCGATATGGTTATGCATCCAGCAAACAGGAGAATAATTTTAGCAGCAACCAGCAACGGAATTTACAAAACGACCAATAGCGGGAATTCCTGGACATTAAAGTCAACTACCTTACATTTTAAAGATATCGAATACCATCCCACCGACCCGAACTATGTTTATGCAACGGCATATGGTTCATTTTACCGGTCTACGGATGGAGGCGAAAGCTGGGCACAGATCTCTTCGGGTTTGATCGGTTGTAACAGGATGGTACTTGGAGTCACTGCTGACGAACCGAATTCTGTATACTGCCTTCTGACAGGTGGTTCTGCCATCTTTCACGGAATATTTAAATCAACTGATTCTGGTTTGAATTTTACCAGGATCACTCCTGTCAATCATCCGAATATTCTGGGTTATGATGACGGCGATGAACACAGTCAGGCCGGGTATGATCTGTGTATGCTGATCGCTCCGGACGACGCAGATAAAATTCTTGTTGGTTCCATAAATATTCACATGAGTACAAACGGAGGAACAAGTTTTACAAAGAAAACCCATTGGAGCAATCAATTGCACGCAGACCAGCATACTGTAGCCAGAAATCCTTTGAATGGAAGGATCTATGAAGGCCATGACGGTGGTATTCATTATTCTGATGATTATTTCAATACATGGACCAATATCAGCGGTGGCCTGCGCATTGCCCAGACTTACCGTATCGGTCAGGCTGCCTATAAAAGGGATCTAGTGTTCAATGGTTATCAGGACAACGGAACATCTATCATGAAAGATGATGTTTTCTCAACTGTTACGGGTGGAGACGGAATGGAAGCGTTATTCGATTATTCAGATGAAAACTATGCATATTCAACCTATATATCCAGCATAAAACGCTCGAATTCCAAAGGCTTCGGAGGTTGGACAACAATTGCCAGTGAAGGTATAAATGGTATAAATGAAAGCGGAGCTTGGGTTACACCATATATGCTGCATTTAACAGATCCGAATACGATGTTTTTCGGATATAAAAACATCTGGAGATCAAATAATGTAAGGTCAAATCCTCCTGTTTGGACCAAAATTTCGGATAATCTGGGTGGAGTGAATGATTCCAATTTCAAATATATCGATCAGTCGTCTGCCGATTCAGACGTATTTTATGGTGTAAAAGAAAATAATACCTTATTCAGATCCGATAACATCAATGACGTGACTCCTGGCTGGATAGATCTTAGCACAAACCTGCCTTTGGGTACTGTGAACATAGATGATGTAGTGTGTCACCCGACAGATCCGGAGACAGTGTATCTGATACAGGGTGAGAAGATCTACAGATCCGTCAGTAAAGGCCAGGATTGGATCAATATTACATGATCAATCCCGGTATGGAATAATCTGAATACCATGGTCATTGATAAGTTCGGTGATGAATCGATGTATGTCGGAACTAAAACCGGGGTTTATTATAAAAATGCCTCTATGGCGGATTGGATTGCATTTGACGGAGATCTGCCCATTGTTGATGTAAGGGAAATGGAAATCTATTATGGAGGTACGGAGTCCAGGCTAAGGATAGGAACTTATGGAAGAGGCCTTTGGGAAACTGATCTGTATTACGGTGACGATCTGGCACCTGTGGCCAATTTCGAAGCAAATAAAACAACATGTGTGGTTGGAGAGGATATTCAACTGGAAGATCTTTCTGCTTTTGGACCTACATCCTGGACATGGACCATTTCGCCCGCAAGTTATTCTTTTGTCAATGGTACCAATGCGAATTCCCGGAATCCGGAATTGGCATTTTCTGCTCCTGGAGTGTATACGATCAGTTTACTAGCTTCAAATGTAAATGGAAATGATTCAAAAACCATCAATTCCTATATTCAGGTTATATCAGAAATATCGCCTTCATGCACTCCTTCTACGGCCAATTTGGATTCTTATGGAATGGGGATCTACTATGTTGCATTAAATACAATCGATCAAACCTCTGGCCAACCCTATCTGGATAATCCGACCTCAGGTTATATGAATTATATCCTTTCTTCAAATACGACTCTACAAACAGGAACACAATATACACTGCAAGTGATTTTGGGTTCTGGGTACACTGAATATTGGAACGTATACATTGATTATAACAATGACGGTGATTTTTTGGATGTTAATGAATTGATTTACGCATCCCCTTCAAAAGTGAGTGGTCAGCAATCAATCAACTTTACGACTATCGCAAATCCGCCGATGAATACCCTGATCAGAATGAGGATTCTTTGTGATTATTTTTCGATTTCAGGGCCATGTGATAATCCGGATTACGGTCAGGCTGAAGATTACGGAATAATATTCAAGGATTTACCTGAACTGACGACAACAACAGTTTCCAACATCATTTATGATCAGGCAGATAGCGGTGGAAACATCACTGATCAGGGCAGTTCTCCAGTGATCGCCCGAGGATTGGTTTGGGACATTCGTACCGGCGCAACGCTGGAAAATAATTGGGGGTACACGGAAAACGGATCAGGTTCAGGGTCCTATAACACAACGATCCCCGGTTTGTTCGCCAATACGACATATTATGTCCGTGCCTATGCCATAAACAATGACGGGATTGCTTATGGTAACGAAGAAGTATTTACCACGCTGGAACAATTTCCGGATGTCAGCACTTCCACGCCTTTCCAGGTGCTGTATACGACAGCCGGCAGCGGTGGAAACATAACGGATGACAAAGGCAAGACCATCAGGGAAAGAGGTGTAATCTGGAACACTACAGGAGAACCATCTTTAAGCTCCTGTATTGGTAAAACCTTAGACGGATCAGGCTCAGGTGTTTTCGTCAGCAATATTACCGGATTAAATACCAATACTCAATACTTCATAAAGGCTTATGCAAGAAATAGTTATGGTATAGGATACGGAGATGAAAAAACATTCACCACCTTACCTGTGGATGTCAATCAATCCAGCAATATTATTTTTTCTGAGGTTTCTACCAATAAGATCAAATTGGAATGGACCAACGGAACCGGAGCTTCCAGGATAGTGAAAATAAATAATGTGAATACTTTCACATTGCCGGTAAACGGTACAGATCCATCGGCCAATACACTATATGCCGGTGGCGAACAAGTGATTTACAATGGCAGCGGAAATACGGTGACCGTAACCAATCTGAATCCTGCAACCACATATTATTTTCATGTGTTCGATTACAACGGCTCAGGTGCTTCAACTGAGTACAATATAGCTCCGGGAAATGGTAATCCGGCTTCCCGGGCAACATATTGCCTGCCAACTTATACCAATGGTGATGTTGGTACGCATATTAAAAGATTTATTATCAATAAGATAAATAATATTTCAGGCTCTTCTCACTATACGGATTACACAAATTTGAGCACAGCTTTATTGGCTGGAGAAATATATGACGTCAGTGTGGAAATGTCTTATAATGCACAAAGAGTCAGTTTGTGGATTGACTTCAATAATAATGGCCTGTTTGAAACGAGTGAAAAACTGATCACCGACCTGAATTGTCCTTCGAGTCAAACTACGACCACTCAGATCACCATTCCAACCAATGTGGATCCGGGATCTCACGTTTTACGCGTCAGGGCTGCATGGAGCAGCGGTTATGATGCATGTGCTGTTGGAAACTGGGGTGAAGCAGAAGATTATATGGTGGAGATCAAAGACTTTTTCACATGGGATGGTGCGAATTCAAACAACTGGAATACAGGATCCAACTGGGATGTGGGTAAGGTGCCTGGTACCGGTGATATCGTAGAAATCGAAAATGTTGTCAACAAACCTGTGATCCTGGTCGGGCAAACGGTGAATGTCAAAAAAGTTACCTGCCTGAATGGTTCAGAAATTGAGGTGAATGGTACGTTGAATGTTGATGAATAACGGCAAATAGAAACTGGTTTCCCCGGGTCAATCTTCCAAAAAGACAGTATTGGCCTGGGGAAAATTGTCTTCAAGCCGCATCAGCGGTACTTCAATATAAAAATCAGACCCCACATTTTCTTCTGTTTCAAAATAGATCCTTCCTCCAAAGGATTCCAGCATGTTGATGGCGATAGCCAGTCCAAGCCCGGTTCCACTGCTTTTAGTGGTAAAATTGGGTGAAAATACCTTCTCACGCATGTTTTCAGCGATACCGGTACCATTGTCACTGACCCTGATCACCGCATTGCTTTCCTGTCTGTACAAGTCTATCGATATTTGACCAGGTCTGTCTTCAGGTATAGCCTGAATGGCATTTTTGATGACATTGTTCAGGATGCGCACCATGTGATTTTTATCGGCAAAAACCAATACATCATTTATTGGCAGGGTCAGTTTGAAGATCATGTCTTCCCTTTTCCTGAAAAAATCATGTACTTTTTTTACGATATCGTTGAGGTTGAGTTTTTCATTCCGGGCATCCGGCAGCTGGGCAAAATTGGAAAATTCGGAGGCGATCTGTGAAAGATTGTCAATTTGTTCTATCAGGCTAGGCGCCAGTTGGGCAATAAGTTGAGAGGCAACATCCGGATTCGAGCCAACTTTGGATTCCAGGTATTGAATATTGAGTTTTAATGGTGTTAAAGGATTTTTGATCTCATGAGCGACTTGCTGGGCCATTTCCTTCCATGCCGAATCCCGTTCAATTTTTGCCATCAGCCGTGCATTGTCACCGAGTTTGTTGATCATTTCATTGTATATTGAAATGAGCGTGCCAATTTCATCCTCGTTTTGCCATTCGAGTGTTTCATTTTTCCTGGACAATTTCAGGCCTTTCAGCTTTTGGCCCAGGATATCAATGGGATTGGTAATTGAATTGGACAATCCGATCGCAATGACCACTGAAAGGATGAATAATACAGCATAAATACTCAGGAACGTCGCCAGAAGATCTGAAATTTTTACCTGAATCTCTTCATTAAGTCTGACCGGACTATAGAAATACCTTATATTTCCATTGAATATCAGAGGTATGTAAATTAAGTTCCTTTCTTTGTCCAGCAATGGAATTTTCTTTTCCAGTTCATTGTCCGGTTGAGCAGTTAACAAGCTGTAAGGAATCCTCCAATGTGATGTCTCAGTTGGCAATGTTGGATAAAGATACGCGGAAGGCAATGAACTATGGAATAGAATAGCCTGATGAACGGACTGTGGAGGCAAGGGAAAAAATACCGGGAAGCCGGCTTCCTGAATACTTATATCCGAACTTAGTTCAAGTATTTTTGCCTCTATTGCAGATTGGGTTTGCCGGGCATGTGCTTTTGCCAATTCCTCATTTTGTATCAGGTATATTTTTTTGAAATAACTTGCTGAGACCAGACCTATGATGAAAAAAGCGGTGATGGTCAGGCTTAAAATACTGACTTGAATCCTGCTCCTTAAAGATTTTTGGCGAAAAAAACTGAGATTGAAATCAGCCGGTAAAATATTGATTCGCATGCTCAGTAAAGAAATCATAATCAGCCCGGCGCTGACCATAAAAAATATCGCTGCAAAGAGTGATACCGGACGCAATAATCCAGGAATTTTGTATGCACTGACGATGGTTTCTCCTGTCTGGTTGGTGTGACTCACAAAATAGGTCCCTTTTTCACTCCAGATGGAATCTGCAGACGGAAATTCGGTATGCGGACTTTTGGACCAGCTTTTGTAAATGGCAGATGACGGTCTTTCGTTTTCTGTCAAAGCGGTGGCTGAATTGTCCTTTGGTTGAAGTATCTGAAATGTGTGGAAGCCTGTCGGAACTACTTTTGGCAGCAATCTAAAATAACTCCCGTTCATCGGTTGAAAGTAAAAGGAATCAGAAATTTCCACTAACTCCCCGGTCAGAGAAGTCAGGACATTCTCTTTGATCAGCATGGTATCCGGGAGATAATTTTCAGGGATTTCAGATAGGGATTTTGCGGGGTTCTCTTGTTCCAATTCCTTATTTCTATCAAAAAGTAAGGTTTGCAAATCATTTTGCCGTTCAGTAAGGTCTTTTTGGAGATCCGCATGAAATATTATGAAGGAAAGAAAAGCAGAGATGAGGATCATCCATCCCACCAGCCAGTTGGAATTGTATTTTTTCTTGTCGAAATAAAGATCCAAAAACAGGATGAGGATCAGGAATCCGAGCAGGAATGGCGCTATCGGGACTTTTATGATATTTGATACGCCTGATCCCACCAGAAGGATCAGTGCGAAAATGAGACCGGTCAATTTTGATTTACGACTCATCTTCTGTTGGTGGATCAAGTGGTACAGCGTGTAGATCAGGTAAATACACAGTATGAAAAACAGCAGCAGGATCAATAATGTGCTTATTTCCTCCAGACTGACTGAAAAAAGCCTTTCCAGGTCAAGATTTGCCGGAATATTCTGGTAAATGAATCTGGTTGAGTTCACAGCGATGATTGACACAAAACCGATCAAGGGTAATGACAAAGAAGCTGCAATTTTTGGAATTTTAGTTTGGTTATCCCCGGAGAATGTTGTTTTATCCAGCCAGGTTAGCAAATAAAATGCATATCCTATTGCCAGTATCAGGGTAAACGGGCTCAGTGGTAAAATACCGCGTAAAACAACTGATGTCAGCAGAAAATCATAGGGCAGGGCATTGGACAGATCCAGTAATAAAACCAGCAGTGTGGCAATGGACAAACCATATGGGAATGATGTATTGCCGGACTTTTCACCAAAAATTCTGATCCCGGGTTTGCCGGATCCGGAAACAAGCATCCGGACAGCAGCCAGCATGATGATCATGATCAGCCAGGACAATAAATTGATGTGAAAATTATCAAATGAGTTATCATTCAGCGTGAATTCAAATTTTTTCTGGTAGGTAACTGTGATTTCCCGGTGGTCTTTCAAGTAGAGAACCGGGTTCAGCAAGCTTTCTGATTTGAATTGATCCCCATCAACCGGAACCAGGATGAAAGATCTGAATCTTATCAAGTCGTTTTTAAAAAGAATTCCGCGAACATTCCGGAAAGAAAATAAAAATACGGAATCGCTGCTGTTCAGGAAGGCTTCCGGTTCGCCTAAACTTTCTTCTGACCAGTAAACAAGGCTGTCCTGCTGATCAAAAATGAAAACGGGCAGATTGGTTTCCAGTAACGAAAAATCTTTTGTTGTGCGGATCTTTTCAAGTGTCTTTTGATGGAGAGCATTGACTTTTTCAGTAAAGATCCTGTTTGTCCTGTCTGAAGTACTCCAAAATTTGAAGGCCAATATGAATATCAAGGCCGAAGCAGCCAAAAATATCCCGATAATATACCTATTCACAAAAAATTGCCGCATAATGTGCATTATGCGGCAAAAATACATATTTATATATTAAAAATAAATTTAATATAACATTAATTTTCAATTGGCATTCTACAAGATGCCTGATCGGGATCAAACAGTCAGGATATCTTTTTCTTTTGCTTTCAACAAGTCATCAATTTTGTGGTTGAAATCCTCGATCATCTTATCCACCTCCTTTTCTTTTTTCTTACCCAGATCTTCAGGATAGCCGTTGTCCACCTCTTTTTTGATCACGTCCATCAGCTTATGCCTTGAGCTCCTGAGGCTTACCCTGGCTTCTTCGCCAAGAGCATACGCTTGTTTGACCAGGAGTTTTCTCCTTTCTTCGGTCAAGGGAGGGATGCTCAAACGTATGGTTTCACCGTCATTCATCGGAGTGATACCGAGGTTTGATGCCAGAAGTGCCTTTTCAATCACTTTGATAATGGATCTGTCCCAGGGTTGGATACTGATGGTTTTTGCGTCAACGGCAGTCACGTTGGCCACATGTTGCAATGCAGTCAGGGTCCCATAACTTTCTACGTGAATACCTGCAACAATTGCGGGATTGGCCTTTCCAGTCCTGATAGAAACCAGTTCTTCTGCAAAATGGTCCACCGCTTTTTGCATGTGTACTTTTCCTTCTTCAAAATGTTCTTCAATCATTTTATCCATAAACAAAACCTTTTGCAATTTGGATGAATTTTTTAAAAAGTTCAGTTGTTATTTAACAACTTCAGGCCTCCCTCTAAGGGAAGACGTGCAAATTTAATGAATTGTTTTCAATTTCCATAATTCTGAGTCGTGATTCAGGACCAGGTGTTCAGTGCTTTGACCTGCTTCTCAAAATGCATCATTTGCAAACTACCGTCTTCCTGCATAGGACAGGATGAGGTAAACCAGGATAACCAGTGAAGAAAGCGCAGCGGAAACATACGTCATGGCGGCCCATTTCAAAGCATCTTTAGCACCTGCCTGCTCATTTGTTGTAGTGATCCCTGCTTGTTCCAGCCACACCAAAGCGCGTTTGCTGGCATCAAATTCGACAGGTAAAGTAACAAAACTGAACAGTGTCGTGAGCGCAAAAGTTCCGATGGTGATCAGCATGAGTGCCGGAAACTGACTTAATACCACAAATGCAATAATGAGTAAAAACTGTTGAAACTGGGATGCTATCTGGACTACGGGTACCAGGCTGGAACGGAGCTGCAGCATCGGATAAGCTTTAGCATGCTGCACGGCATGACCGCATTCATGTGCGGCAACGGCTGCAGCTGCAATGCTGTACCCCTGATAAACCTCAGGACTCAGACTGACGGTTTTGCTGAGCGGATTGTAATGATCTGTCAAAAAGCCTTGACCCATTACAATTTTTACATCCTGAATACCATAATGAACCAGCATCTTTTGTGCTACCTCAGCGCCTGAAAGCCCTGAATTCAGCAGGTGACCACTATATTTTTTAAACTTTGATTTAAGTTGATTGCTGATCAAAAAACCAACAATGCTCAACAAAATCGTTATCACATAAACTCCCATCATGATTTTTAAATTTTAAAATTTGTTTAATGCTTGACTTTCTGCAAGGCAATTTGCTTGCAGATAAAATATATTTAATGTGTTAATAACTGAATATCAATACACTATCATCCAATTACGGTTTTGATACGGCTATTCAATTAATCGATCACATCAAAACCGGTATATTTCCTGAGGATTTTTGGAACTTTTATCCCTGATGCACATTGGTTGTTTTCCAGTACTGCTGCAACTATTCTGGCCAGAGCCAGGGCACTTCCGTTAAGTGTATGTGCCAGACTGGTTTTCCCTGCCTCATCTTTATATCTGAGCATCAGTCTGTTAGCCTGAAAATCCTCAAAATTGGAAACTGAACTCACTTCGAGCCATTTCTTCTGGGCTGCAGCAAAAACTTCAAAATCGAAAGTCAGCGCTGAAGTAAATCCCAAATCTCCACCGCATAAACGCAAAATGCGGTATGGAAGTTCAAGTTTGATCAGAAGATTTTCAACATGTTCAAGCATCTTTTGAAGGGTTTCGTATGAACGGTCAGGGTGTTCTATATGAACGATTTCAACTTTGTCGAACTGATGAACCCTGTTGAGGCCTTTGACATCAGAACCATAGGAGCCAGCTTCTCTTCTGAAGCAGGGCGTCATCCCTACCATTCTGACCGGAAAGTCGCTTTCCTTCAGTATCACATCGCGATAAATATTGGTGATAGGAACTTCCCCTGTAGGGATCAGGTAAAAATTATCTTCCTGAATGAAATACATTTGACCGTCCTTATCCGGCAGTTGACCTGTGGCGCGGGCTGAATCTTCGTTGACCAGAAACGGAGGTCTGATCTCAAGATATCCATTATCGATGGCTTCATCGAGGAAAAAATTGATCAGTGCGCGGTTGAGGCGGGCTCCTTTTCCCTGGAACAATGGGAAACCTGAGCCGGTAATAAATGCACCCCGTTCAAAATCGATGATATTGTATTTTTTTGCCAGATCCCAGTGTGGTAAAGGGTTCTCTCCCAAATCGGGAAAATCCTTTTGCCAGTCTTTATACACTTCATTGTCTTCTGCGGATTTTCCGTAAGGAACAGAGATGTGGAGGGCATTAGGAATGGTCAGTAATTTATCGGTCAGATCATTTTTACAGTTCTTGAATGCCTCTTCAAGGGTTTTGATGGATTCCTTCAATTGTGCAACCTTTTCCTTGAGCTCAGTGGCTTCCTGTGCAGCGCCCTTCTTCATCATTTCTCCGATGCTGGCGGACAACTGCCGGCTTTCAGCAAGACTGGAATCCAGTTGTAACTGTATTGTTTTTCTTTGATCGTCCAGTGCGATCACCTCATCGATCACCGTGATCCGGTCCGGATTCCATCCTCTTTTCCTGAGGCTCTCCTTAACTGCGTTTGTTTGCGTTCTAATCTTCAATAAAGGTATCATGATCTGTGTTTAAATTGCGGCAAATGTACAAAAAAAACGTTTAAGACTACCTTTTGTCTGAATTTCCTTGCAGCCTGAAAAGCCTGGATATTTTCTTGGTTATTTTTATACAAATTTTATGGCAAAGTTGTTGGTTGATGACAGAATTGGTATGGATCAGCCCTGACTTCAACAGTTAAGCTTACCCTAAATAAGGTTTTTGGAGGAATTTCAGCAGTATAAAGGTGAATTTGCAGAGATTACTGATGATTTAACACTTTTTTTAAATTAATTTGTTGGGTGTATCCATTTTATATCTTACTTTTGCCATGAAAACGCATCCGAAAGGTTTTTACAGCACTTCAAAAATAATTGAGATAATATATCCCTCATTTAGATTGAACGCTTGATTAGTAGTTTTTCATATTATCATATTTAATTATAATTATAATCGATGTACGATATTTTGCAGTTGAATTCTATGCTGGTGCCTGAACTTCGCGATATTGCGGAAAGTATGGACATTGACGGCTATAAGAAATTATCCAAACAGGATCTGATCTATAAAATTCTGGATGAGCAGGCTTTGAAAATGAATGTCACACCCTCTGCTCAAAAAGAAGAAAATCAGGACAAGGAAGGCAGAAGAGAAAGGGCTCCCCGGCAACAGAGGGGACCGAAAAAGTCTGCTGACCGATCCTTTCAACCCAGGGAGGAACAGCAGAAAGAGGAAAATGCTCCGCTTCCTGAGCCGGAAAAAAATATTCAGCAAGCTCCGCAGGGTCAGCAAAGCCAACAAAATCAGGAAGGGCGCGGACGTCGCAGGCGCAGGGTGATAGTTCCCGGATTAGAGAAAGTTGCCACTGAAAAACCTGTAGTTGAGGAGGATCAGTCTGCGTGGGTCGATCCTGGCACCAACGATGAAGCTTTTCCGGTAAAAGAATTTTCGGCTAAGTCAGACATCGAGCAGGAATCTGAAAAAGGCAGAGGGAAGCGTCCTTATAAAGAACGCATTTACAAACGCGAAAACGATTACAGGAAAGATAAAAACCAGAGACCTGTTCCTCAAAACAACATCAGAAATGATGCTGGTTCCGAGCAGATCAGCGAGGAAGAGCCGGAAGGTCCGCAGTTTAATATCGATATGGATGCGGTAGTTACCGGTGAAGGTATTCTGGAAATGATGCCTGATGGATTTGGATTTCTGAGGTCATCAGATTACAATTACCTGACTTCTCCGGATGATATTTATGTTTCGCCTTCTCAGGTCAAGCTTTTTGGTTTGAAAACAGGGGATACCGTCAGAGGCAAAGTTCGACCTCCAAAAGAAGGTGAAAAGTATTTTGCCTTGTTGCGGGTAGATCTGATCAACGGGATTACGCCTGATATGATCAGGGACAGGGTTCCATTCGATTACCTGACTCCGTTGTTCCCGACAGAGAAGTTCAACCTGATCACTGATCCCTTAGGCAGAGATTATGGCAACCGTATGATTGACTTATTCACGCCTATCGGGAAAGGTCAGAGAGGTCTGATCGTTGCCCAGCCAAAAACTGGTAAAACTTTTTTACTGAAAGATGTAGCGAATGCCATATCCCGCAATCATCCTGAAGTTTACCTGATCGTTCTGCTTGTGGATGAACGACCTGAAGAGGTCACGGATATGAAAAGGAGCGTTACAGCGGAGGTAGTCGCGTCCAACTTTGACGAGCCTGCATCCAACCATGTAAGGGTTGCCAATATCGTTCTGGAAAAAGCCAAAAGGTTGGTGGAAAGCGGGCATGATGTAGTCATTCTCCTGGATTCCATCACGCGTCTGGCGAGAGCTTATAACACGGTTGCCCCTGCCAGCGGTAAAGTGCTTTCCGGTGGTGTTGAGGCAAATGCATTGCACAAGCCGAAGAAATTTTTCGGAGCAGCCAGAAAAATTGAAGGCGGTGGTTCACTGACGATCCTGGCTACCGCATTGATTGATACCGGTTCCAAGATGGATGAGGTGATCTTTGAGGAATTCAAAGGAACGGGTAACATGGAACTGCAGTTGGACAGGAGCTTGTCCAACAAGCGTTTGTATCCTGCCATTGACCTTACCAATTCGAGTACCAGGAGAGATGAATTGTTGCTGGATAAAGATATTCTGCAAAGGATGTTCATCCTGAGAAACCATTTGGCAGATATGAAATCCATTGAAGCGATGGAGTTCATCAGGAAATTTATGTTCAAGACCAGGACCAATGAGGAGTTTTTGGCTTCAATGAACGGTTAAAAAATGAATGTGAAATTTTTATTTAAGAATTATTAGATATACCTTTGCAAATCTTTTGAAAAAGAGTTAAAAATTTAGTTATGAAGAGGACATATCAGCCATCAAGACGTAAAAGAATAAACAAGCACGGATTCAGATCAAGGATGGAAACCAAAAACGGCAGGAAAGTTTTAGCCAGAAGGAGAGCTAAAGGAAGAGCAAAACTGTCTGTTTCTGACGAAAGGAGACTGAAAACAGCTTAGTATTGACACTGCTGCAGTTTTTGCAGTAAAATGAAAGGAGTATTTCGGGTTAACTATATATTAATAAGAATTTACTTCAATTAAATTTTGCATAAGGAATTATGTAGTCCGGAAATGGCTCATAATTCCTTGTTTTTTATGAAAAAACAGACATTTCCCGGAAGTGAACGCCTCAAAAGCTATAAGGAATTCAGGAGGGTCATTCTTGAAGGAGGTGCTGTCTTTCAACATCCTGTCAAAATGCTTTTCATTTTGTTGCCAGGGGAAGAAAATGTCCCGGTTTTACTGACAGGTTTCAGCATATCCAGGCGAAAACATCCGAAAGCCACTACCCGTAATTTACTGAAAAGGAGGATGAGGGAAGCGTTTCGCTTGAACAGCGAAGCCTTTAAAAGTTTTTTGGGAACTGACAGTGATCAAAGACTTCATCTGGTGATCAATTATCAGGTTGGAGAAATTTGTGATTACCAGGTCATCGAATCCGCGATCAGGAAAGGCCTTCTTAAAGTTCAGCATAAAATTGAAGAGCTCAGGCAGAGCTGACTGTGTCCGAAGATTCCAGGTTAACCATCCTTGCCGGGATTCGAATCCCAATTGTTTTTGCAATCTGCTCAACCAGCCCGATCATGGATCTTGTTTATTGTTATTCTAAGGTAGTTGGTTTATGGATCATTTGTACCGGCTTTGTCATTTCGGGTGTATTTTCAATGAAGGAGGCATTACAAAGCGGTGTTTAGCGAGATGTTTTAAATTAACCTATGGTGGGATTGAGGTTTTTCAGCCATTTTTCTGCTTTAAGCAATATTGGTGATCTATGTCCGGAATCATACTGTAGGAGTGGGAATATGTAAATTGAAAACTTGAGTCTGCTCCGAAAAGTCTTTGCCCCCTAAATCCCTGCTGACGTTTTCAGTCAGTACAAGCCTAAAAGGGGACTTTTAATTTGTTGATTTTCAATCGTTTCCCTTTAGGGCTTGGGGCAAAAAACGATTGAAAATCAACAAATTGGACTTTTCGGAGCAGACTCAAACTTATTTTTTTTCATAATTGAGCTTTACCCAACCATGTTCCGGTACTGTAATATTAAAGTAAATATAAATCCTTAGCCTTTAATACCAAAATAGTTATGTAATGCCGTATATAATTCGTATATTGTGGCATGGG
>CAZQKR010000016.1:49152-94983 GCA_964594045.1 uncultured Saprospiraceae bacterium | reverse complement strand
TAATTGATAATCAATTGTATCACTTACTTGATTTTTCTATGCGGACAAGTCAGGATAAAATACAAAAGCCATCAGGATAACCTATCCCCTTAAACGGAGAAAGCCCCCCTCTTTTACAAGAAGGAGGCCATCCCAAAAACCGATTTTATCGTATACTAACTAAAAATCTAATTATTTTACAACAATCATCTTCTTAGTTGCAGTAAAGTTGTTAGAATCTAACTGATAGTACAATACACCAGCGCTCAGTTCAGTGCTGTTCAGTACTTCTTTGTTATATCCTTTTTGTCCCTGACCTTTAACAGTGCTGATCACTCTTCCTGTAACATCATATACAGTCAAAGTATATTCACCAGCTTCTGGTAAGTTGAATCCAACCACAGTCTTTTCAGCAAATGGGTTAGGTTCGTTTTGGAACAATTCGAATACAACTTCATTAGCACCTCTGAATGTAACATTCAGTCCATTTACGTTCAATGCGTCAGTTGTGTAAGCTTCAGCAGCAGTGACTTGTGAACCAGCACTCATCAAGTTGCTCAAACTACCATTAACGTCAGCATTCAATTTCAATGTGAACAGTACAGCTCCGTCAGCAACGTTCAAACCGTTAGCATTGTTCCAGCTCATTGTAACGATACCGTCTCTTACCAAACCGAAGTTTTCAGCAGTAACGTCCATTGCACCTGCAACTACACCAGCAAAGTTCAAACCATTCAGATTCAATGTCATTTGAGTACCTCTTACGTTGCTGAAGTTTTCAGCAGTAAATTCAACTTCGATAACGTTACCAGCTTCTACAGCAGCGTCAGCAACAACCATGTTGATCACGTTTGCATTTCTTGTAGAAACAGTAGTTCCGTCAAAGTTAGATTTAGCATTACCGTCGATATCACCAACTTTAATACCAGTGAAGTTCATTGTAGCATCAGCTACCATGTTCAATGCAGCAGTTTTAGGAGTAAATACCCAAGAATCGTTGCTTGGCAAGCTAGTGCTTACGCCAAGGATCAGATCTCTCAATTGCTTGATGTCAGCACCTGTTACAGCACCGTTAGCGTTAGCGTCAGCTGCTACTAACTGATCAGTATTCAATGCGCCTAATCCAAGCAAATGTTTCTGGATCAATACGAGGTCTAATGTGCTAACACCATTGGTGTAGTCATCTCTCTTGCTAGGAGTGATCGTTTGAGCACCACCAGCGAGGTTCAAATCATAAGCACCATTAACAGTGTTGTCATATTTGGATTCACCATTTTGTTCAGCTCTTACTTCAACGTTGTTGATTCCGTCATTCTTAACTTTGTTAGTGATCATACCTGACAGCAGGAATCCACCGCAGTCGTCATCAATACTGTTGATAGTCAACAATACTGTAGCAAAATCAAAGTTTCCGTCATCACAAGCTTCATTCAAAGCAAATTTATCCCAAACATAAACATCAACTAACACTTGTCCTGTAGGACCAGTGAATACTTTTCCTGAAGTGTTTTTAACAGGATCCCAGCTGTGTGCATTACCTTGTAAGTAAGCAGCTCTGTTAGATCTTGCACCAGTTGTAGGATTGAAATAATACAATCCGTAAGCATCCAATGTCCATGTAGGATCAATCTTAGGCAGTACAGGAGTAAATGTGAAGTACAATACATCAGCACAGTTGTCATAAGAAGCTAAGCACTGGTTGTTGCAAGCACCTTTATCAAAGAATCTTGCAGTGATCTCTACCATACAATTTGTCATTGTAGCAGTAGAAACGTCAACCATGAACGGAGTCGGAGCTTTCTTGTCAGCAACAGTAATATACTGATACTCTTCAGTTACGTTAGCACAACCATCTCTCAATGTCCATGTAACTCTGTAGTCACCAACTGCCAATGAAGGCAATAACAGGAATTCAGCATCAGGTCCTTTCAGTTTGTCAGCAGAAGATCTTCCGCTTACACCACCTTGATAGTTAGCACCTTTGTATGCATTGTTGTTTGATGAGAACTGAATAACATCATTACAGCAAACTGAATGTACAACATAAGTCCATTCGTATTCACCACCGCAATCCTGATCATCTTCAAAAGAAGTTGCAGTGAATTTATGAGTCTCAGGAGCAGTTACGCAAGTAGCAATACCAATACAAGCATCTTCAACTTCAATGTTGGCAGCAGTATTGTCATAAACCATGATCACCTCAGTAAATCTGTAGTAACCATCTCTGTCAGCAGCTGAGAATTTAGCAGGATCGAGGATAGCTCTTCTGTTATTGGAAATATAACGGAATTCATCCAGGTTCCATTCTGCACCAGTGTTAGGTTTGTATACACACCAGTCAACTACAGCCCATTCTCTCAAAATCTTATAGCAAGCACCATCAACAAATCTGAAAGTATCAATTTTAATGATAGATGCGTCAACAATGTTACATGGGTTAGTTTCCCAGGTAGGAGTACCACCAAGTGGTTCTTCTTTCAAGCAATGATCCTGGCTGATGTATGGGAATACAATTGTCAGAGGATCGAAAGGCAATGTCTCAATAACATTGATTCTTTGCTTGCAGGTAATCTTTGGAGAATAAGAACTTCCGTCAGCTCTTACAACTTCCCAGGTTCTTGTGATGTAACCAACGTTGCAGGTATTCAGACCACTCAGGTCATCAGTCCAAACAAAGTTAGGTTCTCCACAAGTTGCCAAAGCAGTCGGGTATCCTGTATGATCAGGATGTGTGTTGTCTTCACAAGTGATTGTGATATCTTGACAAGCAAGGAACGGAGGAACTTTTTCTTCTATCTTAGCAATAGTCCAGCAGTCATTGAAATGTCCATAAAGGTCACCACCAGGTAACATTCTGTTAGGATTGATCGGACCAGGACCAGGATTCTTATCGAATACTCTCAGCGTAGTCATGATTTCCTGACCAGCATCGTCGCAGCAGTAAATTACATAGTCGTCAAACCATTGCTGGTTGCAAGCCTGGTTGTCGCAGTTGAAAGGCATACAGCCATTGTCATTTCTCCAAACTTTGAACCAAACCGGTCCGCAGCCATGATCGTGAGATCCGCTGTCGAATGATTGAGCCCAAACTTTAGCAACGCTGGTTGCTCCGTCAAATGTCAAACTTACTTGTTTGTATTGCTCACAAGCTGCCATCGGTGGGATAAGGTCAAGAACCTCAACACAGAATGTATGATCGCTTGTATTTCCACACCAGTCAAATACTGTATAGGTAATGTAATGAACTCCTTCCGGCAAACCGAATACGATCCAGTTTTTGCTTGAAGGAACATAAACTACTGTTCCTGCACTTGCAGATACAGTGTAAGAAGGATTAGGATCGCAATTATCACAGATAATTGGCTTAGGTACGATGTAATCAGCTGAGCAAGACCATGCATTTGTAGAAATAGTAATGCATTCTTGTTCTCCATTCAGTATTTCTTCCGGTCCGCATACCTGAGGAGCAGTTGAGTCAGTAATTCTGATGATTTGTGTATGGTTAACAATTGTACCAGTGCAATCGTCAATGATCGTCCAGTCTCTCAGGATCTTAGGACCACAGTCAGATTGGAATACTCTGTCTACATAGAACACCTCGATAGTTCCACAAGCGCCTGTCTGGCTGGTTGGAGTCCAACCAATACCTGTAGGTCCGCCAGTGTAGCTAGGATGAGGATTACCCCATTGGTTCAATGGATAATTGGTAGCGCTGCACTCAATCATAGGATTGTGTCCAACAACGCCGTCCCAGTTCAGCGGAACACCAAGGTTAGCCAAAGTAGCTCTTCTCTTGCTGATCGTTTGTACACAGGTAGCAGTCATTCCATTGTTATTGTCAGTAACAGTCCATGTTCTGTAGATCACCTGGCTGAATTCAGCACAGTATTGATTTACTACATAGTCAACATAAGTAACAGTGTAATTGTTGCAGTTGTCAAGAACTGTAGGAGCTACAAGAGGAGTAGCTTCATAGCACTCAACGATGATATCGTCAGCACAAACCAATGCAGGACCCATTTTATCCATTACGGTAATTGTTCCCCAGCAGTTGTTGCCGGCTGCATCATAAACGCCTACTACATATTGACCAGGAGCAGTAACAACGTTACCAACAACTCCTTCTATCACTACAGTATAATTGTCATAACATCCATAAGGTCCACCTTCAAGGATCATATCAGCATTAACTTCAGCTTCGCAATTTTCATCCAGAGAAATCTGAACATTGTCATTGCAAGCGATAGTTGTAACAGGATAAGGATATTCAGTTACGTCGATTCCTTCAAAAGTAAAGCATACATTGTCCTCAGGAATAAACTGAGTAGTACAATATTCAACATTCTGATCTTGTCCGATCGGAACACTTACAACACCAGGATATACAGTTCCTTCTGGTACATAGTCAACTTGTGTCCATGAAGCAGAGAAATTGCTGATAGTTGCATAAATTGCACCGGCATCAGCAGCTGTGTAAATCCAGCTTGCGTCATAAGCAACCAATGCGAAATAATCACCTTCAGTTACGTTAATAGAAACTGTTCCGGCATCACCAGTATTTTGACCAACTACAGTCACCAATGCTTCCAGGTTTGGAATTGATGCCACAGTTGAAGACCAGTTGGTACCAGTTGAGTAACCGAAATAATCCCAGTTACCATCATTCACAATGCTGTAATCAAACTCGATAACACCGTCTCCGGGAACTTCCCACTGAAGAATGGTTCCGAAGAAAGTACAGGTATTGGCACCGCCAAAACCAAAAGCAGCCGGGTCAAGGGATTCCATTACGATGGTATTGGCATCGCCTGTGATCGCACCGCAGTCATTGTTTTGAGTGAAATGAGCATTTGCAATTGCAAAATGATCAGTGAATCCGTTAACAACCAGGTCAACCGCAGCGCGGCAGTCACCGGTAGTCTGAAGATCAAATCCGATCAAAGCTTCGCACAATCCCGGATCCAGAACAAAGTTGTTAGGGATAGCAGTCATCAGCTCAACACCGCAAGGCTGAGGACAGTCTACCAGGAATTGGTCAGTTACGTTTCCGGTCAGGTTTGGTCCCCTGTTGATGATCATGTTACCAAAAGCATCGAATACCTGGTAAGCACATTCATAAACCCATGAACCAACTGCTTCGAAAGTAACAGTTGCATTTGAAGCATCTACTAAAGTAAGGTTGAAAATAGATTCTGAACCAGAACCGGTAATAGTAGTGTTAATAGCACCGTTGATGATCCGTAATCTGTTGCCATTCCAGCCGTCACCGAAAGTATCGGTTAGTCTGAAAGTGTACTGACAACCAATGATCTGGATAAATTGAGCAGTGAAACACTGTCCGACCAAACCGCCATCAGCAACCGCACCGCAGTTGTATGGTCCCCAGATTGGCAACCCTATGTCAGTATTGGTAATTGCGATATTACATTCATAGTCATAAAGACCACCCCAGAAATATACACAGATATTGGCACCTGCAGGAGCAGAGAAATTATAACTGGCATTTGTTCCTGATGCCATTCCCCAGTTACCCTGTGAAACACCATTTACATGTACCTGAACATAAGCTCCGTTCCATCCATCACCAAAACTGTCAGTCAGGTCAGCCCTATAATTTACTGTTTGTGCATTAAGATTAAAGCTTATTGCCAAACCAATAAAAAATACCAGTAAAGTATTAAATATTTTATTCATTTTAAACATTTTTTTTGTTATAAAATAAGCTCAATGGATTGGTTAGCTTTTCAACTTTTGCACCATATCGAGATGAATCAATTCAATAGCTGTCCGCATAGGACCTGTCGGAAATTTGGTAGTCATTTTCTGGTAAGTACCATTGACTGCAGTTTGTACGCTATCTGCATTCTGAACTGCCATGTTCAGATAGGTCAGATATTCATACTTGGCAACCAGAGAAGTACTTGCTGATACCTGCACACCGTAAGCTTGTCCGCCTAACTCCTGTACAAGGAACAACTCGTTCTTTACAATGGTTTGAGCTTCACCCTGTGGTTTAAAGCTTTGAGCAGCTACAGAGTTTGCACCCAACATGAATAGGCCGAAAAACATCAATAGCGGTAAAACTATTTTAGCTTTTAGGCCAAAAAAATTCAAATTCATTTCTTTCATGAGATTGAGTTTTGGTTATTAAATTAAATTGTTTTTATTTAAATCATGACATCCCGGCATGCCTTCGCACCCCGAAATCCCATTTCGTCTTTCCTAACTTTTTCACAAAATCATCGTCAAAAAAAATTGACCATTGACGGTGTATTTTGTTTAATGCAAAATATTGAACTGAGAATCAATACTTTACATGAAAATAATATAAAATTGTTTCGTCTTTTAAAACAGATTTAAATCTGCCGTATAGTTTCCTATTATATACATCGCACACAGCTTTCACCGAATGCATCAACAAAAATACATAATGTGCTCCATAGTTGATGATACCTCAAATGGGTAATTTTTGCATTACACATTTTAATATTCATATATTATTGATTTTCATTTGTTTAAATTACTTTACTTTTAAAATTACTGAAAAAACACTATTAACCATTGAAAAACAGAGGGTTACCCACTATGATATCATCTTATGTTTTTTTCGTACATACATATATATACTGTGTTCACAAATATACCTGATCAGCGGATGAAATGAACATATTTTTAAGTATTTTTATTTCGACTTTGTTGATACCTTTTTGCCTCTGCTGGTGTTTTCACCAACAGATCAGTTGATTAATAGATCTGACAACTTACTCCTTGATATCTTTTGCATTTGTTGAAATAAGATCTCCATCAGCAAAATTATATGTTGTTGGTGAAAACACCAACAATGGCTCCATGGTGATAACACCAACAACAAAGACAAACTCTTGTGAAAATGTGCATAAAAGAACAAGGATAAAACTGATTTCAGGGATCAACACTGATTTTTTATATTCCGGAAAGGGATTATCTGCGCAGATCCGTCTGATCCGCCATGTCCGTGTTCCAAAAATAAAAACCCCGGCTGAAAAGATCCAACCGGGGCCTGGTATGATTTATATTACAATATTATATCACGATTGTGGGATGGTGAACGCAAGTGTGATCTCATGAGCCCCATTGGAATATGTCTGAAAACTATTCAGGCTCACATTATAGGAATAATAAAATTTAAACTTGTTCAATCCCGTTCCCAACATAGCGCCCAACCTTTCCTCGGCGCCGTATGTATAGCTCAATCCACCCAGGAGTTGTCCTTCGTAAAAACTCATCAGCACATTTCCTTCCACATGAAACGGTACTTTATTGAGCTTCTTGACGAACAAACTCGGTGTGATCTCAAATGCATAACCGGGGAACTTATATTTATAACCGAGTCCAACGATGAAGTTGAAACTCCTCTCCGAATCCTGAGTGTTGTCACCATTGCTTTCCAGCCTGGTCCTGATCATTCCTGGCAATACCAGGTCAAAAATGAGTTTATCCCCATACATGCCATGAGCTCCGAATGTGAAGTCAAAGAATTTGTCTCCATCCTGCCGGTCAATCAGTGTCGGATCATTCAAATCAAAACCATCAGGACCGGAAAGTGACCCCTTTGCCCGGTAATGCAGGTATTCCGTAGTAAAACCGAGACCCAGCTTATAGTTGTCACCCATCAGATGATAGGCATACGATAACTGACCCTTCAGTACCTCAAGGCTTCCGAACTCATCCTTCATCAGGAACAAGCCCAGACCGGCTTTATCCATGATCAGCCCGTCGTAGGAAAAAGCATAGGTTTTGGGAGATCCCGGGAAACCTGCCCATTTATTGCGATAGTTAAAAAGCAGGTTATGGGCATCACTGAATCCGGTTGCTCCCGGATTGATCAAAATGGGGTTGACGTAATGCTGCGTAAAAATGTACCTTTCCTGAGCATTTATCTCCATCATCAGACCCAGGCCAACCAGGATTATCAATAATAGTTTTTTCATTTTCTACTTATTTTATTAATGTATTCCGGATATGACCGGATTTGACATTGTTAGTTGATCTTTATTCTCAAATACAAAGAATTCATCTCTCAAATAATTCATAAAGATGAATATTTTGAATTATTTACCGTAAAATAGTGACAGTACCGCGGGTGATCTTTTCACTGCCATCGGCCAGATACACGGTCAAAACCCACATATAACTACCTTCTTCGAGCATACCGTCAGGACTGGTTCCATCCCAGTCACCGGCGTAATTAACAGCACCGAACACTTTTTTACCCCACCGGTCATACAGGTCCAGTTTATTATTGTCGTAGAACTTCAGGCAGGATATGATGAATTTATCATTGATGCCATCGTTATTGGCTGTGATTACCGGTACTCCCACAAAGCAATCTTCAGGTAAAGGACATTTCTCCACCGCGATATTGTTCAGTGAGGCACTGCATTTGTTTTCATCGGTCACTGTCAAACCATAGTTTCCTGCACTCAGGTTCTCCAGTAAATTACCGTCCTGCCCTCCGATACCCCAATTGTAAGTATAGTCACCGGTTCCACCTGCAACACTGACTTCAATACTTCCGTTGTTGTCATCTTCACAAACCACCTCATCCAAAGTTATTACGATAGCAGGAGGAGCAACAAATGTAATATTCTTACTAACATCCTTACCAGCTGAATCCGTCACCCTGATGATATAGTTTCCGGCACAGAAAGTTCTTGCAGCCAACTGAGTCTCAGTCAATTCGGTTCCATCAAGGAATATTTTGAAAGGTGCATTAGCCACGATCCTGTTGATGGTCAACTTTCCGTCGCAAGCTCCGGAGCAGCTGATATCCTCACCGTTATACAGATTAGTATTCACAACCACATCGATGACAACATCCACAATGATCACCGGATCCTTGATCTCAAATTCCTGTGAAAACACCATACATCCTCTTGCATCCGTCACAGCGACTATGTATTTTCCTGCCGGAGCAGTAAGGTCTTTTGTCGTGCTGGCAGAAGGATTGTTCCACAAATAAGTATAAGGGCTTTGTCCTCCTGAAACAGTGATGACTATCTGTCCGTTACCTCCTACAGCGGACGGCTGGGTGATTACCCCTGAAACCGCCAATGCGAAAGCCGGATTGGTGATGGACCGGGAAATTGTACCTGTTGTGCCCTTATTGTCTGTAACGGTGGCAGTATAAGTGCCTGCAGCAAGGTTTTGCCTTGAAAAGATACCTGCAGCCTGTCCGTCAGACCAGGCAATGGTATATGGTGTACATCCACCTGATGGAATAACGGTTATTTTTCCGTTGTTCGCATCTTTACAGGTGATATCATTTACAATGGCATCTGCAGTAAATGCAGAGACGTTGGACGTGATCGTAAAAGATTTAATTTTTTGACAGCTCTGGTTGTCTGTTACCGTAACGGAATAGTTACCCGGGGTGAGATTACTGATAGCAGGTCCTGATCCCACGTTGGGAGACCAGTTGTAAGTATAAGGCGGAGTACCGCCTGCAACAGTCAGTTGAATACTGCCGTTGCTTGCGCAACTGACTTGTGTAGTAGTTTCAGTTATCGTGATCTCTGTCGGTTCAGTAACCACAATACCGCTTTTCACGGTAGTTTTACCGTTGGTATCCGTAACCGTGACAGAATAAGTTCCTGCACCGATCCCGATCAGATTCTGACTGGTCTGCCCTGAACTCCAAAGATAACTTTGAGCAGTACAACCAGTAAGCGTAATATATATACTACCGTTTTTTGCTCCAAAGCAGGTTGCATTCACCACATCCACTGCGATATTGCATGCGCACTCAATGGTCACTGATCCATTGTCTGTCTCGACGGGCAAAGGATTTCCGTTCGCATCACCTGCAAGTATCGGGAAGTTGGCTCCATCAGCAGTGAAAGTGAGCGGAGTTGAACTTCCGCAACTGCCAACGGTATTGTAGCACAATTGGAAAAGTACTGTTCCATCCGCTTTCGTGACCGGTGAAGTTGGCAGCCAGGTCACACGCAATTTATTATTAGCCACAAGGTTGATATCATTGGCAGAAATTCCGATGTTGTTTACCGGACCGAGGCCGTTGAAGGTCATAATACTGTTGTTCCATGTCATCGCCCACTGGAAGCCTCCGATATCCTCAAAATTCTCTGTAGTAATGTTTACGCATACATTGGAGTTGGTGTCTGCTGTTTTTTCTTCAGCTATAAACCGGACAGGCTCTTCGTCCGGTATACCTACCGTGACCTTACCGGTATTACAGGTGTAAAAAGGTACTTCATTTCCTTCTCCATTGATGAATTCTATCAGCAATTGAGGAGGAGGAATAATATCTATGACACTGATCGGGCTGACTTGTCCCATACTGCCGATCACATTAAAACAATATTTAACGATCACATCACCATCAGGTATGGTTTGCGGACCCTGGGTGCCGGGAACGATCCAGAGAAATCTGATCTTGTTACCTCCGGTAGGATTAACGAAAACATCTGATAAGGGTCCATTCTGGAATCCTGTATATTCGAGCACACTGGCGTTATACTCTACACCGAACTGTGCACTGGTAATATTGACAAAGCTGTCTACCCTGATCGGTACGCACACATTTGTTCCAGGCGCACCAACTATAGCGTCCGGACATATACCCAGGCCGGTTTCGCCTCCAGGGTCTCCTCCGTTGCAATCCGTACCGGGAATATTGACTGTTCCGGCATTGGACGTAACAGGGATGATCTGATAACTCCCGTTATAAGCTTCACTATTGTAGGTTCCATAAGTGACCAGGTTGAAATCCGTTTCATCACACGGATCACCCACCACGTTCAGCACAATAGAAAACAACACCGCATTATTGGGTAAGTTGGAAGCATTTCCCAGCGGATCGGTAGAAAACCAGGACAGGTTGACGTGTCCGTCTGGAATGGTTGGAGGGATCGCAAAACTGGAAGAATTGTATCCAGGCAAACCATTATTGATATTGGTAATACTTGAAAAAGTGAGTACGGAAGGATCCCATCCCACAAATAGCTGAAATCCGATAATATTATTAAAATTCTGAACAGTGACATCTACTGTAGCAGTCTGACCAGTTGGCGATGAGCTTGAGAAATTCACCACCAATGGATTTTGACCTGTACTCAGATGATACCATCCGGATAAAATAATGAAGAATAAAAATATTTTTTTCATTTGTACATCTTTTATGTTTTCTTTTCAGTCAAATGGAATATTGATAAAAAATCGTAAGTTGTTTGATCAACTGCACCTAAAATTTTTAATTCGGTTCCATCTGTTTATTTAAAGTAATCCTTAAATGCCATTCGACGTTTTCTTTCAAAACTGAACAGACCAAAAAAATACAGATCTGTTCTTTAATTTCTCTTTCATCCAGACCCGGGCTAGCTTCAATTTTAATTTACCGTACAACCAAAGTTGTAACTCACGCTGAACCAAAATTCCAAAAACTTTAGACTTTATGGTGCAAAAGTATTAAAATATTTATAATCCGGTCAAAAATAAGTACATACACATATAAAAACTTCAATTCCTACTGATCTGAATTTCCAAGGCTGTTTTTACAGTCTACCCTGATAATAAGAGTAATAATTATGCCAAAATGTTCAATTTGAGCTGATTTCAAGAAAAAAAACAAAAAAAATTATCATTTCAAATTTACCGGCAGCACAAAATATTTTCCTTAAGTAAGTTATAACTGCAATTTGCATTCAATATTGCCAAAAAGGAAAAGTGATCTGTCAGGCAGCCGATTTTTGCTGATTGCCTTTTTAACTTCACGGCAGGTTCATGTCAAACAAATGTCTGCGGGAGCTGACATACTGCCTGGGTGTTCATCTTCATTTCATGCCTATCCGGGATCATTAACACTTTGCCTTTTGACTGACAGATGCAAAAAGGGCTTTACCTGCTGCATTGCAAGTAAAGCCCTCGTTAAAAGTTCTGAATTTTTTAGTTCAGGAGTATCATTTTCCTTACAGCTGTCTTATCCTTTGTTTCGAGCTGATAGTAAAGCACTCCACCTGAATTACCCAGATCTTTCTTACTCATGCTTACAGAATTTCTTCCTTTTGCAAACTCCCGGGAAACAGTCATCAATACCCTTCCTGTCACATCGAACACTTTTAATGTTGCCAGTTCAGCCTGAGGCAATTCGAAGACTATTTCAGTTTCGTTGTCGAATGGATTCGGTGTGTTTTGGTGTAATACGAATCCTTCGGTCATGTTGCTTCTTATATCAAATACCAGTTTTTTGGTTTCTAAGTTTTGTGTGTAAGCTTCAGCGCTGATCATGTCAGTTGCGAAAGCCAGATTGTTTTCTAATTGTCCGTTCGTTTTTGCCCGCAATCTGATGGTGAATAATACTTCGTTTTCAGGTACATTCACTCCTTCAGCCAGGTTCCAGCTCAGATTCATCAAATCGCTTCCGATAAGAGCTACCTGATCACTGGCGATCTTGATCGCACCAGATCCAAAGCCTTCATAGCTGAATACGGATTCGTTGAATTTAGCAGAAAACTGCATACCGGCTATTTCATTGAAATCTGCAGAATATACAGGTACTTCAACAATCTGGCCTTCGGTAAATTCTCTGTTGACGGTATACAAACTCATCATATTTCTGTTTTCAACCTGACCACCTTCCAGCAATTGGTTGATGGAGCCGTTGATATCACCGATCTTGATCGCAACAAAGTTAGTTGACAGCTGATCTGTAGCCAGTCCCATATACACTCTGTTGTGCAATTGTACCAGATTCAGGTTGAGCCATGGATTTGCAGAGCTTGTAAATTCATAGTCTGCATTGACCATGCTCCATGCATTCTCGTGTTTGGAAAGTTTGTTGTCAACTCCCAATATCAACCTTCTCAACTGGAAGATATCATTTGCTGAAATAGATCCGTTTTTGTCTGCGTCTGCAGCTAAAAGTTTATATGGTGAGTTAATTGCAGTAATGCCCAACAGGTGTTTTTGTAAGATAACCAGGTCCAGAGTGCTCAAACCAGAGGTGTAGCTGTCCTGTTTTCTTGCTGAAACAGAATAGTCACCGTTTTCCTGGTTGCTGAGCAATTCAAAGTATCCCTGACCGTTGGTCGTACTGTATGAAGATTCATTTGAATTCATTTCACTCAATTTAACTTCAGCGCCGCTCACGTGTGATCCTTCTTCAGTGGCTACATTACCGGAGACCATAGGAAGTATACCCGCAGTATTGTGTTGAATTCTGAGCGTCACTTCGCAGTAATCCTGGTTGCCGAATTCATCCGTAACCCACATCTGAAGCACGTTGAGTCCGACATTTGCCAATGTAAAGGTTCTTGTTTTATCATTCACGTTTGGTGAGAATGAATATTTCAGATCTGAATTACAATCATCACAGGTTGCACCCTTTGTACAGTTGTCAAAACTTCCGTGGTCAAATACCCTCGCGTCAACAGTAATAGTTCCAGAAGAAGGCATGATCACTGTAGTTACGTCAGAAATACATACCGGTGTTGGCTTCTTGCTGTCCTTCAGTGTAAAGTTGTATGAACATGTTTTTACGTTACCGCAGGCGTCTTCAACTTCCCAAAGAATGTGGTGAACGCCCAACGGAAGATTATTCCTCTGGAATCTGTTTGTAAAACCAAAGTAGTCAATGGTTCCGTCCCTGAACAGGTCAACTTTATACTGCCAGTTGAGCTGGTCAACAGGTGTGCAGTCATCTGTAGCTGTTGCAGTTATATCCACATTACCGGTACAATCGGCATTATATCCGTCGATGGTTACATTAGAACATGAGGATGTGAATGTCGGAGCCACATTGTTGTATACTTTAATGATCTGTGTATGTTTCCAGACACCCGGAGAATTTGGATTTGACTGGTTGAATTGACACCAATCCAGTACTGTCCATGTTCTCAATATCTTGTAGCATGCCCCTTCAACCAATGTAAATACCTGATCTTCATAAGTAAATGCCACCAGGCTGCAGAAATTATCGTTCAGTATCGGATATCCTGTTGCATCAGGATGTGTGCTTGAATTCAGACATCCCTGGATATTGAGTTTATCAGAGGGCCAGGTAATATCATTCCTTGTAAACGGTTTGGTATTGACCACGGTGATCGTCTGTGAGCAGGTTGCTGTACGGCCACCGTTATCCACAACTGTCCATCTTCTTGTGATCGTACCTACGTTACATTCATTCAGACTTCCTGAATCAACATAAGTCAGGGAAGCGATCCCGCAATTGTCAGCCACTTCAGGTTGACCCGTGATGGAAAGATTCTTGTAATCCAGGTTGCAATCGATCGTGATCGGAGGAGGACAATAGGTAAATACCGGTGGTGTCTTATCATCCACGAAAACATTGACCATGCATGAATTCCAGTTGCCGGCTTCATCGATCACTTTTAATTCTACCATGAATGTCTTACCAACATCTGAAGGACAGATATCTACATAAGGTCCGAACAAATGTGTATTTCCGCAGGTTCCGGTCATCCTTCTCACCTCAAAAGTGACTGGTGAACAGTTGTCCCAGCTACCATCGTCAAATGTCTCGGCATAGATCCTGGCAGAGCATTCTGCTGCCACAGTTACGACAGTATTCTGATCGCATACAGGTACAGGAGGCACCTTATCTTCCACCAAAACTTCAAAGAACGCCTCTGTTGAGTTACCGCATGGGTCCGTAAAGGTATACTTGATCCAGGTACAACCGAATGGAGCGTTTTTCAATGTGTATGAACCATCTGCGTTCAATACCAGACCGGTATTGTAGATCCATGGAACATCTTCTCCTGGAGGATTGTCACAATCTCCGAATTTATAACCAACAGTATAGGTAACATCTTCCAACTGACAATCATAGATCACCATCGGACAATGAGGGTCACCACCCGGGTGAGGCAATTTTACATCCTGTTGGCAGGTAAATGGATTGGCATTCACCACGACATCAGGGAAGCATGCAGAAACGATTGGTCCTTTATCATCAACCACTTTGATGATCTGATAATGTGTCCTTGGATTGCCTTCTCCTGTCGGGCCGCAGCAGTTGACTGCTGTCCACAATCTGAGCACTTTGAAAGTTCCCGGACATACCTGAACGATCTGATCAGTGTAAGTCACCAGAATTTCACAATATCCGGTTTTGCCCAGATCGGGGAACAATGGATATCCGCCAATGGTCGGCAGGCCGGATTCATTCGGTTGAGGATATCCGTCGCCATTCAGATCCCAGGACGGAATATTGTCACAATTGAGCGCATCCAGTTGATAATCATCCCTGTTCAAAGGCCATTCAATATCATTAACCGTTTTTCTTTCATAATAAATGGTATGGGTGCAAGTATTGGATAACATGCCTGCATGATCCTTTCCCCGGAAAACGATCGTCCTGATTGCACTGTATTCACCGCAATCATCCAGGTCAACTGTTTTATCGGATACTACCCATATTTCGTCTACTTCACAGTTGTCTTCCAAACCGTATGGTGATGTAAGATATGATTCACTTTGTAATCTCAATCCGGCAGCGGTGAGGGTTCTGGTCTGAGTACCAACGTTGATCACCCTGATCCTCCAGGTACCGGCAAAATAAGAATCCACCATTTGCAGACCTTCAAAATAAGTATCCACAAAAGGTGTCTGCAGTGTATTTGGGACATATCCGGGTGGCGGATTCGGAGGATAGATCTCTACACGGATATTCTGGGTGCTATTCACGGATATTTCTGCTTTCAGCTGGTTCAAAAACTCAGACTGATTGGCAGCATTATCCACATTGATCGGAATATCCAGCCATCCACCGTTGGTAGGAATAGGTAATCCTCCGAACAGCGTGTTGTGTTCGTAGACTGTACCGTTATTCCTGGCACGAATGGTATCGCCTGTAGTATATGGATAAAGCCTGTTGGTATTGGTCGTCAGATAATTGGAGAGATCTTCATAGCAGCCAACATAAACGTCCTGCAGACAGTTCAATACCGGAGCCAGCTTATCTTCCAGAATGATGGAACCCCAGCACACGTTCAGATTGGTCGGGTGCGGAAGATTGGGATTGGTCGGATGACCATAGCCAACCTCTACATTGAGTTTATATCCAAGGTATTGTCTACCAAGAACATAATAACCGGGAATTCCACCGGTCGGTGGAATGACGGTACCATTCGGCCAATAGATCTTCTTAATAAAATAATTACACGCAGGGTTTTCTCCTTCGAGCACCATCTCAGGCGTGATCAATGCCTCGCAGTTGTTGTCAACTGACACCTGGACATCGTCATTACATGCCAATGGACAGTATACCTGAGCGCTCAAAGGCTGATACACCGCCATAAAGAATAACAAAAACAACGAAACAATACCCTTTGTTATCGTTTGTTTAGGAGTAAAATTCTTTCTTTTCATGAGTTACAAAAATTATTAATTACTAAATAATAGCTGGACCTGAATCCAATTATTTTACCTTTTTCCTAACTGCTGAATCGGTCAGTAATCAATCAGATGTAATACTCAAGAAGGTTCGTTCATATTTATATATCAAACATCGTTCCAAAAAACTAATGCCTTCTATATCAACCTATTATCTTCAACTGTTTTGATCAGAGCAGCTGTTGAATTCACTTCAAGCTTCTTCATGATGTTCTTTTTGTGGACACCAACTGTCTGATCACTGATGTACAGTTCCTTAGCGATTTGTCTGTTGTTCATTCCTTTCATGATCATTTCCAGGATCTCGATTTCCCTGTTGGTCAGATTCTGCCTGATCACGAAGCGGTCAGTTTTGGCCAGCGGTGCAATTTCATGTGTACCGGTGGTCTGCACTTCCGTATTCAGGGAAGGAGCCAATAACAGGCCGTCGCCCAGAAAGATCTCCTGCTGCATGACTGCAATCAGTCCGGACCTCAATGTATTCAGGTCATTGGATTTCAAAATGTATCCATCCACCCCACTATTGAAACACGTTCTGACCAGTTTCATATCTCCGTAAGCACTCAGTACCAAAAGTCTGACTGTCTGGTTGACCGTTCTGATCTTTTTGATCAGGCTTGTTGGATCTTCACCCTGGAAATTCAATTCAAACAACAGAATATCTGCTTGTTTTTCTTTTAATAACTGGAATAAGTCTTCACTTGTTCCGGCAGTTCCAACCACCTCCATTTGGGGGTTGTCCATTTGCTGAAGCACACGTTTGATGCCTTCTACAAACAGCACTTGTTCATCTGCGAGGATGGCTCTGAAAGCTGCCATATTACTTAGACAATTTAGGTTCAGTTCAAGAATTCCCGAAAAACGGGATTCCACACCTATTCTGTATCAAATAGAATGCCAAAAAATTTTATAAATATTACTCCTTATTTATGAGCAATAAATATATTATATAATTTTCTCATGTATTAAAATGAATAGATTTTCAGCGAATTATCAATGATCCATTTTCATAGTTTGAATTGAATTCAGTTCGCTTGTCAGGCTAAAACACTTCAGATTTCATTTTGTGCCAGATCGATGAATGACAGATTTTTAAAATTCACTGAATGAAGGCTTTACAGTTAAAACCTGATTACTATCCAATTTCACGGACACTGATCAGGCTTTTATATGCATATATCCGGGCCGTCAAATTTCTCCCGGAAATAAAAAAATCAAAATATTTGAGAAAAAATCAGGTTTAACATAATTATTTGCATCAAAAATCTGTTCGTATAGCTGAATTAAGTCGTGACATTTAAGAATTCATTAATATCTTTTAGGAAAATATTTGCGTCTTTGCATAATATTGCATGTTAATTAGTAAAATCCAACTTGATCTGAGAAAGGATCGAAAAACTCAAATCTTCTAAAATGAATCAATCAGGAATATTATTTTTCATTATGCTGCAAATTTTTACTGTCAACCTGAAGGGCGGAACAACCTGCTTTCAGGCAAGTAAAAACAAACCTGACATAGCGCTTCCGGATGATTTCAATTCAGGTAAAGTAACAAAGAAAGCTGATGTTCATAGTGCTTTTTCACGCCTTTTATATAGAACAGATCACTCCGGGATTTTACAAAAACCGGAAGTGACTATTGTTCAACCTGAAAAAGACTGGCAAAAGACCAATCAGATGGAAATGACCATCGAAGCAAAGATAAAATATGTATATTCAGAATTGGATCTGGTGTGTACGGTGAACGGCAAAACCGTTGAGTTTGATTTCTTCTATGACAGAGTCAGTTTTGTTGCTGATCTTCAGAAAGGTCCTAATGTGATCAAAATAGTTGCCAATAACGAAGAAGGCAGTGTAAACGATATCAAACGCATCATTTTTGATCCTGATTTCCTGGTATCGAAAGAGGATTTGCCATCAGGATTACTCATCGGGGCACCTATTGTGGAATTGATTTCGCCTGAAAAGCAAATTACCAAATCAGATACAGACATTTTTTCCATACAGGCTTACGTTGAAAATGTAGAAAAAAAAGAAGATATCAAACTGACAGCCAATGATATGGAGTTGACCGGGTTCCGCTTCGATCCGATCCTGGGCAGTCTCAGTATCCGCGTTCGGCTTGCAGAAGGCGACAATGAGTTTGTCCTGTTGGCCAAGAACGACAAGGGAAGGACAGAAAAAACCTTTACCATCAAATTCGGGGACATACCGGAAGAAGATCCATTGCAGGAAGAAGTCGTTACAGCCCCTCAGGAAGACATCCGGGAAACAGAAAACGTTGAATACGAGGAAGTTGTCATCACAGATGACGATGCCGCCCCTGGAACGGAAAATGTTGAGGTCAAAGCACCGGTTATCCGTATCATGCATCCTGTTGGCAATCCTTATTATGCCAAACAGGAAAAAGTGCTGATCCAGGCAAGCATCACCGGTATAAAAAACTCGGGAGACATCGATTTTGTCATTGACGGAAAGCGCAATATCTTTTTCGATTACAATGAAGTGAGTAGTATTCTCAGGTATGAACTGCAATTGATCGGTGAAGAGACCGAGGTGAAAATTTCAGCCAGGAACGAAACCGGGTTGACGAGCAACACATTGATGGTGCATTTTGGAGATGACCCGGTTGTCACAGATCAGTCATCCAGGGAAATGATCGTTTTTGAAAGTATCAGCGAACCGGAAATGTACTGTCTGACACATTTTGAAGTAAAGATCAACGTTACCGCTGACAAGGAAGATATCGAACTGGAACTGAACGGAAGTCAGGTTGGGAATTTCATGTACAGCAAAGCTGAAAGTAAAATGAGGTTCTCATTGTATCTGAGAAACGGCCAAAATGAAATTTCTGTTTCTATTAACAACAAAACAGGAAAATACAAGGCGGACACCGTCATTGCATGTTTTGACTATGAATCTGAGTATGTCGAAAAAGAAGTGATCACTGAACCTGCATTTATAGAGTATATTACACCTGAAACAGGACATACCACAAAGGAAGCATCCGTTATTTTACAGATAAAGTTGGGAAATATTCAGACTGCAGAAGAGATCAAAGTGCTGCTGAATGACAAAACTGTGGAAAAAATTGAATTTGATTCCATCAATTCCCTTGCACAGGTAATGCTCACCCTCGCACCTAAACAAAACCTGATCTATGTTGGTGCTTACAATGAATTCGGAGGTGAAGAAACAGAAAATACAATTTATTATGACAAGCAGTACACCCAGACACCTGCCATCACGATCAACGCGCCGCGTAACGGTTTTACCACCGATAAAAACTTTCTGATGTTCAAAGCGGATGTTTCCTATGTCAATGAACTCTCAGAAGTACAGGTTTTCCTCAACAAAAAGAAGCTTAAGGATTTTGACTACAACAACGATCTGGGAAGGATACAATCCATGGTCGATCTGAATCTGGGAAAAAATACCATCGAAGTCAGGGCAGAAAATAATATGGGAGAAAGCGTTGAAACCATCACTTTCAATTACAGGGTCAGGTCCGTTCCGGCTGTTCAGATCATTCAGCCAAGAGAAGGGCTTGAATATAAGGACAAAACGGTCAGTCTGCTGGCTGTTGTTCAGAACATTACAAGCAGAAGTGGGATCACACTCACAGTAAACGGAAAAGTTCAGCCATCCCTCAATTTTGATAAAACAAAGGATGAGGTGACCGGAAGGATCACATTGAATGAGGGTGAAAACATCATTGTGCTGACCGCCAAAAACGACAATGGTTCTGCCACTTCAACCGTGAGATTGAACGTCAGAGGAGCATTGAAAAAACCTGTGATCAGAATGGTTAATCCTTCCAAAAGTGAAATTACGGTCAGTAGTGATGTTTTGAATCTGGAAGCTGAGGTTGATGAGATCATCCATTCCACACAGGTCGATATCAGTGTCAATGGGAAAATCATTGAAGAAGTATTTTATATCAAAGAAAACAAAATGATCAAAGCGGATATTCCTTTGACGAAAGGTAAGAATACCATCAGGATAGTTGCTTCCAATGACAGTGGCCTGGATAATGCCACTTTGGTGGTCAATTACAAGTAAAAACATTTTGATAAGTATATTATATTGCTTATCAATTTTTTAAATGACAAAATTTTAAAACAGAACATATAAAAATCTTCCTGTCATGATGATAGATCTTATTGCAATATTGCTCATGGTTTACGGTATTTATGTTGGTTACACCAGAGGCATTATCAAAACTGTATTTTCGATAGTTTCAATACTTGTCGGGATATTGGCGGCACTTGCATTTTCTCCGGTGGTGATCAGAGGGCTTCAGAATTTACTCAACTGGCATCCCGGTTTTGTTTTTGTGCTTGGGTTTGCGCTTACTTTCATAGTTGTGCTTGGGCTGGTCAGGTTTTTTGGTAAAAAACTGGAAGATGGTCTTGAACTGGCTAAAATCAATTTCGTCAACAAAGCAGTTGGTGGGGCTGTATTGGGCATGACCGTTCTTGTTTTTTACAGTTATGTACTGTTCAGTGTTGATAAACTGGGATTGCTTTCCGATAAAAACAAAGCCAATTCCAGTACATACGGATTTTTGCAGACCCTTCCTGCCTCCACCAAAGTAGTTCTGGATAAAACCAAGCCGGTTTTTCAGGGATTCTGGAAACAATTGACTGTGACATTTGACCAGATCAAGGACAGGGAAAATGACCCACAAGAGCAAAATACGAAAACCTGATCTATTGAATACTTCTGTCATTCAGGTGTTATTCTTTATCGTTATATCCCGATGAAAATAAGATCAGATACTGAAGTTGTTTAAGAATTATGTTGATAGCTGAAAATGACTGACCGGTCCTGAAAGGTGAATATCCGGATATTCAAGTGAAGGAACACGAAGTGGCGGGCCGGCAAAAGTCAGGGCAAAGCTCCTTTTTGGATTATAAATGCTGACATGCAAAGCATCGTCAGTATCGCGGATACTGACAAGCTTGCTTCGTCAGTATCAAAAATGCTGACATGCAAAGCATCGTCAGTATTCGTCAGTATCAAAGATGCTGACAAGCTTGCCTGCTAAGTGCTGACATACAAAGTATCGTCAGTATCAAAGATGCTGACAAGCTTGCTTCGTCAGTATTCGTCAGTATTCATCAGTATTCATCAGTAATTTATTTGCAAGCATTAAGATATATTTTTAACAACTTTACTGATTAAAGTCGTAATATTTGAATCCGTTTTCTTAAGTTTTATTTACCAGTTTTTTCAGGTCTCTGATACCCTGCAATTGGAACCTATGTGTCTATATCCCAATGTGTTTAGTCAATTTTTTGAATCATAACCATATATTTTCGGGAGAATTCTTTGGGGATGCAAAAATGCAGTCAAAGCATACAAGAAAGACAGCAGTTTTGATCTTTTTAATCCGGAATGAAGTGTGATTCATTCAAAAAATTTCCAATACACCTGTTCGTAGTATTGGAATTTCGCTGGACCTTTTGGATAAGCTAAGGGATAAAAACCATCTATGCATCCGGATGTTTACATATTTTAAACAGACCAATGGGTGAAACGATCCTTTAATTGCCAGAAGCAATCAAAAAAGACCCTTGGCATCACCACGGGTCCTTTAATATTGTCGATCAGTTTTGCTCTGTGATTATTCCTTTTCCTTTTTATCGGGCTTATTCACTTTTTCCCGGACCTGACTGCCCTTGCTCAGTTCCTTAGAAACAGCGGCGTAAGGTCCGCTCACAACTTTCTGTCCTGCCTTCAAACCGGATTTGATGTGTATAAATTCATCATCCTGGATACCGGTGGTCACATCTACCATATTGACCGTATCATTCTGCACGACAAAAACGACTTCTTTGAGATCTGAAGGATCAAGTTTTTCTTTTTTGGCGGCTTCATCTTTTGGCCTGGTGGTTACTGCCTGTATCGGAATGCTCACTGCTTTTTTTTCCATTTCTGTAAATATATCCACATTTGCGGACATTCCAGGCCTGAAAGGAAAACCTTTGCCACTGACGATCAATTCATTGTATGATTCAGGATCAATTCTGACCTTGACGATAAAATTGGTCACCTGATCTGTTGTCATTGTGGTAGAGATCCCTTTGGTATTGGAGGCGGAATTGGCAATTTCAGTAACCACACCTGTGAATTTCCTGTCCAGATATGCATCTACTTCTATTTCTGTGCTGTCGCCCAATTCAATCTTGAGCACGTCATTTTCGCTGACATCAACCCTGACCTCCATAGATTGCAGGTTGGCTATCCGCATCAGTTCAGTTCCTGACATCTGCATGGTTCCGACTACCCTTTCACCGGCCTCAACGGATAAACTGGAGACGATGCCTGTCATAGGTGCTTTGATGGTGGTTTTTCCCAGATTTGTCTTACTTTCCTTGAGAGAAGCTTCAAAACTTTTTACCGTAAATGCTGCAGCACGGGCATTTTGTTCTGAAGAACGGATATTTGCCTCAGCAGCTTTCAGATTTGCCTGGAGGCTTTTGAGATTGGATTCTGACTGATCCAGTTCCGCATCTGAAATGACCCCTTTCTGATGCAAGAGCTGGTTGCGCTCGTGCATTTTTTTTGTATTCGCAATCTGTGCCAGGATCTGTTCTTTTTGTGCTTTGCTGCTCTCTATCTGGGCTTTGATGGTCGCTTCCTGTGCTCGGGCATTATTCAGGCTTGCCTCAGCCCTTTCTACATAGGAAACATAGGTATCCGGATTGATCGTGGCCAGTATCTGTCCGGTGTGCACGCTGTCACCTTCCCGGACATACAGTTCAATGATCTCTCCCGAGACATCCGAACTGATCTTCACTTCAGTTTCGGGATAAACCTTTCCGCTACCGGAAATGGTTTCAAAAATAGTCCTGGCTTTGACTTCATCGATCTGAACCTGAATACCGTTGGAAGATCCTTTTCCCTTGATAACGGCAATCGTGATCAAAACCACTGCAAGCAGTCCCAGCACGCTGTAAAGCCAAATTTTTTTCCTGTTGTTTTTCTTCATCGTTTAAAATTTAAGCGGTAAACCCATGTAAAAATCAAGCACTTTCAAATTGAATATATACTCATATCTGGCCATGAGCAAACTCGTATTTGCCCTGTCCAGCCTGGTTTTCGTATCTAAAAATTCATAGGTATTCATGTGGCCGACATCAAACCGGACAGCTGCCTGTTCGTAAGCTACCAGCATTGCCTGCTGGCTTTTTCTCGCCGCTTCAAGCTGTTTTTTTGCAGAGATCACGCTAGCAAGCGCACTTTGGATTGTTGATTTGAGCCTTTGCTTTTCAAGATCAATACTGATCCTTGAATTCTCCACATTCAATTTTGCCTGAGCAAGTTGCGATTTATTCTGGTAATTGGAATAGATCGGAACTCTGAACTGCAAACCTGCGCCAAAACCGATATTGTTCTTCAATTGTGTAAAATAATTTACCGGGAGCAGTTCATAGTCAACATCATCAAAACCGACACTCACCGGTGAATTGTTGATGTAAAAAGTCTGATACCTCACTACAGGAGTGATATTTCCGATCTCTTTTGCCCTGTTTGAGTAATTGGTACTCAACGCACCGCCCAGTGAAAGCGATGGATAAAATCCGGCTGCGGCGATCTTCTCACCCAGCTGTGCGCTCTTTAACCTGTATTCACCTGCTTCAACAGATGGCTGATTGCGGAGAGAAGCAACATAAAGCTCTTCAAGACTCCAGCTTGCGGGATCATTCAATTCAAGCCCTTCAGTGTACGGAACAGAGATCACAAAATCTTCCGGCTCCTCATATTTCATCAAAATTTTTAGATCCAGATATGTTTTGTCCAGATCATTCTGTCTGGCAACAATATTTTGCTCATCCATAGCCAACTGTGCTTCCAGGTCATATTTCACCGCAACAGGACTTGAACCTGCCTCGATCAGCTGAAGAATTTTATCCAGTTGAGATTTCGTATTATTGTACTGATTTTCTGCCAGTTCAAGATTTTCAATGGCAAAAAGAACAGCCATGTACGCTCTCGAAATATTCATAGCCAGATCTCTTTCGACCTGTTTGGTGTCTTCCTGAGCAGCTTTCACATTCATATCAGATCTTCTGATGCTATTGGAGACCTGCATCCCGTTGAACAACAGGATCCCGGAACTAAGCGATACTCCGTTTGAAAGAAATGACTCTGCCAAAAAACTATTGGTAGTCGGGTCTATACTCCGGCCGATATTATATGACAACGAGGAGGAAAGGCTCAGGTTGGGATATCGCTGATGGGACATGGTAGTGCGATCAATCGTTGCGCTGGCTTCAGCGAGATCGTATTGCCTGACTGTCAGACTGTGCTCCAGTCCATAATTAATGCACTCTTCCAGGGACATACTTTTCTGAGCGGTGGAAGTTCCTGCAAATAAAAGCATCAGGGAAACAATAGTTATTAATGACTTCATCTGTGTTCAATTTGATAATATTAATCGGATCTTCATTTTAAACCCCATCATCACGACAAGATTCAAAGTTCGATCACCGACATCAAAACCCGACTTTCCATGAACCGTACTCAACTGGATTGGCAGAACCTTTTCCAATCCTTTCCACGGAATGTTGCTGCAATACTATACGAAACTTTTCAAACGCACATATATATTATATGAAAGTAGGGTGAATTACGACAAAAGTTAATATTTAGGTGGTTAGCGGATCGGTGTGCCAACCTCCGGAATTTAAAGGTAAACTTTCAAAAAAAGACAGATCATTTGATGTAAATGATCATATACCGGCCTCTGATGAACATCACTGTCTATTCCAAAACGATCTGATAATCCATACGGATGACAGTATGCAGATATTTTAGGATTAAATCCACTTATCAGTATTTCTGGCAACACAAGAAAGCTTACTATTTTTATCGAAAGAACAGAATTTGTACAGAATCAGGAAGATCATTGAGAGTCAGCTGAATAAAACACACAATTTCCAAACCAGGTTTATATCGATTATGGCTGATCAGGTTGGAACAAAAAAATAATTTCTGATAATTTATTTTCAATTATTTTTTGAATCCAGCAAATATCTATTACTTTTGCACTCGCCTTTATTGAAAGGTTGATCAGGGCGATTAGCTCAGTTGGTTCAGAGCATCTGGTTTACACCCAGAGGGTCGGGAGTTCGAGTCTCTCATCGCCCACGTGAAGCCCGGCATTTTGCCGGGCTTTTTTTTTGGAATCAGCAATCCGGGAACCAAAACAAACAGATTCCTATTATGTAATTGCCGCGACAGATCTCAACAGCTGACATTAATTCATTAAAAGAAAAACTTCAGTTGTCCGGTTAAAATTCATCAAATCACAACTTTTCATTTATGATAAAATTATAGTTGTCAATTCAGGTAAATTTAACAATAAAATTGTTTCCCATACCGGTAATTAAGTCCTTTCCCTTATAAAATAAGGAAAATTAATACAAATTGATTATGCAGCGTCAGGTGAGGAAATGACATCTCTAAACTAAAAAATATGAATTAACAATTAATTAATATTTTTTTTTGAATAGAATTTGCACGTATCGGAAAATAGCACGTTATTTGGAATTATTTTAAATAAAAATTGAGAAATATGTCAGAACTCGAGTTTAATGCCAAATTTTCAGGATACACCAATTCCTTATTTTCTTTTGCGTTGAACCTGACTAAAGATAAGGAAGAAGCGCATGATCTGTTTCAGGATACAGCATATAAAGCCATTGTGAATAAGGAAAAATTCAGGGTGGGCACCAATTTCAAAGCATGGTTGTTCACTATTATGAAAAACACTTTTATCAACAATTACCGCAGGAACATTCGCAAGAATACATTGATGGATTCCACGGACAACCTGTACTTCATCAATTCCTCCAGTACCATTGTTAACAATGATGCGGATTCTGAGATCCTGTTGGAAGAACTGAATTTCATCATTGACACACTGGATGATAATCTGAAGAATACGTTCAGGATGCATTTCAACGGCTACAAGTACCATGAAATTGCAGAAATCGAGCAAATACCGCTTGGAACTGTAAAAAGCCGTATTTTCCTCGCAAGGAAAGAGATCAAGCAAAAACTGTCTGTACTTTATGGTAACAATTCATTGAAACTGGGGAAAATCGCCTGATACACCGCATTTTTTCAATGAGTCAGGATACTCAAATGTGATTATATGGCAACAGTCTTCTGAGGTGTTGCCTTTTTTTTATCTGTTATGGAGCGTGTAGTTGATTTTCCGCAAGGCATTGGTCGCTTATCAGAAAGTGCTGGTGAAGTATTTCCAATTATGCTTTTAAACTGGTTTGAGCAAAATGCACGACAGCTTCCATGGAAAAAAGAAGCTGATCCCTATAAGATCTGGGTGTCAGAGATCATTTTGCAGCAAACCAGGGTTGAACAGGGTACCCCTTTCTATCACCGGTTCATCCAGAATTTCCCTACTGTTTTTGATCTTGCCAAAACTGACGAGGACCTACTCATGCAGGTCTGGCAGGGATTGGGGTATTATTCCAGGGCACGGAATATGCAGGAAACTGCCAAAACCATCGTCCGGGATCATCAGGGAGTTTTTCCGGATTCAAGAGCTGAATTACTGAAAATGAAGGGAATAGGCGCTTATACAGCGGCGGCCATCCTGAGTTTTGCGTTTAACCAGCCTTATGCGGTTGTTGACGGAAACGTCATCAGGGTTTTGTCCAGAATTCTTGGCCTGGATGTTTCCTTTCATACTCCGGAAGGAAAAAAAGTGTTCGAACAAAAGGCACAGGAACTGTTGAATAAATCGTTCCCCGGAAAATATAATCAGGCGATCATGGATTTTGGTGCTACCTGTTGCACACCCAAAAAACCCGCATGCCAATTGTGTTTTTTTAATCAGCATTGCGCAGCATTTCAACAGAACAGGGTGCAGTTACTGCCTTTACCCAAAAAAAAGATTTCCAGAAAAAACAGGTATTTCATCTTTTTTGTCATTCATGATGCGCAAGGGAACATAGCGATCCAAAAACGCCATCAATCTGATATCTGGAGATCATTGTATGAACTCCCCGGCACAGAAACAATTGATTTTAAAGAAGAAACAATCTCCAAAGCCATATCCGGCAAATTCAGGTCCAGCGAGGATAAGGATCAACTTAAATTGAATTTGTTATATGAAGGCACTCAGATACTGACACATCAGAAAATACATGCGAGATTTTACCAAATCGATGACCATCAGCCTTTTCATCATACTGAATATCAATTTAATTTTGCAAATTATAAAAACTTGTGCAATTTTGCATTTCCAAAAATCATTGAAAAGTTTTTTACATCCTTAAAACAATCGGATCAGAAATAAAAAAGATATGATCAATAAAGTTATTTTAATTGGCAATCTGGGAAAAGATCCTGAGATCAGGCACCTGGAAAACAACAGGCAGGTAGCCAGTTTTTCTCTGGCGACCAATGAGAATTACCAGGACAAAGACGGTAACTGGCAAAAATTGACTGAATGGCATAATATTGTCATGTGGGGGCCGTTGGCCGGCCGCGCTGAGACACAGTTAAAAAAAGGCATGCAGATCTTCATTGAGGGCAAGTTGACCACCCGCAAATGGACCGACTCAGAAGGAAAAGACAGGTATACCACTGAAATATACGCTCAATCCTTCAGGATACTGGGCAGGAGGGAAGAAGATGCAGTCAGCAGGCCAGAGACCGGTCAAACCGGATTTTCAGGCCATTCCGGACCAGATACTTTTCCTGGCAGGGAACAGGAAGATCCTTCTTCTATGATCGAGGATGATCTTCCATTTTAATCACTAAAACCACAGCATTTTGGAATCTGATCTTCCTCCATCGGAAATACTGCCTTCATCCATATTTTTACAGAGTTTTTCAGCAGAATTGATCATCCTGATGATCATATTACTGGTTCTGCTGATCTTTTTGATTTTCCTCAGCTCATTTGAGCGGGCTTTCCTGTCAATCAATCCGGAATCGGTTAAAAGTCTGAAGTCAAAGGATAGTAAGCAATCCCGGATCATTCTGAAATTTCTTGAACACCCATACGGATTAAGGGCATCCTTGCTCGCAAGCACTTCATTTACCCAGGTTGGTATTTCTGTGCTGAGTTACCTAATTCTTGAAAAACTGATCAGTTTTGACGTCCTGGCTTCAAGCTTGGCTCATACGGACTTACTGGGTTTAACGTATCCGGAGGGTCCAACCGCTGCCAATGTCCTGCACCTTATTTTCTCCATACTTTTTGCAGGGTTGTTGCTTGTATTTTTCAGCGAATCTCTTGCAAAACGTTATGGCAATGCGAAAAGTCCCGAACTTGCACTCAGACTGGCGGGTTTTGCCAAAGGCCTTACCTTTGTTTTATATCCTTTGACCTCCGGAATCTCCAAAAAAACCAAATGGCTGGATAACAGAATGGAACAAGTTCGTTCCAGGGTGATACCCAGCCACAAGGAAGAACTGGACAAGGCGATTGAATTGAGTGTAAGTGAATCCAAGCGAGCTGACGAAGAACTGGATATCCTGAAAAGCATATTGACATTCAACGATGTTGCTGTTAAACAGGTCATGAAGCCCAGGATGGATGTGATCGCTTTAAACCATGAGGCTGATTTTGCTGAAGTGCTTGAAGTGGTCAGGGACAGCGGGTTTTCCAGGATTCCTGTCTACAAAGAAGATTTTGACAATGTTTTCGCCATACTCTATGTCAAGGATCTGTTGGCCCATCTGGACAAGCCGAAAGACTTCAATTGGCAAATAATTCTCAGGAAAAACGTGCTTTTCGTTCCGGAATCCAAAAAAATCAGGGATCTTCTGAAGGAATTCCAGTCCAAACGCATGCACTTGGCTATAGTGGTGGATGAATATGGAGGCAGTGCAGGCATAGTGACCATGGAAGACATTCTGGAGGAAATTTTTGGTGACATCCGGGATGAATTTGACGAGATTGATGAAGTCCATGTCGAAAAGATTGACGAAAACACGTTTATTTTTGAAGGCAAAACCCTTATCAACGATGTTTGCAGGATAATCGGAGAAGAAATCGCCATTTTTGATGAAATCAAGGGTGAATCAGATTCTATTGCGGGCATGTTGCTCGAAATTACCGGAGAAATTCCGGACGAAGGACAGGAGATCAGCTATAAGCAGTTCACCTTTATCCCGTTATCTGTTTCAGACCGTCGTGTTGAAAAAGTCAAGCTTCATCGAAACAATTAAATTCAATAAACACATTTAACCAGATGATAAAGAAAAATCCGGCTCACACACCCAAGTTGTTTGTTCTGGCAGTGATGACCTTACTGCTTCTGTTGCTACTGATTGCCTGCGGGGAAGAAAATGCAAGTCATGTGCCCAAACCCAGAGCCTATCCTCGTGTGGACTTCCCTGAAAAAGCTTATAAGGCGATTGGCAGGAATGATTGTGAGTTCAGTTTTGATATTCCGGAGTATGCAGAAATAAAAGAGTATTCCGGAGAAATAGAAGGAGCCGTCAAAAAAGACTGCTGGTTTGATATCACTATTCCTGCATTCAACGGTAAGGTGCATTGCAGCTATTACCCCATCAACAAAGTGAATTCTCTGGATAGCCTGATCTACGATTCTTTTGCATTGGTTGGCAAACACACCATCAAAGCACAGTACATCAAAGAAACGAGGATAGAATTGCCCGGCAAGGTTTATGGCGTCCTGTTCAATCTCTCAGGCCCCGCTGCCAGTCCAACGCAGTTTTTTTTAACTGACAGTCTGAACCATTTTTTCAGGGGCTCACTGTATTTTGAAAATAAAACGCAGGTTGATTCGATGGAAGTTGTTTATAATTTTGTAAACAAGGATATTGAACATCTTTTGAATTCATTCCATTGGAAGTGAACATTATTATAGATTAGCGGAAAATTAACCGTTTATTAGATTAGCAATTGAAGGAATCGTATGGGCGCTGGGCTTGATCAGATCAAACAACCTGTTTCAGAAGAACTGGAAATTTTTGAAAAGTTTTTCCAGGATGCCATGAAAAGCAATGTTTCCCTTTTGGAAAAGATCACCTATTATATCGTCAAACGCAAAGGAAAACAAATTCGCCCGATGTATGTATTGCTCTCGGCCAAAATGTTCGGGCCGGTCAATAACAACAGTTACATAGCAGCAGCTATGATCGAACTGATGCATACGGCCACCCTGGTCCATGACGATGTTGTGGATGATGCCAATGAAAGAAGAGGTTTTTTTTCAGTCAATGCCCTTTGGAAAAACAAAATAGCAGTGCTGGTGGGTGATTACCTGCTTGCTAAGGGCTTGATGATCAGTGTGGAATCCGGCAACTCCGAATTGTTGAAGATACTTTCTTCCACAGTTAAAAATATGAGTGAGGGCGAATTGCTGCAGATCCAGAAAGCCAGAAAACTGGATATCGTTGAAGAGGTTTATTTCAATATCATCAGGCAAAAAACCGCTTCCCTGATCGCTGCTTCCTGCAGCATCGGAGCAGCCACAGTCTGTAAGGATCCTGAAATAGTTGCCAGGATGCATGCTTATGGTGAAGCCATCGGTATGGCGTTCCAGATCAAGGATGACCTGTTTGATTATGGATCGAAGGATATTGGAAAACCGCGCGGCATTGATATCAAGGAGAAAAAAATGACCTTGCCGCTTATCCATGTTCTCCAGAAGGTGAACAGTCAGGAAAAAAGTTATATCATCAACACGGTAAAGAACCACAACGAAAACAAGCAAAAGGTTGACGAGCTCATAGCATTCATCAAGGAAAAAGGAGGGCTGGAATACGCCACAGCCAAAATGATGGAATATAAGGCGCTTGGAGACAGTATCCTTGCGGAATTTCCTGATAATGAATACCGTCGCTCACTGCTGAGCCTTTCTGATTATGTCATCAACCGCTCAAAATGAGCCTTTTCAGACATTTTCAAAAAGTTCTTCTTTCTCGTATTTCAAGTTAGTGATGATAAATTCCTGTCTTTCAGGTGTATTTTTTCCCATATAATAGGCCAGCAATTCCTCAATTCTGGCGTTTCCGTGCATTTTTACAGGTTTGAGGCGCATATTTTCACCGATCAGGTTACCAAATTCGCCCGGAGAGATCTCTCCAAGTCCTTTAAAACGGGTTATCTCTGCTTTTCCCCTAAGTTTGGCGATGGCCTCTGATTTTTCCTTCTCAGAATAGCAATAATAGGTTGTCTGTTTGTCTCTGACGCGGAACAAAGGAGTTTCGAGGATAAAAAGATGGCCATGTGTGACCAGTTCGGGGAAAAACTGTAAAAAGAACGTCAGGAGCAATAAGCGGATATGCATTCCATCCACATCCGCATCCGTTGAAATGACCACCTTATTGAACCTCAGGCCATCCAATCCGTCTTCAATATTCAACGCATGCTGAAGCAGGTTGAATTCCTCATTCTGGTAAACAATTTTTTTACTCAGGCCGTAGCAGTTGAGCGGCTTGCCCCTCAGACTGAAAACTGCCTGGGTCTGAACATCCCTGGCCTTGGTGATGGAACCGCTGGCAGAATCGCCTTCAGTGATGAAGATCGTGGAGTTTTCCACCATAACCGGATCCGCTTTCTCGTCATTGAAATGTACCCTGCAATCCCTCAGTTTTTTATTATGGATATTGGCAGCTTTTGCCCTGGTTTTAGCGATCTTTTTGATGCCATCGATCTCCTTTCGCTCCTTTTCAGACCTTTTGATCCTGTCTAAAAGCGCTTTGGCAACATCTTCGTGTTTGTGCAGGTAATTGTCGAGCTGTGTTTGAAGGAAGTTGCCGATAAATGTGCGCAAAGTAGCTCCATCGGGAGAAATGGTCTGGGAGCCCAGCTTTGTTTTGGTCTGCGATTCAAAAACAGGTTCTTCTATCCGGATACTGATGGCGCCCACGATCCCGGTCTGGATATCTCGCGAATCAAAATTTTTGTTGTAAAAATCCCTGATGGTCTTGACTACGGCATTTCTGAATGCCACCAGGTGTGTACCGCCCTGAGTGGTGAACTGACCATTGACAAAAGAGTAATAATCCTCACCATAGGAAGGCCCGTGTGAAAGCGCCACCTCGATATCTTCCCCTTTGAGGAAAATGACAGGATATTTGAGTTTTTCAACATCCGTTTTACTCGTGAGAAAATCCAGCAAGCCGTCTTTGGAATACATCGTCTCACCGTTGAATTTGAGCCTGAGCCCGGAATTCAGATAAGCGTAATTCCACAGCTGTGTGCGGATATATTCATGCTGAAATTTGAAATCCCTGAAGATGGTTTCATCCGGGACAAAAGTAGTGATCGTACCGTTCTCCAACTGTTTTTCAGGTTCGATACCGCTGTTGACCACGATCTCTCCCTTGCAGAATTCGGCAAACTTGCTTTCGCCGTCCCGGATTGATTTTACGCTGAAATAGGAAGACAAAGCATTGACCGCCTTGGTCCCTACCCCATTCAGACCAACGGACTTTTTAAAAGCCCTTGAATCGTATTTACCCCCTGTATTGATCTGAGAAACGCACTCTACAAGTTTGCCCAATGGTATCCCCCTTCCGTAATCCCTAACGCTGACTTTATTGCCTTCAATGTTTACTTCGATTTTTTTACCGTATCCCATGACATATTCATCGATTGAATTGTCAAGCACTTCCTTAAGCAAGATATAGATGCCATCGTCCGGTGAAGCACCATTGCCCAGCTTACCGATGTACATTCCCGGCCGCAGGCGGATATGCTCCTTCCAATCGAGCGAAACAATATTTTCTTCTGTATATTTGATTGGTTCCATGAATCTTAAAATTTTAACAGATCACTGAAAACAAGTTCAATCTGTTCAAAACAAACTTCAAAGTTACAAACATATTAGATATTTTTATAAATTAAAATCACACAAAGCGCAATAATTGCTTTGGAGCATTTGTTGCATTGCTTCCTGTCGTTCTGAATTGGAATGCACATACCTTTGAAAAACCGGAAAATTAACTGATCCGAAAATTGCCGGCTTTGGTATGAATTACTTACTTTTATCACTCATTAAAAACCAACAAATATGAAGAAAGAAAGACTGCTTTCGCTGGATGCATTCCGGGGTTTGACCATTGCGGGAATGATACTGGTCAACAATCCCGGAAGCTGGAGCCATGTTTATCCGCCCTTGCTGCATGCGGAATGGCACGGGTGCACGCCTACTGACCTGGTATTTCCATTTTTTTTGTTCATTGTCGGTGTTTCAATGAGTTATTCATACAGCAGGTTCAATTATAATTATTCAACGGAAGCAGGAAAAAAATTATTGAAAAGAGTGGCATTGATCTTTATTATAGGCTTGTTGCTCAATGCTTTCCCGTTTTACAATATGGATATCTTTTCCCTTAGGATTTTGGGTGTTTTGCAAAGGATCGCGCTGGCTTTTGGCCTTGCAGGGATCCTGGTATTACTAATGAACAGGTGGCAGTTGATCGTTTCGGCCATCGTGATGCTTTTGGGTTACTGGTATGTCCTTTGGCAATTTGGCGGTGATGCACCGTTCGAACTGGAAACCAATGTGGTGAAGCAGATCGATACGGCCATTCTTACCGAAGCACATATGTACAAAGGTTTCGGAATTCCATTTGAACCTGAAGGACTTCTGTCAACGGTCACATCGGCAGTCACGGTAATTTACGGATTTTTCGTCGGCCTGGCACTGAGAAGGACAACTGTGGAGATCAGGAAAAATTTATTATATATCGCAGGGACCGGAGTAATAATGATCATACTTGCTTTGATCTGGGATCAGTTCTTTCCGATCAATAAACCGATCTGGACGAGTTCTTACGTTCTGTACACCGGAGGGATCGCCAGCATTTTGCTGACATTGTTTTACTGGTTGATCGATGTATTGAAGTGGAGAAAATGGGCTCAATTTTTTGTAGTTTACGGAGTCAATCCCCTTTTCGGATATGTGCTTTCTGTCGTCTGGGTCAAGATTTTATTCACCATACAGCTCACAGACCAGGCATCCGGTGAAGTAATCAACGGATATTCATGGTTGTATTCCGGTATTTTTGAACCGGTTTTCGGAAATCTCAATGGTTCGCTGATGTTTGCCCTGTTTCATGTAATAATTTTCTGGATGGTGCTGTTAATACTTTACAAGAGGAAAATATTTATCAAGATTTAAGTGAAAGATGTCAATAAATTTTACATTTGCAGCTCTTAAACAATAAAATATCTATTTTATGCAAAGTTTATTTTTATTTGGATTGCCCGGTGGAGGAGAATGGGTCATCATCATTCTGATCGTCCTGATTCTTTTTGGTGGCAGAAAAATTCCTGAATTGATGAGGGGCTTGGGACAAGGAATCCGTGAATTCAACAATGCCAAAGCCAATATCAAATCCGAGATCAACGAGAATATCCGAGAAATTGAAACACAGAAAAAAAAGGAACTTGAAGCTAAAACTGAACCCGCTCCTGAAAATAAAGAGGAGTGATCATTTTGAGGCCGGGTTCTTAATTTCTTGTTAAAGTTGACCTTTAAATGGGAAAATGAATTGGGAAATTCGTCCATACATTGATTTATTTTAAAACTAAATACAGAAAAACAAAACCAATGAACATTAGAGTGATTTTAAGTACAGTTTTGATGCTTCTTTTAGTAACATTTGTGCATGCGCAAAAATATGGTTATCTGAATTCCACTCAATTGATCCTGATCCATCCTGATGTGAAGGCTGCTGACCAAAAACTGACCAACTACCAAAACGATATGCTGGCCAAAGGAGATTCCATGGTGAAAGTGTTGGAGTTGAATTATGCCAAATACGTTGAGGAAGTGAACAGCGGAACACTTTCCAAGCTCCAGATGCAGGAAAGGGAAGCCGGGCTTACACAGGAACAGGAGGCCATCAGGGCTTTTGAAACTGAAATCCAGCAATCTTTACTGAAGAAAAGAGAAGAACTTTACCAACCCATATTGAATTCCATACAGAATGCGGTCCAGGCCGTTGGCAAGGAAGAAGGTTTTACTTTCATTTTCGATTCCAGTACCGGAGTGATTTTACATGCTTCCGAGACTGAAAACGTATTTGACAAAGTAAAAGCAAAATTGGCTTTGTAAACAGAGTTTTTATAACGATGTTGAGAATTTTAAAAACGGTTTCGGCTATCATTGGCCGGATCCGTTTTTTTTGTCCCGGATCCGTGGAAAAGCGTTTCTGAAGTGAAGCTTTATGAAAGCAGATCCAATTTACTGTCCAAAGAGTTGCTGCGATAAAGAAATATTGCACGAAAACATGTCTGGAAGTTTTGAACCATTTGTGCCCAGACGGAAATTTTGAGTCAGATCATGTTCAAGTTCAGGCGCATCGTTGATCTTTTTGGACATCAATCATTTGATGATTTGGACATGGAGATCTGCATTTAACCGTTTGTTTGCCTTTGTTCCGTTTCGCACGGCTACTGAATTCGGAAAAACCATTCAAAATTCTGCTCTCACTATGCAGAATCCCTAAAAACTGATATTACATTCAAATTCCTTCCTGGATGATCATAAGCAAAGATCTATTGTCCAAAACACCAGATAGGGCTTGAAAGCGCGTTCTCATGCCAATCGTTTTTTCACATATCAAATACGAAAAACAGGTTATCTGTCTTTAACACAGCGCACAGAAAAACCCAATTCCCTGATAAATCTGAAAAAATCTGTTTTGGAATTATCATAATTTAATCTTACCAAACTTGCATTGGCCACTGTGGTACCTTCACTTGCAGTCCACCAATATCCTAAATATCCTAAATTCGTATAAGCATTAAATATTCTTCCGCCGGCCGGAACCGCAGTAAATCCGGTTTCGTTAGTGGCATCAGAATTTTCATATGCCCAATGTTTGTTGCCGGTTTCCTTTAACTTTGCACCCGCAATCAGAGAATCACCCAGGTAATGTACCAAAGCCTTCCATTCATCAATTGTTGCCACATGCCAGCCTTCGGGAGCAAGCTTACCTGTGTTGACTGCATGCCAGTTATATAATCGCCCGAAAGTTGCAAGTGAATCTGAGTTTCGGGTTCTGTTGTAATTGAAATAAGCTCCAAAAGTAAGTTTGTCCCAGTTACCCGGTTCGCTGAAATCAGGAATGACTGTTCCATCGTTATACTTTGTTGTGCGGAGGTTTTCAGCCATCCAGGTCATCGTGTCAATGGTGATGGTTTTATAAACATTTCCATCCTGGTCTTTCATGGTTCCATACGTCAGATTTTCATTGAACTGAGCATTAGTAGCACCATTCAGCGGGTTATCATCCTTGTCTTTATCACAAGCATTCAACAAAATTGCTGATGAGGCAAATAAAACGGCATAAAGTAAAAAATTTTTGTACATAATGATTTTTTTTGATTACTGATTTCCTTTGTTGCTAGTGTTTAAACTGGCAATTTAAGGGTTAAAACTTGCTCAAAGATACTTGTTATCATCCTGATCACCAAAAATTGCATTATTTTTATTTCCCGCAGATCGCGCAGATGAACGCAGAAACAAGCCTGCTTTAGAATTATATTTCTATCTTTTTGTGGAGATTCACGCAGATATTGATCTGCGGGATCAGCGGGAGAATTGTATTCCCTTCTCATCATTTAGAAGAAATATGAAAAAAAATCTGTTGAGATGAGCTAAATCTGGTAGCGTTTTTTTGTTTCCCGCAGATCGCGCAGATGAACGCAGAAACAAGCCTGCTTTAGAATTATATTTCTATCTTTTTGTGGAGATTCAGGCAGATATTGATCTACGGGATCACTGGGAGAATTGTATTTCCCTCAAAAAATATTCGGCGTCACCTTCCGCTTCACATAATGCCTGTAATGCAGGTTGATCGCCAACGCAAAAAGGAGCATCTGCGGATTTTTCCACAGGTATTTATTCATAAACACCCTGTAAACTATACTCCTCAAAGAAAATACACGGTTATTCAGCCACCAGTACATCTCCGTCAGCTTTTCCGGACCGATCAGTTTTGGAATGTGTATACAACGCGTTCCGTCAAACAAATTCAAGTCATCCGTGAGCATGCGACCTTCAGCGATCAAGGTCTTATGCAGTTCCGTGCCGGGAATGGGTGTCAATATGTAAAACCTGGGTATCGGCACTTTATTCCGGTGAATAAACTCAAAGGTCTGGCGAATGGAATCTTCCGTATCATAGTCCGTTCCAACGATCATCTCAGTACTGACCGTGATCCCGGCAACAGACAATTTCTTGATGTTTTCCTCGTGATCGGCCACTTTCAACCAAGGTTTGTCCAGACTGTTGACCGCTTCCTGACTGATGCTCTCCACCCCGAAACTCATCAGGTCGCAACCTGACCGCCTGACCACTTCAAGCAATTCCCTGTTTTTGGCCAGATGCAAGGCGCACTGACTGGCCCAGTTCATCTTCAACGGTGTGATCTTTTCACAAAGTTCCTTCAGATACTTTGGATTGGAAACAATATTGTCATCGATCAGGTAAAATCGTTTGAAACCCAGCTTTTTGACCGCCTGGATGTCCCTGATCACCTCATCCACCGGCCTGAACAAATATTTTCCTTCATACAAACAGGCGATCGAGCAAAAGGAACATAAAAAAGTGCAGCCACGCCCTGCCTGAACGGGCAACATCGCCCCGATCGGCTTTTTGGTCAACAGCTTATACCTTGGAACAGGTAAATTTTTTAATTCATGTATCGGATATTTGTAGATGGGTTCCAGTTTTCCCGTTTTTTCAAAATCCTCCAGCAATTTTGGCCAGGCGATCTCCGCATCACCGATCACAACCGAATCCACATGTTTTGCCGCCTCTTCCCAGGCGATCGAAGCCATGTAACCACCCATCACCACGGGTATTCCCCGCTTTTTGAACTCACGTGCGATCTCCAGCCCTCTGAACGTGGCATGACCCATAGTGCCGATCGCCACCAGGTCAGCTTCATGGTCAAAATCGATGTCATCCACGACTTCGATCAACAGCTCAACTTCCCAATGTGCAGGTGTGTAAGCTGCCAGCAAGGGAAATGCCAGCCCGGGTAAATTGATCCTGCGCTGCTTGCACAACTTGCCATTCTCGGCATATTGTGTCGGCTGTATGAATAAAACCTTAGGCATATTTTTTGGCTTCTTTAATTTTTTTGCGGTATTGCAAGGTTACCCGGTATCCACCTATCAGCATCTTGTACAACATCACCGGCCGGTAAGTCATCAGGTATTTCAACAAAACTTTGGGCCTGTATAAAATGCGCTGGTAAGCTTTCAGGATCTCCTCATAAAATGCTGCAACACTCATTTTTTCCGGCTGTACGGTCACATGAGCCAGATCCCATTTGTCATATTCCTTCCGGTTGATCAGGATCTTCGAGTCGTCAAAATGAACCCCTGTTTTTGGCAACGGGGTCAAAGGTTGCAAATTGACATAATGAATGCCCAGCGATTGAAGCGAACGGACCATATTACGAAAATCATTCCTGTCCCATTTGGGCGAAACGATGATGGTAGCAAACACTTCGATCTTTTCACGGTTGAGTATTTCCATGGTCTGTTTGTACAAACCGACTGGTATTTTTTTATTGTAAGCATCGAGCTCCTCATCCGAAAAACTTTCAAAACCCACGATCACGGTCCGGAGACCGGATCTGGCCATTTCGTGCATCAGTTCAGGGTGCCTGGCGATGAAATCAGCCCTTCCATACACCAGAAAATGCTTTTTGATCCCGCGTTGCCGGAGCTCAGCCATGAATTGTGACAGCCATTTTTTATCAAAGAGAAAATCGTCATCCACGATGTAGATCTCTTTTTCAGGAATGTTTTCCAGTTCATCCACCACTTCTTTCACAGGTCGCTGATGATAATGATCGTCGGTGATCACCCGGCAAAAACAAAAGGAACACTGGTACGGGCAACCGTAAGACGTCTTGACCAGGGCAACTTTATCGTGAAATATATAGAAATACTTATGCCTGTACCTGGCAACAGATGACCGTTCAGGAAGTACCGTGCTGAAGTCAAAAGGGGGCAACCTGAGCGGATCCACCGTATCGCCCGATTTTAATATACCTGCCGGAAGCGCAGTTGCATCAGCAATATGATCCAACATGCCGGTAAATACCTTGCCAGCGTTTCTGATCACCCTGAAGTCAACCGCAGGATGATCAAAATCCTCGGGACAAACTTCACAATGCACGCCACCAACCACATTCCTGATCCTTCCCCCGGAATATTTTTTTGTTTCTTCGCAGTAGGTTAGAATAGTTCCGACATTCGTAATATAACCCGTAAAACAAATCACATCAGGTTGAAAAGTATTCAAAAAATAGCTGAACGGCTTTTTTTCAATGATCAGATCCACGATCAAGGCTTCGTCCTGCGGTCTTTTCAGTGCATAAAGGATCTCCAGTTCCAATGGCTCCACAACCATCAGGTGCTGCAAACCTATGGTCTCAGGAGACGGTTTGGGTCTCACCATCAGGATTTTCAGTCCTTTTTTCAGTTCGTTTTGATCGGTCATGTCATATACATTGCTTACTTTTTATTTTGAACACGGATCAGACGGATTTTCACGGATGTTTTTGGACGATATATCAAAAATCCATGCTGATCCGTTAATCTGTGTCATCCGTGTTCCATTTTTTCTATATGTTATTTAAACATTTTTAAATAATTATCAAAAATATACATTCTACTTCTTTGTCCTCCGGTCACTTCTTTAAGGATTCCCAGCTTTTCCAGTTCAGCAATCAGTTTATAAGATGAAGGCATGGAAATGGAAGCAATTTCACTTACTTTTTCTGCTGTAACCATTGGTTTCCTGAACAGGTAATCCAATACACTTTTTGCTTTTAAGGTTCTGCTGCCTAAAGTTTGAATTGCATTATCAGCTTGTTTTTGAATTTGCATAATTCCATCAAAAGTATGAATACCATTTTTTGAAGTTTCAATTACTCCTGCCAGGAAAAATTTGAACCATGGTTCCAGCGAATCCTTTTCCCTCACGATGGTAAGCTTATCATAATATAAGTGTCTGTTTTTTTCAAAAAAATCGGAAATGTACAAAACAGGTTTTTGAAGTATACCTTTGCTTACTAAATATAATGGAATCATCAGACGACCGATTCTGCCATTTCCATCCAAAAACGGATGGATCGTTTCAAATTGATAATGTATCAGCGCGATCTTTAGTAATTCAGGCAAATGAATTGATTCATTATGGATGAATTTTTCCAAATCACTCATTAATTCCGGTACAGAAGTATGAATCGGAGGAATAAATGTGGCATCATTGATTGTTGCACCACCTATCCAATTTTGACTTTTACGGAATTCACCTGCTTGTTTTTTTTCGCCTCTGACTCCCTGTAAGATAATGCGATGGGTTTCTCTGATTAGCCTGGATGAGAAAGGTAAAATATCCAATTGGCTCATGGCCCATTCCATAGCTTTGATATAATTCTGAACTTCCTGCCAGTCATCCCGTTTATTTAATGGCAAGTCATCTTTTTCTAAAATTGCATCTTCTACATTTGTTTGCGTTCCTTCAATTTTGCTGCTTTGCGTAGCTTCCTTAACTACATGCATACTTATAAATAATTCTATATCAGGAATATATTTTGAATACATATCCAATCGACCCAATTCCCGGTCTGCCTGACTTAATAGTTGCAGTATTTCCATATTTTCTATGGAAAATTGTCTGTTAATGAATTCAGGCTGAAAGCTTTTATGATAGCCTTGACTGATATACCGACCGGATTTAAATGCCTTCATAATTTATTATGTAAAGATTTTGGCTAAAATCTTACACAAAGTAAACTCTTATTTAAGAAAAATGCAAAAATCTTAAATAAGAAACAAGCTTATTTAAGAAAATTCCCAAAAACTTAAATAAGATTTATGTTTATTTAAGAAAAACGCAAAAAAATTAAATGTAGAATCCATCTAATTGAGCTTTTGATCAAACCCTAAACATTTATTTATGGCTGATCACGCACAAAAACCTGATTTGACTCTGTTTTTGCCTTGTATTCCAACAGCGGTCCCGCCCATTTCAATATTTTTCCCACAACCATCCAATGATGGGTCGCCTCCATGTACCTTTCCACCGGAACGCCTCCCAATCGCATCTTGGGGATCTCAGCCGTTTGTCCCAGATCGATCGCTTCTGCTCCGCTTTCAATACCCTCTTTCAGTAGATTGGCCAAAAGATAAAAATAGGTATTAAACCTTCCATTCATTTTGTAATCCAGCCCGCCCAGGAAAAAGTAAAATGTTTTTTTCCATTTCACTGCGATGTTCCAACCGATCAGTTGTCCCTCTTGTCTGCAAGCGGTCAATATGAATTCCGCTGGCAGTTCCCTGAAGAAATCCCAACTGAGCAGTTCCAGCTTTTCGTTGCTTTTCTGAAAAACCTGCAGATATTGACCATACATTTCTTCATCAAAAACCGAACAATCGGTCTGTTCCAATGTCAATCCCTTTCCGTTTTCCAGAATTTGAATGAGTCGCCTTCTATAGGGATAACGCAGTTGGGAAAGATAGTTATCCCAACTTCCGAAACGGTTCTGAAACACGATCGAAGGCAAAGTTTTCCCCGATGCGCCCTTGAAATCCTTCGTTTTTTCGGGTAAATTAAGGAACAGGACCATCCCTTTTTCATTGGCTGAGATATGCTTTTTAAGCCAGGCCACTGCTTCCGGTTTTCCAAAAATCCCGGGACTTGAAACAGAACAGGGAATACCCGTGATCTGCATATTGACCGTGCTTTTCACTTTAAGAAAGGTCAGCAAACTCAGTCCCAGCGCGTAAACCACTGCGCCTGCCGCCAAATGACCATTTTCAAAACAGGCATAATACCTTTGTTTGCACGGATTGTATTGTTCGGCATGCCACAAAAAACTACGCTGCTGGAAATAACTGTCTCCTGTCTGATCCCATTCCTGTGGCAGTTGGGCAGCGCTTTTAATATAGGTAAACTCCGGATTCATAGTTCAGCTTCAAAAATACCAAAATGTCGGTATGGTTCCGGTTCATGACCGTAACAACGCTTCAGAATGCGATTCACAAAAGCCATGGAAGCCTTGTTCTCTTCGAAAATAAAACCGGCTTCGCAGTATTTATATCCTTGATGCAACAAAACAGGCAAAGATTTGCTGATCAGGGCATAAGCCACCGGGCTGCGCTGATATTCCGGTATGATGCCGATCTCTGTAAAACGGAATGTATCGGGTCTTTTGCCCGTTCTGTATCGAAGAAAATCCAGGAAATTCAGATCCCGTGAACCCGCAACCAGTTGATTGAAATCGGGATACCACAGGAAAAATCCCACGGGCCGGTCATGGACCTCAGCGATGATCAGATTTTCATTATCCAGCAAAAACCGGAATGGATAGAACAGTTCCAGGTCTTCTTCATTTTGCCGGTCTGACCAAAACGGATGCCTGGCAAAAGCCTGATTGTTGAGTGTGGTATAAACTGCACTTTCCTTTCTGATCTCAGATTTCTTCATGAACCGTACATTCATTCCTTCAACCCGTCGTTGCTGAGTGTACTGATTCGCCCACATGGCATAAGCTTCCATGGTAAACCGGAAACTATACATGCGATGGCAATGCAGCGTCCTGAAATAATCAGCGTAATAAGCCGGGTTGTAAGGAAGACCGAACAAGGGAACTTCATCGAAGCGATTGAGCAACATGCCTACACCATAATTGAGGTGCCCGTTGAATCCCACCACTGCCTTTTTAATCTCCGGAAAATATTGTTTTGCCGTATTTTTGATGGTGGTCCAGATATCGCCCAGCCTTTCCCTGGCTTCAAAAAAAGCGACCTGGATGAAATCCGGCAGTTGCCTGTCATGGATCAATGCAAAACGGCCCACTGTATCATTTCCATCCTTCAAAAGGAATTTCATGATCCGTGCATGCTGGTGGAATGCGCTTTTACCGTGCAAAAGCATGGTTTCTATGCTTCCTTCAGTGCCTCTGAAATACGGATTTCCCCGGTAGATCTCTGCCTGGATCTTTTCAAACAGCTGTTTGCCGGATTTTCCTTCGAGGTATTCAGCTTGCATCATATAGATTTTTCCTTATAAAAATACTTCTTCCGGTTTTGGGAAACCCAGGAATTGACAATAGGAAGATGCGCAATAGGAACCTGCATTGCCCAGAACCACCACGTCACCTTTTCGGACTGTGGGTAAATCAATTTTGCTTCTCAAAATATCCCTGGAATAGGTGGAACACCCAAAAATGGTGTGTAGTTGGTGTTCCTTATCATGTACGATCGCCCCATTTCGGATGATCGTAGCAGGATGTCTGGCTATCTCAGGATACAATAATGGTCTGGAGAATTGCGCAACGGAGGCGTTGACGCCAACCAGCCTGATGTCGCCTCTGTCCTTGATATCAGTCACTTTGCAAACAAAATAGCCTGCAGCGCCGCCGATGATCCGGCCCGGTTCCAGGATCAGTTTTATCGGTTTGCCCCTGGATTGTGAAACAGAATCCATAATTGCGGACAGTCGTTTTCCGTATGTTTCAAAATCAAATTGTTTCTCATCGTTTTCGGCTACGCCGAATCCACCACCGAAATTGAGGTATTCAATGGCAGGAAAATCCCAGCTGATCTCCACAAGCGCCTCATAGCAACTGAAAAGATAATCCAGGTCAAAGATGTCCGTTCCGGCATAAAGATGCAATCCTTTGATCCCTGATTTATGATCGATTTGGCTGATCTCTTCCAGGGTGAAACCCAGACGGCTGTTTTTACCGATAAAGGCGCCTGCGTGATTCACACTGGCATCGATCTGATCACCGATATTGCAGCGTATACCGGCAGGAACACCGGGGAACAATTGCCGCCACTGTTCGAGTTGTGCCGGAGAATCCAGGTTGACCTGCACTCCCTGTTGACCTGCTGCCAGCATATTTTCCCTGCTTTGGCCGGAAGAAGTGAAGATGATCTTATCCCCACCAAAACCAGCTTCCATCACAACTTCCATGTGCACGAGCGAATTGACAAAAACGCCCAGGCCTTCTTCCCTGACGATCTGCAGAAATTCCGGGTGGATATTGGCCATGGTGGCAAAGTGGATCTCTTTTTCCTTGTATTCAATCCTTCTGAATACCCTGCAGTGATCCCGGATCATTTCAATGTCATAAAGGTAATAGGGGGCAGATGTGACTGCTTCCCTTTCTGATATATATTGATGCAAATGTTCTTTCAAAAACATAAAGGTCGCTTGTATTTAAAGCCATATTCTCCCTGTTCCGGCTGTATACCAATCCGAGTGGTTAAACAAACTTACTAAAAAAAATACATTTGGGGGAATATTTTTGGGAGAGAGGGAGAGGATAGAATAGATGACCTTAAAAATTTTAGTTTGCAAATATTAAATTGGTGATCTGTCAGTCACAATTGAATGAAATCATCTTGTAGTTAAAAAGCTATCGGTGGCCTAAATTCCTGAATTTGATCTGTTCAACATTATTCAAACGTAATTATTTCGACAAAATGCAGCTCATTTCATTTTATTTTCCGGGAGATTACATGTATTTCTTGATGTAAAAGCTCCTGATGAGCCCGGAAGTACTGCCGTGCAGGTAATCAGTTTGATAAAGCAGTATTTCTGAGTTATTATCCAGTGTATGTTTGATGAATTATGGAATGTTCGGATTGCCTTGATTTTTTTGTTTGAACTTCTTATTATTGAGACGTTTAAAATCGAGACTCCTGGCTCCGAAATTAATTAACAAACCAACTTCCAGATCATATGTTTCCAAATAATTGATTGCTTGTGCCAGATGCACATCTTCCAAATTTATGATAGCTTTTAACTCAACCGAAATAAATTCTTCCACCAAAAAATCGACACGACGTGTTCCGATTTGATGATTCTTGTAATAAACAGGCATTTCGTATTCACGCGAAAATGAAATTCCACTGTCGTCCATCTCGATTTCCATTGCCCGCTGATAAATAACCTCCTGAAATCCATTTCCCAATGCGGAGTGAACGCGCATGGCACAACCGATAATTTTATGTGTTAATTCTTCGTATTTCATTTTGTTTATTATTGTCTACAATTGTCTGAACTAGGATTTTTAGGATTTGCATGATTACCCGAATTTAATAAATCCCTGAAATAAATCCCCAAATCCCAGAATCCAAAAAATCCCGGTTCAGACATTTTCCACTTGTCATAAATCGTCTGAACCATGATTTTGGGGATTTTCCTGATTACCCGGATTTAATAAATCCCTGGAATAAATCCCCAAATCCCATGAATCCAAAAAATCCCGGTTCAGACATTTTCCACTTGTCATATATTGTCTGCACCATGATTTTGGGGATTTTCATGATTACCCGGATTCAAAAATCCCCAAATCCCATGAATCCTAAAAATCCCGGTTCAGACATTTTCCACTTGTCATATATTGTCTGCACCATGATTT
>CAZQKR010000016.1:0-49052 GCA_964594045.1 uncultured Saprospiraceae bacterium | reverse complement strand
TGAATCCAAAAAATCCCGGTTCAGACATTTTCCACTTGTCATATATTGTCTGCACCATGATTTTGGGGATTTTCCTGATTACCCGGATTTAATAAATCCCTGGAATAAATCCCCAAATCCCATGAATCCAAAAAATCCCGGTTCAGACATTTTCCACTTGTCATATATTGTCTGCACTAGGATTTTGGGGAATTGCATGATTACCCGGATTCAAAAATCCCCAAATCCCATGAATCCTAAAAATCCCGGTTCAGACATTTTCCACTTGTCATATATTGTCTGCACTAGGATTTTGGGGAATTGCATGATTACCCGGATTCAAAAATCCCCAAATCCCATGAATCCTAAAAATCCCGGTTCAGACATTTTCCACTTGTCATATATTGTCTGCACCATGATTTTGGGGATTTTCATGATTACCCGGATTCAAAAATCCCCAAATCCCATGAATCCTAAAAATCCCGGTTCAGACATTTTCCACTTGTCATATATTGTCTGCACCATGATTTTGGGGATTTTCATGATTACCCGGATTCAAAAATCCCCAAATCCCATGAATCCTAAAAATCCCGGTTCAGACATTTTCCACAATTTTAATTTCCTCCTCCGTCAATCCATACAATTCATAAACCATGCGGTCAATTTCACGGTCGATTTTTTCGATTTCGAATTTCAGGGTTTGCGCTTTTTCTTTTTGCTCATTGAAATAACGCATCCACTCAGCTTCTTCTGAGAGGCTGAGTTTTATTTTGGCTTTGATTAATTCTCCTATAAAAGTTTTAAAATCCTGTTCATACCAAATAAGAAGTTTATTAGTGAGTTTATCAAGATCAACCTTTGATTTTAATAGGTAAATAAAATTTTTTTGAATATCAAAAAGTTCTTTTTGTAAATATTGTATTTTCTCAACACTTAAAATGAAAGGGATTTGTGAATTTTCATCTATTTCTTTAAATGGAAATAATCGTAAATCTTTCAGAATTACTTTAGGAAACATTTTTCGAACTGATTTAGCGGTATTTTTCATGAAGTAGTAAGACATCAATGTACTATTCAGAACTGCAACAATATATTTTAAATTGATATTTTTCCCTTCACGTTCAATTATTGCAATATTGCTTCTATTATACAAATATAAATCGTCCGAAAAAGTCGAGATTATGCATTTAGGGTAATTTCCGGTAATCTCTCTTACGATTATTTTTTTATCAGAAAAAAGGTTAAAAGTTCTTGGTGCCGCCAGATGTTCACCATACTTTAAATAAAGTCCAGACCATTCTATAAAGTATCTGCCAACATCTTTCCCATCTAGATATTTATAAGTGCTTTCATCAAATTTGTAATTGTAATCATAAGGTCTATTTTTAACATCCTCAGCTGATTGTTTTGGATTGCCCTTTTCTTTTTCATATGCTTGCAACCCGGCTTTAATTTGAACAATAGAATCTAAATCAACAGAACCTGAAATCAATTTCTTATTTAATGATATACTTTCATCATCCAAGAATACTTTGAATTCGTATCCATCATTCTTTGTGAAATCTTGTTGATTTCTAAAATGACTAAAAACAAATTCTTTCCCTTTACTCAGTAGAACTTGAAAATCATTGTTATCAATTCTGTCCTTTTGAGACAAGATTATTATTGTTTCTACATTTACCCCTTCGAATGAATAACCTTCAAGGTTAATAATCTGATTAAGTTTACAATGTTTTAATAAATATTTTCTTAAACCTTGTCCAGAATATACCATTAACCAAGCGTTTGGAACAATCAATCCATAAATTGCTTTAGGCTTTATTATTTCAACAGTTTTTTCAATGAAAAGTAAATATGTGTTTATTTGATATTCTGCTGCATTAAAATTTTTTGAATAATATTTTTTTTCATTTTCTGATATTTTTTCTCTTGCAAAAACATACGGCGGATTCCCAATCACCACATCAAAACCGCCGTTGGCAAATATTTCAGGAAATTCGTTTTTCCAGTTAAATGCTTTTTCTCCGGCAACTTCAGGGTCGTCAATCAGCGAATTTCCGCATTTTATGTTATTGCTCAGTGTGTTTAGCTTTCGTCCTTTTTGTGCAGTGCGCAGCCACAGCGAAAGTTTGGCAATTTCAACCGATTCTTCATTCAGGTCAACACCGTAAATGTTTTTCTCTAAAATATCGGTTGTAAAGTAGGAGAAATGAATGGCGTCATCGTGAAGTTGTCCGCGCAACTCATCAATTTTCCGGTGTTCGTTGATCAGGAATTCCAAAGCCTGGTTCAAGAAAGCCCCGGAACCGCAAGCAGGGTCAAGAATCGTCAAATTTAAAAGCCAGTTACGGTAATCTTCCAGCTTTTTGCCAAGAATGCGTATGATTTCCTTTTTCCGGTTTTTCCTGCCTTTGGCGTATTCCTCATCAACAATTCCCAGTTCATTCCGTTTTTCTTCGCAAAGTTTTCCAACCGTATTTTCAACAATGTATTTGGTAATGTATTTGGGTGTGTAAAAAATGCCGTCCTTTTTGCGTTTTGTTTTCTGGCTGTCTATTTTCTCGCCTTTAATCTCGGCTTGCACGGTTTCAATCTCTCCCAGCGAGTGTTCAAAAATATGCCCGAGAATGTTCACATCCACTTCGGTTTCGAAATTGTACTGGCTGAATTTTAAAGTATGTTCATATAAAATAGTATCATCGATACTGACATTGTCCAAAATTTCATCCTTGCTGAACAGTCCGCCGTTGTATGCAAAGATTTCCTGCCGGTTTCCGCTTTTCGGTCTCCCGACATTCAGCACATGAAAGTATTTTTTAAAAGTTTCGTAAAGCGGTTTTGCATCGCCAAAATCAACATCATCTTTCCATTTTTCAATGATCTGTGAAATAGAATTCGGCGGGACCAGCAACCTGTCTTCGGCAAAAAAGATAAACAGAAAGCGGTCTAACAGTTTTTGTGTTTTTTTGAAAAGCAGTAGTTTGTCAGTTTCAGGATTGTTTTTGACCAGGTTGTTGTAAATTGCCGATCTGAATTTAGAGTAGTCAGCGTAAAGTTTTTTTGTAATATTTTCTTCCTGTAAAACCGATGATTCCTTGATTTTTAAAGGCAAATCGTTTAACAGATTGTCTTTTGCCAAACACAGCCAAAGCAAGGAAAATTGTTCCCGGGTCAGATTGAACAAGTCAAAATCAACATGGTCAACGGCATTTTGAATATAAAACCGGAGTTTCTCAAAATTCGAGGTAATTACATATTTACATTTCGGATGGTGATTTTTGTATCCGAACGCCTGCGTCTCAATTTTATCGAGGTCGGGGGTGTCGGTTCCCTTTAATTCGATAACTGCCGTTGCTTCGTTGCCTTTCAAAATTGCGCCGTCAGCTTTTTTACTATTAACTATATTTTTGAGTTCTGTTGTCAGGTTGAAATCAGGTTCAGGATTCAGCGTGTAACCCAAAATTTTGACAAACAGCGCACGTAAAAATCCTTCCTGAAATTGTTCTTCTTTCGAATTCCGGATGTTTTCCTGTATATCGGAATTACCAAAATAGTCTTTGAATTCAGCGTATTTTTTATTGATCAATACAGTGTCAAGGTCGCTTAAATACTTTTTCTCTACCGATTTTTGGAACAAGCTCATATTTTGGTTTTCTCTAAGGTTTAAAAATAGTTTACTAAAATACTATTTCTTTTCAGCACAATTTAATTCATCAGCACAAAAGTGTGCTTCTATATAAAAGCTAATGGTTGACTGTGAAGAAAAGGTTTTAGGTCGGGCTGGAAAAAGTATGCTCTGTCTTCAAATGTTTATGCTCTTTCTCTTATTGATTGGGGGAAAATTTTCTTATTTGCACTTCTTTCCAGAAAGCATCTGACTACATGTTCACCCAAACAAAACTAACCTTATTCACTAAAATCAGTCCTGTAAACTGTACAATGCCAGGGTTCTTCATGAGGCCAAAATATCATCAGAGCAAATCACAATTCATCAAAAGGGCTCTCTATTTTGGGTTCAGTATTGATCAGTGTGTGTGTAAAAATACAAACTGATCCAGGGATTGAAATTTTAAGGATGATTGAAAACTGATTTAGTGGCCTGTTCCGCTCGGAGTGAGTCGGGACGGGTTTTTTATAGGATGGAAGCAGTTGGTGCCATGGTAACTAATATGTGCAAAACCCTTTTTAAATGACATCTCGGCCATCACCATAAACGATCAGCTGAGAATTTTGGAGGCCTTGTGTATGTGTATGGATCCTTTCAAGCGTATTTCTTGAATTTCTCAAATCCCTGTACCCGTCATGATCAATATCAAGGTGAAGGTCACCAACTCCGATACATCCATTCAGCTGTCGGTGATAATTGGCTACATGGAATTTAATCTCAGATCGATTTGGAACATTCTTTAGTTCCCATAAGTTTTGACCAAAAGCCGGGCTAAACTCCCACACCAATGGATACTTTCCTGCAGGGATACATGATATGCTTCTTAGATTATTGTTCCAGGCTAATTCAAGCGTTCGGCAGGAAAAGATGATTTTTGATTCGTCGAGCAAAAGCAATGTTCCAAGGGTTTGCCTGTCTTCGTAGACTCTGCGGATAAGGATAAATTCCAACATGATCGAATGTTTTATTTTATGATTAATTCTTTAATTTTTTGATAAGTGCAGGGTTCCTTATCTTTTTGCCAGTATTTTGTATGTGAAAAAACCGGGACCTTATCATAGGTTTTAGGGGTAATTAAAACCAAATCATTAGCAATAACGTTTGTTTATGAAGATATATCATCCATTTGCATTTAACAATAAGGAAAAAGGATTTTCCTTAAATCTATTCCAGTCATCTGAGCATTGTATATATGTTTTTTTTATTTCATCCTGAGTTTTAATATTTAGTTTTTCGAATCCATTATCCTCCGTATAAATCAAACTTTCCAGGTATTCCAGCATATTATAACACATAGTGACTTCACCGGTCGCTATTAATTTGATCATCAAATCTTTAGCCTTATCTGTCTCAGTGAACCATAGGGTAGTTCCAAATGAAGATGTTTCTTCTACTAATGTTTCAATATCTTTGCTGAAGACCTCCTCATATTTTCCTTTTAAGCTGCTTTTGACATGTAGTTTTTTTGAAACTTTTGTTGAAGAACCCTCTTTTTTTTGTTTGTATAGTCATATCTGGTCAATTCTTTAATAAGCGTGGTTATTCTCCTGAATTCATAAAGATCGTTTTCATACAGATCATTGAATCGGTGTCTCCTGATCACTTTCAAAAAAACATTGGATAATAGCGTGAGCAGGCTATTAAACCGATCACCGAGGAGTGTGGAAATACGTCGAATTGAAATCTTTTCAATCTCCAGATGGCTCAGTTTTTCCAGATAAAAACCGGATTCTTTATAACTCGTTATCTTTTTGAAAATCCATTTTTTTATGGTATTCAATTTATAAAGAATAATGAAGTATAAACTAAGTAATGAAATTCCAAAAAAGCTGGTTCCTAGTGAAATTACTGTCCAAATACTATTATCAAACTTTCTTAAAACAGGTATTGCTAAAGAGCCAATTGTTATTAAAACTGTCAGAAAAACGCTCCAGTTAACAATTCTTTTTATTTTTTGTAATATTTTTTCTGGTGTGAATTTTAACCATCCGGATTTTTCGTCTTCCTTTCTGAATGTAAATGGGTCCATGTAAGGGGAAGCAACATCTGAAACGATGATCAGGTCAAAATAGGCTGTTTTTTTTCCATTTTTATGCATAAGTATGCTGTCGATCCCCTGATTGTCATAGATTCCGCCATCCATCAATCCGATAGGTTCCTTGCCAGTTGTTACTTTTTTGAGATTTTCCGATTTTTCATGAAAGAAATCGTGAGGCCATCTGATTGGTTCGAAACCCCCGGTGAAGCAACTTGATGCAGCAATTGCATCTGCAATTTTGACTTCTTCCCCTGCTAACTTTGGCACCGGGAAATAGTTGTTTCCGAATTGTCCAGAACCTGCGGTTCTGAACCTAAAGTTCAAACCATTATTAAATTCAGTAGAATTAAAAACCACGGCATCCAGGTGTGTTTTATCCGTCACAAGGTCTTTAATGGTATGGCCATTTGTTAAGTACTTATCATAAAGTAAGGCAAAAGCATTGATCAGGTTTTTTCTTTTAAAGGGATCCCATTTCGAGCCGGTCTGCATGAGAGTAAGCCCTTCTTTTAAAAGATCTAAATGCTCCAAACTATTTATCATGAACTGATAAATTTCAGGAAATGATTTGCCCTTTGCCTTCATTAATGCATACACTGCTCCTGTGATCGTGCCTCCGGATACTGTGGATAGCATCTTTACATTTTCCAACAATGGTTTCCCCTTGTATTTTAGATGGTTGAGATATGACAAAGTCCCTAAATGAAACGTTGCAGCTCTGTATCCACCTCCCGACAGACTAAGGGCAATTTTTTTAAATGGGTTTTCAGGTATTTGTGGGTTGTTTTTCATAAAGTCTTATTTTAAAATACTTAAATGAATTTTGTTCATTCTTTTTTGCATTTTGGCTTTGTTGTCCTATTATAAATATTAAGTAAAGGTATATCTACAAGAACAGATACACTCCATCTTCGTTGATAGGTGATGTTTACTTCATTCTGTGATGTACTTACCCTGCTTAATAATGGTGCACTTTGAAATCCACCATTTATAGATATTGGTGTTTTAGGAATACCATAGGATAAGAATACTCCAGGCGAAAGTATTTCCTTAAGGTAAATTTTTGCTACCTGAGAACTGTCATTAGTGAACCTGAATGCACTGATAGCCCCAATATCTATTGCACTTAGAAATAGACTTATACTGCCAAAACTTTTACTACCATGACTTACAGTTATACCTATTGGCGCAGTGACTCCTGAAACGAATTTATTGTCATTATAAGTTCCATATATTCCTAAATAACTATTTAATGCAATATTGCAATATGAATTTCTTTTAACTCTGGATGAACCACTTGGCAGTGCATATGTTTCAATTATTTTTGCGATTTCATCAGAATTTTCAGCTTCAATGCAGGAAGCCATAAATGTTCCATATTTCATCAACCATTTTATAACTTTTTCATCTTTTATCTGGGGTACATTATCTATAAGATCAGTCAGATTGAATATAGCTGAACTGTATTTTTTGGTGTAAATATCATTGAAAATAGAATTGCTCTTTTCAAGCATTGAAATAACAGTAGTGAAATCATTATTCCCTTGACTATCAAATAAGATATTAAATCCTTTATTGGAAATCTTGATTAATTCCAGGCTATATGCAATATATTTTGAGACAGTCTCGGCTGACAAATTCTCTTCTGATTTCTGATTTTTGATCAAACTTGAAATTCCCTGTGTTACATCTGAAAGCCTAACTATCAAAGGCTCATAATTATTAAAACTATTGATATCATTTAAAAGATTGTACAATTGTGGGACATCTTTAATTCTTTTATCTTCAATCAACAATCCGAAGAATATCTTTAACAAATCCGGTTTTTGAGTAAGTTCCAACATCTTAGATTTTTCTATCCAATACTGCCCATTATTCGTTGACCCGTTGTCACGTAATGCTTCAGATAAAACCTGGGTAAAAAGGACGCTTTGTATTATTCTATTGTCACGATCATATTTGGAAATGTCAATTGAAGATAATATGCTGCCGGGGTGTTCTTTACTTTGTATTCCTCCGATTATTTTTGAGCTAATATCGACTCCAAATTTAATTTCTTTACTAATTGCATTGTTAGATGAAATAAGATCATTAATTTTCTTTGGTAGATGCTGAAAATCTTCATGATAGCTTTCTCTCAACAATGTCAAATAACGATTGTAGTCAAAGATTTCATTGATTCTTTGAAGGGATGCATGTGTTTTTGGAAAAAGGACTTGGAGGTCTTCCAATTTATTAAGCTCATCTTTAAAATTCTCAAAAAATGATATTGTTAATTCTTCTTTAGTTCTTTTGACTATGAATTTTGCCAATCCATCAGCATATTGTGTTACATCGAGGCCTCCGATTGATGAAAAGATATTTGTAACCGATTGATTTTTACTTACTTGAGCACAATCTCTTTGTAACTCATTAAGATATTTATTTTTTTGTACTTGCTCAACTGTTAAACCAAGTTTTATAAGAATATTATTTACCAAACAGTTATCTTTGTTTAAAGAAGCATTATACAATTGCATTGCGTTGTAATAGGTAGTTGAAATAATTATTCCACCATTATTGGTTAATTTTTCCTCTTGTTTTATTTGCTCAATATTTTTAAATGTAAAATTTTTTGGTATTGCATTGCCAAATTTTATATTAAATTGACCGTAAACTAATCGACTTTTAACTTCTTGATTTTCATTAGCTTTGAGAAGAACATAACCATTATCATAAAGTATCTGGACTGAATTAGCTTTTTTTAAAGACGAAGAATTATTAATGGTAACATCTCCAGTTGTTGAGAAAGAGATAGAAACACCACTTTCGATTCGATTCACCGATTCTGTTAAACTATCCCAATTAATACTATTTTTACCTTGACTTAAGCCAATACCGTATGAAAACAGAATTAAAAATAAAACTTTTAAACTTTTCATTTTTTAGTTTTTTTAGATTCACAAATTTTGATTGAAAGTACACCGCAAACTTCTTTAAGGCTTATTCCAAGTGAATAATGGACATTGTTATATATTGCTGAGCCAAAAAGAATCCCGATAGCAATTTTTTCATTGTCTATTTTTGATGGATTCTTATGTACATATAATAATGAGCCGGAATCTCCTCCATCTGAATAATAAGTATTCTCGTGCCTAATCAGCATTAAATTGTACATGAATCTGTTGTTGCTAAAAACACAACTAAATGAATTCATTTCCAAAGAACCTACTATTGGATTATTAAATGCATTTGATTTAAATCTGATATCATTTAATTGCTCAGAAGTCAGCTCATGCAATTCTTTTATCATTTTGATTTCATTTATATCATATTTATTTTTAAGCAAATTGTCTTTGAAATCAATGATTGCAGCATCTATAAAGCTTGATCTAATTAGATTCCTGACCTCTCCAATTGGATTATTATTATCTGAATGCTTTACAAATGAGTCATTATATTCAAAATGACCATGTTCATATCTTTGAACTACATGTGCACAGGTAAGGTAACATTTATTTCCAGTCTTTTCATTTTTGAAAATTCCTGCTATTGAACCTCTATCTTCAGGATCATCCAGGTAAATATATCCCCGTTTAGCAGTGAGAAATTTTGCTTTTTCACCTTTTATATATTCTACCTGAACATTTGATAATCCATCATTGGTTATCACCTCTTCTCCTATAATAGGCTCCAATATATCTGGATCTTCAGCTATTATCTGAATGTAACCTATCTTGTTGGATTTGTTGATTGCGACAACACCCGGCAAACTCTCCCAATATCCCCTGTTTTGACTGATCGCTATCTCCACCGGATCTTTTGAGGTGATGGTATCTCCGCTCAGCTTCAGTTTTTCGAGTTGTTTTTTCTTTTCTTCATTTTCTTCCGGTTTTACGCCTGCACTTCGTAGCGCTACCAGTTTTTTGAGCAGATCAAACCAAAACTGAGACCCAAGAGTGAGGGCAAGCGCAGTGATCAGGATGCCCCAGAATTTTAACTCCCAGAACCGTAAGAATTGACCAATAACAAATAAAGTTTTTGAAAACCCGGATCTTTCATATTTGACAATAACTTGTTCGGGTTTGTTTTTAGAAACATTGACAGCAATAACTTTATTCTTCATGCCAATGGAATCTGATAAGAGGTTATACCTGGAATTTAAATCTGCATTCAGATCGGCAATTTTTTGCAGGGTATTTTTTAGATCCTTTTCATTTATTGTATCTAAACTTAGAGTTAAAGTATCTAAATTTGATTTTAAAGTATTTATTTCATCAATCAAATTGACGAATTTGGTAGTATCTAAGATGGTTGAATCATATGTAAAATCCCATCCCAAACCAATGATTGAATTTGATTTTAAAACAGCATTTTTTACAATGCCATGAGCTTCAGTTTTATATTTCAGTTCATCATAAGTGTCTTTTCTTGACAATAAAGAGTCAATACTAGATTTTTTTTCTATCACATCTTCGGCCATTCCGACCATTTCCAAACGCTTTGCGGGATCGTTGCTCAACGTGTTAACAATCTGAATCGTATCAACATTGAATGCGATAGCCATGACAAGGCCAATATAAAAAATGATCAACCCGATTTTTCTTTTATACCATCCATTGACCCTTTCCATGGTATCTGCAAAATGATTTTGTATCAGATTGACGAAATTTTTATAACTGTCATCGGACCTTTTGACCATATCCTGAAACATTTTCAGCGTTTCCGGATCAAGGTGTAAAGCATTTGTTTCAATGGCAAATTTGATCTTATCCCATTCACTGATACCCCGTCCTTTGTTGGACAACATATTGAGAACAGTTATCACAAAGTTCTCGGCAGAGACATATGCCGGCTTTCTGTTTCTTAATGAATACCAGGCATGTTCACCGGGCTTCGCAAGGTATTTAATGGTTGGTTCTTCATAAAACTTTCCGGCTGTGGTGAATTTGAAATTCTTTGGCTCGATCAGAAAAATATCCTGTAGCCACTTTTTGAAATCCCGGGTACTTCCGGTTATTTTATCATTCAAAAAATTATCCATACCCTGCCTGAGCATCCGGGCCCTCATGCCAATCCATGAAGAGATCATCTCTGCAATAATGCTGGAAAGCAGACTATACAGGAAATAGATCAATACCAATCCAATGGCAACTTCTAATACGATCATAAAACAGATGTTTAATTAATTCCAGATAGTGATCCTGACAAATTTCACTCTTCTTAACACCTGTATTTTAGTAACTGAATGACGTGTAAAAAAGATTTGATTTTTCAGGGGTTAAATAATTATTCCGAAAATAAATTTATTTTCATTTTCACATAAATTTTTAATTATTTTTTTTTGTTTTTTCTATTAAACTTAATATGTGATAATCTCATTATAATATTCTGCCAAAGAATATTAATAAAGTATTAATGACTGTTTATAATAATAAATTTTAGAATTAAAGACTAATATTTTGATTTTATTGAATATACTAAATAATATATTTTGTTTTTTAGGTATTATTTGATCATTTACTTTAGTATCTTTGATGTTTTTAGTGTATTATTTGAGCTTAACTGATCATTAAATCAATTTTTAAACTTTCGCAAAATCAAACTTATGAACTCACTCCGTCCATTGCTGCAATCCTTATTTCGCTCTCAGGAGTATTGCATGTCTGGTTGTATTTTAAAGCACCCGGAGATCCGGGAAGTACGCCCATGCTGGTGGTCGGGTTGATCTATGTCATCACAGGATTGCTTCTGTTCAACAAAAAAAAGTATCCGCTTTACCTGGGCATCCTTATTCCGCTCGCAGGAATGACGCTTTCCTTTATCAAATTCGGCATGCCGGATATTTTTTCATTTTCCGCATTGTTTAAATTGCTGGGAGGAGTTGCCGTGATTTGTTGTGCCCTGGTTTTATTCCAAAAGTCAAAGGAACCTGATGCATGACGGTTCTTACGATTACCTGATTTTTATACCTCTCAAGCCTCATCATTCCGTTCTGTTTGTATATCGTATTTAGCATACAATGTGAATACATTACGGATCTGGAGCCGGCTTTTTCGTAGTTTGTTTGAAGGAAAAAATTGTGCTTTTCGTGGAATTTATTCAGCTCTTCCAAATACCGAAGTTGTCTAAAAATGTATTGTTATGCAGGCAAACAATCCAATTTGCTCATCATGAATAACCAGCCGCCGGAACAGAATACCAGAAAAGTGTCAAAACCAAAGGGATTCTCTATGCAAACGTTTTAGTTTAAGTCCGGAGGCTGCAGCCTTTTAGCACGTTGCAAGCTACAGGCTGAATGAAAATCCTGCAAAACAGCAATTTAACCACTCCGTCAATTTACTTTTTTCAGGATGGCCGCAAAACCTCCTCCGGGCATCACACTAACGTTCAGTACTGATTTTCCGTCAACATGTTTTTCTACTAAGTTATAATCCTGCGGATATCGGTCCGCATTGATACCATCCATGATGATTTGCGCATGAAATTCACCTTCCAGTAAATCCAGCGGAATACTGAAATCGCGCTGAGTCCAGTCTGTCATGCCACCGATAAACCAGTCCTGCCCCTTTCTCCTGGCAATGACCAGAAACTCACCAATACTCGCCTGCAATACCCTTGTTTCATCCCAGGTCGTCGGTATCTGTACCATAAAATCCACACATTCCTGTTCTTTTCTGTAGGTTGACGGGGATTCGCACAACATCTGCAGCGGTGCTTCATACAACACATACATGGCGATCTGGTGACAACGGGTTCCGAGACTCATCGGGCGCTCAAAATGGATCGCAAAACCGTCCTTTCCTCCGTTCACCATCGCTCCCGGCGTATAATCCATGGGGCCGGCAGCCATCCGGATGAACGGAATAGTAAGATTGTGCACAGGCGTGATCTGATCTGTCCACTTGTTATTCTCATTTCCTCTGACACCCTCAAAGTTCAATACATTAGGATACTTGCGCTGCAATCCGGCAGGTTTGAAGCAGCCATGAAAATCCACCAGCAATTCCCTCTCAGCCGCCTTTCTGGCTATCTCCTCATAGGAACTGACCATCGCCTGATCCGACCGCTGCATAAAATCGACTTTGACCCCTTTTGCACCCCAGTTTTTGTAGGTTGTGAGGATCTCGTCCATGTTGTCATTGAGCGGCTTCCACAATACCCAAAGGATGATGCCAACACCTTTTTCATCGCCATACCGGATCAGTTCCGCCACATCCATTTCCGTGTTGAATTCCAGGATCTCAGTGGTGCTTTTCGTCCATCCCTCGTCCAGGATCACATATTCAATCCCGTTATCTGCGGCAAAATCGATGTAATATTTATATGTGGCTGTATTCAGTCCGGATTTGAAATCCACTCCGTAAATATTGTTAGCATTATACCAGTCCCAGGCCACTTTACCCGGCTTGATCCAAGATACATTTTGCAGGACTGAGGGCTCAGCCAACTGGTATGCAAGATTGCTTTCAATCAATACGCCATCGTGGTCGCCAATGATGAACAACCGCCATGGATAGGTTCGTGGTGAGTCAGTTCTGGCAATGTAATCTGCTTCTTTGGTGATCAGTTCATTCCTGTCCGGTCCGCTTTTCTGGTTGGGTATCGCTTCCAGAACATACTTCGGAAAAATCCCTTTAAACATATTTTCCTGGTGTTTTTGCAAAAACATGTTGGGGTAATCGTGCAGGCCGGTTTCGGTGAACAATACCCTGATGCCTTCTTCTGTCCGGAATTTTACCGGTAAACTGCAATAACTGCCTTCGCGAAGCTGATCGATCGGTCCTTTGATGTAATTTCTTTCATTGTGCGAATACATGGATGTTTCTTCCGGAAACCAGCTCAGGGTTTTATCCGGAAATGCTATTTCGAAAATTTCATTACTGACCAGCATTTCACCTTTTTCGGCAAAATCAAACCGGTAAGCAAAACCATCATTGTAAGCCCTGAAAACCAATGAAATGCCCTTTTTGAATTGTAGCGTGAGTTCATTGTTATGGTCCCTGATGACAGCATTTTTGTAAGGAATTTCAGGTATGATCAAATCGTCATTTGCTTTGGTCAATTGTTTTATGAAAGAGTTTTTAGAGATCAGTTTGGCTTGCTCCGTGATCAGTTGAGCAGCTTCTTGTTTGAAGACGTTTTGATCATGGTAATACACCTGCCAACTGATCGAATTGTCCAACGAAATAGTCAGTTTCAGTTTTTCATCAGGTGAAGTGAGGCTGAATTTCTGGGCAAAAGAGTTTTGAGCAAAAGCTGTGATGAAGATAAGTGGTGTGAGTAAATAAAAATTGCGGGTAGTCATAGGAAATATTTTATTTCTTAAAAATAAAAGGAGTCCGTTCATTTCATCTGAAGCATGAATTATGTACCGGACTCCTTTTGATATGATGAAGTTGTTTAAAAATGTATCTTAATGCTTGCAAACAAATTACTGATGAAGCAAAGCTTATCAGCATTTTAAACCAAATGCTTCAGCTTTTTTTGATTCCGTACATTCCGGTACGCAATGCTGACGAATACTGACGATACTTTGTATGTCAGCACTTTGTAGGCAAGCTTGTCAGCATCTTCGATACTGACGAGGCAGAGCCTATCAGGATCTGCGATACTGACGAAGACAAGCTTATCAGTATCTTTGATTCAAAAAAGAGCTTCGCCTTGACTTTTTGGCTGACCCACCACTTCGTGTTCCCTCCCTTGAATATCCACCGGATATTCACCTTTCAGGAACGGTCGGTCATTTTCAGCTATCAACATAATTCTTAAACAACTTCGATATTACCTGCCAAGTGTTTCAATTTTTCGTGAAAAAGAAAAAACACTCAAGAAGTTTTACCGGATCACCAGAAAATGGTGTACAACAAACCGAGGATCAGCAGGATCGCGTATGCGGCAATGTTGAAACCCTTGCCGGTGGCAAAAGTATCCTTTGACAGCGAAATCGCTTTTGGATCCTCATCGTAATTTGCAGTGGTCAGACTGACCATCCAGATCACTATCATGGTAATGAAACAGGTGTACAGCATCTGATCGAGGAAAGGCATTTCCACAGGCAGCAACTTCAGCGCAAGGGCTACCGGTATGGAGGAGACCACACCAATGATCGCACCTTTGGCATTGGCTTTTTTCCAGAAAAGACCCATCACAAATACGGCGAGGATACCCGGACTGACTACACCTGTATATTCCTGGATGTACTGGAACATCTGCGGCATGGTATTCAAGGCAGGTGCAACCACAACGGCGATCACCAATGCGACAATGACTGTAATGCGGCCGACATTCACCAGGTCTGAACCATCCTTTCTTTTTGAAAAATAAGGTTTATAAATGTCCATGGTAAAGATTGTGGCAGTTGAATTCAGCATAGATGCCAATGATGAAACAATGGCTGCTGTCAAGGCTGCCACAACAAGACCCTTCAATCCGGCCGGAATGAATGACTTGATCAGCCATGGATAGGAAATATCATAATTGATGGAACCATCCGGTTTCATAAAATCGCCTTTTATGCCGTCGATGATGGCTGTTCCTTCCGGCTGCATGAACAATACATAGGCGATGATACCGGGGATCACTATGAATAAGGGCAGCAACAGTTTCAAAAATGCTGCAAATGCCAGTCCTTTCTGCGCTTCCGGCAATGACTTGGCGGCCAGCGCTCTTTGGATGATGTACTGGTTGAATCCCCAGTAGTACAGGTTGGCTACCCACATACCACCGATCAGCACGCCGATACCCGGCAGATTCATGAATTCCGGGTTGTCCCGTTTAATGATCATGTGGAATTTGTCTCCGGCAGTGTCAAAAATATGGTTCAGACCACCTATGATGCTGCCATCAGGTGTGACGTGATGCAGCGCGATCAATGTGGTGATCAATCCACCTACCAGCAATAAAACCACCTGAATGACATCTGTCCAGGCTACTGCGGAGAGTCCGCCCCAGATGGAATAGGCTGCTGCGAAAAGCGCCAGACCAATAATATAGTACATCATCATGGATCCATCTCCGTTGCCCAGAATGGTATCCAGCGCTTTTGAGCCCAGAAACAGTACTGAAGTCAGGTTGACAAAAATGAAAAGCGCCAGCCAAAAGACGGCCAGTATCGTTTTGAGATTGGTGTTGAAGCGCTTTTCTATAAATTGGGGAATGGTGAACAAACCCTGTTTGATGAATATCGGCAGGAAATACTTTGCAACGACGATGAGTGTCAGCGCCGCCATCCATTCGTACGTTGCGATGGCCAGACCTATGGCAAAACCCGATCCCGACATGCCGATAAATTGTTCTGCAGAAATATTTGCTGCGATCAGAGAGGCTCCGATAGCCCAGAAAGGCAAACTTTTACCTGCAAGGAAATAATCTTCCGCACTTTTGGTCTCTCCCTTTTTTGTCCTCGAAACCCACAATCCCACACCGAGTATGAGCAATGCGTAACCGACAAAAATAATAATGTCCAGCGTTCCAAATGATCCCATATCAATTGTTTTAATGATTAAAAAACAGAAGGTATTATGCGGCCACCAGTCTCAGACGGCAAGTTAAAAGTTGACTTCTCTGATGGTTGCAACAAATATAGAGATTGTTTGTGGTAATTCAGATTTCCTGCCGGATTTGTTCAGGTATTTTTTCAAATGACAAAAACTACGATCATTTACAAATGTTTATATATGGGATGATCATTCATTAAAAAATAGCATAGTTTGTCTCAGTAATCAGATGCAACTGAAAGGTTGATTTCATTTTTTTATCTTATTTTTTAAAAAAGTTGATGCCACCCATTTCAAAACCTCCATCACTGAATTTCAGCGTTTCTCCGGAATTACGCCCAAGTCCTATTATTACTGCCTTGTTGTTGTCAACCGGGGTGAGCGCTGCTTCTACTATTTGCCCGCTCCATGTTTCACTTAATCGGTAATGAACTATTAAAACACCATCAACTTGTCTGATTTCAACTTCTTTAACTAAATAGTCATGGCCTGGTTCAGCTTTATACTTTCCTGTACGATTTGCCCATTCAGATGTGAGTGGCTGAGGCTTGAACCGATGGCCGATTATATTCAATGATCCCCAGGGGGTGGATTCAATAAACAATTTTTCTCCGGCAATTTCTTCAAAATGGAACCATCTTGTTGGGCGTTTTGCCATAAATCCAAGAATACGTTTCGCCGGCACAAAATCGTGCTCGTCATTTGGCACGAGGTAAAAGGAATTGCCCTGAATGGTGGTATATAAATTGCCGTGTTTCAGATCAAAACGACACACCATACCATAAATGGCATACCAACCGGTAAATGCCTTTAAGTCTTTGTTCTGGATTGGGGTGAATGCTACGCTCTTTTCAGGCAGGGAATAGTTCCTGACGGGTATATTGTTGATTTTTACATGATTTACCATGTACTCTTCCTTGATTCTCCATGCATTCTGCACTCCGTTGGCTGAGTTAGACAGTACAACGCCACCAAGTCCTGCATCGGGTGCAAACCAGAATTGCGCACGATGATAAGCCGTTGCCCCGCCATGCTCATAAACCCTTCCAAGTTCATGTGCCTTATCACTAATATTCCAGCAAAGACCAATGCGATTGCGCAAATCAAGCGGTACGTTCATGTTTTGAACTTCAAACATCATTTCGAGGGTTTTGTGACTAATTATCAAATTGTTGGAAGAAAAGAGCGCTTGCCCGAATTTCACCATATCGGCAATGCTGGAATAGATGCCACCAGCAGGAATGTCCAAAAGCGGAAGTTCTTTTTTTGTCTTACCTTCTGAACTGAAACCGGCTGAAAGCGAAGGTTCCTGTCCGTATTGCTGATAGAAACCACTTTCGGTCATTTTTCCCGGCTCAAAGATGTGTTTTCTGATGTATTCCGCATAACTTAAACCACTTACCCGCTCAACAACAATTCCCAGCAAAGAGTACCCCAGGTTTGAATAAGAACCAATTTTCCCAACCGGAAAACAGGTAGATTGCCCATTAAGGTAATCGAGAATAATACGAAAATCGCCAGGTTTTTCTGTAAATTTTCCATTCATGTAGTCGCATGGCAAACCAGCATGATGCGTAAGTACCGTTCGAACAGTGATAGGTGCAGATTCGGTAAAACGCTGTTCAATAGCAAACTCAGGGATGTATTCACTTACAGATTTGTCTATATCAAGCAGCCCTTTTTCGTGCAGTTGCATAATAGCCAGCGCCGTAAACAATTTGGTGACCGAACCGATATTGAATCTGGTATGTATGTTGACCGGTCTGGTTTTTAATGAGTCTGAAGTCCCAAAACTGCCGCTCCAGACGATGCTGTCGGCATTGAAAACTGCGTAACTTGCTCCGGTCACTTTATTATCAAGGAGTTCGTTTTTAAATGATTCATCGAAAAGTATGTTTTTTACATTCTGTCCGTTGCAGGAAGTTTGTACCATACTCAAAGAAAAAAGGCAAATGGCAAAAAATGCATTTTTCATAAAATTAGTTTTTAATGTTTAACATCATGTCGTAATTATTGCCATTATGCTCAAACTCGCCAAGCAGGCTGAAATTTTTACGTTGGTAAAAAGCAACGGCAATGGCATTATCGTCCTGCACTCCACCCCAAAGAATGATCCGTTTGAAGTGTAAAGGCAAATCGTTGAGCATAAAAGAATAAACTTTACTACCGATTTTTTGATTTTGCCAGGCATCTGCCACAGAAGGTGCGTAAGTGCAATCGGTAGTTCCACAAAGTTTTATTCCATATTTTATATAGCGGTCTTTGTCGAATGAATTGTAGCCGTACTTTATCAGCGAATAAGCAATCAATTCATTGGTTTTGATGCAGAAAGCGCCATACGCAATGTATTTTCCGGTATCGTGCAAAACGGCAGAAACAGTATCGAAATCAAAGGGATGAGGTCCAAAACGTTTTTTCGATTGCGGACTTAATGCCTGCAAATAACTGAACAAACTATCGGCATCTGCAAAGTTTAACCGCCGGATACTAATTTTCGTTTTTTCCGGTTGCATTATCTCATCGGGTATCCAACCTTCGCTTTTGCTTGCAGTATTCCTTACCCACGACCAGCCGTATAGCGATCTGATGACTTCCACGCTTTCACCTTCATCAACATCCAATTCCTGCGACGAATAGTTTTCCAATACTTTTGCGGTACTTTTGTCTTCTGCAATATCCAGGATCTGAAAAGGAACCCAGCCACTATTTGATTCATTTTCAGCCCAAATCCAGCCTTTCCATTTTTCTTCATTTGTTTCTGTTCCAGGTTGGATATTGTCTCCTGCGTGCAAAACAAGTGGCATGTAACCGGGTTTTTTATGAGGTTTGGTGATTTTTCGAATGCTCATCAGGACATTTTTTAGTTATTTCAGGTCAAAGCAGATTATCGCCATTATTTATTTTGGAACGGCAATACAAATTGATAAATATTTCTCCTGAGCGAATAAGGCATTTTTTCAGAATATCCCATCCGGATGATCAATTGTGGAATTACATCAACCAAACCCAGGCCGGAAACCATTTTGTCCCTGATTGTTTCAGTCTGACAAGGCGAATTAAGGAATGAAATACTCAGATTCAATTTTGTGGCAGTGAGGGCAAAGCGCTGGAAAGCCATTCCGGTTTTAATCCAATCTTCGGCATGATCGTTTGTACTTGTGAAAAGTGCAACAGCAGCCGAATGTTCCAACTGTTTGAGCAATCTTTGGTTCTCGTTTTTGTCATTAACTATGTATTTTAATGCAAAACATCCCAGAAAACGTCCGATTGATGGAATGCCGATGCAAGCGCTATACAGCCCATCGCCTTTTTGCATGGCTTCTTTCTTGCTGAAGCGCATCCATTGTATCAATTCGTTTTTGAATGCCCGATTGTTCATTTGTATGGTGTTGGCTTCGGTGATAAAATGCTTATGCTGATCGCTTTCATTTTGCCCCTTAAAAAAATGTACCTGGATACCTGCATCTGTGACTGATACTTTTAGCGTTTCAAGGTCATGGCCTGGAATAGCATTTTTTTCGAAGAGGTTCCGGGTAGTTTGCCTTGCTGAGATATATGAAAAGAGTTCAGGCTGCTCAATATGATCATCTTTTTTTAGCGATATTTTTATTTGGATATCGTTGCTCATATCATTGGATTGCAACGTCGGTTTGTAACCGTAAAATCGTGCTGCGATCATTGCTGTTTCTATAGCGCATCCCAGACTAATGAACAGTTCCCTGTGCAAAGGGTCAGCAACAGGCAACTCCCTTTTAAAATCGGGCTTTAAGCAAATACCATCTTCTGTTTTAGCAAACAGCCAGGGCTGCGTGTTGTGCCCCGAAGGCGATTTTATTGCAGTACGCACAATTTTGAGGAATAATTCGTCGCTTATCATATTGTGTGTTTTAATTCATTAAACCTTTTGCCTGCATATATCCGGCAAAACTCATCAGCAGAATAAGTAACACAAGCACTATGGCAATTATATTGAAGTATTTCTTTTCGGCTTTGTACCATACATACGGAATACCTGCGAACAGGGCAACATATACCAGCGTTTCGGGAATGCCTAAAAGGTGGTATTGTAAAGGTAGTTTAGTGTAAATGTAACCTTCAAATGAACCTGGCGTTGGCCCGATGGTAGAAATAAACGAAAGTCCGATCGTAAGAATAGCCAATTTTAGAAAGCCCTTTTCACCAAGAATAATTGTGCGAACTGATAAAAGAATAATACCAAGAATAATTCCCCTGAGCACATTCAATCCAGGACCCAAAGCCACCAACGGTGAATTGACGGGCAGCATTAGTAAACCCAGGGAATCTGAAGCATAATGCTCCTTGTAATTCATAAAGACTACAGCAAAGATGCCGGCAAAGAAATACGCAACTGTATGAGCTACAGTGATCCGGAAAATAAAAGTAGATTTTTTGTTTTGCATAATCTGTGTTTTATTTTTTGTCAATATTTTCATTATACTGTATATCAGTCACTTCCATCGTTAACCAGTTCCAATCTCCCTCGTCAAGTTTCCATGTGGCAGTCATTTTGGCAGGTACTTTAATGCTTTCAAAAGTATTGTATCCGACTATATTCATTACCCATTCATATCGTTTGGCACTGGCTTCGTTACCTTTGAATCGCAATGCTGAAAACTGTGCAACATCGCCATTTGAGTCGAAGGTGAATGTGCCACTTCCGCTTGTGCCCATGTAGGTCATTGTCGCTTTAGCTGTAGTGTCGTTAATGGCATCCCAAGTAATATGTTCACTCAAAGCCAATGATGGAAACCATACCATTTCGCCCAAATAGCGCTGAATAGTGCCTTCATTGAGTTTTTCGCCACGCTCATTTACTATATTGATCAGGGAATTTAATTTTATAAGCATCTCGCCTTTACCGTTTTCGAACTTATCGCGCCCAACAAAAGTGAGTAAACTGTTCATTTTTACATCTACCGACCAGATAAATCCGGGATTGTCGAGGGTAGTGTATTGCTCCGCCTGTGCAAGCATCCAGTTTTCCTGCTCGGGTTTGAGTTTCATTTCAGCTTTCTGAAACACTTTTCCTGTATAGATATAAGGTCGTCCCAGAGCACCCGAACTGCGCATCCAGTTTTGAACCGATACAGGCAGATTTTCAATATCGCTTTCTGTTATGATTTTCTCATTATTGATTTTACTTTGATTCAAAAGATCAGTGGTCTCCTGCTGTATCTTCCGCTGAAAACTGAAGGAAGCAAAAAGAAAAACTGAAACGATGAGAATTAACAAATTGGGTAAAGTACCGAACTTAGCATCTTTCCATAAAAAAAGAATAATTATTTGTGAAATTGCAACGGCCAAAAAACCGAATAGCCAGGCGTATTTTGAATCAGTTATGTATAAAACGGCAAACAACACAAAAAACAAGGTTGCCGACAACCAGATTAGACCCATTGGCTTTGAAATGTTCATAGTGAGTTCCTTCACTTCTTTAAGTTCAAAACCTTTTACAAATCCAAGAAGGTGGATTAAACCGTGTAGCAAGGCTACCACAAAAACGAACCATTTCATACATTCACAGTTTTAGAAATTTTTAAACTGATATTTCAACCCTATTTTAACAAATGACGATCCCGGCATCTCAAAAATGTCCTGGTTGTAATAATCGGTGTAAATGCGGCTGCCTCGATAGGCGTCCAGGAAAAATCCAAGTTTAGTCCCATTTTTGAACTTTACGGGGCAGGCTGAAATACCCAGCGTAGCGCCTCCTGAAAATTTGTTGATCGTATATTCGGGCAGACGGGTGAGACCGGCATCACTTACATCTATTAAGTTGTACTGACCTAAAAAACCAAATTTTAGTTGTAATCCGGAATTGGGCATACTTCGCTTGAACAGAACAAAGTTGTAAGTTAGAGGGATCATGATCTGATTGACATGAAATTTTCTGACACCCACGTACATGTTTCCCTGGTCGGCAAAGGAAAAGCTCTGATAATTGTACATATAATCAATGCCTGTTTCCATTTCACCATAACGCAATGGTTGATTGATATGCAGCCCAACATTTGGTCCGCCGATTGTTGCACCGGAATAAGCGTCAACCGTTGATTCAGGGGTAGCCTGCGCATTGGGAACTAATGTCAGGTCGGTGTTTTCGATCATGCCTCCATAAGCATAACCTCCCTGGATGGATAATCTGGCACCGCGCTGTGTCTTTTCAGTAACGGTACATGAAGTAATTAAAAACGAAAAAATAATTAGTCGAATAATACTTTTGCGATACATTTTCTAAAATTTTATACTGCAAAAGAAACATCTATTGTGTTCTCCGGAGTCTCACTTTCCGTTTCAGAGGTCTCACTGAACGGTTAATCAGGTCTCACTTTAACCTGAGACCTTTGACATGTAGGCCGTTGGCGAACTTCCTTCAAATTTGTTGAATGATCTGTAAAAAGCAGCTTTTGAATTAAATCCGCAGTCATAGGCAATCCCCATGATGGATAAATGACTGTATTCTTTACTCAGACATTTTATTTTGAATTCCTCGATCCGATATTTATTGATGAAATCGAAGAAGTTTTGGTTTAATGACGAGTTGAGTACTTCAGAAAGCAATTCCGGCTTTACTTTTAGCATTGCACTAAGTTTTGCCAGGGTGATCTCGGGATCCAGATATGGCTGTTCCTGTTCCATCAGCAGAATTAATTTGCCGATTATGTGCGAATAGTCTATCCTTTGCAAAATGCTATTTGCTTCCTTTTTAACGTCATTTTTGTTAAGCTTATATGGAACGGGATTATTGTCCATAAATATTTGTCCCTGCCTTACACCAAAATAACCAATGAAAAATACATATACAGTCGAAAAACTATAAGCAACCTGTGCAAGCGCAAAATAATCAATGAATCGTAGAAAATTATTCAGGTTATAAAGCAGAACATTTACGGAGAAAATGATCAATGAAGCTATAACCAGTGTTTTAAGCCACTTCAAATCTTTATCCTCAATATTCGAAAAGGTGTTTTTTACATTGCGAAGATGGTTCCTAAGTAAAATCAAGGCTACCATGTTGTATCCAAGTGTCGAAACAGCAATAGCCAAACTGCCTAATTTAACAAGAATAGTTGTGTTGAGCGTTCCGCTTGCTATATAGAATATCTTCTCTTCAGCAGACAAGCTGATGAAGTTGAATGAATGAAAAATAGTATAGAAAACAAAAGGTGCAAAATGTAATAAATGAACAGCTTTTATTTTAAACTCAGGAAGTGTGAGCGACTTGACATAAAACCAAAGCAGGGGTCCGTGCAACAGCAGGAACAACCAATTGATATTCATTAAATGCGGGAAAGGATAATCATTTTCCACATTATACAGCTCAACGTACGTTCCACCAATGGTCAGAGCGTAAACAACAAACATGGAAAGAAAAACTTTGTCAATCAATATCTTATGACTCTTTCCTGCTAGAAGCGCTATAAAGAACAGGGACAGGCAGAATCCAAAAAGAATAATGATGGTCATTTGGTGTTATGTTCGAAATTAAAAATCAGGTTTCCAGCCGGAAATTATGACCGGCAAGGATTTTTTGTTCCAAAAGTTTTGTATTTCAATTCTTTCCATAACAGCTTGTTTTAAGGATGGGGAACAGTTTTTGAAGAAGTACCCGGGAAAATCGTATAGGTATATCCGCTTTCTTTTTGCACCTGTGGCTCATTTTCAGATTGTTCTTTTGAATAACTATACTGGTATTCCAAATTTACTTTTGGCAACCTGAAATGAATGAATATCTTCTTGATGGCATTGACCTTTAAATGGCGGTTTTTTGCGGGTTTGAACTTCAGCAGGCCAACAACCCGGATCGCCTCCTCATCACAATCATGGCCAAGACTTTTGATCACACGCTGAGCATGCACGACACCTTTATCACTGACCATATAGGAAAGTAAAACATGTCCTTCAATACCGGCTGCCATCGCTTTAGGCGGATATTTGAGGTGTTGTTTGACAAAAGCCCTGATCGCTTTGGGCCCGCCCTCGTACTCAGGCAACTTGATAAAATTCTTTTCCTTTTTGTTTTGTACCATGTTTTTCAATTATTGGACAAAGTTACCTATCCATAAAACAATTCAGTGCAAAGATCAGAAATGCAAAGATAAAAGAGTTCAAATAACATGTCTTTATGATTTTGGAGATAAACTCTCTTAACTTTGCCACTGAATCGCGAAACAAGAAAAGATATGGCCATAAAAATAACTGAACAAACATCCAACTATAACAACCTGGAGAAAATGTCCACCCGGGAACTCCTGGATCACATCAACGGTGAGGACAAACTGGTCCCTTTAGCCGTGGAAAAAGCCATCCCACAGATAGAAAAATTAGCTGAAGCAATATACGATCAGATGAAAGAGGGTGGCAGATTGTTCTATATTGGCGCCGGTACCAGCGGGCGGCTGGGCATATTGGATGCTTCCGAATGTCCGCCTACTTTTGGGGTACCGCACGATTGGGTGATCGGACTGATCGCTGGTGGTGATTCAGCTATCCGTAAAGCAGTGGAACATGCTGAAGATGATGCAGATCAGGCATGGAAAGACCTCGAAGCTTTTGATGTGGACGAACTGGATTTTGTAGTTGGGATCGCAGCTTCAGGTACAACTCCTTACGTGATCAACGGACTCAGACAATGTCGCAAAATGGGTATCAAAACAGGCAGCATCAGTTGTAATCCGAATGCAGAAATTTCTGCTTTTGCAGATCATCCTGTGGAAGTGGTGGTCGGTCCTGAATTCGTTACAGGAAGTACACGAATGAAATCAGGAACAGCGCAGAAGCTGGTACTCAATATGCTGACCACAACGGTCATGATCAAACTCGGAAGGGTTGAAGACAATAAAATGGTCGATATGCAGCTGACCAACAATAAGTTGATCGACAGAGGTGTAAAAATGCTCATGGACAAAACCGGGATCACGGATTACCTTGAAGCGCGTGATCTGTTGATGAGATCGGGAAGTGTAAGGGATGCAGTGATTGGGTTCAATAAAGATCAACGATCAACCCCTTTGTAAGCCGTCCCGGTAATCAAAAAAAGGCCATGCCTGCAACCTGATGCGACTGCACGAAAATCCAAATATTTTGGCAGATCGAACTTCAGGTGAAACATGGCCTTTAGCAAGCCAGGATCAATCTTTTTTACTCAATTTGATAAAATCCTTAACTACAATTTCCGTTATGTGCTTTGTTTCGCCCTTGTCATTTTCATAGGATTTGTAGGTGATCTTACCGTTAACAAGTACTTCATTGCCTTTTGCCAGAAGTTGTTTCATCCATTCTGCAGTTTTACCGAAGCATACCAGGTTATGCCATTGGGTATCTTCCACTTTTTCTCCCTGATTGTTGGTGTACTGCTCGTTGGTAGCCATCGTGACCTTGGCAAGTTTGTTGCCCTTTTCAAATTCCAGCAATTCGACATCTTTTCCCAGGTAGCCGATCAATTGCACATTGTTTTTCATACTGTTCATAATACAAACATTTGTGTCCAGCCTTATCGCGTTGATTATAGAGTGAGCCGGACGGGTGATTAAAAATATTTTCATGACAATGATAATGATATCTGGCCAATTCACCTAATAATTTGCATTTTTTCTGATGATCCATTTACATTTTCGAAAAAATTGCCGGAAATATTACATTTATCGGGTGGGTATGATCTGTTATAATGTGGATGGTTAGGAAATGTATACAATTGGTGTACGGGATGGCGGATCAGGTCCGCCATGACGGATCGGGTGTTCAGCCCGGATACAGAATTAAGTTTATTTTATGGTCATCATTTAAATCGTATTTTTCAGGGAATTGAAAGTGAATATTTAACAACAGACGGATCGTTAATAAAAACAATTAAGTTTTGCCGCGTGAATTAATACAATTTGGCAAAAACCAAATTAACGAAAAGACTTTAAACCAAAACAATTATGAAAATTATTTATAAAGAATAATTTTAACGTATATATTTGTGTTTATTAATTATTTAGGAAGTACCGTTGTATAATTTTTCAATACCGGATTTTACTTTAACCTGAAAAGGGATTTATCATGAAATTTCATGCTATTCTGATCTGCATAATATTAACGTTGACAACATTTCCTGCTGTAAGTTCAGCAACGATGAAGCACGATATCACTGAGGGCAAATCGGTTTTGGATGCACCTGTGATCACCCTTCATCCGGCATCTGCTTCCCGCTGTGAAGGCACCTCAGTTCAACTTCGCGTTACAGCCACTGGCGAAAACATTCAATATCAATGGCTGAAAAACGGAACGGATCTTCAAGGGGCAACCCAGAACCTGCTGACCCTGATCAACCTCAAACCTGAACATGCCGGTGTATATGTATGTAAAGTTTATAATAGCGACGGAACGGTTTATTCCAACCCGGCAACTCTTGAAATATTGACAGACCTGGCCATCACTTCCCAACCGCAATCCGTTGCCCTACAATCCGGTCAGACAGCTCAGTTCACTGTCGGAACAAGCGGAGATGTGGATACTTACCAATGGTATAAGGGTAATACCGCTATTTTTGACGGAGGTAATATCTCCGGTACACAAACACTAACACTGACCATTGCCAATATAAGCCAGGCAGATCAGGGTAAATATTTTTGCAAGATCATCGGCCCCTGCAATCAGGAGTTTTCAGATGATGCCTATCTTTCCATTATTTCATCGACCGGCGAATTAAGCCGGGAACAATTCTCCTGGTTTCCTAATCCGGCAAAACAAACCATACATTTTAAAGGTCCGGATGCTGGTTTACTGTCGTTGAGTATATATAATGCTCATGGAATTGAAGTCATTCTTAAAGATCATCCCGAGGCATCAGATCTGGATATTTCCGTGTTAAAACCTGGATACTACACAATTGTGACCACAACCAGCAACAGCAGATCAGTTCAAAAACTGATCATCGCTCCCTGAAATGGATCGCTGCCAATAGAGTTTACATTTAAGCCACAAAAAGATTTCCCTTATAGCCGGGCATCATTGCTTTGCAATCTTTGACCGGTAAATTCCGTTTTTGTCTGCATCTACATGCAGCAGGTAATTACCTTTCGGCAAGGTCTGCAGATCCAGGCTGCATTTCCCTCCGGATAAAACAACTCTTTGATCCAGCACTGTTTTTCCTTCCATGGAATACACCAGAACCCTTGCTTTTCCATCAAAGCGACTGCTCAATTCAATGTTGACCCTGCCTTTCGAAGGATTAGGGAAAACTTTTATTTCTGTGGTTTTTACCCCTGCATCAACCGTCGAAACACCGACAGATTCAATTTTGAAATCCCAGATGCCTCTGCCATAAGTTCCAAACCGGACCACTTTTTGTGCCGGCAGATATTCGACAGTCCAGTACCTTTGGGTAGGTGCAACATTGCCGGCCAGGCTGAACCATTTTTTCTCTTCGTAAATATATACATAGGGTCCTGCCTCCGTGGCAGCAAAGATCATGGATTCATCTTCATTGGTTGCAATGGCAAATACCATGGTCAAAGGTAATCCGTTGGTCATCCCGCCGAAATGTTTTCCCCCGTTGGTTGACTTCAGCACACCGGCTGTGGAATAGCCGCTCCCGGCAACATACACCACGGTTGGATCCAGTTGTGAAGGCAGGATACAGGCTCCGTAAAGGTAGTGAGAACCTGCAACGGTATTGTTGGATAGTTTGAATGTTGTGCCACCATCTGTGGAATAATACAGTTTTCCATTGTTGGTTGCGACATACCACAACAATGGATTAAGCGGAGAAATGGCCATCGCTGAAATTTCACTGCCTGAAGCTGCATAAAAATTATATGGTTTTTGTTCAGCGGTGATCGCACCGTTGGCATAGCTTAGTTTGATGATATAGGAACCGCTGCCTCCGTTCATATTTCCTCCGGCAAAATAAACTGCATCTTCTGCAGGATCTTCTGTTGCGATGATCGGTGGTATCCAGACGGTTTCATTATCCGAATTGACTTCCCAGCTCGCATCGTAAGTCCCGGTCAACGTATTGCTGTAATGCGTCACCCATCCGCCGGGATAGACCGTCCAAAGACTGTTTCCGTTTTTGGTGAATACAATATGTCCGTAATCTCCTGAGATCACCTGTTTGTAGGAAACAGTACCTTCGCCCTGAATGGTTCCCCGCTGCAATCCCTGGTCCTGAGAACCTGCATACACCAGGTTGGGGAATTTCGGAGAGGTGCGGACAGAATAGTACTGACTCACATTCAGATCAAGCATTCCGATATTCGTATTGGAGAGTGTTTTGTCATAAGAAATACTCAGGCCTCCGTGATTGCTGATCGTGATGAAGGTATTTCCTTCCTGATCCGCAAATTCGTCGAATTGCATGATGTCAGCATGCAATTTGGAAGGGACATTATCGTAGTATTCCCACCAGTTGTTGATCATTTTCCAGGTTTTTCCCCTGTCCAGGCTGCGGTAGACCTCGACTCCGCCGATGAGCAGCAGATCAGGGTGTTTGGCGGACACATAAAGGCGCACCTCCCAGGGCGTGATCGGAATTTTACTCAAAAATTGCCAGCTTTGCCCGAAATCCTCTGAAACATGCAGTTCATCACTGCCATTATAGGCATATAGTTTTATGGTTTCGTTATCCAGGACACCTGCAAGATTGCCTTCGCCGGTCTCTCCAAAGGCAAAACCGGAATTTTCCACTGCAATGAAAGTTGAACCGGTCTCAGGGTCAAACCGGTGTATTTTTGATTTGTTGGCTGCGGTTTGCTCGATCAGAAAGATATCACCTGTAGCTTCCACATGTGCCATAGCCACGTTGCGTGTATCAGAAGTCTGGAGTGTCAGAATGGACTGAAATGTTTCGCCCAGGTCAACAGAGACATACAGTTTGTACTTTTCCCAGTAATCGGTTTTAGCCAGTATGAAGAAGTATTTTTGTCCTTCAAACTCCGTCAGGAAAGCATCCTTTACATTTCCCCAGCTTTGAGCTGTATAGGAAACAGCAGGTTCCCAGTTCAGGCCCAGATCGTCAGAAAAATGCGGTTTTTTATTGATGAGTGCGACGAGTCTTTTGGATCCGTCTTCTTTTTTGATCAGTTTAAGCAATCCGTGAGTAAATGTAAAACGATCGTTCAGTACCTGCCAGTCCTGCATGGTCAGATCTGCCTTGAACAGGCTGCCGCCATCAGAGACTAAATACAACATGTTGGTTTCGACATCATAATCCACATCAAAAACACTTCCTGCCTGATTGTTGCTCCCTCTTTCCATCCATTTTCCCTGCAGGTAACCGTTGGCTATGCTGACCTCATTATTGCGGCTGAGTCCGTAATCCGGAAAATTCCGCTGCATCTCGAGGCTGTTCCTGTATTCGATCTCTATCCAGTCCACTCCGGGAGCGGCACGGTGCATCGCTTCGAACCATTTTTGCCTGGCGAGGTAACTTTCACCTTCTTCAGCGTCCCGTTTCACCTGTGTTCCTTCTGTCGGTTCCGGAAATTTACCGGAACTGGTGTTTTCATTGCAGGACAAACCCATAAAGGCAATGGTGGTCAGTATGATCAATGAGAAAAAAATTGAATGTTTCATCCGTTTATTTTTAAAAATATATGCTGTAAATATTTTAAGGCACTAAATTACGGCAAAAAAAAGATAAAACAATACACTGATCCAACTAAGCCTGGAACAAGCTTGTTTTAGCTGAAAAAAGTCATTAATTTATTAAGGTAGTTATTCAGGTGGATAGATAATTCGTCTGTTAGCCTGTTAGTCTATTGGAAAAGAGTGTGTACTTAAGACAAAATTCATCAAATTTATTCTGGCATCAGAGGGTTTAAACCTTGGTATAAATCAATAACTAACAGACTTAAGACTAATAGACTATTGAGCTAGCTAATTACTATTACTGAACAATATACTCTATGCCTTAACTTAATCTATCCCCAGGATTTTATGTGTCTGAAGGCTCAGTCTCCATTGAGGATTTTTCAGGCAGTAGTTGAGTGCGGCAGCGGTATTGACCTGCAACTCAGGTCCGTCCATAGGCTGAAGGAAAAAATGACGGAATTTAAGGTGCTCAAACATTTCCGGAGATAATTTTTCCTGCGGAAATACAAGCTTGAGTTCATCGCCGGATTGCTGGATGAAATGTTGCATGTTTTTGGGGCTGACGGTAAGCCAGTCAATGCCCTCAGGCGCTTTCACGGAACCGTTGGTTTCAACAGCGATCTCAAAATCCAGTTCATGGAATGCCCTGATCAGGTTTTCATCCAGCTGGAGCAATGGTTCACCTCCAGTGCACACCACATATTTTTGCGGCATGTCCTCAGGCCAGAGATCATTGATAAGCTTTGACAGGGTTGCGGCATCGTATTTTCCGCCGTTTTTCCCGTCTGTACCACGAAAATCCGTATCACAAAAATTGCATATTGCCAGTGGCCTGTCTTTTTCCAGCCCGGTCCAGAAATTGCATCCGCTGAACCTGCAGAAAACTGCCGGACGACCTGCATGGAGTCCTTCACCCTGAAGGGTATAAAAAACTTCCTTGATGAGATATGATCTGACTGTTGGCATTTGTTCAGAAGAATTTGAGCGCTCAAAAATGCAGCGCAATGTTCAATTTTGATTCAAAAAATCAGGATTTTTTTAGAGATAAAATGAAATGATGTATCTGACATCACTAAAATAAATATATTTGACCCCTTATTTTCAGCGGACAACAGCTATGATCATCATTGTTTCAGGAAGGTTTTTCAGGTATTTTACGCGTGGATTTGCCAGTGCGATCGCTCTTTTCCCATTCATCATCGTCCGCAAAAAAGAACTTAAAGAAAAACCCGGCCTTATCTACCACGAAAGGATACATCTTAGACAACAACTTGAGCTTGGGATCTTCATTTTTTATTTGTGGTATGTAACAGAATTTTTGCTGAGGTTTGCATTTTACCGTTCATTTGAACGGGCATACAGGAATATTGGTTTTGAAAGGGAAGCTTATGCCAATGAATCCGATACGGGATATCTCCAAAAAAGAAAATGCTGGAGTTTTGTATATTACCTATAAAAAGTGCTTATCCGCAATAATATCCTGCCAGCTTTACCTTTATCCAAAAAAACAACAAACTTGTATAACATTTTAAATGCTTTAAGGTATAATTTATATATTCGCAGACATTATTTAACCATATAAAATCTACTATTTTGTCAGTACTGATCTTTCTTATCGTTTCCTATATCATTTTGAGCATCAGCTTATACCTTTTATTTCCAAAAGCGGGAGCTGCCGGATGGAAAGGGTTGGTTCCGGGACTCAATTTTCTGGAATGGGCTCAATTGATCGGGCGTAAAAAAGCCTATACCCTCTGGTTGCTATTCCCGATCGTCAACCTGTTCATTTTTGTGAGTATGGCAATAGATCTTGTGAGGTCCTTCGGGAAGTATGGTTTTGTGGATGAGGTCATTACATTCATATATGCGCCAATTTCTTTTTTCAGGCTTGCATTTGACAAAAATGCAAAGTATATCGGACAGACCGTAATCCAGGAACGCGACTTTCACAGACAAGTCAAAGAAGCCAGGGCAGCGAAGGATGAAAGGACCTTCAACAGGCTGATGGCGCAAAACCCTTACAAAAAGTCCACGTTGCGGGAATGGACGGAATCGCTGGTTTTTGCCGTATTTGCTGCAGCTTTCATCAGAATGTTCCTGATCGAAGCCTATGTGATCCCGACGCCATCCATGGAAGGCTCGCTCAATGTGGGTGATTATCTTTTTGTAAGTAAAGCACATTACGGGATCAGAACGCCGATGACGGTGGCTATGGTTCCGCTGTTGCACAACCGGATCCCTTACCTCAACACAGAGTCTTATGTGGCAAAACCATCTTTGCCTTATTTCAGGTTCAAAGCGCTGGAATCCATCGAAAGAGGCAGCCCGTTTGTGTTCAACTGGCCGGTCGGAGACAGCATTTACCTGACAAGTCAGCGCTCATATGCTGCGTTCCAGGTAAAACAGGATCCGGGGATCATGATGTACGACCGTGAACTGCAAGGCAAGGTAAATAACAATGAGCTGATCGTCAGACCGGTTGACAAGAAAGATCATTACATTAAGCGTTGTGTGGCCATACCGGGGGATACACTCGAAGTAAGGAACGGGGTCATCTTCATCAACGGGGTTCAGCAGGATGAGCCGGATAATAAGCAAACCCTGTATATGCTGAACAAACCCTTGCAAACCAATAAAAAGAGGTTGGAAGAGATGGGTATTGATGATATGGATGCCGCTGTTGATCCACGGGGGATCATAGGCGGTTATCACCTGACTGCAAAGCAGGCAGCACAGGTCAATCAGATGAGTCCCAATACTTTGAGCCCTGCGGTAAAACAGGTTGACCCGTCGTTGTTTCCTTTTGATCGCCAACATTTTGGAAATTGGTCGGTGGACAACTATGGTCCGGTCTACATTCCCAAAAAAGATGCAACGGTGGCTTTGAGCCTTGAAAATTTGGCATTGTATACCAGGATCATTGATGTCTACGAAAATAATGAACTGGAAGTAAAGGACGGAAAGATCCTGATCAACGGGGTTGAGGCAACGAATTATACCTTCAAACAAAATTACTTTTGGGCAATGGGTGATAACCGGCACAACAGTGAAGACTCCAGGGCATGGGGTTTTGTTCCCGAAGACCATATTGTGGGTAAACCCTTGTTTATCTGGTTCTCTACCAAGAACGGCAACATGTCCAAAGGGATCAACTGGGACAGGATCTTTAAATCAGCCAGCAAATAATAAAATAGCTTAAAACATCAAAAAAGCCTTCAATCGCTTCTGTTTGAAGGCTTTTTTATTTGGTTTAATCATAGAATACCTTTCGTGTCTGTTTTGTGGTTTTCATGAAATTACATTATATTCATTTCTATTAACACAGGTTTATTTTACCACATAGGCACATAGAAACATAGGTTCACATAGGGGGAATATATGGGCGGTAAAAGTGGAAAATTTGAAGTGTATAAAGAAATTTTTATCTTCCGGGAAGCTATTTTCTATGGTTTCTGCAATAAATGTGAAAAATATTCAAAATTTCTGTACCCCTGTTTTTCTTCAATTTTTCACCCTTTCAAAACAGCCAGTGGTTTGAGTTCCACCAAAATCCTGACCAGGTCTTTCTGATTTTCCATGACCAGATCAATGTCCTTGTATGCTGAAGGCGCTTCATCCAGGTCATGTACATCAAATATACTGTGTATAATACCCTGCCGATCCAGTATTTCGATCTCCTTCTTCAGACTCAGTTGCCGCTGGGCTTCTTTCCTGCCCAAAACCCTGCCGGCGCCATGAGAACAGGATTGGAAAGATTCAGGATTTCCCATGCCTTCCACAATATAGGATTTTGTCCCCTGCGAACCAGGGATGATGCCGGTTTCACCCTGCCTGGCACTGGTGGCGCCTTTACGGTGAACGATCACATTTTGCCCAAAATGATTCTCCCATCTGGCATAATTATGCGCAATGTTGATGAAGCGGTCAAAAGAAATTTCGCCCAATGTTTCGGAAAAAGCCTGCTTGACCCTTTCCATCATCAGTTTTCTGTTGGCCAATGCAAAATCGACACAAAACTGCATTTCCAGCAGGTAGTTTTTATAAAGTTCTGTATTTATTGGTAAAAATGCCAGTTGCCATTCCTTTTTCACTGCTGAATAGTATTTTTGGTTCAGTTCAATGGCTTTTTGGTTATAATACTCTGCCACTTTATATCCGATATTCCTGCTTCCCGAATGGATCATGATCCAGATATGACCATCCGATCCCTGCTGGATCTCCACAAAATGATTGCCTCCTCCAAGTGTGCCTATCTGGAATAATGCGCTTTCATATTCCTGCCTGACGATCTTCATATCCGGATCCAATTCAGGCATAATCTGCTCATCCTGTTTTGTTTCGTGATGATCAAACCCGACCGGGATCAATTTTATGATCTTTTGGTGAATAGCTTTCAGGTCTGCCTGTCCGATAGAATGCAGACCGGTTCTCAGGGAACACATACCGCAACCAATGTCCACACCCACTGCATTCGGAACCACCACTTCCTGAGTAGCCAGCACACCGCCGATGGGCATGCCGAATCCTACATGCGCATCCGGCATGATGGCTACATGACGGAAAGCGAAAGGCAGATTGGCAATGTTTTTTGCCTGGACCATTGTAGCTTCATCAATATCATGCAACCAGAGTTTGATCGGTTTGTTTTCTGTTGATATGACTTTGACAGGCATTTTTTTATTGCAAAATAAAGAAAATTTGTAATTATTTAGCTCATTAGTCTTTTAGACTTAAGTCTGTTAGCTAATGATTTATAATAAGGTTCAAACCCGCTGATTCCAGGACAAATTTGGTATTTTCAGCTCAAAGAACACGTTCTTATCCAAGAGTCTCATATTGTTTTGGTTGCCAAATGGTTTTTTGATTCAGCTACGAATTATTTTTTTATTTTTGTTGTTATATCAAATATTAAGCAATGGCTAAACGAACATTGTCAGTTTTGATTGGGCAATCATACTGACGAGCCAAATCAATTCAACTTATGTTTTTTCAAATCCCTGGAAATTACTGATTTGTCTGTCAGCATCTGATCGAAAATATACTCCAGGCTTTCTAAAGTTAATAACCGAAACGTCTGCTCAGGCAAAAAGCCAATTTCGATATATTGGAAGGTTTTTTGATAGAGTTGATCGGTGAAGATATTGTCATACTCCATTTGCTGGAATCAGAGAGCAACAAGGAAAATGAAGGAGATAAATTCAACCGGGTTGACCTGATGTGTGAAAATGACCGTAAAGAACTGATCATTATTGAGGTTCATTCAGTATTATGCGGAAATCGATTATTTCCAGCGGATGTTGTTTGGAACGTCCAAGGTCATCACCGAGTATATGAAAGAGGGTGATGGTTATGACAAAGTCAGGAAGGTCTATTCGGTCAACATTCTTTACTTCGATCTTGGTCAGGGAAAGGATTATGTATATCGGGGGAAAATGGAATTCAGTGGATTTCATAAGGAAGATGAACTGTTATTATCTACGCATCAACAGCAGATTTTCAACAAAATCGTTCCAGCCGAATTATTCCCGGAATACTACATCATCAAGGTAAATAATTTTGATGATGTTGCCAAAAACAGTCTGGATGAATGGATTTATTATTTAGTTCTGCAAGAAAACTCATATTTTTTGTGTCTTTGATAAGAAAACGCCAAGGACAAGGCTTGCGACCTTTCTGCGTGTATCGCACAGGCAAGAGTTTTTGAAAACAAGGAGTTTAATAATTGTAAATGACTGTTTCAAAAACAAGCATAACGCTGTATTTGGCGTTTTCTTGCAAAGACCATTTAAAAAACACAGAGCTGCCTGAGAGATTCAAAGCCAGAGGCTTAAAAAAAGTAGAAGAACGTTTAATGTACGATAAAATGGATACAACAGCAAGACAACAATACGACCAATACCTCAAGGATGTAAAAATCTCCAAAAGCATGATTGACACTGCCAAACTGGAAGGGAAACTGGAAGGGAAAATAGAGATCATTCTTAGCAGTTATGATGACGGGCTTGATATCACAAGAATTGCCCGGATCACCAAGCTCTCAGAGGCTGAGGTGGTCAGGATTTTAAAAGGGGATATTTTTCTTCAACTTTAAAGTAATAGTGGTATCAATTTGGATATTTCAATGCTTTGATTAGTATTCCTTATAATCCATTATTTTTATCATATTGCAATTGTATAGAATCATTCAATGGACATAAAATATATTTGTCTCCAAAACATATATATATACAGTTCATACCATTGTGATAAACTTCAATGGCATTTTTATTGTAAACAATTTCCCACAATTCTTCAATATCATTATTCCAAATCGAAGTGTCAAAAAAAGGGATTTCAAAATTATTGTTAACTTGAAAGTCAAGTCCACTATCTAAATAAAATAAGGTACTTTTAAGACTTACAAACCATATCGAATTAATGATTTTATAGTTTTTGTCAATATAAATATCAATATGACCATATTTTTCAAAACCAATACGATAAATAAATGAATTTGTAACGTTTCCTCCTTTGCTTTTATCAAAAATTATTGTGCCATGTTCAGTTGTGAATTCATTGAGCACATATTTTGCTGAACTGGCAGCAAAAATTTTAGATGATTTAATAAGTTTTTTCATAATCATTGTGAAGTTGATAAAGCATGATAAATTCTTCTGAGGCCATCAGATTGAATGAATTTGAGAATTTAAAATTATCACCATGATTTCATTTCCCGTTTACTTCTTCACCCGTGTAACTTCAATTTTTTCAATCAACGCAACATCTTTGAAAATTTCTCTCAGGGATTTTCCTCCCTGATATTTATTGATCCGGATATAGATCCCTACATCGTCATAATTGAAAAAAAACTGAGAATACAAACTTTTGTTTTTTTCGTGTTCCACCTCATCGTATCCACCACCGGTTCCTGCTATAATGAATGAAATGAAAAGAAAGTCTCTGTCTGGTTCGATATTGATCTCTTTTCGTAAAAGCATTTCCGAATCTTCAAAAACACCTTTACCCCGTCCAACCCATTCTTCAAGCATGTTGCGGTTTTGGTCATACTCAGTGTATACCTGTAAAATATTGGATGCTTCTTTTGAATCAGTCTGAATAAATTCATTAGGATATTTATTTCCGGCATGTTCATAATACGAAATTGATTGTTTATCAAAGTTCAATTCTTTTGGGATTTTTATCACAAAATCACCTACAAGGGTTTTATAGAGATATTCTGTTTGAATTGGGTCTTCGATGCACGATAATGATAATAATATCCCGAAAATTAATAATTTGGAGCTCATGATATTCAATTATAATTCTTTATCTCTTTTTTGTTTATGTTTTTTTAATGTTAATGCAATGATTTTAGAAAATCTTGAATTTTAAATACATGTAAAAAATTGTGTTCCTAAAGTATGAATTTTATAAACGATAAATGTGATTATTTCATTAATAAATTTCTTGAGAGTATGGGTTCATTAAGGAAAAATGAAAAGCTTTGGGAAATAATTCTTTCAATTTATCGGAATTACAATTCCCAATTTCAGAAAGCATATTTTTAATATTTAATATGTTTACAAGATCATTTATTTCACTACCGTTAAGAATTTTTTTCAGGCTGGGTAAATTTTCTGGGAGTATGTTAAACATATAAGTGTTGCAATACTTGGATGGGTTTTCTATGAATAAATTAAATGTTATTTCTTTATTAATTGCATTGTATAATAGAAAATTCAATAATACTTCTTCAGTAATTTTTGCATATATCAGAAGCTTTGCAACAATGTAGTTTTGGAATTTAATGCTATTACATATTTTTGAAAATATTTCTTTTTTCAAATCCTCAGAAATAACTAATGATTCATTCGAGGTAGTTAACTTTCTCAAAATTTTCCCGGTTTCATTCCAGTATAGTTTATTTTCCATATGATTATTAAATTTTTGTAATCCAATCCTTCATTCTTTTAAATTGTTTGATTTTTTCCCAAATATAATTAATATCTGAAGGTCCATATCCTGTATATTTAAATTTTTCTCCCCAAGCAGTTGAACTCGACCAATGGTATAAATAACCATAAGGATTTGCTTTCCAAACGGCTCTTATAGCGTTAGCGCAGGTAGCATTAGTCCTATTTCTATCATTTTTTGCACCCCCATAAAAATCAATATTCTGTTTTTCTCTGCCCCGAATACTCCAATAAGCAATTGGATAAGTTTGCATAGATTTATCGACTGTAACTGTAAACCCACTTACAATTGCATGGTGCCTATAGATACGTTGGTTCAAAACCTGGTCTGGTGTTCCAAAACCAGATGTTCTGCCACAATAATATTGGTTTAATGTAGGATTGTGAGCAATATATGTTATATAAATTCTTTGTGTTAACTCATAAGTGACAATTGCTGCTGATGCAGCGGCAATAATCGTTTCTGCTATAGGTAAAGGACCGTCAATAGCAGATAATGGTAAAGATGGAGCTATTGTGGATGCAACCAGTGGTGATGATAATTCAGAATAATCAGTATTATATATCGATAACATCCATTCCGGACACCCTTCACAATCATTCGATGAAATTATTGAGTTAAATAAATCTTGAACATGTCCTTGCTCGAATTGTAGATTTATATCAATAACAGTAGGTGAAATGTATAAATGCGATTGTGGAGAAAAATTATCAATAAAATATATCAACCCACCTTTATCTGCTCTAACCTCATCAATTCTTTCAAAAAAAGTGTTGTTCATAATGTTTTCGTAGTCCATGATGTAAACTCTAAAATTACCAAAACCATTTTCTCCCAAAGATGTATTAATTAAAGATTCAATATTTATACTTTCTCCATCTATATAAATATTATAATCTGTATAGTTAATAATAGAGCTTGTTGATCGGTTTGAATTGGGCTGTAGTTCATTTTTCTCTCTTAAAGCAGTTGAGTTTGACCCACAATCAAAACTAATTATTTTATTTTCGGAAGCAACTGTAATTGGAAGTTTGATAAAATCATTCTGTTCAAGGTATGATGTAACTTCATCTGTATTGAATATACAAGTAGCGCAGGAAGTACTTTGCAATCCCAAGTTACAACAATTTACAATATTTGAAATAATCTTCATTAATGCTGATATGCTTTGCAGTTCGCATTCAAAAAATGAATTCGGCGAATTTGAATTTTTTGCGAATTCGATTTCGGCAATTGTTTGTATTTTATAATTGATTGATGATCTGAATCCTGGAGCTATATCGTCAATGCATGAAAAAGACCCTGTATTGGGTAAATTTACTTCTAACCATATTTTTGCATTACCAATTTCATCAGGTAATTGAAGACCTGAAATAATATAATATGGCGTTTCAGATTTGATCCTATTGATCAACTTGTTCCATATTTCATCAAATCCACCCTGCATGTATTCATTATGTGCGTAAAAACCAAAGCTATACACTTTGAATTGTTCCTGAAATTCAGAAGGGAAAGCCTGTATCAACTCACATGCAGCGGCCTCCAATTCTGCCTGATAAGGCGCAGTATTAAACCCTGAAAGATCACCTAGTTGGATATAACAATCATTCTGGGTTTTACCTGTAGTAGAAAAAGTTATTAAAAAGGATACCAGAAGTAAAAAACTTATCTTTTTCATATTCCATATTTTAAAAAATGATCAACTAATTTTCATTCTCAATTCCCTCCCAAATTCCCCACGATCACTGTAGCCGGTAGAGAGTTGCCTCCGTCCCGGTGGTAGGCGACAATGCGGTATTCTGTGTTTTGGAGGGAGACTTCGTTGGCGCGGATGCCGAGGTCGTGGACAAAGGCATATACTGACGAGTCAAATTTGTTCCAAAGTGGATCATTCTGAATCCAAAAATTTAACAAATTTGACTATCAGCATTTTACAGCTGATTTTTTCTTTAAGAATAACATGGTATAGGATACCCATCGAAATGCATTGCTCCGGCCATCTCCAGCGCATCCGCCACAGAGAGTGTTTTGACTAATTGCCAGCCTCTCGGATCAGGATCTCCCGGAGCGCCCGGGCTGTTCTGCGTGAACCTGAAGTAGATCTTGAATTCCATTAATGAGGACAAGAACTCTGTCTGATAATACCACCTCAGTTCGATGATCCTGAAGGCATCAATGTTGGTATTACCATTGGGGATAAAGGGATTGATCAGTCCCTGCTGCGTGTACAGGCTGGCTGCAGAGGAAGAGCCAGGCAGTTGCACGCCGCGCAGATACCCGATCTTTCCGCGCATACCATCATCGAATGGCTGGACGGTGATGATGTCGGAGAGGGCGACATTGCCGCTGTACATTGTTTTTTATACCAGCTTCGAATTATTTTTTTATTTTTGTTGTTATATCAAATAATATGCGATGGCTAAACGAACATTAGTCAGTTTTGATTGGGCGATCATACTGACGAGCCAAATCAGTTCAACACATGTTTAAATCTTTATCCATTGAATTAACTGATTTGTCTGTCAGCATCTGATCGAAAATAAACTCCAGGCTTTCTAAAGTTAATAACCGAAACGTCTGCTCAGGCAAAAAGCCAATTTCGATATATTGGAAGGTTTTTTGACAGAGTTGATCGGTGAAGATATAGTCATACTTCATTTGCTGGAATCAGAGAGCAACAAGGAAAATGAGGAGGGTAAGGAATTGTAAAGAAATAACCTATACATTTTGGCTTGTTCTTTTGCCCTTTTTCTGCGTTGTAAACTCGTTAAATAGCTAAGGCTATTCGCCTCATTCACGCCTTGAAAAAGAACAAAATTACTTCGCCAATTCTGCATATCTTATTTTTTTACAATTCCTGAGTACAACCGGGTTGACCTGATGTGTGAAAATGACCGTAAAGAACTGATCATTATTGAGGTTCAGTATTATGCTGAAATCGATTATTTCCAGCGGATGTTGTTCGGAACGTCCAAAGTCATCACCGAATATATGACAGAAGGTGATGCTTATGACAAAGTCAGGAAGGTCTATTCGGTCAACATACTTTACTTCGACCTTGGTCAGGGAATGGATTATGTATATCGGGGAAAAATGGAATTCAGTGGAATTCATAAGGAGGATGAATTGTTATTATCTGCCCATCAGCAGCAGATTTTCAACAAAATCGTTCCAGGTGAATTATTCCCGGAATACTACATCATCAAGGTAAATAATTTTGATGATGATGCCAAAAACAGTCTGGATGAATGGATTTATTATTTAAAAAACACAGAGCTGCCTGAAAGATTCAAAGCCAGAGGCTTAAAAAAAGTAGAAGAACGATTAATGTACGATAAAATGGATACAACAGCAAGACAACAATACGACCAATACCTCAAGGATGTAAAAATCTCCAAAAGCATGATTGACACTGCCAAACTGGAAGGGAAACTGGAAGGGAAAATAGAGATCATTCTTAGCAGTTATGATGACGGGCTTGATATCACAAGAATTGCCCGGATCACCAAGCTCTCAGAGGCTGAGGTGGTCAGGATTTTGAAGGAGCATGGAAAAATGTGATCGAACCATGCTCAGAATATGGATTTCCTGGGTTTACATCTAAAAGATGAGTGTATATTATCTGCGCATCAACAGCAGATTTTCAACAAAATCGTTCCGGCTCAATTATTTCCGGAATACTTCACCATCAAGGTAAATAGTATTAATTTTATAACCAATACTCCTTGCCATTATCAAGATAATCTACTAATAAATTCAAATTCTTGATATATAATTCTATCGATTGTGGATCAGCAAGATTCTGTTCTGCAATCAGATTTATTCTCTTTAATAAACCTATTTTATATTCCTCATATCTTTCCATACATCCTGCTAAATGAAGCAAGTATATTTGTTTAAAGAAGTTAACGGGGACTTTCCCACTTAAAGCTGCAAATGGAATATACGGTGCTGCATTCTCCGGAAAGGCAAATCCATTGATGTAAAGACCTATATTTTGCCAATCCTGAAATGGTATGTAATATTCTGCCTCAACATAATTGAGATAGTTACTTATGTGTTCTAAATAGACCAACAATTGTGCTTCTGTTTCTATGGGATCCTGTGATAAATTCTGCTTAATGCGGAAATTGGCTCCTCCTATTCTAATTGTATCCATTAAGTTTTTATTTTTGTCTTTTAACTCTGGAATAATAAATTTTTCAAAGGAGGCTTCGAAACCTGGAAGTAATATTGAATTGCCATCAGGCCTGATAATGTTCTGTCTATAAACTCTAAATATTGTAACGGCACTATGTCTATCAGATGATTGAGTAAACACTATACAATCTTCAATTGATGAAATGTTGAAATTTACTGGGTTACTTTTGAACCACTCTTTTACAAATTTAAATACTTCATTTTTTCTCATATTTTATTGTTTTTACTCAATTCATACATAATTATAAATTACTAATTGTTAAAATATAGCATTAATGTTTCAACATCATCTAAAATATAATTATTACCTTCCCACATGGTCTTATATCTTAACAATAGATGGTTAAGATATGGACTATTGATTAATTTAGCTGCAATAAGACCACTTAAAATTTCTCTTTTTTGATTTACTTTTGTTAGAAACATTTGTCTTTTTTCAGACATGAAATAATCCATATCACCTTCCAATATTCGACCATTTAAAAAGTGATCGATACCTTCTAAGTTACTCATTTTATCAAATAAAGGAAATGTCACCTTTTCCATAAAATATTTATGATCATCTAAAATCGGTTCTAAATCTGTATCTTCTTCAATAGAATAATAATATGATCCGCCGCCGCCACCTGTAAATAATGAACCTGAACCAAAATAATTAAACGGTGAATGTGTGATTTTATCATCAAATATACCACACTCAAAAGCAAGGTCCATAGATTGTACACGATAAAAAGTGCATAAACCAAGTTCACCAGGAAAGACCTTTTCAAGAATTGTTTGAATATCATCATTCGTAATGGTAAACTTTGGCCTTAAAGTGATACTTCCGGGATGAACAGCATCTGGTCCTAAGAATACCTCAAATTCGTTCTTGATATAGCTACTTATTTTTTTATGTTTATAATACCCCAAATCAAGATAGTACGATCCAATCCACTTCAGATATCTTTCTTGTATTATCCTTTTACACATATTATATAAAAATTAAGGTTTAAGGTTAACTATGGTTTTTACTACCTGACTATCTGCTGCACTACCTAATAATTTAACCGCTTCAACATCAGCAAATAATATTGTGGTATTATTATTTAAACATATTTTAGCTAATTCACCCTCCTTATCACTATTAGTTGCTTTCAAAACATTAGAATTTACATCATTGTTTTGGAATATGAGAAAGACTAGTTTTTAGTTGTCAGTAGCACTAATGAGCCAATCTGCTTCCCAGTTTTTGTTTTTTGTTCTAAATATGGCTTCACCTAAGTAGAATTTCCCAGATGCGTCTTTGCAATTTAAATAAATCTTACTTTGATTCCCATAACTTCGAAGGTCAACCGTTTAACTATCCCAATTGAGGGTAGATTTGAGGATTGTTCAATAGCTTTAAAGAGACATTGACATATTAATATACTTTTTGTTTTATTCAATCTTTATCGTTTATTTTAACATAAAGATAATCTATCTCCCTTTGCCAAACAATTCTTCAAAAACATATAAATATGCTCTATCTGAATCAGTAGCACCTTCCATACTATAGGTAAATTCGCACCAATTCCGCATATTGTCCTCTATCTCTTTGGCCCGCGGGTTGCCAGCTTCTCTCGCTACTAAGACCTTTCTGAATGGAAGGCCTCCTTGATTTGAAAGCTTCATACATTCACTGAAATCATCAGTGGCATTTATTCTTTTATCCACTTCTATGATGGATGTATACTTCTTGAATAACGGAATACTATATTCATCAATTATTCCATTGATTATATTTTCCTCTGAATCGTGTTGAAGCCATTCGTCCCATCGGTAACCCCAACCACGATCGTGAAATTGTGGGCAATAGTCATAAGGTGAGAAAAATAAAGTAGTTGTTGAATTTGATTTATTCCCTAGAATATCTCCATAGTCAGACCATTTACTTTCTATTGATTTATGATCTATGCTCATTATTTGTTGAAAATAATTATTACCACCAAGTCTCCTGAAATTTAAATCCAGTCTATAAAACACATTATCATTATCAATTACTAGACCACCCTCATATTCCATTTTCAATAATGGCCATCTTTTTTGCCATTCCTTGACAAATTGTTTTACTACTTTTCTCATATCTTATTACGGTTTTTTATTAACAATAATCATGCTGGTATCATCTAAGCTGGTGGTAAAAATTTCTACCTGCTTTATTTTGATGGGTGTATTTGGCGGTATTTCAATAAAAGTTCCTTCTGTGAAAAAACCTTGAGTTGTCACCACTTCTGCAGGACTTCCGCTTGTCACATTATTGACGATTTGTTGTTGAGGTGGAGTAAAATTCACCGTTTCCACATATTTATTGTCTATATATATTGCATTATCAAAGTCTAATTCTCCATTAGGCTTCTTTTTAATGAAAAGCAAATCAGGTTCTGGTGTATTTCCATTGATACTTACTTTGGGCTTAATTACGAGCTCATAACCTTCATCTTTTAAGATTTTTTAATCTTTGCTCTACTGCTTTCGATAACTCTTGAAAATTACTATCAGCCCACCTATTTCTGATTTTACCACCATGATGTCATCAAACATCTTGCCATGAAATGATGTCTATAGTGCCAATAGCATACAATAAACCTTTATTGTACTCTCGAAAAAAGTAAAAATTAAGGTAGATTTAATATAAGACGTAAGTCTTTGAGTGGTTTTACATTTTTAAGTCTCTCAATTACAGTATCTAAAACTAAAGGAAATTTTTTAAGTTGTGGCATATTATAAGTTTCTGCCATTTCAACTATTGCTGGCATTTTACTTCGATGATAATCACATATATCATTATACAAAGGATTTCCACTCAACTTTGCTAAAATAATCCTTCTGAAAATGAGTCCATGGACATTAAGGAAAAAGTCTGAATCTGTACCATCTATCATTTCCACTTTATCATTGATGGTGCTATCCAAAAATTTAATGTCTAAAGTCTCTTTGAGTTTTGGAAGGAATAGTTCGTGGTAAATCCAGGTATATTTTTCTTTTACTTGATTAAACCCTGTCTCTGAAATTGGAAAATTAAAAAATTTCTTGTTTCTATCTTCAAAATTCACAAAATGAATACCTTCTTTTAAGAAATGTGAAGGCCCAAAAATGTAAGTAATTGGCCCATCTAATTGTAAAAGTCTTTCAGATATATATCCACCACTATGAACTGGCTGGAATAAATCAAGTTCAATGGCAAAATCATCCCAAATATTTTCTAAAACTGTAATTCTAATTTCTGCAATTAGCGAACATGAAAATTCATTTGATGTTAAATTTACAAATCCTCTCCCAAAATTAAAATTTACATGTCCCCATTCCTCAAACTGTGTAACTGTAAATATTTTTTCGTTTGGTAATTGAGTTATATTTAGTAAAATATTTTTAAGTTTGATGTCAATTTCTTCTTTACTCATATTTTTTATTGTATTATTATACCTAAATCTGAAACCTGTATTGAAAGTTTTTCCACCGACGTGATTGTTAAATTTCCTGATGTATTTGGAATTGCAGCTTGAGCAATTTCATCAAACAGATTCGCATTTGTTGTATTTACCACTGTTGTACTTCCATTAGCTAAGACTGCCGCTTTTACGGCAGATTGACCTCCACTATTGAAAGGGACATCGTCAAGATACTTAACATCGATGTATTTTATGTCTGTAACTGTTATACCTTGTACTACATTCGTTTTTACAAACAAAATATCAGGGTCAAAGTTTTGACCATTTATGGATAATCTAGGTTCGTTTGTTACTAATTTATAGCCTTGATTATATGCATCTTGAAAGGATGTCCTGACTGATGGAGGAAAGTTACTAAAATCTCCCGATCCAAATGAGTTTTTCAATCTCCCAATAATCTCATCATCAAAAGCCCTACCTATTGTACCAGCTGCTTCATCTCCTATTGTAAATTGTTTTAACTTTGTCTTTATGCCATTGGTTACGACTTCAGTTTCTCCAATTAACTTTTTCATTTCAGTAGTTATACCTCCATTTGTTCTTTTTGAAAGGCCTCCTAATCCATATTTTGCCCACCAGTCTTTCTGCAAATTCTCTGCAAAAGTAAACATTTTTGGAGTGTTTATCCATTCGGATTTTAGGTTTGGAAATCTTGTTATAGCATCTTCAAAAAAAACTAATGCTTCATCTGACATTGTGGCTAATCTTCGAATAATCCATGAGGGCATATTCCCTTTAAACCACACCTTGGTATTAGGTCCTAATTTTTTATATAAATCAGGTAATGAAATAGCTATTTTCTCCCCAATCGCTTTTGCTGCATCATCATCAATTTGTTTTGCGATATGTTCTGTAAGCTCACCAATGACATTCTTACTTTCCCTGATAACTTTTGTCCCCTTACTAATCCCTTTAAATAAAGCTCCTCCCGGGATCAGAATGGTTAAAAGCTGGCCTTGAGCATAACCGGCTTCGAAACTGCCTTCTTTAAATATAATTTTGTCTCTCCAGTCTTTAATACCATCAAGAACCTGAACAAATACCCGATCCATTATTACAACAAATGTAGGGAACATGGCATTGATCACGGTTTGGCTTGTAACTGGGTGCATAAATACCATGGCATTATTACTCAGACTTTTCCAAAATTCATAAGTATCATCCCATTTCTCACATATGGCATTATATAAATTTCTCTTATTATTAACTCTTATAATGGTTTCAGACCACCAGATAATTGACCAGGGGGCATATTCGCTACCAAAATCATAAGTCATTTGCATGATCAAACTGATAAAATCAATGTCGTCAATTAATGCATCAGTATATCCGGAAACAATACCTGCATAATACTCCAATTGCTGTTGATTTTGAAAATCCAATCCGAGTCCCTCTCCGGATTTTATGATATCAATTATTTGATCTTTATACTGATACAAACGCCAGTCTATGGATTTAATATTTGAGAACGGAGGTGATGAGCTTTTGTATTTTGTTTTTAATTCTTCATATGTGAAACAACCCTCATAGCATTCGGCATTATCCTTTCGATCTACTTTAATAAAAACCTGATCTCCCTCTCCCTGAAATTTTTCAGTAAAATGAAACCATACGACTGCTTCACAAAATGGACCTTCTGAACTATTGTATTCCTGATCTTCAATTTGAGTTAATAGTTCAGGAGCGATGTACTTGTCCGTAATGATTATTCTAAATGAGGAAGGTAGCTGGACACCGGATAAGAATTCGTTCATTGCAACTAATCCTGTATTACCGATTTCGCATTTTAGTTCTCCCTGAGTATAATCTATTATCATGGAACAAAAGGATCTGGAAGAGCTGATCAATTCTTGAATTCCGCGTTCCGGATTACCATAGTCAAGCGTAAAGCCAGGTAGCTGTATATTTTCAAATTCATTTGTCAAAAACCAGGTATTGATGATTTCCTGATTATTTGCACAGCCTGATCCAAGGAATTCACTGAATTCTGACATAGATTTATTTACGATACATCCTATATCAGCGATTCTTACACCATCCTTATTGACTTCATCCTTTAATGTTTTATTAATGTGGTTTTTTACCAGGTCTAATCGGTCAAGGCATCCATTATGATATTTATCGGAAGCAAGTTTAAAGTGAAGTTTTATATCAATACTTCCATTTTCATCATTCACTTTTGCTAAGTAAACAATGTAGTTTTGGTGATTTGAATTTAAATGGTCCAAAGTAACTTTTTCCATTGCATTCAGACCTTCCACTTTATTCATATAAACACTGGGTGCATAAACGTTGGCAAGAGCGATATATACCCCAGAACCATTATTGGTTAATTTTTCTCTTAAACCAATTGCACTTTCTATTACTTCGTCCTTACAACTTTGTTCCTGAATTCCCAAAAAATCTTTAAACTCTATGGGATTTTGTCCGCTTAAAAACTCAGAAAAAAAAATGAATAAGAACAAAAAAACTATATTAGCATTGTTTTTCATATATATAATATTTATTATGAAATGAATGGAATTCAATCAGATCAAAGTCAGATAATTAAAAGTTTTCATACTCAATTCCCTCCCGGATTCCCAACGATCACCGTAGCCGGGAGAGAGTTGCCTCCGTCCCGGTGGTAGGCGACAATGCGGTATTCTGTGTTTTGGAGGGAGACTTCATTGGCGCGGATGCCGAGGTCGTGGACAAAGGCATACCCATCGAAATTCATTGCTCCGGCCATTTCCAGCGCATCCGCCACAGAGAGTGTCTTGACTAATTGCCAGCCTCTCGGATCAGGATCTCCCGGAGCACCCGGGCTGTTCTGCGTAAACCTGTAGTAGATCTTGAATTCCATCAGTGAGGACAAGAACTCTGTCTGATAATACCACCTCAGTTCGATGATCCTGAAGGCATCAATGTTGGTATTACCATTGGGGATAAAGGGATTGATCAGTCCCTGCTGCGTGTACAGGCTGGCTGCAGAGGAAGAGCCAGGCAGTTGCACGCCGCGCAGATACCCGATCTTTCCGCGCATACCATCATCGAATGGCTGGACGGAGATGATGTCGGAGAGGGCGACATTGCCGCTGTGATCCGTCACATATAACCTATATTGGTAAGTAGTCCGCAACAACGAAGTACTATCGATGTAATTTGAAGGACGAATTTCCCCGGGAGCCAATGGCAAAGGTGGAAAATCAGCAGTGTCAGCAATAGCTACAACGCTACTCCATGCAGTTGCCCCCGCCAGCTTCCTTTGCAGATAATGGATTTTTACATCCCGATCCTGACTCAATCTCCATGCGATCCTCATCCCTTGTTTGGTCGGAATCACATGCGACAGCAAGGGCCGGGAAGGTGGGATCAGGTCTGGTCTGATAAGGGCGATATGATCGCTCGATTCAGAATTATTGTAATTATAATCCAGCGCTACCACATGATAATAGATCTCAGGAATACCAAAAGAAAGATCAACCTGGAAATATAAAAATTAAAAATTCATCTGAACCTGAAGATATGATGTACCGTGCTTTGCCTGTTATATCGAAACCATCCATTCCTGGTATGCAATGAACTGACAGATCTCTCCAAAATCATATCCAAAATATTTATCCAATAATAGTAAATAGTCGCTCCTTAATATTCATATAAAATATTATAAATCAGTTAAATAGTGT
>CAZQKR010000015.1:47839-97617 GCA_964594045.1 uncultured Saprospiraceae bacterium | reverse complement strand
TTGCTCTTGGTTTTATCTTTCTATTTTAGTTTACACAATATATTTTATACTACCCAGACACAAAATTCACGAAGTTTTTATTTTTTTTAACCACAAAAAATCTACTTGGTTTATTATATAATGTATTGACTTTGTGTTCTTTGTGCCTTCTTTGTGCAACTTTGTGGTATAGCTGTATTTTGTAATCCTCTGAAAATCCGGAAAGATTTGATCAAATTCATTTACCCACACTAATCAAAATAGTGCCTTTATATTGATCTGATTAAGCTTAGGACTTCAGGCTATTTTTAATAAAAATCTGCAAAAATTAATAAAGCTTTGGTACATTTGTGGGCCAAAAACCGGAGGGAAAAATGCCGGGGAAAGAACCTGTCCGGATGAATTATTCAAACGGGTAGAAAAGCTAAAAGTTAAATAAATATTTTATGAGAGATGTAGTTTTTGAATTGATTCAGAAAGAGTATAACCGCCAGTTTAGCGGAGCAGAACTGATCGCTTCTGAAAATTTTGTGAGCAAGAATGTTTTGGAAGCATTGGGCAGTGTATTGACCAACAAATATGCGGAGGGTTATCCCGGCAAACGCTATTATGGCGGTTGTGAGATCGTGGACCAGGTAGAGCAAATTGCCATCGACCGGCTGAAAGCACTTTTCGGCGTGGAATATGCCAATGTTCAGCCTCACTCAGGTGCCCAGGCGAATGCAGCTGTGTTTTTGGCAACCATGCAACCGGGAGACAAATTCATGGGTTTGGATCTGTCACACGGAGGACACCTCACTCACGGTTCTCCCGTGAATTATTCAGGTAAAGTATATGTGCCTGTATTTTATGGTGTTGAAAAAGAAACTGGCAGGATAGACATGGATAAAGTGGCTGAAACAGCACGCAGGGAAAGGCCAAAACTGATCGTTACAGGCGCTTCCGCCTATCCGAGAGACTGGGATTTTAAGCGCTTCCGCGAAATCGCTGATGAAATCGGCGCGATATTGATGGCAGATATCGCACATCCAGCAGGCTTGATCGCCACCAAAAAGCTGACGGATCCGGTTCCATATTGCCACATCATCACTTCCACCACGCATAAAACCCTCCGTGGTCCAAGAGGCGGCATCATTATGATAGGTAAAGATTTTCCGAATCCATGGGGCAGAACTACTGCCAAAGGTAGTCCGATCATGATGTCAACGATCATCAACAGCGCTGTTTTCCCCGGATTTCAGGGCGGACCGCTCGAACATGTGATCGCATCCAAGGCGGTGGCATTTGGCGAAGCGCTGACCGAACAGTATAGTACCTACATCGATCAGGTCATGAAAAATGCCCAGGCGATGGCAGGAGCATTCGTGGCAAAAAAATATCACCTCATTTCCGAAGGAACAGACAACCATCTCATGCTGGTAGACCTTCGTTCCAAGGGACTCACCGGGAAAGCAGCAGAAAATGCATTGGTCAGAGCGGATATCACGATCAATAAAAACATGGTGCCATTCGACGACCAAAGTCCTTTTGTGACATCCGGTATGCGTATTGGAACACCTGCTGTGACCACGCGCGGATTGAAGGAAGCAGATTGCATACAGTTGGTCGAATGGATCGATCATATATTGATGGATCACGAAAACGAAACCAAGATCAACGCGGTCAGGCAGGAAGTGAATCAATTCATGAAAAAGTTCCCGCTTTACCCGGAGATCGGATAATGGATTGTTTTAGCCATCTATGCCGGTCGAGCCGGAACCAAATAAGAAATTGAATTAAGAACCCCGAAGGATACCTGTCTTTCGGGGTTTTAATTTTGAAGCCCGGTAAAAGTCAAATTCTACCAAAAAAATCATAAAATTGATACCTGATTCACTCTAAGATGTAAAATTCTCCAAAAGCCTGATCGACACTGCAAAGCTGGAAAGGGAAACTGGAAGGGAAAATAAAGATCATCCTTAGCAGTTATGATGACGGGCTTGATATCACAAGAATAGCCCGTATTACAAAACTCTCAGAGGTTGAGGTGATGAAGATTTTGAAGGAGCATGGGAAAGAGTGATATTAGAGCTATAAAAATACTTTACTCAAATTGAATATCTGGATTGACAAAATCAACTCCATCAATTCCCAAATGCTGGAATTCTTTTTTGACTTTATTAGAAAAAAATATTTCATGACCAATATAGAATAAACCAAAAATATCATATTGCTTAAATGAATTTTTAAACCTGATTTTTTTAAAAATATCGTTATAATTGTACTTGGTTTGGGATAGGTATAACAACTCTTCATAGCTTTTTACAAAAAACTCTTCGTAAATGTCAAGTTCTCTGATATAACCACTAAATACCGATTTTTCAAAATCAATATGTTCTATAATGTCAAAAAAGAAACAATAAAAGTAATCTGAGTTTTCCTTTTTTCTGTATTGTATCTTAATTGGAGCACAAATATGCGGTGCAAAAATGCATTTTTCTTTTAATTTGAAATATAGTTCTTTTTTAATTAAAATTCCTCTAGGCAACCAGCCTCCCATAATATTAAGGTGTTTTGGAGGCTTACCATAAATAACTTTAAAAAAATCCAATTCTGGTAACTTGATTGTATTTTCATTGATTTTAAAAGGATTTTCAATATCGTGATATGATGATATAATGGAAACTATTTCCCGATATTTAATAATATTTGGATTTAATTCATCCATTAATCCAATACCAACGTTGAAATCTGAAATCTCTATTTTATAATACTGCATGTATAATTTAAATTTTATTATAAATTTCGTCCCAATTCACTTTCTTAAAATGATCATCAATTTTTTCACCTTTTTGAATAGCTTTATTTATTTCTTTGGCTAATTCATCCGTTAATCTGTTCATTGTCGATATTGCGTCTGAATTTGACATAGAAAATATAATTTTTTTACCATTCATCTTGTTTAAAGTTTCAAATAGTTTCTCCCTATAGAATTTATGTCCACCATCTCTGTGGAATGCGATGGGGATTGGTAAGCCATTATGAACCGGATTATTAATATGCCAACCTTTTTCTGCTAAGATTTTCATTATAGGATGATTGGATAATTCCCATGGTATTAAATGATGAGCTTCTTTACCTGCCATATTCAAATATCCTTTCATCATACTTCTAAGCCTTGCTTTTTTTCCCCAATTTATTTCACCTGTTGCTTTAACACTGAATGTTAGAACCCTACAATAATAGGTTCCAAGACGCAAACTGCTACCTCCAGCGCAACCGACTAAAGGTTTCCACAATTTAGCACCATGTTTAATGCCCGTAGCTCCCATCCCAGCGATTGGGACTAAAGCTGCTGTAGAATAAGCCGCGTTTTTTAAATCTCCTGAAATGAGATAAAGAATAGCGTTAGCACCATCACAAACCTCGAAGAAAGTTCCACACATATCCAATGTTGTGTGAATAACACCAGAGCATAAGTTTTCAGTTGTTTGCCATTTGGATCTGATTCCACATGCATGCCACCAACTGCAATTCTGGAATTCTGGTTCAGCTTTTACTGCTGCAAATTCTTTAGCCCAGTGAATCCCCATATTGTATTTTGGTTCATCCAACCCTTTAAGTGTATGTGAATAGACTTCGGAATTTAGCTTTATTATATCTGGAGTAAGAATGGGGGCAGCCCCACCCGGCATATTAAATGTTGGAGAAAGTGATCCAGTAAAAGCGGCATACGCTCTAACCAACTCTTCGCAATCTTTTCCTGCATCTTCTTGTATTTGTAAAACAGGCTCCATTTCATCCTTTAAAATAATTCTTTCAACAGGATTATTAAATGAGGAAGATTCATCAAAGTCACTCAGATTTGATAATGTGCTATGATAACCCAGAACACCAACTTCATTATTAATATTAATAATTGAAATCAATATTTTATAGTCAGCATTATCATTCCTATATTCCTGCCAAATTGATTCGAAGGATCCACAATCTCTTGGATATTTAAAAGTATGGATTGAAATGTCGGGATTTATCCCTGTTCTGGAGCTTATACTTTCAAGTTGTTCTGATCTATATGAGATTAAAAATTGATCAAGATTACTTTCAAATCCATCCTGGAATTTGATATCAATATTTAACGGAATATACTGATTACGATTATTTGAATTATCTTTTGGCCTTATTGTTGAAGTTAAATCAAAATAATCAGGATCTTTGGTTATAAAAACAGGATCAAGAAAGAAATCATATGATTTCTGTAATATCAGGTGTTCTTCATCAGTTAAAATACAAGCAGTACACAATATATTAGATCGAAGATTTTCCTGCTTACAACACTCTATTGTTCCTTGTGTAAAAGTTTTCAGTGAGTTTATAATCTCAACTTCAGCAATAAAGTATTTTTCAAGTGTTTTCCCTTCCTTTTCATAAATTTGGTCAGCCTTTATTTTATATTTATTGACTAAATCATGCCTAATTGTACCTGACATTAATTCGAGACATTCAAATTCTCCAGTTGTCGGCAATTCCAATTCCACCCAAAACCTGGTATATATTCCGGTATGGTCAGTTTGCCTGCCTATTACTAAATAATACGGAGTTTGGATTTCATCCGCAACTTTTTGAAAAGCCTCTTCAAATCCACCCTGCATATATTCATTATGAACGTAAAAACCAAAGCTATACACTTTGAATTGTTCCTGAAATTCAGAAGGGAAAGCCTGTATCAACTCACATGCAGCGGCCTCCAATTCTGCCTGATAAGGCGCAGTATTAAACCCTGAAAGATCACCTAGTTGGATATAACAATTGTTTTGCGTTTTGCCAGATATGGAAAAAACAAGTAAAATGCTTAAAAGCACGAAAAGGTTGATTGTTTTCATAATTATAGTTTTTTATTATGAGAATGAAATCCTGTTTTATTACAGATTATGTCAATATGTTCTGGTCCATAGAACCCGGGCATATAATTACCACTCCTCCATCAATATTTATCATAATCCAAAACCAGATTGTCTTTATTCTGTATATACCAGTTTTTGGCCATTTCCATGTACTCGTCTGTGGAGAAATTTTTTGGTCCACCACGCGACCGTTTTACTTTTAGCCATTCATCAAAAGTATCCTGGAATTTTGTCGATCTATCCGGGAAATTCAAAACATAAGTTATAAATCCGGATATAGCCATCCGATATATGTCCATCTTCCATTCCACCGACCCTATATGTTCAAGATCGGAAATTAGAACATCTCCAATTTGTTGAAAAGCATATTTTGTTCGTATTTGAGATAACTTTCTAAAGTATTGCAAAAAAGTTCGGGAGTTTTGGAGCTTATAATAATTTTTCAGTTGATCGATAACAACAGTATCATTCATTATACCTAATCGTGCCAGGCATACATTAATAGTCATAGTATCAAACTCTATAAAATAATTATTTGCCTTACGCAATTGATTGATAATCTTAATATTTTTTTTAACAAACAACAATGTTGAATCTATGCCTTCGATATTAAGGAATGAAAGATAATAAGGTGTATAGCTTTCCCAATACAAGACAGATTCAGGTCTCGCAAAAAACGAGATCTTGTCCAGAACTTCAGAGTTGTAACTTGATTTAAGAAATGTGCCCGGAATACTTCCTCTCCAATAAAAAAGAGAATCAATCCTGGGAGATCTTTTAAACAATTCATTTAAAAGTAATGAATCAGATTTTTTATCATAATCAACCAAGGTGGCTTTTGAAATTACATTGAACAAGCCCTCCTGGGTATATTCAACTTCATTCATATGCAATAATTCAAAAGTTGTTTTACGCAAAACCATATTATTTGTTTCCCAATCTATAGGTAGAGGCACATTTTGATCTATTAATGCACGGCCAATTAAATTCCTTAGACTGTCAATTTGTCCATCTCCAGGAATGGGAAAAACTAACAATAACACTAAGTACAAAATCACCATTGATAAGCTCTTATTTTCCATCCAGATTCATAATTATAATCCATCAAAGTGAAAATATCTTCGTTTGGGGTGTAAGTTCCTTCAAACTCAAGAAAAACATCATTCCAACCCATTCTGTGTCCAAGTTCATGGGCAACTGTACGCATGCTATACTGAAAACTAGTAGAGACTGCACCATAAATATGAGGTGGACCCTCATATGACATATTCCCATTTAAAAAATAAAGCTCTCCTGTTAGTTCATCTCTATTTTGCAATGAATGATACAATAGTATAGTAGCGGTTCTGTCCATTAATTGAGGTTGTTCGTATGGATAATATCTATTTATATATAGTGAAACAAAGTTCTGTGAAAGATAAATCATGCAGTTTCGATCTTCTTCCAGGTATGTATCCATAATATTATTATCATTTATATCAAAATCATACTCATACTTATCTATGGGATTTACAGTCCAATCCACGTTCACCTGCTTAAAACAAGTATTTAAAGCATATTCCAGCTGGCTAACCTGGAAGTTTAATTCCGGGTAATCAGGATCCTCCGGCAGCTTCATCAAAATAAGGTTCAGAATCATGGATTTTGGTTCGAGTACTTTTATCATCAATCCACCGATCACCGTACCATCCTTATGCCGGACTTCTATCTTTGCATCCTGGGTTTTGAAATCTCCCCTGATGGTGATCGTTTCTGCATAATCTCTCGGAATATTATTTCCAATAATTACAACTCCCGTCGCTACATATTCAAGATCTTCCAGAACCAACTGATCTGATATCTCTATATTTACCTGATCTTCAACGCCAACGCCCAATGATTTCCATGGTATGCCTTTGCCCAGGGGTGTGTCATATGTCGGATATGGTTTTATTTTGTTGTCGTCAAAACCGAATTTTTGATCTGCAAATTCTCTGAAAACCGCTTGTCCGGTGCATTCAGTACTTCGTCTTAGCCCTCCGTTCCTCAAATAGCAATCAGGATCATTGCAATCAATCCATCCATCTCCGTCATCATCTATTCCATTATCACAGATTTCACGGCAAGCGAACTTTTCTTTTAAGAAATTTATGATTTCAATTTCAGTTGTACAAAAATCAAAAGGATCCTCAACTTTCGTTCCTTTGTATTGAACCTGTCTCAACATGCTTTGCAATATATCCTGATCGATGCACGGAAAATTTTCAACATCCGGGATCGCGAAATCTACCCACAATCCGACATCTTTGTTATTGACCATCCGGCCAAATATCAAATAATATTTTGATTGATTTTCAATTTTGAACTTCATATCATCGAATACTTCCTGATAACGACCCTCAATATATACATTTAACGGATAAAAACCAAAATCATACACTTTGAATGAATCTCTGTATGCTTCAGGCAATGCATTTACAAGTGTTGTGGATGCCGTTTCCAATAAAGTAATTTCGCTTGCTGTATATCCAAAACCCGTTAAATCAGTCATTTGGATATAATGCTGACTCCATCAGGTGGTTGACGAGATCAGCAGTAAAGCAGTTACTATGGTTTTGATCGTTTGCATAAAAAATATTTACCTCATCATTAAAATCTTATACTAAATCAAGTGATGTCTGCAACTCAATTCCCTCCCACATTCCCCACGATCACCGTAGCCGGGAGAGAGTTGCCTACAAATCTTCCTTGATAAGTACGACTATTGTTTTACGAGTTTCCAGAATTGTAAAATAAGCTTTAATGCTTATTTGGCGAATTAGTTATTTTCAGGAAAATTCTTATCCAACACAAAGTCCTATTCATTGGGTGATTCGTATCCTTTTAATTTTCTGATTATTCGGAAATCCAGTTTATCAGCAGGAGTAAAAAAAATGTGGTGAATGAACGGAACGATCAAATTATTCCTGACTAACACTTTATCTGTGTGATCTATCATGCCTAAATTTTCATCTAAAGCTACTGATCTTATTTCATCATACTTTCTATAATATAGGATTCGATCGTTGATTGCCAGCAATTCGACATCCCTTTCCTTGAAAACTCTCTCATCAAACCTTTTATCCGATATGTGATAAGTAAAAAATCTGCCAGTTACAAAATCCAGATTTGGGACACATCCGTATGGACTGTTATATTTACTATAATTACGTTGAATTATGGAGTCTTTCTCCATATCAGTGGGAAATTTATTCAGTGCTGATCCGCTTCCGTAAATCAACTTATCATCATACACATTAAATGTGTTATAATAACTATAGTTGTTTAAAATTACTGAATCCCAGTTATTTAGATGTTTATCAAAAACATAATATTTGTTCTCTTTCGGATCATAAGGAGCATATGTCCTTTTTTTTCCAATAATATATCTTGAATTTGGATACATGTAAAAAAAATTGAACCCCCGGTTAATAGGTCCATCCAAAGAACTTGAAGGTGCATAAAAATCTATATCAGAAGTTTTCCATTCACTAAATTCCTGACTTTTTAAACCTGTTTTGAATTTTCCATCTTCTCCGTAAGACAATCCTCCCATGAAATTCCTCCGTTGAAATCCGGATTCCGTTTTGATATATAAATCTTTTGGATTTTGCCGGTAAATGTAATGAACCGTATCGCACATATTATTCATCAGTATATATTCATAGAAATCATGTGAATCAGTGTCCGCAATTGTTGCAAAAATCTGATCTTTTAGGTAATAGGCTTTATTGTTCAGGAAACTTTGGAGTTTATTGACTATAGTATCTGAAACCAGTTTTCTAATCACTATTGAATCTTCAGAAATATAGTCAATTATGGTAATATATTCATGTAAATTCAGGTTTGCAAATTCCCAAATTGATGTGGAATTATCTATATCTTCTTCCTGAATCATAAACCATTTTTCGTCATCAAAATGTCTGATTTTGTGTACTTTGCCAGGTTTTTTTTTATTATAATTCAGGGTATCTATTAGTTTTAATGTGTCTGAATTTAATTGCCAAAGTATAAGCTCATTTTTATCACAGAAATAATTACTCGAATAATTTTCAGAATATTCTTCAATAGCTGTTTGAATGTCCCAGTTATTTCCTGAGATCAGGAACATTTGTGTGGATTGAGCCAATGAGTAACTCACTTGTGAAATCAAAAAAATATAAATTAAGGTAATCTTCATTTTTAGAGAATTAATAATTTGGTAATGCGGTTTCAATTACTTCTTTTATATATGTACCACGTGTGCCACCATCATGAAAATACCAATATGGTTTTTCATTCTCAGATAATAGTTTAACTCTGAAAGCTGAATCACATCCATAACAATTATTTTTCAAGATTGCATTACTATCATAGATTGATCTTCCATCCGTAGGTATATTCTGATTAAAGTATTCTCTGATATCTGCTGCATAATCCGTCCTGCCAGGATTTAGGCCAAAATACCAGTTGATACCTGCATAGTTAATAGCCTCTTTAGATATAGGATCATCATTGTTATGCTCATTCTATTCTGATATCTTAATCAACTCTTCTCTTACTGCTTTCTTTATCTTTTCCCAGTAATATGTATCATCCATCAATTCAACATTTCTATCAATATTATTTTTCCAAAACCAAACATTTCGAATATTCCCAATAGAAACATTAGTTGTTAGTTGAGTTAATCCACATCCACAGTCAGAAGTTACCAATGGAAAGCCTTTCTCATCAATATGTCCGTTGCCTCCTTTCTTATAACCAAAATGTTGTATTAAGTCATCTGCTTTTTTTCCAATAGATGAACTTTCTTTAATGATCATCTTTTTATACCACCAAAAATGATTGAAATCTTCCTTACTATCAACATATTTCATCACCAATCCAACTTTAGGATTGATACCTTTAATTAAAAATTTTACTGAGTCCAAGACATTACCAATATTATCAAACACATAAATTGCAGTTTCGCCGCCAAATTCCAAATCCAATAATCTAATGTAATACCTTTTTGATTTATTTGGATTTAATAAAAGAGTAGAAATGTTAAATGTTTTTTCATTTATAAATGGAAAACCTTTCAAACAAAAATCTTTTTCAATTGAAGGCTTGCGATAAGTTATCTTTGAGCCGAAGCTAATATTTGTACAAGATGTATAGAAACCTTTGTACAAAACTTCAATTCCTAACTCTAAATTGACTGAATTATTAAAATCTAAATATAATTCGGTATTATTGCTGATTGGTTTTCCCCAACAAAATCCTTGTATGCAAGGTATTTCGTTTTTTCCTGGAAAATAAAACTTGATTTCAAAATCTTCCGGATCAAGCCCAAATGATGCAACAGATCTATTTCCTGAACAACAAGAAGTTGAGTTAATTAAATCTGTATTAATAAACTTTAATGCATCCAATACATTTTCGTACAAATTGTTTAGTTCAGATGAACTACAAATATTTACGATTAAGTTTTCATAGTTTGCAATGTCATCGGGCGTAAGACAGCTGAATCGACCTGATGCTGGTAACTTTAGCTTTGCTTTTACATAAATATTTCCATTGCTCAACATCTGCCTTTTAATTACAAGATGATATTCACAATTAATTTTAGAATCAATTTCATCAAAGAATTCTTCAGGGTTTGCCATAATATTATTATAGATATACAAGCCTGCATCAAAAACCTTGAAATCATTGTTAATATTATCACTTTTTATGAGTGAGTCCAGTTTTCTTGATTCTTCATCTAAATTATAGAGTAAATCACTAGACAATTCAACACCATCCATTTCAAGAATTCTTATAAAGCTTTGTCCTTTTAGCATTTGCCAGGTGAAAAAAACTAAAATTAAAAAAGCAAATTTCTTTTTCATAATCTTATTAGTCATGGAATTGTTAGTTATAAATAATGCATTTCGTCGATTTTAAAGATGTACTTTTTATAAAGTCCTTTAGTTTACTTATTAAGTCAAACAAGCAGATTCACTTAGCCTTATACTTCATTCTCAATTCCCTCCCAAATTCCCCACGATCACCGTAGCCGGTAGAGAGCTGCCGCCGTCCTTGTGGTAGGCGACAATGCGGTATTCTGTGTTTTGGAGGGAGACTTCGTTGGCGCGGATGCCGAGGTCGTGGATAAAGGCATAGCCATCGAACTGTATCGCTTCGGCAGTTTTTATCGCATCAGCTACATAGAGTGTTTTGACCAACTTCCACCTCTCATCCTGAGCTCCACCGGCAGTGGTAGAACCCGGAGCGCTCTGCGTGAACCTGAAGTAGATCTTGAACTCCATCAGCGAGGACAAAAAATCGGTGTTGTAATACCACTTCAGTTCGATGATCCTGAAGGCATCAATGTTGGTATTGCCATTGGGGATAAAGGGATTGATCAGTCCCTGCTGGGTATACAGGCTGGCTGCAGAGGAAGAGCCAGGCAGTTGCACGCCGCGCAGATACCCGATCTTTCCGCGCATACCATCATCGAATGGCTGGACGGAGATGATGTCGGAGAGGGCGACATTGCCGCTGTGATCCGTCACATATAACCTATATTGGTAAGTAGTCCGCAACAACGAAGTACTATCGATGTAATTTGAAGGACGAATTTCCCCGGGAGCCAATGGCAAAGGTGGAAAATCAGCAGTGTCAGCAATAGCTACAACGCTACTCCATGCAGTTGCCCCCGCCAGCTTCCTTTGCAGATAATGGATTTTTACATCCCGATCCTGACTCAATCTCCATGCGATCCTCATCCCTTGTTTGGTCGGAATCACATGCGACAGCAAGGGCCGGGAAGGTGGGATCAGGTCTGGTCTGATAAGGGCGATATGATCGCTCGGTTCAGAATTATTGTAATTATAATCCAGTGCTACCACATGATAATAGATCTCAGGAATACCAAAAGAAAGATCAACTTCGGTATAGAATACTGTATCTTTTACCACATCATTGGTCAGTTGTGAATAATCGGCGGTATCTATATTGGAATAGTATACTTTATATCCATACAGATCACTCTCTGTATTGGGAGACCAACTTATTTTAACATTCCCTTTTTTTGTGATCTCACCCCTCAGACCAACTGGTTTGGCAGGCGGTATAGAATCAAGCGCCTGTCCTAATCTCGGAACAGAAGTGTATATTCGTCCATATATGTCAATACCTCTTATGGAGTAATAGGCAGCTTTTTAAGCAAAGTTTTGAAAAAAAAACGGGATTCAATTATTTGTTGAATCCCGTTATCAAATATTGTCAGGCTGAATTTAATGCCTGTCATACCTGTTGTATCTGTCCCGGTCACCATCTCTGTAGTACCTGTCTTCGCGGTGTCTTTTTTCATATTTTCTGTGATGATCTCTCTCCCTGTTGTTCATAAAAACATGAAGCATTTTTTCAAATTCCTTCTCTGCTTCCCATATCCTTCTTTCTTCTCTCCGGGTGACCCGACCATGATCATAAGCCTGTCTTTTTACATGTTCTACATGCTTCCACTCCATTCTCAGCTTGTGTAATTCACGGTCGGATAACTCACCTGATCTCACGCCTTTGCGGATATACCAGTCAAATTCATCACCACCTCTTTGCCTGTGATCCTGATGAGCTGCGTACGTTTGTGCACTCAGAAAACTTCCCATAGCCAGAAAACCTGCTATTATCCAAATCAATCTCATTTTTTTCATATCTGAAGAATTTTAGTGTTAAATAATGATTCAATTTTATTTTTAGACTCCGGATTGAAGAGTTTGGTCAATTCATTTGAGCCATTTAAACTAACATTAACTTACCGGGCTAAACGTTTAAGAATTCTTTAACGCCTGTCGTGTTTAATAGAGAAATAGCATTTCAAAAATGTATCATCTTGTTGTCAAACATCTAATTTATGGGGATTTAACTCCGGCCCTTAATGAAATTCAATTAACACTGAAAAGGATATTTTTCTGATGCATTACAATTATTATTGATATCATGCACAATTTTGAGTAAGGAATGCTGTCAGGAATTCTGTCTTTATCATATCTTGCAACATTATTCAGCATAAACAGAGGAAATGTATACTGTATCCGAACTAAAAAGGCTATTCGATGCATACGTGGATTCCCAAAAGTTCAGGGATGAACCAAAAGGTTTGTATGAACCGATGAATTACATCCTGGAACTGGGCGGAAAACGCCTGAGGCCGGTGGTTGCCCTGATGGCGTACAATGTTTTTAAAAACGATGTGGAAAAAGCCCTGCCGGTGGCATTCAGCCTTGAACTTTTTCACAACTTCACCCTGGCGCATGACGATATCATGGATCAAGCGGATCTGAGAAGGGGAAAACCGACCATGCATGCCAGGTATTCTGTCAATACCGGGATACTTTCGGGTGATGCCATGATGATGTATGCCTTTCACTACCTGAATATGAGTTCTCCGGATGATGCGATACAAAGAAAATTAAACAGCCTTTTCACCAAAACAGCCATTGAAGTGTGCGTCGGCCAACAAATGGATATGGATTTTGAGCATATGGAAAATGTGGAGCTGGATGAGTATCTTCTGATGATCAGGTACAAAACTGCTGTTTTACTGGCCGGATGCCTGCAAACCGGCGCTATTCTGGGCGGTGCCGATGACCGGGACGCTCAAGCCATGTATGATTTTGGTATCAACCTTGGACTGGCATTCCAGATCCAGGATGACATTCTGGACCTGTACAGCGACGATCGTTTCGGTAAGAAGAGGGGCGGGGACATTCAACAGAACAAAAAAACCTACCTTTACCTGACTGCCCTGAAACATGCAGATCCTGAAAACAGAGTGAAACTGGTTGATCTGTATAAAAAAAGGTCTTCCGATGACATGGCCAAAGTGGCTGAAGTGGAAAACATTTTTAATCAGTTCGACGTTAAAGTTCATGCAGAAAAAGCTGTTGAACAATACACGAAAGCTTCTTATACACAACTTGAAATCTTGAGCGTATCTAAGGAAAGATTGCAGATGATAAGGACTTTGGCGGAAGAATTGCTCAACCGGAAATATTGATGTAAATGGAGGTGGTTTCTAAGGTGGCAATAATTAATTGTTATCATCATTGATCCCTTAAAGGAGAAAAAATAAAAAACACATATATGAAAAAACAATTATTTTTCAGTTTGATCATGATGCTTTATAGCATGATCGCTTTCGCACAGCAGGATGTCGATGTTTGGCAAAAACTGGCAGACATTCAAAAATCCCGGATGATCAATTTTGTACAAGTTTCAATGAATGAACAGGATCCGTTCAATCTTTGCCAGGTCATTTATGAATGGGACGGAGGAATAAACAACTTCAAAAAAGTCGGAACTACTGAGATCAGTTATGAGGTTGAAGACGGACAGGATGTTTATACGACAGAGGGTGAGGTGACTTCTGAGGATGGTACCCAAAAATTTAAAGTGGTCAGCTATGGCGGATTCAATAATTTTTTAGCTGAAGAAGATATTGTTGGTGAGAACGGCGATTCAATGATCATATTTGCCGAACTTGAAGGAATGGGCCTGGTACCTTTGTTGAAAATGTATAATACTTTTGAAGATGGTAAATTGGTGCTCACCGAGCAATACATTGATTTTTCTTTGTTGTTTGGCATTCCGCTGGGATTTTTGCTCGCAGGCACAACTGAATACCGGTATGATGATGGTCAACTGGTCAATAAGATCACAGCCAATCTCGATTTTTTCTCCGGTGAAATGGCTGTCGCAGATTCGACAGTATACAGATATAACGGATTGGGTCAACTGGGTGAAGAAAAATTGTACAGTCTTGATGAAAATCAGGTTTTTTACCTTGCTCAAAAAACCACACGCGCATTCAATGCTGCCGGTATGATGGAAACTGAAACCGATTTTTTCTATACCAATGACGGTACAGAGACCAACAAAACCAGGAGTAATTTTAGTTATGACAGCCAGGGCCGGTTGGCCTCAACCATCACGGAAACATATGATTATGAAACCGATGCATTCATGCTGGATACAAAAACGTCCAATGAATATGCAAAAGAACTGCCATTGGGTTTTCCGACCAGGCAGTTGTACCAATTATATGAAACAGACAAATGGGTGAACAGTGATCTGGCCACCATGGATTACTGTAGTACCAGTCAGATCGATCAAACTGCATTGATGAATGTCAATGCCTGGGTGAGTGGGAACCTATTACAGTTGAGTGGTATAGGTGCCTTTTCTGATCAGGCACAAATCTCACTTTTTGATATGAGCGGAAGGAGGATCTTTTCAGCAGCAGGTAATTTAAGATCAAGGTATGATCTTGGGGAGATCTTGAGTGGAATTTATATTTTGGAATTAAAAGACAGGGATCAACGGATCAGTAAAAAACTGTTTGTACAGTTTTAATTGCTCTTTCTCCGCACTCAAAAATATACACTTTTTAATGTATCATGTTCCGATTTCCAACCGGATTTCGGAACATTTTTATTTGTGGCTGACCGGTTGAGCCGTGAGTTTGCAGCATGGGTTGGATATTTCTGAAAAAGCTATAAAGGTGCTAAAATCAGTAAATACCAGATTAAATTTTATTTTTGCACCCTTTTAAATTTAACCAATGACAGAAAAATTTGCCACTATCCTTTCAAAACAACTCGGACTGGGATTAAGACATGTATCCAATGTATTGAAACTGATAGAAGAAGGTTCCAGCATTCCCTTTATTGCCCGGTACAGGAAGGAAATGTCCGGCAATATGGATGAAACTGTGTTGTTTGAGCTTGAGGAGCAATATATCAGATTGAAGGAACTGGTCAAAAGAAAGGAATTTATACTGAAAAGCATTGAAGATCAGGGCAAACTGACTCCGGAACTGAAGAAGCAAATTGAAGATAGTTTTGATCCGGTTTTGGTAGAGGACCTGTATTTGCCTTTCAGGAGGAGCAATAAAACCAGGGCTGCCGTTGCGCGGGATAAAGGCCTGGAACCTCTTGCCCAATATATTTTTGATCAGCTCAATTCGGATATCGATCATTTTGCGGAGAAGTTCGTCAATGAAAAAGTGCCCGGAGTGGATGAAGCGATCAGCGGGGCACTGGATATTATTGCAGAATGGGTGAGTGAACACGCTGATGTGAGGAACTATGTGCGTAAGGTGTATGAAAATGAAGCAGTTCTCCATTCTGATGTAGTAAAGGATATGGCTGAAAAAGCACTCAAGTACAAGGATTATTTTGATTTTAAGGAGCATTTGAAAAAAATGCCTTCTCACAGATTGCTTGCAGTGCTCAGGGCGGAAAATGAAAAATTGCTCAGGATCAGGATCGTTGTTGATGACACATCTATTGTACAAAGGATAAAAAGTATGATCATCAGAAAGAACAGTCCGGCGGAATCGCTGCTCAATCGTGCAATTGAAGACAGCTACAAACGCCTGATCAGTCCATCCATCGAAAATGAGGCCAGAAATATTTTCAAGGAAAAAGCTGATATTTCGGCAATTGATGTTTTCGAGAAAAACCTCAGACAATTACTCCTTGCAGCCCCTGTCGGTCAGCGGAAAACGCTGGCCATCGATCCGGGTTTCAGGACCGGTTGCAAGGTAGTTTGCCTGGCGGACAACGGAGATCTGGTCGACGAGGATGTGATCTATCCGCACCCGCCTGCGCATCAGTTGGATGAAGCCGGATTTGTCATTGGCGAACTCATTCAGAGATATGGTGTTGAAGTGGTTGCTGTTGGTAACGGAACCGCCGGGAAAGAGACCTTTCAGTGGCTCAGATCTTTGCCTGCGTTGAAGAATATACCGGTTTACCTGGTCAATGAAGACGGCGCGTCTATCTATTCTGCCAGCAAAACCGCCAAAGAGGAATTTCCGGATAAAGATGTGACCGTCAGAGGTGCTGTTTCCATTGGCAGAAGGTTGATGGACCCTTTGGCAGAACTGGTGAAGATCGATCCAAAGTCCATAGGGGTCGGACAATACCAATACGATGTCAATAAGACATTGCTGAAGGAAAAACTGGATAAAACCGTGTTGAGTGCTGTCAATGCTGTTGGGATCAACCTGAATACAGCTTCGGAACATCTACTGAGTTATGTTTCAGGATTAGGTCCCGGACTCGCAAAAAACATTGTTAAATTCAGGTCAGAAAAAGGGCGCTTTTCAGATAAACAACAGTTGATCAAGGTGCCCAGACTGGGTGAAAAGGCATTTGAACAGGCCGCCGGCTTTCTGAGGATCAAGGGAGGAAATAACTTTCTGGATGACACCGGCATCCATCCTGAAAGTTATCCCATAGCTGAGCGAATGCTTGCAGACCATCAATTGACAATCGAAGAGATCCGCACCGATCCGGCAAAGCTGAAGAAGCTCCGCCTTGAAAAATATGTCAGTGATTCAGTGGGTTTGCCAACCTTACAGGATATCGTCAGGGAACTCCAAAAGCCCGGACTGGACCCGAGAGGTGAACAAAAGGAGATCCATTTTGATGATCGCATACAAACTATTGACGATCTGAGGGAAGGTATGATTTTAAAAGGGATAGTCAGCAATATCACCAACTTTGGCGCATTTGTCAATATAGGGATCAAGGAAAAGGGACTGGTGCACATCTCTGAGATGGCAAACCGCTTTGTAAAAGATCCGAATACAGTTGTGACCCTGAATCAGGAAATTACCGCAAAAGTCATATCTGTTGATCTCGAACGTGGCCGGGTACAGTTGTCCATGAAAGATGTCTGAAATCAATTGGTTGTTAGCTAAAATTCCTGGTAAAATCAGAACTGGCCAACTATTATTTGAGCAAATCTTAAGTAGTTTCATGTCGATAAGGATGCTTTTGACAACATTTTTTTCGACTGGTTCAGACATCATATTTAAAGTAAAGATCAATTAATAAGGAAATGTTAATTCTTATTTAGACCAGAAAAAAATAAAGTAAATTTGAAAAAAAACATATCTTTAACTTTTAAATATTAATTCTATTCATGCAATCAAAATATTTGCTTGTTAATTAAGTAATTATGTTATTAAGATTTAAAATGGTAATTTTTGAAGCCATGCTGTTGGTGCTTAGGTCCAGGGTGGCGATTTCAATTATAGTCTGGATGCTTTATTTCAGTGCATCTTCTGCCCAATCAGCATTCATAACCACCTGGCAGACTGATATGCCGGGCAGCTCATGCAGTTCATGTATCACCATACCCACACAAGGTGCCGGGTACAATTATAAGGTGGATTGGGACAACGATGGTGTTTTTGATCAGACAGGAATTACAGGTGACATGACCCATGACTTTGGTGTGCCGGGTACTTATACCATCCGGATATCAGGCAGTTTTCCAAGGATCTATTTCAATAATGAAGGCGATGCCCTGAAACTGGTATCCATTGACCAATGGGGATCAGGTTTGTGGAGCAGCATGGAGAAAGCTTTTGCCGGATGTTCCAATATGGAATCCAATGCCACAGATTCCCCAAATCTGAATTCAGTATCCAGCACCGCATGGATGTTTGAAAATTGTGCCCTTTTCAATGAAGATGTCACAGATTGGGATGTAAGCCAGGTGAGCGACATGACCGGGATGTTCTCTGGTGCGAGTGCTTTTAATTATAGCCTTGGAAGCTGGTCATTGAAGAGCAATGTAATTTTACTTAATTTCCTTGACTATTGCGGTATGAGTTGTGAAAATTATGACAATACACTTATCGGCTGGTATAATAATCCCCAGACCCCTTTGACGCTTACTCTTGGAGCAGCCGGTGTGCATTTCTTTTTATCCAATGTTGCAAGGGCCAACTTAATGAGGCCTTTATGTTCAGGAGGTTTGGGCTGGGATATTTTTGGTGACAGTTATCAGGAATGTGATTATTTCATACCTCTTGTTTTAAAATGGAACACATGGAATAACGGAACCTCATGTCAGTCATGTATAACCATACCTGCTGAAGGTGTAGGGTACAATTACGATGTGGACTGGAATAACGACGGTAATTTCGATCAGATTGGCATAACCGGCAGTGTCACGCACAATTATGGTGTGCCCGGTATCTATACCATCAGGATAAGAGGAGATTTCCCACGTATTTTCTTCAATAACCAGGGTGATAAGGAAAAACTTATAGCTATTGAACGGTGGGGCGCCATAGAATGGACATCCATGGAAAAGGCTTTCAGTGGTTGTATTAATATGGAGATCAACGCTTTGGATGTTCCGGATCTCAGCTCGGTGACCAATATGTCAGGAATGTTTGCAGGTTGTGCTTCCATGAATTCAGATTTGAGTGAATGGAACGTGGGTAATATCACCGACATGTCTGAATTATTTGCAGGAGCAACAGCATTTGACCAGTATATCGGTTCCTGGGATGTCGGAGATGTGATCAATATGCAAAAAATGTTTTCAGGTGCTACATCTTTCAACCAGTCATTATCTTCATGGAATGTTTCAAACGTGGTCAATATGTCTGAAATGTTTGCAAATGCTCCCGCATTCAATCAGACCGTTGCTGCCTGGAATGTGAGCAAAGTCACTGATATGTCGGGAATGTTCAAAGGAGCAATTTCTTTTGATATGAATCTGGCCAATTGGTCACTTCATCCACTGGTAGATATGGAGAACATGCTGGACAACAGCGGAATGAGTTGCCAGAATTATGATAATACCCTGATCGGCTGGCTGAATAAAAGTTCCACACCGGACAACCGTGTTTTTGGTGCCGAAGGAGTCCATTACTGGCTGGCTTCTCCGCAAAGGGATCAGCTTATCGCTCAAAAAGGATGGACAATTAATGGTGACAGCATGGGAACATGTGATTACGTGCTGCCTGTATGTACTACTGTCAGTTATCCTTTGGATGAGGCAGAAAATGTCCGCGTGGATGCCGTATTTACCTGGGAAGCATCCGGTTTCGCCCGCGGATACAGATTAAATATCGGAACAACTCCGGGAGGAACAGATATTTTGGATCACCTGGACGTGGGTAATAATACAATCTATCAGCCGGAAGATCTTCTTCCATGTGGAACCCAATTGTTTGCGACGATCATACCCTACAACCTGAAAGGGAATGCGGGCAATTGTGCCACGGTTAGCTTCAGCACTGAAAATGTTGTTGCCTCTGCCACTCCTGATCAGATGATATGTAAAGGATCAACGATCCAGTTGAATGCAGAGGGTGGAACTACCTTCCAATGGAGTCCTGAGACCGGACTTTCAGACAGTCATGTATCCAATCCTATTTCAGCGCCTGATTCCTCAATAACCTATACCGTAACAGTGAGCAATGAAGGGAGGTGTCCGGTTGGTATGGATGTAAAGGTTGTGGTCAATTCAGTTCCGGAATCGAATATCATCCCTGCACATGAAACCGGATTCCAGTTCAATGACGGAGCTTTAACGGTCAATCTTTCCGGTGGACAGGCTCCTTACTCATTTTATTGGAGTAATGGCGCTACCCAACCCTCAGTTTCCGGGTTGGCACCCGGGTCGTATCATGTGACAGTTACAGATGTGAACGGATGTTCAGTGGTCGATTCAGCTGAGGTACAAGCTTTCATTTGTCCCGAATTATCCATTATAGCGGAAGTGAATGAGATCAGTTGTTTTTCTGCATGCGACGGGCAAATTTCCATTTCCTCGGTAGAGAATGCTGCTTCTCCTTTAAATTATGTCTGGTTTGACGAAGCTGCGGACAGTGTTAAAACCAATTTGTGTGCAGGAATTTATTCTTTGACTGTAACTGATCAGAAAAACTGTCGTGCTGAAATCAGTTTTGAACTGGTGCAGCCAGAAGAAATCCAAATCTCAGTTGACGCACAGGGAAATGAATCCGGAGAAAACAACGGATTTATTGAGATCAGTTCAACAGGTGGAGAACAACTGACCTATCAATGGACCGGACCGAATGGTTTCACTTCAGCAGATCAGGATATTTATGGTTTGGCAGCAGGATGTTATCAATTGGTCGTTACGGAATCAGGGACTAATTGCAGTAAAGAGATCGAAGTATGCATCGAAAAACTTTTGTCTGCGGATGGGATCAACGGCGATACAGGATTCGTTGTTTTCCCTAACCCGGCAAAAGATTTGCTCAGGATTGATTTCGGGGATCGGTTCACTGAACCGGCCAAAGTCCGTATATTTTCAATGGATGGCAGGATGGCGAACTGCGGGGATTTGATCAGAAGTGGCAGTGAATATTCATTGGACATCAAAACCCTCCAATCAGGTATCTATATACTGAATATTCAATCAAAAGATCAGAACTATTACCAAAAAATCAAAGTGCTCAATTAGTTAATGCTGATTTTTATAGGGTAAATCACCCAAAATGTTTTAATCATATTTTTTTCAAAATTATCAGGAGGTTGTTCATTTGCTTTGAGCAGCCTCTTTTTTTTCAAAATTTCTTATGTAAGCACGGTTTTTCATTTAATGCTCCTTAATTTTAGGCCATCAAAAATGAGTATCTTATTTAAGCACAAATACATTTTATCTTGAGAACAATTTTATTTAGTATAATTTTTTTTGTAGCTGTTGCGCAACAGTTGGATGGTCAAATCATCTCAAACCAGGGTCATCAACTGGTATGGAGTGATGAATTTGAATATACAGGCTTACCTGATCCGTCAAAATGGGTATTTGATACAAAAGGAAATGATTATGCGTGGGGAAATAATGAGAAGCAGTATTATACTGAAAACAACCTGGCAAATGCCATCGTTGAAAATGGAGTTTTGAAGATCATTGCACGTAAAGAGCTAAAGGAAGGAAAGGAATACACCTCAGCTAGGTTGATCACGAAGGGTAAAGCTGAATTTATGTATGGCAGGATTGAAGTACGGGCGAAATTGCCCGCAGGAAGAGGTGCATGGCCGGCTATATGGATGCTTGGAAGCAATATCAATACAGTTGGCTGGCCTGATTGTGGGGAAATTGATATTATGGAGCATGTCGGATATGAACCGGATAGCGTTTATGGAACGATACATACAGCATCCTTCAATCATATCAAAGGCACACAGAAAGGAGGCGGAACCTTGATCAGAGATCCGTATGATGAATTTCATGTATATGCAATTGAATGGACACCGGATAAAATTGATTTTCTTTTGGATGGAAAAGCCTACTTTCAGTTGAAAAACGAGTATCTGACGGATAAAGAGTGGCCTTTTAACCAGCCATTTTACCTGATAATGAACATTGCGATTGGTGGGAACTGGGGTGGCCGTAAAGGAATTGACAATACGATATTCCCGGTTGAAATGGTTGTAGACTGGGTGAGGGTATACCAGGAAAACTAATTGGTTCTGATTTGATTTTTTTGGGTATCAATTTGAGTATTAACTGTTTAAAGTATGAGTATTTAAAGTATAATTGGTCATGATTAAAAAATTATTGTTTTTATTTCTTTTAATTGTATTTTCCATTCCTTTTTATGGAATGGTAACCCTTCCCGGAATATTCTCAGACAACATGGTCTTACAGCGGGATATTCCGCTCACCATTTGGGGCTGGGCGGACAAAGGTGAAAAGATCGAAATTAAGTTCAATCAGCAGTTGCTGAAAACAAAGGCGGATAAAAATGGCCAATGGAAAGTGGTCCTCGCCAAAGAAAAAGCCGGAGGCCCTTATAACCTTCATGTCAAAGGAAAAAATGAAATACTGATCAATAATGTCCTGGTGGGTGAAGTCTGGTTGTGCAGTGGTCAGTCCAATATGGAATGGACAGTCGCGCAGTCCATGAATGCCGGTCAAGTCATGAAAAATGCCGGTAATCCATGGATCCGTCATATAAAAGTACAACGGAACATCAGTTCGGTTCCCGTCCGGGATATCAACGAAACGAAATGGGAAATCTGTGAAAGTACCACTGTTGGCAGTTTTACAGCAGCAGGTTATTTTTTCGCCAAAATATTATATGACAGCTTGAAAGTGCCGGTTGGAATCATCAATTCTTCATGGGGTGGTTCCAACATTGAAACCTGGATCAGCCGTGAAGGTTTTGAGGGAAGTGATGAATTCAGGGAAATGATCTCGAAAATACCTTTAATGGATATGGATTCCATGATGAAAATGCGCTCTGCCGGAACCATGAGCAGAATTGAATCCCTACAGGGAAACAGGCCTGGTTCTTTGGATGATAAACCTTTCATTCAAACGGATTTTAATGATACCGGCTGGCCGGAGATCTTCCAGCCACAGTTGTGGGAAGAACAGAAAATCGGTGAACTGGATGGTGTGGTCTGGCTCAGGAAGACGTTTGAACTTAAACCTGGTGAAATCGTTCCGGAACCCATCCTTGAATTGTCCAAAATAGACGACTTCGATGTGACCTTTGTCAATGGCATCCAGGTGGGTTCAACCAGCCAGTGGGATTTGAACCGGCGTTATGCTTTGCCTGACAACCTGCTGAAACCCGGAAAGAATGTCATTGCAGTCAAAGTTAGGGACACAGGCGGCGGCGGAGGAATTTACGGCAATTCGGCTGATGTAAAATTGATCCTGGGTAAAAAAACAATCCCGCTTGATGGAAAATGGAAATTCCAGGTTGTGGAAATCATCAAAAGTGCCAATCAAAACTCCATGCCATCTCTTTGCTACAATGCAATGATCCATCCGATCATTCCTTTCGGGATCAGAGGCGCACTGTGGTATCAGGGAGAATCCAATGCTTCAAGAGCATACCAGTACAGAACAGCTTTTCCATTGATGATCAATGACTGGAGGCAAAAATGGGGTTTGGGTGAATTTCCGTTCTATTTTGTTCAATTGGCTACTTTCAAAACTGCAGGAGACAGCAATGAAGGTTGTAGCTGGGCTGAACTCAGGGAAGCCCAGACCTTGACACTCCGAAAAGTTCCCAATACAGGGATGTGCGTCACCACAGATATCGGCGATCCGGTTGATATCCATCCGGTCAACAAACAGGATGTTGGTAAAAGACTGGCATTCATGGCATTGAATGATGTCTACGGAACCCCTCTGATCAGTCGCGGACCAATGTTCAAATCAATGACAAAGGAAGGGAATAAACTGATCATTAGTTTTGATGATATAGGGACAGGATTGAATACTCCTGATCAATACGGTTATCTTAAAGGATTTGAAGTGGCTGGAATTAACAAGAAATTTTATTTTGCAAGAGCGTATATCAATGAGGATAAAGTGGTTGTTGAATCGGATCAGGTGAACTCACCGGTTGCCGTTCGTTTTGGCTGGATAGGCGATGCCAGTGATTGCAATTTATTTAACGAGGAAGGCTTACCTGCGGTACCTTTCCGGTCTGATGACTGGGACATGGTGACCAGGAAGGAAGTATATCAACCGGAATTCATGCCTTGACATATCAGGACTGGATAAAGTGAATAAATTTTGGGGTTGAAATAAAGTGTTTTGGCTAATTTGAAATGTGTTAATTGAGTATTATGAAATATATTTTCCTGTTTATTGTCTTGGTTTTCAGTAATGTATTAGCCGGTCAGCATAAGGATAACCAGGAGTTGACTTTTTTAAGGACTTCCGGCCAGGATATCGTCAACGAAAAAGGTGAAAAAGTATTTCTCCGTGGTGTTGGTTTAGGCAACTGGCTTTTACCTGAAGGATATATGTGGAAATTCGGACCTGAAGGTGACCGGCCAAGAAAGATAGAAAAAGTGATCAGGGACCTGATCGGAGAGGAAAAATCAGCAGCTTTCTGGAAATCATTCAGAGAAAATTACATAACTGAGGCGGACATTAAAAAAATTGCTGAGTTGGGTTTCAATTCCGTCAGACCTGCCCTCAATTCCCGGCTTTTCCTCACTGAAGGAGATAACCCGGTATTCCTAGAAGAAGGATTTCAACTGATCGATTCACTTGTGAAATGGTGTACAAAATATCATATTTACGTGATCATCGATATGCACGGAGCACCTGGAGGACAAACAGGTGCAAATATCGATGACAGTCCTGCAGATGAACCGGAATTATTCATAAAAATGGAAAATCAGGACAGATTGGTTGACCTGTGGCTGAAGATCGCAACAAGGTACAAAGACAATCCGACCGTTGCAGCCTATGATCTGCTGAACGAACCCTTACCAATAAATACAGGTTCGGCCGAAAAATACAAGCATCTGCTGGTGCCACTGTATCAAAGGCTGATCGCGGAAATACGTAAGGTAGACGACAGACACATGATCACACTCGAAGGATTTGACTGGTCAAACGATTGGTCGTTGTTTGATAAGCCTATGACGGACAATGTATTCTATCAGTTTCATTATTATTGCTGGTCAAGGCCGGACAAACTCAATGACATCAGCTATTTTCTCAGAAAAAGAGATTTGCTGAACACTCCCGTATGGGTTGGTGAAACAGGTGAAAAGGGCAATACCATCTATTGGGCCACAGCTCAGTATTTCGAAGCAAATAACATCGGTTATTCCTTCTGGCCATGGAAGAAAATGGATACGCAAAATACTCCTTATTCTATCAAAAAGCCCCCTTACTGGGATGTGATCGCAGAATATACCCGCGGAGGTCCCAAGCCGGATCCAAAACTGGCTCAGGAAACCCTTGATCAGTTTCTTGAAAATATCAAACTGGATCAGTGTGAGTTTTTTGAAGATGTGACCAATGCCATATTTACCCGGATTCCCGGAAAAATTCAGGCAGAAAACTATGGTCATAACGGATTTATGAATTCATATTTTGTAAAAGATACGAGTTTCAGAAGCGCTTATTACCGAATGAATGAACCTGTCAACATAGTACTGGACAGCAAGGATGAAAATGCATATTGGTCAGAACAATCAGTCATACTTCAGGAAAAAGAATGGTTGACGTATACATTCAATAACCAGAAAAAGCGGTCATATCGATTAGATTTACAGGCTGCGATTCCCGGTTCAGATGTATTGATCGACATCACCATCAACGGGAATAATGTAGCCAAAAAACTTTCAGGAAACAGTATGGCAACTCATACCATTGGATATTTTGTTTTACCGCCGGGAAACAATAATATTAAAGTGAATGTCAGATCAGGTGCTTTAAAACTTGACTACCTGGAGTTGAAATAAAATTCAGGGTATGTATCAAAAATTCGTCTGTCTTTGAGTGTCAAGGATCAGTCCGGATTTTTTTTATTCATGATATCGGTTTGCTTTCTGATGGATTCTTCATGAATGGCAAAGAAAATTTTGGTGATCAGGTCCCTGCCAAGGTGCTTTTTTTCACTTTGGCGGATATTTTTCATCAATACATTATTCCATCTTTCAGGTTGAAGAATGGTCATATTGTTTTGCTTTTTATACCAGCCGATTTCATTGACGATCTCCATTCTTTTCAGTAAAATATCCAGCAGCTGAAGGTCCAGTTCATCGATTTTGTCCCTCCACTTGTCCAGCTGTTCATAGGAAATGCCTTCCGGATGTACCAGTCGCAGTGTCAGGGAATGCAGCATCTGATCCAATTCGTCAGGGCTGATCTGTTGCCTTGAATCTGTCCAGGCATTATCCGGATCAATATGGGTCTCGATCATCAATCCGTCAAAATTGAGGTCGAATGCTTTTTGCGAAACAGTTTCGATCATGATCCGGTTGCCCGCAATATGACTGGGATCGCACAGCATGCTGATATTCGGTATGCGCCTTTTCAACTCAATGGGCATTTCCCACAACGGCAAATTCCTGTATGGACCAGGGTCATAACTGGAAACACCACGGTGAACAGCCGCCAGTCGTTTGATCCCTGAATTGTAAACCCGCTCTATGGCTCCCTGCCAGAGATCCGTATCCGGATTGACCGGATTTTTGACCAAAACCGGAAGATCCATTCCGCGCATTGCTTCGGCCAGTTCCTGCACGGCAAAGGGATTGGCGCTGGTTCTCGCACCGATCCAAAAAATATCAATACCATTTTTAAGGCATTCTTCCAGGTGTGCGGGTGTTGCAACTTCGGTCGCCTGTAAAATACCCGTTTCTTCCCTGGCACGCTTCATCCACTCCAAACCGATACTGCCAATGCCTTCAAAGGCATTTGGCCGGGTTCTCGGTTTCCAAATGCCTGCCCTGAAAATTTGGATACCTCTGGCAACAAGGGATTTTGCAGTGGCCACAACCTGTTCTTCGGTTTCAGCACTGCATGGTCCTGCGATGATGACCGGTTTTTTAACATCTATGATCTGCCAATCCGGTATGCTGAGAATTTCCATATACCTGTACAATATTTATCTTAACACTAGGAAGCAGCAAATCTGGGAAAATGTTCTGAATACTTCGGTTTTTTTGTTTGTCAAATCACAAAAAAGTGAGTTAAAACCAAAAATGCAATTGTTCAGGTTGAAAGTCTTTTAGTCTTTAGTCTAATAGGCAATGAGGAGCACCTGAGTCAAAAATTCATTTTCAAAGGCAATAAGCAGTGTCTTTTGCTCAATGTACACAGTCAAATCTGACAGACTAATCAGCTAACCTCCTTCCTGTTAACCCAAAAATTCCTGAAACCAAGGATCACAGTTCATCCAGTGCCTGTTCAAAATCCTTCAACAGGTCTTCCACATTTTCTATACCCACTGATAATCTCACCAGACTGTCCGTAATTCCGGCGGATTCTCTGGCTTCCCTGCTCAATTTGGAATGCGTCATGGAAGCCGGATGCTGTATCAAAGTTTCAACCCCTCCGAGGGATACGGCCAACAGAGGTAGTTTAACGTGTTCCATGAGTTTTTTGCCTTCTTCCAGGCCACCTTTGAGGAAAATACTCATCATGGCTCCCGGTCCATCCATTTGTCTCTGAGCCAGGTCAAATTGTGGATGTGATTCCAGTCCGGGGTAAAGCACGCGTTCCACTTTCGGATGATTTTCCAGGAACCGGGCGATCTCAATGGCATTTTGCTGAGCTTTCTCCATTCTGAGGCTGAGTGTTTTCAAACCTCTGCGCGCCATATATGCCTGGTGAGGATCCATGTTGAAACCCATGTTGACCATAACTGACCTGAGTTTCGTGTACATTTCCTTTGTTTTGGCCACAACGATCCCACCCACGATATCTGCGTGTCCGTTGATGAACTTGGTGATGCTGTGCAGGACGATGTCAGCACCCAGATCCAAAGGGCGTTGAAGATAAGGAGAACAAAAAGTATTATCCACACAGACAGGAATATGGTGTTCCTTTGCAATATCGCAGACCGCTTTAAGATCAGTGATCTCAATGGTTGGGTTGGTAGGGGTTTCGATATAGATCAGTTTGGTGTTGCTCCTGATCGCTTTGCGCACGTTTTCCGCATCATGTGTGTGAATGAAGCTGGATTCAATACCCAGTTTTTTGTACAAGGATTCCATTACTCCACGGGAAGGACCGTAAAGTGCAGCTGTACCGATCATATGATCACCGTGTCCCAGCAATCCCAGGTAAACGGTATTTACGGCACCCATTCCACTGGATGTGGCAATACCGCCAAAACCGTTTTCCAGGTTGGCAACCGCCTCTTCCAGGTCAGCTATGGTTGGATTGCCGATCCGGGTATAGATATAGCCTTCTTCAACGCCTGCAAAACGGTTTGCACCCTGCTGGACATCTTTGAAAGCAAAAGTTGAAGTCTGATAAATGGGTGTGACTGCACTTCCGAATTCTTCTTTGATTGAACCGGCATGCACCTGCCTGGAATCAAATCCATGTTCTTTATGTGTCATAGTAATGTATTTTAAGCAAAGATACGGCAATTAAATGAGCTACTGAATTTCTTCGCAGATTGACTGAAAAATACAATTAATTTAGATTGATTCAAAAATGGAGCGCAAGCCAAAAACTGGGTTGAGCAGGATCAGTTCGACTGACCCGGTGCTTTTGGTGTGCAGGGATAAGCAAGTGATCTCCGGGGATCAGTCCGATCTCTTCATCCTGCCCTTCAAACTGAAGCGATGCGCTGCCGCTGATCAAAATCACCCATTCGTCCTTTTCCTGATCATACCACTGATTTTGAGGTGTTGACTGACCAAATGAGACAATTCTTTCCAGCCTGAAACCAGTTGTGTGATGTATATCTTGAAAAAATTCCTCGCTTTTGTCAACAGGGAGATCCTTGAAAATATTTTTTTTTATTTGATCCATAAGGAATGATTTAATCTGAGCATTGGATTTTTTAAGTATCACAAAGCTAATGCATTTCGGTTTAAAGTAGGCAAAAGCATGTGTTTTCGATTATTTGACGCTGACCAGTTACTTTTTCCAAAAACATTTTAATTATAAATTCAAAATCAGGTAACTTTGCCCGGTTAATTTATATATTATTATTTTATTTAATGTATTTAGATCAATTTTTAAGCACAATTATACATTTATTATGATGAAGCCAATCTTATTTTTAGCCATGGTCGCAACGGTATTTTTTGCCTGTAAGGAAAAGAAAGAGGAGGTGACCCTCGAAGTTCCTGTTGAAAAAACACAGGCAGAACTGATCGCGGAACAGTATGCCTCATTCAGGCTCACAACGGATATCAGCAGACTTTCAGAAAAGGAAAAACAGATGATAAGGTTGATGATCGAGGCAGCAGATATCATGGATGAGCTTTTCTGGTATCAGACTTATGGTGACAAGGACTCATTGCTTGCTTCGCTTGAAGATGAAAGGTTCAAACCGGCCGTTCTGCTGCAATACGGACCCTGGGACAGATTGAATGGCAACAGTCCGTTCATTCCCGGAGTAGGGGAGAAACCTTTGGGTGCGAATTATTACCCCGCAGATATGACCAAAGAAGAATTTGAAAAAGCAGATATAAAGGACAAAACCAGCCTGTACACTTTCATCAGAAGGGATAATGAGGGCAAACTCATTTCTGTTCCTTACCACAAGATGTTTGAGCAGGAATTGAAAAAAGCCTCAGGATTGTTGCTTAAAGCTGCAGAGCTGGCAGATGATCCAGGGTTAAAAACATATCTAGTGCTCCGGGCCGAAGCATTGATTACGGATAATTACCGGCTGAGCGACCTTGCCTGGATGGATATGAAAAGCAATGTAATCGATCTGGTGATCGGACCTATAGAGCATTACGATGACCAGTTGTATAATTTTAAGGCTGCCTACGAGGCCTATGTTCTGGTCAAGGATGTGGAATGGAGTAAAAAACTGGAGCGATACAGGAAATTTTTGCCTGAGATGCAGCAAAGCCTGCCTGTTGAGGCAAAATTTAAGCGGGAGAAACCCGGTTTGGGAGGCGATCTGAATGCCTATGATGCGGTCTATTACACCGGAGATTGTAATGCCGGATCCAAAACGATTGCGATCAATTTGCCCAACGACGAGGAAGTCCAGGCTAAAAAAGGCAGCAGGAGGCTGCAGTTGAAAAATGCCATGAGGGCAAAATTCGATCAGATCATGGTTCCCATCGCAGATGTTTTGATCGATGATGAACAAAAACACCTGATCAATTTTGATGCATTTTTTGGCAATACCATGTTTCATGAGATCGCTCACGGCCTGGGGATGAACAAAACGGTCAATGGCAAGGGGCTCGTTCGGACTTCATTGAGTGAGCATGCATCTGCCATCGAAGAAAGCAAAGCGGATATCCTGGGTCTGTACCTGGTCAAACAATTGCACAATAAAGGTGAGATTGAAGGAGATCTCCATGGTTATTATACTACTTTCATGGCCGGAATATTCCGGTCCATCCGATTTGGCAGTTCTTCCGCCCATGGCGTAGCCAATATGATACGGTTCAATTATTTCAATGAAGCGGGTGCATTTACCCGTGATCCTGAAACCGGTAAATACACCATTCATTTTGAGAAATTTGAAAAAGCCGTTGTGGATCTGACTAAGCTGATACTGACCCTCCAGGGCAACGGAGATTATGCGGGAGCATCAAAACTGATCATGGAGAAAGCACAGACCAGCGATGAATTGAAACAGGACCTGGAGCGTCTTAAAGCTTTCAATATTCCGGTAGACATTAAGTTTGAACAAGGTGTCAAGGTGTTGGGATTGTAAGCAAGGATGTGATCATTCTCTGGCATTTCTCAATCCTGACACTGAAATTGTAAACATATTTGTTTAATTAAAATATGTAAAAATAGTGGAAATAAATGTATTGGATTTTAAGGACATCATTACGATCACGATGATCCTGTTCGCTGTGATCGATATTCCCGGAAGTATTCCGATCATCATTGATTTAAGGAAAAAAGTCGGGCATATCCAATCGGGTAAGGCAACGATCATTTCGGGTGTGATCATGATCAGTTTTCTCTTTTTGGGAGAACAGATATTGCATCTGATCGGCATCGATGTCAATTCATTTGCGGTGGCAGGTTCATTTATCATTTTCTTTCTTGCTTTGGAAATGATCCTGGGCGTTCATATTTTCAGGGGGAATGATACTCCGGTCACGGCATCAGTTGTGCCACTGGCTTTTCCTTTGATCGCAGGTGCAGGCAGCCTTTCAACGATTCTCTCTTTGCGTGCAGAGTTTGAAGGGATCAATATCATCATGGCCATTGCACTCAACCTGTTGTTTGTTTATTTTGTGCTGAAGACTTCAGTTCATATAGAAAAATGGATCGGTAAGTCAGGGATTGAGGTGGTCAGGAAGATTTTCGGTGTTGTCCTTTTGGCGATCGCAGTAAAGCTATTTGCCGCGAATATTCCTGAATTATTTATGGATAAAGGTTGATCATGGTGTTTTTGGGATTATGGATGATGATCCTGTTTTCAGAATCATTTTCTTCAGTTTTCATGATCTTAGAATTATAGTCATGTTTATCGGAAGTAACCGGAGGATCGTTACAGGTGCTGAAGCACGGCCAGCTAAACATCAGATGAGGTAAAGAAGTCTTCATGATTTCAAAATGTGTATTCCAAATGTCTTCGTTCAAAAGGAGAATTAAAAAAAATAAATCAAATGATAAATTAATTTAATATTATCATACATTTGACTAAATTTGGCGGCTGAAATAATTTTCTTTTCATCAATAACGTTAATGGCGTATTAAAATAAATAATGCATATGTTTCAATTAGGATTTTTATTGGTTCCGGAGGCAGGGGAAGAAGTTCAGGCTACAAAACAAAATCTGATGGATCTGATCCTGATGGGCGGACCTATGGGGGTTGCGATCGTCGCACTGCTTTTAGTCATGTCTGTTTTGGCTCTGTATATTTTTATTGAAAGGTACATGACCATCAAAAAAGCTGGCACCATTGACCAGAGTTTTATGAACAACATCAGGGCATCTGTTTCCAATGGTAATATAGAAGGTGCTAAAGCATTATGCAGGTCAAACGATTCTCCCATGTCCAGGATGGTGGAAAAAGGGTTGATGCGCATCGGTAAGCCATTACGGGATATTGATGCAGCAATTGAGAATGTAGGTAATCTTGAGATATTCAAGCTGGAGAAAAACCTCTCCACCCTGGCAAGTATCGCCGGTGCAGCGCCAATGATCGGATTTTTAGGAACGGTGACCGGTATGATCCTCGCTTTTTACACCATGGCCACAGAGCAAAATGTGACACCTGATGTATTGGCTGGAGGTATTTATCAGGCATTGATCACTACTGCATTTGGATTGGTTATCGGTATTTTTGCTTTCATCGGCTATAATATTTTGGTATCATTAGTGGATAAAGTAGTATTTAAAATGGAGCAGGTGACCGTGGAATTTATGGATCTGCTGCAGGAACCAACCGCATAAATTTTTAGCTTTGGGATTAAAGAAAAGAAATAAGACCAGCGCTGAATTCAGCATGTCCTCCCTGACGGACATTATATTTTTGTTGCTGATATTCTTTATGCTGACATCATCGACCATTCAGATCAATTTTGATCTTCCCGAATCGGACAGCAGAACAGTTGCTCCCACTACGGTGGCTGTAACGCTGAGGGCGGACGGGAGTTTTCAGTTCAATGGTAAAGCCTCGGAGAAATCTGAACTGAATGGTTATATCCGAAAGGCTTACGATGAAATGGAGGAAAAGGATAGAAAAGATGCTACGCTTGCAATAGTCACGGAAGTTGGCGTTCCCTGGAAGGATGTTTACGAAGTGATGGGTATGGCCAACAGTAACCGGATGAGGGCGATCATTGCCACACAGCCAAAAAATTAGTTTTATTTAATGAGTTGACATGGGATTACGGAAGAAATCAAAGGTTGCTGCAGAATTTAATATGTCTTCACTTACGGACATCATCTTCCTGTTATTGATCTTTTTTATGCTCACATCTTCAGTGGTTGTTCCCAATGCACTGAATTTAAAATTGCCAGGCAAATTTCAGCAGAATATAGAAGCACAAACCAAACCATTCAATGTGGATGTCGACAGACGGGGTAATTACTTTGTCGGCGGTAAGCGGATTTCCATCGACATCATTGAATTGGAGCTGCAAAAGGTAAAGAACAATCGCAGAGGAGGACCTGTCAGTATTACCATTTCACCTGATGCACAGGTTCCGACTGAATATGTGGTCGCTCTGATGGACGTAGCCTACAGACTGGAGATAGACGCAATCATGACTGATCCAAAATAGACCAGCGCGCTTTGGTACCCATTTACCGGGTAGTAAAAGAAGGTGAAAATGGTGTCAATATCAAAATTCGTGAAATCTACTGATCATCGTTCAAAAGCTTTGATAATCAGTTTAATTATACACGTCATCCTGATCCTTTTTATGATTTTTTATATGGATTTTTCCAGACCCGGCATTCCGCCAGGTTTTCAGGGAATCCTGGTCAATTTTGGTCTTCCGGTAACTTATGAAGGTCAGGAGCAGACGGAAGCTCAGATGCAGCAGCAACAGCAGGAACAGGAGGAAACGGTCACGTCAAGCCTTACCCAGGATGAAAGCGAGGTCAGAGTGAAGGAAAATGACGGGAAACCTTCAAGACAACAGCAGCGTACCACCAAAACCCAGGACCAACCCCGGGTGGAAGATTTCAGCAACTTGTTCAGAAGCAGTAACGGCTCAAAAAGCGATATGAACCAGGGTGATCCACTGGGATCGCCCGGAGCGGAAGCGCTCAGGGGAATTTCAAAAGGTGAAGGAAAAGTAGGCGGCGGCCTTGAAGGACGTGGCGTCATGTATAAACCAGAGATCATCGAACATTCTCAAAAATCAGGAAAGGTTGTCGTGCAGGTGTGTGTGGATTCCAAAGGGAAAGTGGTTTCTGCAATATACACACAGCGTGGATCCACAACAACAGATGTGGACCTGGTTGAAGCCGCTGAGTTTGCCGCCAAAAAATATATTTTTTCACCGGGAGCATTTGAAAAGGAATGCGGTACGATCGCGATCCAGTTCATTGTTCGCTGATCATTATGAATGAGTCAAAGTGAAGTCGTTTGGTAGGATTCCATATTTCGCATCACTCCTATTTTGTCCACAGATACCAGGAAACGAAGTGAGCAATGAACAGGGCAACTGTGTAAATCAGGTAGTTTTTAACATTAAGGTATTCGGTGATGGGGATCCTGAATTTTTTATGGACAAACAGGATAAAAAATGTTTTACTTGCAGCAAAAGCGATCACCGTTGCCCAGGCTATTCCGGCAAGACCATACCACTGCAGTAACCATAAAGACAAGGAGAGATTGATCAGGAGTTCCATTGCGGAAACCCACATCAGCACATGATTTTGGTGCTTTGCATAGACAACCACCTCCACCATAATGATCCTGGAGACGAAGATCATCATGTAAATGTTGAAAATAAAGGCTGAAGTTATGTATGATCCACTGTAAAAAAACTGGTACAGAGCAGGTGAAATGAATAAAAGGATCAGGATCATCGGAAAAAATAAATGCATCAGCCGGTTGCTTTCTTTCCTGATCCTTTCTGTGGCTTCAGGCAGGTTTTTGACAGCAACCGGGATCAGGACACTGCTGAGCGCGCCGATCATGACCAGAAAAACCGGTAATTCCCGTGCACCGAACCTGAAAACAGCGAACTGGTCCGTATTGAAAAACCGGCTGACCAATACACCATTAATGTATTCCATCCCGTTGCCCAGCAAAATGTGCAGGATCAATGGAAGGCTGAACAGGCTGAATGTTTTGATCATCATTCCTGAAAACTGCCATTTGCTGTTGACTATGACCAGGATGATGGTGTATATCCATTTGACCAGCATCCAGATGGTCAGTGCCAGAAAAAGATAAAGGAGATCAAGTGAAAATATCAACACCGTGCCAATGGCCAGAAACTGGAGCAGATGGATATAAATTCCATACTTCAGCATGCTTTTTGCCCTTTTCCTGAGGATGAAGATCACTTCGATCAGCACGGTGGGCGCATAGAAGAGTACATATAAAGGGAAAAGAACTGTAAGTTCGGATAATTCATGATCGGGCAAGGCGTGGAAAAAGTAAACATTCAGCAGCACGATGCTGATGACCAGACCGATCATTTGCAAAAGGAGAAAAACATTGAAGAAAAAACTTGCCTTTTCGGCAGGTTCCAATTTAGGATAATATGAAATCACCGCATTTTTGATACCCATGACCCAGAAAAATGAAACCAGGTTTCCCCAGAAAACAAAGAGTTCAAATCCCGAAACTTCTTCTTTGTTCAGGCCGGCTTTTACCAGCATAATGCCAATGAGCAAGACTGTAGCTATCCTGATCAACTGAAAAGCCTGGTATGCAGTTGCATCGGTTAAGACCGGAATATATCTGTTAAGCGCCAATATTTTACCGGATAATCTAAATTAAAAAAACATCTTCAGGAGAAGATGTTTTTTGAGAAATATGGTAACAAGTTTCAATTTTACTTGAAATACTTGAAATTCTGATAGTGTTTCGGGTATTCTTTCTTATAAGCATACCATAATATATCCAGGTTGGTCACTATTCCTACCAGGTTTTTGTCTGAGTCAGTGATCGGGATCGCCTGGAATAAATTGTGTAAAAGTACTTCGGTGGCTGTGCCAATTTTGTCGCTTGGTTCCAGATGGACCACTTTGCGGGTCATGATCTCTTTCACCTTGATCTTCGAATAGTCCTTGAATTCTTTGTTCAATTCCCACAGGTCATAATAGGAAATAATTCCGACCAGTTTTTTGTCCTCCACAACCGGTAGATGTTCGACCTCTTCATCTATAAGTAATTGTTTTGCAGTCTCAAGATTATCTTCCGGTCCAACGGTGATAACCTCGGTAGTCATAATCGTAGAAATTTTTTCATTCATCATAGCTCTACAGATTTAAGATGATATTAATTATGGTGTAAGATACAAAATAAATATAAAATGGTGTTTATTTATTAAAACTTTTTTTGATTATTCAAAAATAAATGTAGTTATTCAGGTGGTCAGCTAATTTGGCTGTCAGCCTGTTAGTCTTCCGGGATTGAGCGAGTACATTGACTAAAAGGCAACTGATTTATGCTGGAATCAGAGGTTTAAACCCTTGTTATAAATCATTTGCTATCAGACTAAAGACTAAAAGGCTAATGAGCTAAAAAATTACAAATAACTACTATTATTTGGCTTCACAGTTTTTGGGCATTTGAGACATAAAGTCAATAATGTTTTAATTTTTACTAATTTTTAGATTCTGAGCTGTCTTTAGGTTTAAAAATTTATTCCTGTTGATCGCTCCATTTTAACATGAATGTTACATTATCAGGAAGATCATAAAAGGATTTTGCATGCTACGTTCCCGATTGCCTTTTGCAGACGTATACTGTTGATCTTTATATTTGGTGTCCAATTTACAATTTTGGCTGTAGGATCTTAAAAAGACTTTTTTTGAAAACTGATCTTCTAAATATCCATGTCAATCATTTTGCTCTGCAATTTTATTTTATAAATTTGTCCGATGCTTAAGATCAGTCATATTTTCCGTTGCCTCAATCTGGAATTCCACGGTCATGAAGATGTGGACATATACAGGGTGAACCATATCAAAGATGCGCACTCAGGTGACTTGTGTTTTGTGTTGCAGGAAAAGTACGAAAAATTTGTACCCAAAACACGGGCTGCTGCAGTCATAGTCAGTAAAAAATTTTCATTGGAAGCACCGGAGTCTTGTTGTCTGATCCGCGTGGAAGATGTTCAGGAGGCTGTTTCTGCAATATTGACCCTTTTTGATACAGGGACTGATTTTGAAAAAGGCATATCGCCTCACGCTTATCTGGCCACAGAGGTAACACTTGGCCGGAACGTAGCTGTCGGGCACTTTTCTCACATCGCCCGAGGTGTCCTGATCGGTGATCACACTATGGTTGGCAGCCAGGTATTCATCGGGGAGCATGTAAAAATTGGTCAAAACACAAAGATATATCCGGGTGTAAAGATCTACCATGGATGCGAGATAGGTGATCATGTCATTATTCACGCCAATGCTGTGATAGGAAGTGATGGATTTGGCTTTGCCCGGCAGCATGACGGCAGTTTTGCGAAAATTCCTCAGGCCGGTATTGTCAGGATTGGTGATCATGTGGAGATTGGAGCCAATACGGTGGTAGACAGGGCAACGTTTGGTGCAACTATTATAGAAGACGGGGTAAAACTGGACAATCTGATCCAGGTAGGCCATAATGTGCGCATCGGGGCCAACACAGTCATCGCTGCCCAATCAGGGATATCCGGAAGTGTCAATCTAGGCAGGAATTGTATGGTTGGCGGGCAGGCTGCCTTCGTTCCTCATATAGAAATTGCAGATGGCAGCCAGTTCCAGGGCCAATGCGGAGTTGCTGCTTCCATCAGAGAGCCCGGAGGAAAATATTTTGGAACACCCGCCATCGGTTTCATGGATTTTATCAGATCTTATTCAGTCTTCAAAATTTTACCTGAACTGGAAAAGAAGATCCATGCATTGGAAAAAGAATTGGAAAGCTTAAAAGTTGAACAAAATGGAAAACAGAAAAACAATTGAACGATCAGTTTCATTGACAGGAAAGGGTTTGCACACCGGTATGCAGAGTACGGTTACCTTCCAACCGGCCGAAGTCAATTTTGGGATCAGATTTCAGAGAACAGATCTGGAAGGACACCCGGAATTTTCTGCTGATGTGAAATACGTCACTTCCACGAAACGGGGAACCACACTCACTTTCCAGGAGGCCTCCGTCAGGACTGTTGAACATACCATGTCAGCCTTATATGCCTTGGGTATTGACGATATTCTGATCCAGGTGAACGGCCCGGAAATGCCTATTCTGGATGGAAGTTCGATCCAGATCGTTCAGGCTTTACTGGATGCCGGAATTGTGACCCGGGAAGCTGAAAAAGAGTTGTTGGAGATAGAGGAAACATTTGTGTTCAAATATGAAGATACCGGTGCTGAATACATACTGATGCCTTCAGATGATTTTACCGTTCAGGCATTGATCGATTTCAATAAACCTGGTGTTCAGCAACAATTTGCAGAACTAGGCAACATGAAGGATTATGTGAATGAAATCGCTCCGGCCAGGACTTTTGGATTTTACAGCGAGATAGAATCTTTATTGCAAAGAGGTCTCGCATTAGGCGGTGACCTGACCAATGCACTGGTGATCGCTGACCGCAATATTGACGAAGAAGAACTGAATGCATTTGCCAAAAAGATGGGCGTTGACAAACTTGAAGTGTCTGGAGAGGGATTGCTGAACAATACTTCTTTGCGTTTCAAAAACGAATTGGCCAGACACAAGATCCTCGACATTATTGGTGATCTTGGACTTTTTGGTATCAGGGTCAAAGGAAAGATCATTGCGAAGAAACCTGGTCACGAATCGAACCTTGCGTTGGCAAAAATGCTGCTCGATGTGTTCAGACGCCAGAAAAAATTAAAAGGAAAGCCGAAATATGACCTTAACAAACCAGCGCTATTCGATATTAATGATATCGCGGCATTGCTCCCGCACAGGTATCCGTTTTTGTTGGTTGACAAGATCATCGAAATGACCGAAACCTACATTGTGGGCGTAAAAAATGTCACTTTCAATGAGAATTTCTTTACCGGGCACTTTCCGGATAATCCGGTCATGCCGGGTGTTTTGCAGATTGAAGCCATGGCGCAGGCCGGCGGAATTCTGGCCCTTAAACTGCAGGACTATCCCCATGGATGGGACACCTATTTCCTCAAAATAGATAAGGTGAAATTCAAACATAAAGTAATGCCTGGAGACAGTATGGTGATCAAGATGGAATTGATGGAACCCATCCGAAGGGGAATTGTCCACATGTGGGGAACCATTTATGTGGGTGACAACCTGGTCTCTGAAGGTGAATTGATGGCCCAGATCGTAAATCGAACTTGAAAGGATAAAGACCGGCTACAATAATTCAAGGAATTGCACAGTTCAAGCTGAATAAATACGCAAACTTTAAACTTAATATGAATACAATTGCTCATGTTCACCCAAATGCAAAGATCGGAGCAAATGTTCAGATCGGTCCCTATTGTTATATCGCTGAAAACGTGGAGATCGGAGACAACACGGTCATTCATCCGGGTGTAACCATCCTGGATGGCAGTAAAATTGGTCAATATTGCCGGATTTTTCCCGGAGCAGTGATCGGAGGAGAAGGACAGGATCTCAGTTATGCCGGAGAGGAGACATGGGTCGAAGTGGGCAACCATGTCACGATCAGGGAGTTTGTCACCATTCACCGGGGCACAAAAGCGAAAATAAAAACAGTTGTGGGTGACCATTGCTATCTCATGGCTTATGCGCATGTCGCTCATGACTGTACTGTTGGCCACCATTGTATTTTTGCCAATGGCGTAAACCTGGGAGGTCATGTCGAAGTCGGTGATTTTGTCAATTTTGGCGGGCTGTCTGCAGTTCACCAGTTTTGCAAAATTGGTTCCCATGCCATGATTGCCGGAGGAATTATGGTAAGACGCGATGTTCCGCCATATATCAAGGCAGTCCGGAATCCTGTTGCCTATGGCGGAGTAAATAAGATTGGCCTGAGCAGGAAGGGATTTACAAGGGAGGATATCGATGCGATCACAGATATATACAGGTATATATTCGTAAAAAATACCAATTTAAGTAAAGGGATGGCTGAAATGGAAGCGAAGATCCCTGATTCGTCATACAAGAGAGAGATCAGTTCATTTATCGGAGCTTCCGCCAGGGGACTTATCAAAGGTTTGTAAAAGTTGCCTGTTTGCAAAACAGTTTTGATTCTCTTGCTGTTATTTGTCAAAATGATCCATTGGATGATAATTGCTCTGTCGTACGACCGTTTTATAAATATATGTTTCAGGGACTTCCGCTGATTGTTTAATCAGTAGATTGAGTAAATATCTCAGGTCATTTTTGGATTTTGCATGTATGATAACTTATAAAGATCAGCGAATATGAATCATTGGATTAAACAGATATTGGTAACAGGTGCGGTGAGCCTGGTAGTTGCCCTGATCAGCATCCTGACCTACCATTTTTTGATCAGTCCGCAAAGACTTGCCATCCGGGAAATGGAAAAGGCCAGGTTTGTCAGGGAAAATGAAGTTTTACTGAACGGTAAGATGAACCATCTGTTCAGATCAGCAGCTCCGGATGATTTTATCGGAACGGCTGGCAAATCTGTTGAATCGGTTGTTTTTATCCGTACCAGCTCAAGGATGGACATCAAAGGTGTGCCCATGCATCCTGAAATAGCCACCGCTTCAGGTTCCGGGGTGATCGTTTCTTCAGATGGACTGATCGTAACCAACAACCACGTCATTGACGGGGCAGATAAAATTGAGGTTATTCTAAATGATAACAGAGAATTTACGGCAAAACTCCTGGGAACGGATATTTCCACCGATCTTGCTTTGCTCAAAATTGAAGCCGGCAATCTGCCATTCCTGTTTTTTGGCAATTCAGATTCTTTGCAGGTAGGAGAGTGGGTTTTGGCTATCGGGAACCCTTACCGTTTGCAAAATACAGTAACGGCCGGGATCGTAAGCGCAAAAGCCCGGAACATCAATTTGCTCCAGGCTCAGGGTGTTGAAGCATATATCCAGACTGACGCTGCGGTCAATCCGGGCAACAGTGGCGGAGCGCTGGTCAATACACGTGGATTGCTCGTGGGCATTATCGGGGCAATTATGTCCGAAAGCGGAAAGTACGAAGGTTTTTCCTTTGCCATTCCCTCCAATCTCGCCCAGAAAGTGATCTATGACATCAAGGAGTATGGAAGCGTGCAAAGAGGCTGGCTCGGAATTTCCATTATACCGGTCGATAATCAGATCGCAAAGGAATATGAACTGGAAAAGGTTGCCGGAGTCCTGGTTCAGGGCGTAAATGAAAAAAGCGCTGCCAAAGACGCCGGCATTAAATCCGGAGATGTGATCCTGGCAGTCAACGGGACAGACATCAATGCAAACGCCGATTTCATTGAGCTGATCGCCCGCAACAGGCCCGGAGATAAAGTTGAATTGACCTATGCGAGAAATGGTAAGGTGGCCAATACCACAGCCATACTCAAAAACAGCATGAATACCTTTGATATGGTCACCATCAGAAAAGATAAGTTGATCACAGATCTGGGTATTGAAATGAGGGAACTGAATGATGCTGAACGCATTGAGACGAGAAAAACCGGTGCTTTCATCCTGAGCGTCAGAAAAGGCTCTTCTGCAAGCAAAGCCAATATTGAACCGGGCTATATCGTCACGAAAGTCAATGGTAAGGAGATCCGATCAGTGGATGATTTCCTTCGTGGTGTAAAGGAAAGCAAGAAAAAGATCAAACTGGAAGGCTATTATAAAGGTTACCCCGAAATGTACCCTTATGAGCTGGAAAAGCCGTAAAATGTTCAAATGATCTGATGTTCAAATGTTCAAATGTTCAAATGTTGAAAATCCTGACATTCATCGTCAGGAATCTGATGTTTAAATGTTCAGATGTTCAGATGTTTAAATGTTCAAATGTTGAAAATCCTGACATTCATCGTCAGGAATCTGATGTTCAAATGATCTGATGTTCAAATGTTCAAATGTTCAAATGTTGAAAATCCTGACATTCATCGTCAGGAATCTGATGTTCAAATGTTTAAATGTTCAGATGTTCAGATGTTCAGATGTTGAAAATCCTGACATTCATCGTCAGGAATCTGATGTTTAAATGTTCAGATGTTCAGATGTTCAGATGTTCAGATGTTGAAAATCCTGACATTCATCGTCAGGAATCTGATGTTCAAATCTTCGAATCTTCGAATCTTCGAATTTTCAAATTTTCAAATTTTCAAATTCTCCACATATTCCACATCTGCATCCGTGATACCCAGGTGGGTCACGAGTCTGATCCGCGTTTTACCGAAGGCCAGGCAGGCAATGCCATTGTCGTTCAATGTGGCAATGGCCTTTTGAACTGAATAGTTTTCCTCAATTTCTGCCAGGATAATATTGGTCTGTACCGGAAAAACACGGCTGACCCAGGGTATTTTTTCCAGCGCTTTGCCGATGATCCCGGCTCTGCGATGGTCTTCTGCCAGCCTTATAACATTATTTTTGAGGGCATAGATCCCTGCTGCAGCATAGTATCCGGTTTGCCTCATTCCGCCGCCGAAAACTTTTCTCACCCTGATCGCCTGACTGATGAATTCGTTGTTGCCTATCAGCAATGTGCCGGCCGGAGCACCCAAACCTTTGGACAGGCATACCGAAATGGTGTCTGTGTATTGACCATATTCCTGTGGTGAGATGCCGGTCTCTGTCAGTGCATTGAAGATCCTTGCGCCGTCAACATGGAGTGTCAGTCCTTTTTCCCTGCAAACTTGGGAGATCTTTTCCACTTCTTTGATATCATAGCAGATCCCTCCTGCGCGGTTTGCAGTATCTTCGATGCTGACCAGGACTGTTTTAGGATAGTGCGGGTCATCCGGATTGATGAGATCGGGAATGTCCATCGCTTCGATCAAACCGGTCGGACGGGTAATAAGTTTGGGTGAAACGCCTGAATTAAAGGCCATTCCGCCGCCTTCATAACGGTATACGTGTGCATTTTCATGACAGATGAGCTCTTCTCCGGGCCTGGTATGCACCTTGATCGCGATCTGGTTGCTCATGGTGCCGGATGCACAAAACAATGCGGCTTCCTTGCCGAATAAGGAGGCGCCGAGCGCTTCCAGCTCAAGCGTTGCCGGATCATCGCGGAAGACATCATCCCCAACTTTGGCCTGCATCATGAAATCCAGCATCCCGGGTGTTGGTATGGTCACGGTATCACTTCTGAAATCAATCATATTTTTTCTGGTTTATTCTTTTTTAATCATTTTTTTCAAAAATTTCTGAAACACAGGCCGCAATACTTAAACATGAAGTCAAGCCCGGCGAATTAATTCCGGTTAAATGGATAAACCCTGGAAATCCTCTTTCAATTTCGTGTTGGATGACAAAATCCCTGAAAGCTCCGTTTTCTGTCTGCAATTTTGGCCTGATACCGGCCATTTCCGGTACCAGTTGGTCTTCTTTTAAGTCTGGCAAATAGCGTGAAGCCGCCTCAAAAAATTGTTTTTTATGTGCTTCATCCACTGAATAGTCATAAATATTTTCGGATAGATCGATCACATTCGGACCCAGTTTTACTATGCCGTCAAGGGAAATGGTCGTATGTATGCCCAATCCTGCCAACCCGGGTTCCGGAACGGGATAGACCAAATGTCTGAGCACATGCTGTTTGCTGTTGATGATCCTGAAATATTCACCTTTGCAGAAGTACAGTTTGTAATCCGGATCATGGATGCCAACCATCTTTGCAATATGTTCAGATCCCAGCCCGGCACAGTTGATCACCCATCTGGCAGAAAATTCATCCGTATTTCCTGCTTCTGCTTCAATTTGGACAGTATATCCATCCCTCAAAGGTCGGATACCGGTCACTTTTGACTGAAATACGAAATCTGCGCCCTGGACCACTGCATCTCCATGAAGGTTTTTCATCAGTTGATGACTGTCCAGTATACCTGTTGAAGGTACAAACAGGGCTTTTTCAGCATAAATTCCGGGTTCAGTTTCGAAAATTTCCTGCCTGGAAAGCAGTTGCAGGTCCTTCACTCCGTTGGCTTTTCCCTGTTGGTAAAGTTTTTCGATCTCTGGAAACTGGTCAGTATCTGTAGCAACGATCAACTTGCCGCATTTGTGATATGGGATCAATTTTTGATCACAGTAATCATAGAGCATTTGGTTTCCTTTAACGCATAAAACTGTTTTCAGCGATCGTGAGGGGTAATAAATACCCGAATGGATCACTTCACTGTTGCGGCTGCTGGTTTCCTCACCAAACCGCAGATTTTTTTCGATGACAACAATGCCTTCAGTCTTTTCACTCAAACTTTTTGCAATGGCAAGTCCGATAACGCCCGCACCAATGATACAAATATTAAAGTCCATAGTTTCTCCGGTGGTGGTTAAATCATTGTTCTTGTGATTGCTTTTCCATTTTTTTGAAATAATTCCGGATAGGCCAGGTATTTTTAAGCGCTTCCAGGTTTTGGTTCAGCAAAATGCTGGACTGCCGGATCTCCAGGACAGTTGCATCTATGTTATCCATGGTATGATCAATTTTTTTAACAAGTCCGGGATCATTGGACAGGTAGTTGATGCTTCCCTCACCGTCACGGACGTTGATCACCGCCTTGTCCATGTTTTTGATCGTCTCATTGAGTTGCGCGACCACCATTCCGATGTCAGCAGAAGACTTTTCAATATTCAGGATGATAGTTTTCAGTTGACCGGCCAAGGCGGTATCTCTGATCGCACCGGCCAGGTTATTTTTATGATCAAAAGAACTGATGAATGTGTTGAGTTTGGTCACGGCATGAGCTGCTTCATTGGCAGACTTGCTGATGTTGTTCAGTGTGACTTTGACGTTTTTGGTAATGGTCGGATCCTTCACCAATGCACCTATCAATCCCTGTCCTTCAGTGATCTCTTTGGCAATTTTCAGGATTTCCACCGTCAGCAGGGCGGCATTTTCATTGGTTTCACTCAGCGTATTCAGGATCTCGTCCGTGCTTACCCGGCTGAAGGACTGAATGGTGTCGCCAGCTTCCACGATGGCAGATTCACTGGTGCCCGGCATGATGTTGACGATCATATTGCCAACCAATCCGCCGGAGGTAATGGCTGCCTTGGAATCGTGCCTGACGTGTTTCAGGACATCCTTGTTGATGGACAGGCTCAGGATGATGATCGTATCCTTCACCATCTCTATTCTGGTCACTTTTCCTGCATTCAGGCCGGAAAAACGGACATTATTGCCTTCTTTCAGCCCGCTGGTATTCCGGAAGACCGCATATATGGTAGCAGAATTTCCGAACAGATTTTGCTTCTGGCCTATCATGATACTTGCCACAACGAAGAGTACGATACCGGCAAGGACAAAAATGCCTAATTTGAGTTGTTGATAGAATGACTTTTGCATATTTTAAGATTTAAAGAAAGCCATGATATTCGGATCAGTTGAATGATCCAGTTCATCAAATGTGCCTTCAACATAATTTTTACCGTTGATCAACAGTATCATACGATCTGCCAGGTGCCTTGCACTGTCCACATCATGTGTGATGATGATGGAAGATGTATTGAATTTTTGCTGCACGGATTTGATCAGCAAAACGATTTCCTTGGATGTGATCGGATCCAGGCCTGTTGTGGGTTCATCATACAAAATGATCTTAGGCCTGAGGATCAGGGTTCTGGCCAATGCGACCCTGCGTTTCATACCTCCTGATAATTCCTCAGGCATCAGGTCGAGTGTGTGTCCCAAACCGACACTATCCAGCGCCTCCAGCACCAAAGTTGTGGTATCCTTGATGTGCCCGAATTTTGTTTCGTGTCTTCTTAATGGAAATTCCAGGTTTTCCCTAACGGTCATGGAGTCATACAAAGCGCTGCCCTGGAAAAGGAAGCCCACTTCAGCCCTGATAAATGCGAGATCATCATCAGATAACTTTTCCATATTCCTGCCCATCACGTTAATGGATCCGGCATCAAATCTCTCCAGTCCGATCAGGCATTTGAGCATCACGGATTTTCCCGTGCCGGATTTGCCCATCATGACAAGGGATTCATTTTCGTACAGATCCAGGTTGAAACCATTCAGCACATGGTTTTCACCGAACCTCTTGTAAAGATCCCTGATCGAAACTACGATGTTTTTATTTTCGTTTTCTCCCGTCATGATAGAAACAAAATGTCTGTGATCAAGGCTGCAACAAAATCGATTACGAACAGCATCAGAGAAGTCTTTACCACAGCAGTATTGGCAGCGATACCTACGCCTGCCGTGCCGTGTTTGCAATAATATCCGTTGTAACATCCCACCAGGCCGATCGCAAAACCAAAAAAGAAGGTTTTTATGGTGGACGGAAGCAAATCTGAGTAGGTTATTGACCGGAATACTTCATCAAAATAATACCTGAAGGAAACTTCACCTTTCAATTGTTCAACCAGGAATGAACCGTACAGGGCCAGAAAATTGCTCAGAATGACCAGGATGGGTATCATGAGCGTACATGCCATGATCCGGGTAACCACCAGGTATTTGAAGGGGTTGGTTCCGGACACCTCCATGGCGTCGATCTGTTCGGTGACCCGCATGGATCCCAGTTCTGCACCGATGGCTGACCCGATCCTGCCGGCACTGATGAGTGCGGTGAATAAGGGGCCGATCTCCCTTATGATGGCCAAAGCGACCATGGAAGGTATCCACGCTTCGGCTCCAAGTTCCACCATTCGGGGCCTGGATTGAAGTGTAAAGACCAGGCCGATGATAAAACCGGTGATCCCAACCAGCAGAAATGAACGGTTGCCGATGTTGTAGCATTGCCGCAAAAACTCTTTGAATTCAAAAGGACGTTTAAATACTTCCCTGAAAAACCTGCCGGCAAAATAAGCCATATCACCGGTTTCAGCGATGAATGACTTGAGACCGGAAAGCACTAATCCTTTGTTGTAGTCCATTAGTTTAGCTTTTATTTTTTCGGTTTTTGGCAGCCGGTAATGGTTGCGTCAGTTATCAAAATAATTTTCAGGTACAGTCAAACTTATTCAGCATATAAAATTACATAAAAAAAAGCTTATAATGTTTAAAATCATTTTCTGCCAAAAAAAAATGTTGATTTTGAAGTTCAGCTATGGTTTTATTTTGAGTTCCGGTATGGTTGACTTTCTGTTACAGTTCCGGATCGTATGGTTTGGTTTGGATCATCCACAACAGGATCCATCTGGCTTTGGGCCAGCATTTTTCTTTTGCTCTGAAGTTAGAAAATGAACTTGCTCACACAAGTAGTTCAACTTTTAAATGCAGTATATGAAGTTGTAAATGGAATAGATCATGTTCGGACTTTGTTTTGGGATGAGCAAACGGGATGAAATGGATTTGGACAGACACAAATTCACGAATGAGTTACACGGAAAGGAGTGTATCCGTCAGTGTCTTACGGGTATTATGTGTTTAAGAAAGGGAGAGTTTCGGGTGCTGTGAATGTACAGATTTATTGACCGTAAGCGAGAATTCAGTTGGTCATTACGGACCCGATCCGCAATCCCCTTGTCAAAAGATAACGGGATTCCGGGACAAGCCCGGAATGACAGGACATGATTTTATGATCACTCTCAATAATACTGTTTAGCATATTCAAAAATTTTTCTTAAGTGCTTAGGTACAAGGCAAAACAGATGAAATAGCTGATCGGGCGACCGTTTGTACTCCTGTTCAAAGCAATCCATTAGGAAATCGACATGTGAATGAAACGTTTCACCGGGTTGGTCATTGTTGGCTTGAACCGCTATACAGATGGAGGAAGAAGGGAGAAAATATGGAGTAGAATGGAAAAGAATTTAATGGAGGCGAGGTAACAGTTGGCATGGAAAGAGTGGGAGAGAGAAAGATGAGGGGTTGTTTTGTTGAATGGAAGGTTTTTTGTATGTTTATGAGACTTTTTTCGGAAAATGGTTTTGGGGGTGTCTGGTCATGCAGGTGGTGTAGTGGATGCCGGCAGAGTAAAAGCGGTATTTTAGCGTTGGGCATATCATGACAAAATGGGGTATTGGCTTAATGGATCATCTGAGAAATGGGGGATGATATTTTTGGGTGGGGATAGAACAGGTTAGCTATTATTTCAAATACCAAGATACTACCAACAAATTGCGGTAAACAGGACAGTCTGTTTTTAGCCGGCCGCAAAGCCTTGATTGACCAGACTCGCAGAAGCGATTATTCAGAACTTAAAGAACTCATTTAAAAAGTTATTTCAAATATAAAAAGAGTAAAAATGTACTTAATATGCCATTCGTAAAAGTTTACATACATTTTGTATGGAGTACCAAAAACAGGTATCCATTTTTAGACTCTAAGGAGTTGAGACTAAAAGTTTGGAACCATATCAGGGACAATGCCAGAGAGAAGGGGATATTTATTGATTTTTTAAATGGATATTCTGAACATTGTCACTGTCTGGTTTCATTGGGAGTAGATCAGACAATTCAAAAAGTGATGCAACTGATTAAAGGGGAATCATCTTTTTGGATAAATAAAAGTAATTTGACTCAAGAAAAATTTGAATGGCAGGATGAATATTTTGCGGTTTCTGTTTCTGAATCGATGGTTGATAGGGTGAGGGAGTACATTAAAAATCAGGAAAAGCACCACACGAAAAAATCATTTCAACAGGAATATGATGAATTTATCAGCAAATATGGATTTGAAAAATATAAGGGATAATATTTTGGCTAAAGCCAATAATGGAAATTAAATTTGTTGTCCTCCAGCTAAAGCTGGAGGCAATTCATTAGGCAATTCAATGAATAGGAATGTGGATTCATCCCATTCCAATGAATAGGAATGCGGCTTCAGCCCATTCAATTGAAAAGTAATGCGGATTCATCCCATTCCAATGAATAGGAATGCGGCTTCAGCCCATTCAATTGAAAAGTAATGCGGATTCATCCCATTCCAATGAATAGGAATGTGGATTCATCCCATTCCAATGAATAGGAATGCGGCTTCAGCCCATTCAATTGAAAAGTAATGCGGATTCATCCCATTCCAATGAATAGGAATGCGGATTCATCCCATTCCTTCATTATAAATTAAAATCAAACCGATCAGCAATCAACCATGACAACATGAAAATCATAAAAATTTCCGAAGATAAGAAACAGTTCCTTGACCTGTTGTTGCTGGCGGACGAGCAGGAAAATATGATTGACCGGTATTTGCCGGGCGGAGATTTGTTCGCATTGTATGACGACGATTTGAAAAGCGTTTGCGTGGTCGTACCGGTTAACGACGAAACCTGCGAGTTGAAAAACATAGCAACTTATGAGAAATACCAGGGCAAAGGGTACGGCAGAGCCCTGATAAATTTCATTTCTGATTTCTACAAAACCGACTATAAAACTATGCTAGTGGGAACAGGTGAGACCCCGGCAATCCTGTCGTTTTATGAAAGTTGCGGATTTGAAAAGTCACACCGGGTTAAGAATTTTTTTATTGACCATTACGACCACCCGATGTACGACGGAGACATTCAACTAGTGGATATGGTCTATCTCAAAAAGCATTTACGGTAATTGCAGGATTATACTTCAATAAAGAATTGAAATTGAACAGGAGCTTAGCTTATAGGTCTGTTAGCCAGTTGGTATTTATCAGGCAATTGGAGCCATAAGCGCCCTTTTTAGTGTATAAACTGAAATTAAGATCTGCGTTTATCTGCGAAATCTGCGGCAATAACAGGCATTCCAGGAATAGTTCAGAGAATTTGAAAATTTGAAAATTGAGTTCAATTCGGGACAGAAAATACAGCATTTTTGGAGAATCGGATAAATGGAGAATTTGAAAATTTGGAGATTGAGTTCAAACGGGACAGAAAAATCAGCACTTCTTGAAAAGTCATTTTGAGTATTGGAATGGTCATTTTGAGTATTAGAATGGTCATTTTGAGTATTAGAAAGGTCATTTTGAGTATTAGAATGATAATTTTGAGTATTAGAATGATAATTTTGAGTATTAGAATGATAATTTTGAGTATTA
>CAZQKR010000015.1:0-47739 GCA_964594045.1 uncultured Saprospiraceae bacterium | reverse complement strand
ATTTTGAGTATTAGAATGATAATTTTGAGTATTAGAATGATAATTTTGAGTATTAGAATAGTCATTTTGAGTATTAACAAGATAGTTTTGAATATTTGAAAGATCATTTTGAATATTTGAATGATGATTTTGATTAATAGCAATATAGTTTTGAATATTAGCAATGTAATTTTGAGTATTTGAATGATAAATTTTACATTTTGAAAAATAATTTTGTATTTTTGAAAGATCATTCATTTAATTTAAACAAATACCATGTTATCACTGAACCTTACCCCGATATTCAAGATGAGAGGGATAGAAAAACCTTACACCTTTTTGGTAAAGGCAGGACTCTCTCCGCATTCAGCCACTTCGATCCTGAATTATAATACCCGCGTTTTCAGATTGGACCATATTGAACTGTTATGTCAAGTGTTGAACTGTGAGCCAAATGATCTGCTGGCCTGGACTCCTGAGAAAGACAAGATCTATCCCGACAATTACCCACTCACAAAACTGAAATTTCATCCGGAAGAAACAAGTTGGATCGATACGCTTTCAAAACTGAACTATAAGGAGTTGAAGGCGGTGACCCAGACACTTATCAACAACCAGACAACAGAGAATAAGGATTAACCGATACTGCCGCCAAAATGGGAGCCTTGTCTGATCATTTCATTTTATATATTGATCATGGGAAGTAGCCTGGCAGCTCATTTCCGATAAAATCAGTCCAATAACTCAATTTCTCCCGGCATCCGGCCCTGCCTTGGAATATCCAACCCGGGATATTCCACTCCGGACAGATACAATCCCTGTGGCGGCGCGATGTTGTGAAACTTCATTTGCTCCCCGGTTTCCAGGTGATGCCGGAATGTTTCCAGGGACAACCGGCCTTTGCCTATTTCCACCAGATTGCCCACAAGCAAGCGGATCATTCCCCTGACAAAGCGGTTGGCCTTAAAAGTGAAAAAATGCCTTTTGTCACCCCAGGTGCCCAGACTTGCCCGGAAGATCTCACAACTGGTCGTGTTATGTTTTTCGGGTGTCAGACAAAATGCTTTAAAATTGTGTTTTCCGTGTAACAAAGCAACAGCCTCCCGGATACTTTGCCAATCCAGATCCTGTGGATACCATAGGCTTTTCCCGGCACAAAAGGCGTCTTTCTCCTGATGTAAGAAATAGTGGTAAGTCCTGGCAATGGCTGAATGCTGTGCATGAAACTGTGGTCCAACCGGATAAAATCCTAATGCACTGATCTGCTCAGGCAGATTTAAATTGAGTTGATACAAAAATTCATCCCCGGGAATGAATACCAGATCCGCGTGAAAAAAGTACTGACCGGCATGCACACCCGTGTCTGTTCTGCCGCATCCCTGGCAATGCAACCTGGTTTTGGTGATACGGGCCATCGTTTCTTCGATGACCTGCTGAACCGAAATATGACCTGGCTGCCTCTGCCACCCAAAGTACGGACTGCCATCATAAGCGATATGAAACAGGAACCGCATTATGCACCGGTGAGGTTCAGCGCATCGATCCTGTTGGCCAGTTCATGGTCCTTATCAGATATACCGCCTGTATCGTGAGTGGTCAACCTGATATCCAGCCTGTTGTATACATTGCTCCATTCGGGATGGTGGTTGAGTTCTTCAGCGATATAGCTGATAGTGAGCAGCGCTGCCATCGCTTCCCTGAAATCCCTGAATATAAAAGATCTGAACAGGGAATTATCCTTTACTTCCCAACTACTTTTTTTTACCATTATCTGTCTTTTTTTTGTTGAAATGATCGATCGCATTGCGCTTCCACTCTTCGAAATCAATCTGGCTGAGCAGGTCCTTCAGATTCGGATAGAAATTATATTTCAGATCAAAAACCTTTTTGGTGTCCAGCCAGACGGCATTCTCAATACCTTCTTCAACCTGCGGTGCCAGTTTTTTCTGGCTGGAAAACATAAAATACCAATGGGAGATCTTCAGGAACCGCTTCTTTTTTTTGGTGAACACATGATAGGTCTTTGCCGCTTTTTTCACCAGGAAAAGATGGTCCACCCCGCATTCTTCCATGACTTCTCTCATGGCAGCAGTTTTTTTACTTTCAGACTCCTCAATTTTTCCTTTAGGCAGATCCCAGTGACCTTTACGGAAAATGGTCAGCAGATGTCCGTTGTTGTTGAATACCAGACCGCCGCCTGCCTTCACAGGTATCATGTAAGACTTGATGATCCTGAAGAGCTCCTTCGGGTTTTTGGCCAGTACTTCAATCTGATCATAGTGTGTTTCTCCTTCCAGCTGAAGGATGAGCTGTTTCAGCAGTTTTCTGTCCCCGTAGTACCTTTTGTGCAGAATTTTAATGGGAACTTCATTTAAAAACGTCTCTGATTTTGAAGTCAGGATTAAAACTTTGTTATTTATATAAATTTTGTACATTTGCCGCATTTCGTGTGAAAAATGAATAACGAAGCTATATCCCGCCTCATCGCAAAAAATTTGTTGCAAATTAATGCAATAATAATCAATGCGCAAAATCCTTTTACCTGGGCATCGGGTATAAAGTCACCGATTTATTGCGACAACCGGCTTGCATTGTCACACGTTCAGGTCAGACAATTGATCACGAAAGGCTTTGAACTGAGGTCAGCTGATTTTGGTGATTTTGATGTGATAGCTGGCGTTGCGACCGCAGGAGTACCTCATGGCGCTATTTTGGCCGCTAAAATGGGACTTCCCTTTGTTTATGTGCGCGCAGCAGCAAAAGAACACGGAAAAAAGAACCTGATTGAAGGGCGTTTGGTCCCGGGGCAAAAAGTCCTGCTCATCGAAGACCTGATCTCAACAGGTGGCAGTTCACTGAAGGCGGTTGATGCAGTGAGGGAAAACGGCAATGAGGTTGCCGGCGTGCTGGCGATCTTCAGTTATGAGTTTGAATTGGCAAAAAATGCCTTTGCGGCTCAGGATTGCCCTTTTTCCACATTGAGCAACTATACAACCTTGCTTGAACAGGCATTGGAAGATCATAAAATTACGGATGACCAGCTGGATCTACTGAAAGAGTGGAGAAAAGACCCTTCAAATTGGGGAAAAGAATTATAAAATAGACCGATGAGTTTGATCACAAAGAAAGCAGAAGAATTCCTGTTCAGGTACCTGAACAATCCTTCACCCACAGGTTTTGAGTCTGAAGGCCAGAAATTGTGGCTGGACTATGTAAAACCGTTTATCGATGAATGGCATGTGGATAATTATGGCAGCGTTTACGGAGTCATCAATCCGGGCAGGGAGTTCCGTGTTGTCATCGAAGCCCATGCGGATGAGATCAGCTGGTTTGTCAACCACATCTCAGACAACGGCTTCATCCATGTGATCCGCAATGGCGGTTCAGACCACATCATCGCACCTTCCAAACGGGTCAATATCCATACCGATGATAAGACCATTGTCAAAGGTGTTTTCGGCTGGCCTGCCATCCATACCAGGAGGGAAAAAGACAACAATAAAACGCCCGACATGGACAATATTTTCATCGATGTCGGTGCATCCACGAAAGATGAAGTCCTCGACCTCGGTGTCAATGTCGGCAACGTCATCACATTTGAGGATGAGGTGGTTGAACTCAATGGCAAATATTATTGCGGAAGAGCACTTGACAACAGGATAGGGGGCTTCTGCATCGCCATGGTGGCTGAAATGCTCAAGGAAAATCGGATTGACCTTCCTTATAGTCTGTATGTGGTGAATGCTGTCCAGGAGGAAGTTGGCCTCAGAGGCGCAGAAATGATCGCCAATACCATCAAACCACATGTGGCCATCATCACGGACGTGTGTCATGATACGGGAACACCCATGCTGGAACCCAAGACACTTGGCGATATCAAATGTGGAAAAGGTCCTGATCTGACGGTTGCTCCGGCCGTCCACCATAAATTGCTTGCTTTGATCAAAGAAGCTGCAAAGGAAAATGACATTCCTTACCAGCGGTCTGCTTCTTCCAGGGTAACCGGCACGGATACGGATGCTTTCGCCTATTCCAATGGTGGCGTGCCTTCAGCTTTGATCTCCCTTCCGTTGCGCTATATGCATACGACGGTTGAAATGGCGCACAAGGAAGATATCGAAAACCTGATCCGACTGATGTATCACAGCTTGCTGAAAATAGAACACAATCACAACTTTAAATATTTCTGATCTGTCATGTCCGTACATTTGCAGGCTAAGAGAATTACCACGCATGTCCTTCGGGAAATGAAGGAGAAGGGTGAGAAAATTGCCATGTTGACTGCCTATGATTTCTCCATGGCGAGTATATTGGACAAAGCAGGAATTGATATCCTGCTGGTCGGTGATTCAGCATCCAACGTCATGGCCGGACATGAAACCACCTTGCCCATTACACTGGATCAGATGATCTATCATGCCCAATCCGTTGTCAAAGGTGTGGAAAAATCATTGGTGGTCGTTGACCTTCCTTTTGGTTCCTATCAGGGCAATTCCACCAAAGCGCTGGCTTCTGCCATTGCGATCATGAAGGAATCCGGAGCGCATGCAGTTAAAATGGAAGGCGGTTCGGAGATCAAAGAGTCCATCATACGGATCTTGTCGGCAGGTATCCCGGTGATGGGTCACCTCGGGTTGACACCGCAGTCCATCTATAAATTCGGAACTTATGCAGTACGGGCGAAAGAGGAAGAGGAAGCAGAAAAACTGAAGGAAGATGCGCTTTTGCTGGAACAACTGGGCTGTTTTGCCATAGTTTTGGAAAAAATTCCGGCAAAACTGGGAGTGGATGTCAGCAAGTCACTTAAAATTCCGACCATCGGCATCGGAGCCGGAGGCGGAACAGACGGACAGGTGTTGGTGATGCACGATATGCTGGGTATTTCCACGGATTTTCACCCCCGTTTTCTGAGAAGATACCACAATCTGTCTGAAGAGATCGATAAAGCTGTCAAACAATATATTCTGGATGTTCGTTCCGGAGATTTTCCAAACGAAAAGGAGCAGTATTGACGAAAGCTCAACGGAAATTGAAAAAACTGTACATTGGCATATCGGATGTCCTGATCTGTTGAACTTTTTTGGCAGGCTTTTGTTTTAATTCCATCGTTCAAATCCATTATTTTCTGGTTCAAATTAGATGAACTGAGAAAAACCTGCTTCATGCTTATCGCAGATCCTCATGGATTTTGAAATTGAATCGTTATACATAAACTATATTTTCATGAGATTGACCATCCCGGAAAACAGTGATTTTTCCATCCACAACCTGCCTTTTGGTATCTTTTCGACCCGACAAAAAAGCACACGTGCAGGAATTGCCATCGGTGAATACATCATCGATCTGGTTGAACTCACCAACGGAGCTCTGAATGTTGATTTTGATACAAGTGTCTTTCTTGATGGTACACTCAACCGGTTCATCAGTCTGGGTAAAGACCAAACCTCATCATTCCGGCTCGCCGTCAGGAAATGGCTGGAAGGGCAAAGCTGGTCTGACGCTGAATTCAGCAGGATATTTGTGAAACAAAAGGAAGCGGCTATGCACCTGCCGGTCCGGATTGGTGATTACACCGATTTTTACTCGAGTATTGAACACGCTACCAATGTGGGAAAAATGTTCAGGGATCCGGAAAACGCACTCCTGCCCAACTGGAAACATCTGCCTGTTGCCTATCACGGTCGCGCATCATCAATCATTCCTTCCGGTATCCATTTTCACAGGCCTAAAGGGCAAACCATGCCTGCAGGTGCAGAAAAACCGGTTTTTGGCCCAAGCAGACTACTTGATTTTGAATTGGAGACGGCTTTTATTATCGGCAAAAACAGTGAGATCGGTCAAACCATTTCCACCGGGGAAGCCGAAAATTACATATTCGGAATGGTGCTGTTCAATGACTGGTCTGCAAGAGACATTCAGAAATGGGAATATGTGCCTTTGGGACCTTTTTTAGGCAAAAATTTTGCCTCTTCCATCACACCCTGGATTGTCACCATGGAAGCGCTGGAGCCTTTCCGCTGTGCAACGCCGCATCAGGAGCCTGAAGTGCTGCCGTATTTGCGTTTTGAAGGTCTGAAAAGTTATGATATTGAATTGCAGGTATTTATCCAGCCTGAAGGTGAAGATGAAAGCCTGGTTTGCCATTCAAATTTCAGGTATATGTATTGGAACATGTGTCAGCAACTGGCGCACCACACGATTAATGGTTGCAATGTCCGGATAGGCGATATGATGGGTTCAGGAACCCTGAGCGGTCCGGAAGAAAGCGGATTTGGTTCCATGCTGGAACTTTCCTGGGGCGGTAAAAAGACGGTACAACTGAAAAATGGACAGGAAAGGAAGTTTATCCAGGATGGTGATACAGTGATCATGCGTGGATTTGCTCAAAAAGGGAATATCCGGATAGGTTTTGGTGATCTGGAGACTAAAGTTTTACCGGCACTTTAATGGAGATGTATGATGGAAAACGGTGGATATAAAACGATCATTCCGGGCAATGTTTCAGTAGGTACGCTTCATCAATATCTTTTGGGTGGTGTCGTGCCGCGTCCGATCGCCCTCGCCGGAACGGTGGATCTTCAGGGTAATTTTAACCTCAGTCCATTCAGTTTTTTCAATGTTTTCGGGGCGAATCCACCCATTATGATCTTTTCACCTTCAAGAAGGGTAAGGGATAACACACCCAAGCACACACTGGAAAACGTCCGTGAAGTTCCTGAGGTCATGATCCATATCGTGGATTACGATATGGTGGAACAAATGTCTCTTTCCAGTACGGAATACGAAAAAGGAATTGATGAATATATTAAAGCTGGTTTTCAGACCATACCGGGTGATCAGATCAGGCCGCGCAGGATAACCGGTGCGCCTGTAGCATTTGAATGCAAAGTGACCAATGTGATCGAAACCGGGCAGGAAGGCGGCGCAGGCAATCTCATCATCTCAGAAGTGGTCTGTATCCATGTCAGGGAAGATCTTCTGGATGAAAATGGCATGATCGATCCGCTGAAAATGGATGTGGTTTGCCGGCTGGGAGGCGATTGGTATGGCAGGGTCAATGCGGATAACATGTTTGAGATACCCAAGCCGATCCGGTCAAAAGGGATCGGTTTCGATCAGTTGCCGGATTTCATAATGGAAAGCCGGTTATTTACCGGAAATCAACTCGCCAGACTGGCCAATGTGGAATCATTGCCAGGCAAAGAAGATCTGGAAGAAGGGAAAAAGGTATTGCAGCTGATAGAACAGGAAGCAAATGACAAAAGGACTAAAAATCATCTTTTGATGCAGTTGATCTACGATTGTATTGAACGCAATGAAGTTATGCAAGCGCTGACGCTGTTGTATATCGGTCATGCATCCGGAATTTTGGAGGTATAGTTGACCATTTGGTCAATCCATCATCGTTGTAGCTTAAAAAGCTGTTGATGAATGTCTTCGGAATTCTATATTGAAAAGAGCAATTGAGGAAAAAAGAAAAATATTTTTAGCTGCTGGGATTATTTTATATGTTTGGGGGATAAAAAAAATATTGTGACCAGACGATTTTCAATAATGTTCAATGAGTGTTTTTTCATCTTGATTAGCTGAAATTAGTATTAATCAAACTTTATTATTATGCCAATATATCATCGGTTGGGAGAAATACCCCACAAAAGACATATCCAGTTCAACAAACCTGACGGAAGTCTGTTCCATGAACAACTTTTCGGGACGGTAGGTTTTGACGGGATGTCTTCCATTTTATATCACCATCATCGTCCAACCATGGTCAGGTCCATTGGTACACCGGTTGACGTAACACCAAAAATAGCGGTCAGGAACAGCGTCCAGTCCAGGATGCTGAACGGTTTTAATGTAGCACCGGAGAAAGACTATCTGCAATCCAGGAAACCGATCCTGGTCAATTCGGATATCATCATCGGGCTGGCTGCACCACAGGAATCGCTCAGAAACTATTTTTACAAGAATACAGATGCGGATGAAATGCTGTTCATCCATAAAGGTAGCGGCGTTTTGAGGACTTTTTTAGGGCAGATCAGGTTTGAATACGGAGACTATCTGATCATACCGAGGGGAATGATCTACCAGATAGACTTTGATACCACAGACAACCGCATTTTATATGCTGAGTCTTACAGCCCGATCTATACACCTAAAAGGTACCGCAACTGGTTCGGGCAATTGCTGGAACATTCTCCTTTCTGTGAAAGAGATTATAAACTGCCGGAAAAACTCGAAACTTTTGACCAAAAAGGTGATTTTGAGATCAGGATCAAGAAGCAGGGATTGATACATTCCCTGGTGTATGCTTCACATCCATTTGATGTAGTGGGATGGGATGGTTATAATTTCCCTTACGGGTTTTCCATCCACAATTTCGAGCCCATCACCGGCAGGGTGCATCAACCGCCACCTGTACATCAGACGTTTGAGACCAATGCATTTGTCGTGTGTTCCTTTGTACCGCGACTATATGACTATCATCCGAAAGCCATTCCGGCGCCATACAACCATTCCAATATCGATTCGGATGAAATGTTGTACTATGTGGACGGAGATTTTATGAGCCGTAATCATATTGAAAAAGGGTATATTTCCCTGCATCCTGCAGGAATCCCGCACGGTCCGCATCCGGGAGCGTATGAAAGGAGTATCGGACAGAAGGAAACTGGCGAACTGGCCGTGATGATCGATACGTTCAAGCCGCTGATGATCACAGAGCAAGCCTTACAGATAGAAGATAAAAATTATTTCACATCCTGGTTGGATTAAAAATTATATTATGGAAAATCAACAAATAAAGAAAATGTATGCACAGGCAGAAGACTTTATGCCTTTAAATGGTACGGATTATGTGGAAATGTATGTTTCCAATGCAAAGCAGGCTGCGCATTTTTACAAATCAGCAATGGGTTTCAGTTCCCTGGCTTATTCAGGCCTCGAAACGGGCAACAGGGAATATGAATCCTATGTGGTGGTGCAGAATAAGATCCGGCTGGTACTGAGTTCGCCTTTGCGGAGCGGAACAGACATGGGCCGGCATATTGACAAGCACGGAGACGGAGTAAAAGTGGTTGCACTTTGGGTGGATGATGCTGTCTCTGCGTATCATGAAGCGGTCAAAAGAGGCGCAAAGTCATATATGGAACCAAGGGTTGAAAAAGATGAGTTTGGTCAGGTGGTACGCTCCGGAATTCATACCTATGGAGAAGTTGTCCATATTTTTGTGGAAAGGAAAGACTATAACGGACCGTTTTTACCAGGATATCAGGCATGGGAAACCACATACAAGCCTGAACCCATCGGGCTGGAGTACATTGATCATATGGTTGGGAATGTCGGTCATAATCAGATGAATAAGTGGGTGGATTTCTACAAAAATGTGATGGGATTTGCTCAGATCCTTTCCTTTGATGATAAGGATATTTCCACCCAATACACTGCTTTGATGAGCAAGGTGATGAGCAATGGCAACGGCAGGGTAAAATTCCCCATCAATGAACCTGCAGAAGGTCTGAAAAAATCCCAGGTGGAGGAATATCTCGATTTTTATGAGGGTGAAGGCGTGCAGCATATTGCAGTGGCAACCAACAACATCATCGAAACCGTAACCAAATTGAAGCAAAGAGGAATGTTGTTCCTGGAAGTGCCGGATACTTACTATGACACACTTACTGAAAGGGTAGGAGAGATCGACGAAGAACTGGAAACCTTAAAAAAACTAAGGATACTGGTTGACCGGGATGATGAAGGTTATTTGCTTCAGTTGTTCAGTAAACCCGTGCAGTCCAGGCCAACACTGTTTTTTGAGATCATACAAAGAAAGGGCGCGACATCCTTTGGAAAAGGCAATTTCAAAGCCTTGTTTGAAGCTTTGGAAAGAGAGCAGGAGTTGAGGGGTACTTTGTAGCGGGAGACATACTGTTTGATCGTTTAGTCGTTCAGTTGTTCAGTCGTTCAATTGTTTTCTTCAGAATACGGAATAAAGCCTGGAGAATTCAGGTTTTTGAACGAAAATTTAATATTTGATCATATCCCGTCATTGAGTGTTTTTGGGTCAGAAATACACAGTGACGGGATTTTTATTCATATTTTTTATAGGATGAAGGATTTTAACCTTGCTTTATTTTACCTTGTAAATCTTATTGTTAGCTTTAGTTTAAAAGTTTTGATCCAATTTTTTTAAAGTGTGGGGATGTAAAATAAAAATGAGAACCTATCCCGATATTCAACATTTTATTATTTTTGCTGCCAATCCCATAAATTATCCTTTTTGGCAACTGTCGAATGGCAGGGTCAACTTATTCAATTAGAGCTGTTTTCAAAATATTAATGTCACCATGATCATTGGAATTATAGTGGAGATGAAGTTTTGAAAAACAGAAAAACGATTTTTTCAACCAATTAAAGATCAGAAATGGGGTGGTTTAAAAGATTAAAAGAAGGCGTCAGTACAGAGACGATCAATAAAAAAGCAGCTCCGGACGGGTTGTGGCACCAATGTAAAAAATGTGGTGAAACCTGTACGAGCAAGGATCTTGCAGAGAATTTTCATAAATGTCCGCATTGTAATTACCACAACCGGATCGCACCAGAAACATATTTTGAGATCATTTTTGACGGAGGGAAATACAAGGAATTGTTCAGCGAGATACAATCCAAAGATTTTCTCAACTTCACCGATCTGAGGCCCTATGCGGACAGGCTCACGGAGGCTAAAGCGCAAAAACCGGGCAAAGAAGCCATTGTCGCGGCTGTTGGGAAGGTGAAAAGAAGAGAGCTGGTCATTGCTGCAATGGACTTTTTCTACATTGGTGGTTCGATGGGCTCTGTTGTGGGAGAGAAAATTGCCAGGGCTGTCGAGTATAGCCTGGAGCATAAAATACCTTTGATGATCATCTCCAAATCAGGGGGCGCCAGGATGATGGAATCCGCATTTTCTTTGATGCAGATGGCGAAAACTTCGGCCATGCTGACCAAACTGGGGAAAGCCGGCATACCCTTTTTCTCATTTATGACAGATCCGACAACAGGAGGAGTGACCGCTTCGTATGCGATGCTGGGTGACCTCAATTTTGCTGAACCGGGTGCACTGATCGGGTTTGCGGGACCCAGGGTGATCAAGGAATTCATCCGTAAAGATCTTCCGGAAGGTTTCCAGACGTCTGAATTTTTATTGGAACATGGGTTTCTGGACTTCATAGTGGATCGCAAAGACCTGAAAGACCGGATAGGTGACTTGCTGAATTTCTTCAAGGTGGATGAGCATTTGGAAGAAGCTGTTGCTGAAACGGAAGGAATTGTTGCGAATCCTGTCGTGGAGGGGTAGGACATTATGCACCTTAATTAAAATAATACTTCACCTTTTTTGAACGGGAAATTCACGAGTGTGGGCATTATTTTTTTGTTTTATTAAGTTTTCAAGAATAATGACTTGTACACTCACTTGAAGATCTGTCAATATTATATATTCGAAATTGAATTGAATATGCTAATCTAACAAAGTAATATTGAATTCCAACCTTATAAGGAATTCAGAAATTGTACCTCATTTTTTAAAAGTATCCCGTTAATAACTTCCGAAGTAGCGACGCAGGAACCATTCCACACTAAGCCAGATCAGGATGAAGAAGAACAACCATTTAAAATTGATCAATGGCGAAGTTTTCCGTTGAGCATAGACCACAGGTTTCACTTCAGCATCGAGCAACTGATCTCTCAGTGTTTCGATTTGTTGAAGTCCGTATACCTCTCCACCGGATTCCTGAGCCATCTGCTTTAACAGATCGTGCCGGGCAACGATGTCGGCAGTTTCCAGTTGGATCTCCTTCACAGCAAATTTCCCTGAGTCAGTCAATTCTTTTCCACCGAATTTGACTATTGCGCGATAGCTGTATTCACCTGCCGGGAGAAATGAAGCGTCCAGCGCATAAGCATTTTCTTCCCTTGTAAACACAAATTCAAAGACTTCTCCAGCAACATTTTTGATATACAAAAAAGCTTCAGGCTGGTTGACCGGCTCGTTGTTATCGTTGTACAGGTTTGCCCTGAACCGGATGTGTTCATTTTCATTGTATACTGTTTTAAAGGATTCGGCCCGCCATTTTCTCGTATCCGCCTTTGTAGAAACCAATTGTGCTGTTTTTCCGATCAGCTGATGAATGCTGTTTTGATTGCCGTTTTGTGCAAAATCAAATAACCTCCATTTCCATAGACCTTCACCCATCAGCACACCGTTTTTGATGCCGTTGCGATCTCCGAAACTCAGCAACGGATAGGAAGTTTTGACTTTGGAAATATTCTGGAACAACAGGGTTTGCGCATGCGGCGCAGCCTGGATCGTTCCGAAAGGTGATAGCAAAGGAGGAAATAATTCCACCGCTCTTGCCGTTTCCGGATCCAGTTCAAAACCAAAAAACTGCTTGTTCAGCGAAGCCTGGGATTCGTTGAACGATTTGAGGGAAGAACTGATCTGGATCAGGTCCTGTGCTCTGTTGAACGCATTCAGATCCGTCTGCTGGCCAACGATAAATAAATGGGGTATTTTTTTCTGTGTGATGGCAGAAAGCAATACCGGAACAGGGTTTTTGGCCGAAGGCAGATTATGCAGTACGACAAGATCTGTATTTTGAGGCAGATTTTCTGCACCAGCCATCACGATGCTGACCTTATAGTTTTTCAGGCTTTCAAGGCTTTGTTTGATCGCGCTCAGATCGGGATGTGGCGCATTGGCCATAATGACAACATTGATCCTGGAATCGATCACATCCAGGTAAATATCCTTCACATTATTGGTCAAAGTGATCTCATTGGGCACTGAACCCGCAGTGATCCTGAAGTGACGAGTGCCTGGCTGATCAGCTTCCAGCACGAACCCATCTTCATAAAAGAAATCAGAAGAATTGATGCTTACAGATCTTTCACCCAGGACTTTCCGTTCTCCTCCTGTTATCTCAGCTATCGTAACCCTAGTATTCTTTCCGGGCAATTTAAAGGCTGTCAGATCAAATCGGATGCTCATCTGATCACCCAGGAAAGCCAGATCGTTGTAAAATACATTTTTAATGGCGATATCTGATTTTTTGGTGGTATCTCCCAATGCAATGCTATAAAAAGCAGTTTGTTTTAAATTCGGAGAATAAATAGGGTTTTCACCTTCATTGTAGATACCATCTGAAAAGAGGATGACCGAAGACAACATTCTGCCCTGGTATTGCTGGTCGACGTATTGAAGCAGTTTGCTGAAGTTGGTCATTTTTTGGTTGAAAGTAGCAGAAATGCCCTGTTTTGTGGTTTCACCGAAATGAACGGTTTCCACCTCGTATTTTTTTTCCAGGTCTTTCTTCAGTTCTGTTATTGCATCGATGATGTCTGAGCTATCTTTTTTTGCGCCGAATAAAACGGACTCGGATGCATCCTGAGCGATGAGTATGGATGGTTTGCTTCGTTCTTCGGACAGGGATGAAAAATATGGCCCAAGAAGCAGAAAAGTGATGGCAGAAACCGCCAAAAACCGAAAAGCAGCAAGCATCAGCAGGAAGTTGCGGCTTTTATCTGTAAAACGCTGGTCCTTATAATACAAAACGACAGAAAAAATCAGACCTGTCAAAACAGGAATGATCAGGGTCCAGATGGGGAATTGTAAACTGAAATTGCTCAAAACGAATAATTTTAAGTGCAAATATATCTTATATTTTTTTGATTTATGTTAAACGATACTTTTGGTAAGTTTGTTTCGTTTACTTTAAAAGCAAAAAAAATATTCATCTTTGCAGTGCCAAAAAAATATCAAATTTGTATTTATATGCAGAAAGTCAAACTGATAATTCTTGTTCTTTTGATCTCGCTTTCAGGAAGTTCTTTGCTTCAAGCTGCCTATTTGCTCATTCCCATGGATCATCAGAGCCAGAAGGAACATCTGAAAGCCTATGGTATCGCTTATTGGGTGCTGGAACAGAATGTTGAAGTATACTGGTTGCTCAATTATCGCGGTGGTAGTTTTGCCATGCCGGCTGCAAGCCCGATCGAAAAGGAATGCAAGGTCAGGAACGTGAGCTATGAGATCATTACAGACGGAGAGTTTGCCCGGATCAGGGAAGAAATAGCACATCCTGAAGTGAATATGGAGGCCATGAAACTTGAAAAGGCACCCAAAATTGCTGTCTATTCGCCTGATATTGATCAGCACGGAAATAAAATTCAGGCATGGGATGATGCCGTAACGTTGGTGTTGACTTACGCTGAAATTCCCTATGACGTAATTTATGACAAGGAGATCATGGATGGTCAGTTGGCCATGTACGATTGGTTGCATCTGCATCATGAAGATTTTACGGGGCAATACGGGAAGTTTCATGCGCAGTACAGCAGTCAACCCTGGTACAGGGCCTACAAAAAGCGACTGGAAAATCTGGCAACCAGTCTGGGTTATCAGAAAGTGTCTCAGTTGAAACTGGATGTGGTGAAAAAGATCCGTGAATATGTTGGCGCGGGAGGATTTTTGTTTGCCATGTGCTCCGCCACGGATACCTATGACATCGCTTTGGCAGCTGATGGTGTGGATATCTGTCATGATGTTTTTGATGGAGATCCGATGGACCCGGATGCGCAAAGTAAACTTGATTTTTCAAAGACTTTTGCATTTGAGAATTTTACTATTTCGAGGAATCCGGCTGAGTATGAGCATTCCAATATTGACCATAATCCAAGAAGTGTCAAGCCGGAAGTGGATTATTTTACACTTTTTGAATTTTCTGCAAAATGGGATGCCATCCCAACCATGCTGACACAGAATCACACGCAGACATTAAAAGGTTTTATGGGTCAAACCACGGCATTCAGGAATGAATTCATCAAATCCAATGTGCTGGTCATGGGTGAGATGAAGGCTGCCGGTGAAGCACGCTATATTCACGGTACCCATGGCCTGGGATTCTGGAGTTTTTTTGCAGGACATGATCCGGAGGATTACAGGCATTTTGTGGGTGATCCCGAAACGGATCTTTCGCTCCATCCCAATTCACCCGGCTACAGGCTGGTGTTGAACAACATACTCTTCCCTGCAGCGAGAAAACAAAAAAGAAAAACGTAAACAATATATGATCCAAATGAATTTCAATCATCGCTTTGGCTTCATCAGATCAGGATTGACTGTCATCCTGCTGGCAATCGGTATTGCAGTATTTGCCCAGGAAGATGTAGTGATACCTTCTACCGAAGTCGAACTGGAGAAAACCTACCAGGAGAATATTCAGCAAACCAGGCTTTACGGGGTATACATTCCAAAGGATCTGGATGATGCTTTCAATGAATTTTTAGCGCTTTCACCAGAGGAAGAAAAACTTAAGTTTAAAAATGCCGAAGAAGATGTTGTGGTTAAAAAACTGCATTACGGGCTTGGCAGGTGGATGGCGGTCAACTGGTGCTTTTATGAAGGATCACGGTTGTCCCATTACCTGAAGGAGAAGGGCATCGGTCATCCCGACGATATGATCTCGTTCATGCTCAGGGCTTTTCACAGAAAGATCAATGACAAGCCGGTAGAAGAAGAAAAGATCATCCTTCAACTGCGGGAAGAACGCAAAAAGATCATGCCCGAACAAAAAATTCTCGATAAGGAATAGGAGAAAGTGGATAAAAACGAAGTACCGGAACCATCACCGATCACATATGGTGAATTGCGGTTGCAGATGCTCCGGTCTTTGTCGTCATTGTACGAGGCAGGTGAACTGAACAATATCGCGAAGATCTATTTTGAAGACCGGTTCGGTATTCAGGCCAGGCAATATGACAGAAAAGTTGACGATTCCGGCTTGGACCTGTATCAGAAAGATATGGAGAGGATGAAGGAAATGGAGCCTGTGCAATACATTGTCGGTAAGGCTTATTTCTTCGAGCATTTTTTTAAGGTAAACCCTGCTGTGCTGATACCCAGACCCGAAACTGAGGAATTAGTGGCTTTCACCCTGGAAAGGATAAAGCGGTTTTCAATATTTGGTACGCTTAAGTTGCTGGACATCGGAACTGGTTCAGGCTGCATTGCGGTTTCATTGAAAAAGAAATTTGAAAAGCTCGAAGTATATGCATTGGATCAGTCAGCCGACGCCCTGGAGGTGGCCGAATTCAATGCACTATCCCTGAAAGCTGATATCACTTTTTTGAAAATGGATTTTTTGGATCAGGGCAATTGGAATGAACTGCCTGAAGTACAGTTCATTGTTTCCAATCCGCCCTATATCGCTGATAGTGAATGCAGAGATATGGCCCGGGGTGTCACCCGGTTTGAACCTCATCAGGCCCTATTTGTTCCTAATGAAGATCCTCTGTTATTTTACCGACATATTTTTGGATTTAGCCGCCAGAAACTGGTTGCTGGAGGAGAGATCATTGCAGAGATCAGTGAGTTCCAATCAGAAAACCTTAAGAAGCTTTCCGGCAATTATCCGGAATTTTCATGCTCCATTTATTCAGATTTGCAGGGTAAGCCCAGGATTTTGCATGCTGTCAGGTTGAAATAACCACTTAAAGTAGCCCTGATACTTTTGATACGGTTGAAAAGATGGAGGTCTTTTAGCCAATTTAAGTTGCCCAATACGACATTACTGAACTTTTTCACATGGATCTGAGAAGGATCTCCATGGAAATGGAGCGATCCCAATTGATATATTTTATCAATGTTTAAAGGTTGTATTGCATTAAATTATATATTAAAAAAAAATATTATGTATTTTTTAAAAAATTCTGTGTTATTTTTTTACATATTGCGAAATATTTATATATTTGTCCCATCTATGCTCAAAAGGCATAGGCCGTTCGTCCGGTTAATACAGTAAACTTAGCAGATTATAAGGTTTGTTTTTCAAATCCCATTGGGGAAACTATAATTAATAAGTTATGAGAACTATGCACTTATTCCATTCAGTGGCAAAAAGTAATGCCGGAAGATCTTTGCAATTGCTGATCGCTGTCCTGTTTACTTTTGGCGGAATTTTCCAACATATGAACACGGTCTCCGGGCAGTGTACACCTAAACCTGGTGTGATCTCAGGGAAAGTTTTTCTGGATCATGACTTCAGCGCTAATATCGGATCTGAAGACCCGGGTTTGGAAGGCTTGCAGGTATTTGCGTACGATGCTGAAGGTAAATTGGTTGCCAAGGCGACCAGCATCAGCGACGGAAGCTATGAGCTGGCAGGACTGAGCAATCAGAAAGTTTATCGTGTGGCGTTCGGGACACTTCCCGGTCTGGGACTGGCGGACAATGGATTGTACGACAATTCCAATCTCAGATTCATCACTGCACCGGCATGCGAACAAAATCTGCTTTTGCATGATCCACTGGAATATTGCAACGCCAATCCGAATGTCATGGTGACTCAGTTCTATCACGGAACTGCAGGAGAAAATGAAAATGCGGCAACTTTGAAGTACGTACCATACAATTTCGGAAGCGTTCAGACCATTACACCCTCTGCGAGAAGAGCCAATACCGGAGCGATATGGGGAATGGTTTTCAGCAGGAAATATCAGACGATATATAATTCTGCCTTTGTAAAGCAATATGCAGCACTTGGTCCTGACGGAATGGGTGCGATCTATAAAACCAGAAAAGTTAACGGGCAATACCAGACTTCATTGTATATTGATCTGATCGATGCCGGTGTCAACTTGGGAAATCTGACAGTTACCGATCCTAAAGATTGTAACTATGGGAGTCAGGTTGGCCGGGTCGGCCTTGGAAATATCGCAATTTCAGAAAAAAGAGAAATGCTGTATGTGGTCAATATTGCAGGCCATTCCATTGTCACCATGCCGCTCAATGGCGCCAACAGCTCCAATATCCGTGAAATACCAATCCCGGCACCCGGATGTTCCGGTGGAAAATACTATGCATTTGCCTTGACGGAACATCAGGATAAACTTTATGTTGGTGTAACCTGCAACGCTGAGATCAGCAAACTGGAAAGAGACCTGACCGTACATATTTATGAATTTGATCTTCATGAGGAAACTTTTGCCCATATTTTTGAAACAAACTACCCTAAAGGATACTGGATGGACTTCCCATCGAGCAATATTGATCCAAAGCATTGGTTGACTGACATTACTTTCACTGATGAAGGGAATATGCTGATCTCTCTGAATGACAGAACAGGCAACAGATTTTGTTTCGGGCAGGCAGGCAGATTAGATGTGCAGAATGGAGATATGCTGGTAGTATGGAATGATCACGGCACCTGGACACTTGAGAGCAATGGTACCGCAGGTATTCTTACCGGGACGGGAGTAAATAACCAGCAAGGTCCCGGAGGCGGAGAGTTTTTTGGAATAGATGCATGGCCAAAAGATCCTGCGCTGCACCCGGAGATATTCACAGGTACAGCTTTGAGTCTTCCCGGAACAGGAAAGGTGGTAGCTGCTGTTTACGACCCGGAACAAAGAGCCTATTCCGGTGGTCTGTATAAATTGAATACTTCTGCCGGCACAAAGGAAGAAGTCATCTCAATTTATACGCATAAGACCTATCCTGAAATGGGAAAAGCCACCGGTTTTGGGGAGTTGGCTTTGATCTGTGATCCATTACCAGTGACCATAGGGAATTTTGTATGGGTTGATGTAAATAAAAATGGCATGCAGGATGCCGGAGAACCCGGATTATCCAATGTGCTGTTGAACCTGTATGATGGTAATTGTACATTGAAAGCCACTACATTCACAGATAGTGATGGAAGATATGCATTTACGGGATTAGAACCCGGGGTAAGCTATTATGTCGTTTTACAGGATCCGGATTTTAACACCGGATTTGGAAATCTTATCCGTGGAGGTGATCAGTATTTTCTGACCCTTGCCGATCACAAAGAGGGTGATTTGCCGGAGCTGCATGATTCTGATGGCACGATTGCTCAGAATGTGTGTGGACTTTTTGATGGATATCCATATATAGCCACCGGGATCGCAGGTTCAGGCGTTAATCAGATGAATTTTAATTTCGGGCTGACCAACGGAACGATTTTTGACCTTTCAATCAATAAACAGGTTGTTGATCAGGCACCAGTCCGGATGGGCGATACCGTTACATTCAGGCTCACCGTGAATAATGAAGGAACGGAGCTTGCAAAAGAAGTAACCATAACGGAATACATCAATACCGGTTATATTTTTGACAGCCAGCTGAATCCGGGCTGGAAGTATTACGCTCAACAAAATCTGGCCAAATATAAATTTGTTCAGGCCCTCAAACCGGGTGAAACTGCCGAAGTTCTGATCAATTTGATCATCGGCCCTGTTTCAGAACTGAAATCTCTGGTGAATATCGCTGAGATCAGTTCAGCTTTGAATTCGAAAAATGAACCTGCACTGGACTTAGACGGAGTTTTTGATGAAGACCCGACTAATGATGGAGCTGATTATCCAAGATATCCAAATTTCCCCTGGGGTAATTTTTCAGTTGAGAATTCAGGAGAAAGGCAGACCGATATTCCGGAAGATGATCTGGATTGGGACTGGCCCGTCATAATTGACCTTGCGATGAAGAAAACCTTGAAAAATGAGGATGATATTATTTTACCAGGCTCTGTTGTTACCTTTGAGTTTTCGGTTTACAACCAGGGAAACACAGCCATTGAAGGATATGAGATCATAGATTATTTGCCTGCAGAATTAATATTTAACCCTGCTCAAAACCCCGGATGGGCAATTGATGGATCAGGAGATCTGATACATACCCAAAGTGAATTATTCTATCCAAATACCATGCAAACCGTTGAGTTGACAGTTCAGGTTGCAAAAGAATCCCAGCCAGGTATGCTGACTAATTTTGCCGAAATTGCAGGTATGTTTTTCGAAGGAAAAGCAGAAGCACGGGATTTTGACTCCGATCCGGACAGGAACCCTGATAATAATGTCGGAGGAGAACCAGGAGGATTGACTGATGATATGATCAACAGCAATGCGCGTTCAGCCATGAAAGATGATGACAGTCATGACCCTGCGATCATCCATATTCAGAATTTTGATCTTTCACTGGTCAAAAGAACGACTAAAAATATCGTTGAAGCCGGCGATCCAGTAACTTTTGAGATTGAGGTGTTCAACGAAAGCATCATACCTGCTGATGTAATTACGCTTGTGGATTATATTCCAAATGGGTTGTTGCTCGAAGACAATAAATGGACTTTGGATCCGGCAGATGATCAAAAAGCAAACGTGACGCTGAGTGTCCAGAATGGCTTATTGCCTTTGACAGGACTTGCTGCCAATAAATCAGTGATCATCACCGTGACCTACAGGGTTGCAGGCAATATACCGGTCGGATTTGTTGAGAATTTGGCTGAGATCAAAAGTGCAAGGGATATCAGCGGTAATGACATGACACCTTATGATTCAGATTCAACGCCTGACAATAAAGCTGCAGGAGAAGATGATCTGGGTACTGCCCGCATTTATGTTTCATCAACTCATCAGTCTGCTGATTGCAATTGTCTGAACAATGCAAGCAATTACGCAGATGGTCAGTTTCAGACCGATCTGTATTTAACTGCGCCATCTGGTCAGGGATGGTTCATTTCAGCAGCAACCGGATTCTATGACATTTCCAGTCCGGCACCACCGGCATTGCCTTTGGAATATGCCTATAACGGCACTGTCCTGCTTCAGGAAACCCCGATTGGCAATGGATTTAGTGTTTACAGTATTTCAGGAAGATTTATTGATGGGCAGGTATTTAACGTAGAAGTGGAGAATTCAGCAGGCGATGTTAGTCATTTTGAAAGAGAGGCTGACGAAATTTGCCTGTATGAAGACATTTTGATCAAGGGTCCGGCAGGAACTTGCGGCGGAGTGATTGAGCAATATTTTGTCACCAATCCTAAACCAGGAGCTGTTTACACCTGGAGCGTTGGTTCGGGAGGAATTATTGTTGGTTCGAATACCGGGAATTCTGTAAATATTTTATGGCAAACTTTACTGGGAGGGCCACATTATATCAATGTTCAGAATACCGGTGCAGGTACATGCCAGGCTCCTGCATTCTTTGGCGTTTCCATAGGGGATGCTGCGAGCGCCATGAGCAGCCAGAACCTGGTCAATGCTTCATACGATCAGTATGGTCAGGTCGTAGTGACAGCCGGGATGGTTTTAACAACAGGTTTCAATCCAAATGCAGTATACGAGATCATTCTAACCTTGCCAGATGGTACAGTTTTGCCCGGAAACATTATTGGTTGCGAATATGCAGGCATTCCGATCAAAGTAAAAGTGATGGATTATTGCAGCAGCAATTCAACCAGTACAGTTATCGTGTGTCATGATTTTCTGATACCGGTTCTGGATTGTTCAGACCAGTTCGTGGATTGTCAGCAGTCGGATGATTTGACTTTGCCCGATGCAATCGACAATTGTGATGCCAGTCCTGAAATCCTTTTGGTGAATCAAAAAACGATTTATGCTGATTGCTCCAATACCGATTATTCTGAGATCATCGAAAGGACTTTCATCGCAGTGGATCAGGCAGGTAATCAGTCTCTGCCATGCAAACAAAGTACTTATATCAACAGGGCTGACACGGCTGACCTTGAATTTCCTGAATCCTTGTTGGTGAGTAACAACAGTGCATTGATCTGTGGTACTTACCCGACCTGTGGAGAATGTGATTGTCAGGTGTTTCCTTTCCCAAGCCCGGAAGTCAGCGGGGTACCGACTTTGAATGGTGTGCCGATCTATCCTTCAGCATTGGGACATTGCCAGTTTGTGGTTGGTTTCAATGATGTGATTTTAGCGGATACTCCCTGCTTTAAAAAAATCAGAAGATTTTGGACAGTTCATGAAATTTGTGATCAGTTCAATGTATTCAATATGATCAGTTATGAACAGGATATTGAGATTTATGATGTCATCCCTCCAATCCCGGTTGCGCCCCTCAATTTTACTGTCAGTACGGATGGAATGGCTTGTGGCGCAGATGTGCAATTGCCCTCTCTGAGCATTACGGATAATTGCTCTGAAAATGTAAGGGTTGACATGAGTTGGGCAGATGGATTTTTGTACAATAAAAATGGAGCCAAAATCTGGTTGCCTGAAGGTAAGAATAAAATATGGTACTATCTTTATGATGAATGTGGGAATACTTCACAGGTTGAACTTGAAGTAACGGTTGTGGACCTATCCGCACCTGTCGCAATTTGCCAGAGAAATACTACTGTCTCTTTAAATACACATGGTCTGGCTGTGGTACCGGCTCACGTTTTTGACAGCGGAAGCTGGGATGAATGCAGCGTGGTGGACATGGCAGTCAAACGGATGGATCATGATCCAAGCTGCAGATTGTACCAAAATGATTTTTCTCCTGACATTACTTTCTGTTGTGAGGATGTCGGAAAAAATATACCGGTTATACTCAGGGTTTATGATGAAGCGCGCAATTGGAATGAATGTCTGGTCAATGTTTTGATCCAGGATAATGTAGTGCCAACACTTACCATACCAGCCGACACTACCATTCCTTGTGATTATCCATATGACCTGGCTGATCTGAGCGAATTCGGGCAGGCAAGTTATTACGATGTTTGTGGCGCTACATTGACAGAAACTGTTGAAGTTTACCTGAGTGATTGTGGAACAGGTCATCTGGACAGGATATTTACAGTCAGGGACGGAATTAATACGGTCATCAAAACACAGAAGATCACTATTACCAACACAGATCCATACAGATATGAATATATAGATTGGCCGGAAAATTATGTGACCACAGCAGGTTGTGAATCAGGTGAACTCGATCCTGAAAACTTACCCGAAGGATACGGATTTCCGGTTTTGAATAATGAAGGCCCATGTGCACAGTTGGGTATGGTTTATCACGACGTGATCTTTCCGGTAAATAATGCAGAAAATGCCTGCTTCCAGATCGTTAGAACCTGGAAAGTAATGGATTGGTGTCAATTTGTGAATAACCGGTATGTCACTTTTGAATGGGATCAGATCATTCAGGTGATGAATACTGTACCGCCCGTGATCACTTCACCACTACCTGACCTGAATGTTTGTTCCTATGATGAAACTTGTGAAAATGGATATATTGAGCTAAGGGCAAGTGGTACAGATGATTGTACTGAAAATAACAAACTGAGATGGTTTTATTCGATAGATCTTTTCAACGATGGAAATTCCGATATTACTGGTACTATGATGGGTGGAAACATTGATCTGAGCGATGAGTATCCAATTGGACAACATAAGATCCATTGGACTCTGGAGGATTTTTGCGGAAATCACGTGACTCAGGCACAGTTATTTACCATTAAAAACTGTACACCGCCTCAGGCAAATTGTATCGACTTGCTGGTGGTTGCCCTACAGCCTGTCGATCACGATTCAGATGGTTCACCGGATAATGAAGAGGCTGTGGTACTGGCTTCACAGTTCAACTGCTGCAGTACTCATCCTTGTGGATATGATCTGAAGTACAGCTTTTCGATCGATACGACTTATAATCAGATGACTGTGGATTGTGATGATATTTCAGCGATTGGAATTGACATCACATTGTATGTTACAGATTCAAATGGCAATTACAGCGTTTGTACTTCCAGGCTGATTGTTGAGGATAATAATGATTATGAGATTTGTGACGGTTATGAAAGATGTGTTGATTATCCTGAAGTAAATGTTACAGTAACTGATTGTGGTCAGGATCTTTCTCCGGAAGCATTGTCCAGCTTTGTTTCTGTCAACCCTGTATGCCCTTGCCAGGATTACGAAATTGACTATAACGATACTGATATTTCTACCCCTGGAAGTAACTGCAGTGTCATCAGAAGAGACTGGGTAGTTCAGTTTTTATGCGGGGATGATCCGATTTTCAGGACATTTGAACAATTTATTACTGTTTTGAATACCTCTGCACCTGAGCTGATCTGCGGTAATGATCTCACTGTCAATGCCGGAGCCAATTGCAATGCATTTGTTGTTGTTCCTGTTCCGAATTATGAAGCTGATACCTGCAGTTCAGGATTGGTGATCACACATAATTCACCTTTTGCAACCAGCCCTGGTGCAAATGCGAGTGGAATTTATCCTCCTGGAACAACAACAGTCACTTTCTATCTGAATGATGCATGCAATAATCAGAGTTCCTGTACTCTGGATATCACGGTTGTGGATGTTACACCACCTGTTTGCGAAACACAGGATATCACCGTGATCGTTGGAGGAAATGGAACGGTAAGCATCACCGGTCAGCAAATTGACGGAGGATCAACTGATAATTGTGGGATTGGAAGCTTAACGGTAATTCCTTCTGTTTTTGATTGTGGAGATGTAGGTCAGAACTCTGTTATACTTACCGTAACTGACATCAATGGATTGACAAGCTCCTGTCTTGCAACCATTACAGTAGTAGATAACTCAGGACCATTGTGCAGTACTCAGGATATTGAGATCATCCTGGACGGAAATGGGGAATATGTTCTGGATCCAACAGAGATCTATACGGGTTCACCATGTGGAGGAGCTGATGTTGACCTGCAATTGAGTCAAAGCCTTTTCACATGTGAGGATTTGGGAGAAAATACAGTTTTACTGACAGTTACGGATTTGAATACGCAGGAAACGCAGACCTGCAGTGCAGTGGTTACTGTCACGGATACGATTGCCATTGTGTGTGATTTTGTTGATTTTATGGTTGTACTCAACGAAAACGGTTTGGGTACCATCACTTTTGATGATATTGATAATGGTTCTTATGATCCTTGCGGAAATATTGAAACAACCGTTCTGAGCAAGACGAGCTTCGGATGTGAAGACATTGGTGTTAATACAGTGGTCATAACCATGACCGACAATAATGGGAATGTAACCATTTGTGAAGCCAGTATTTTTGTGGTCGATAATATGGACCCGGAATGCCAGGTAAATGACCTGATGGTTGAACTTGATGTAGATGGAACTGTTGTGATCACGGCGGATGACCTTGGATTAGTGACTTCCGATAATTGTGATGTGCTTGATTTCAGCTTCATTCCAAATGTATTTGATTGTACCGATATCGGAGAAAATATTGTAATAGTTACTGTAAATGATGTCAACGGAAATTCTGGTACCTGTGAGGCAACAGTCACTGTTGAATACAATCCAGATGCACCTTTGTGTTCTGCAACTGATCTCGAAGTCATTTTGGATGGAACGGATCCTTATACCCTTGATCCTTTCCTTATTTACACGGGTACTTCCTGCGGAAATGGCGAAGTTGAAATTGACCTGAGTCAATCAGTATTCAATTGTGAAGACCTGGGTGATAATGTGGTTACCCTGACAGTCACTGATCTGGCAACAGGGCAAACTGATGTTTGTGAGGCTGTTATTACAATTGTGGACACGGTGGCTACGGTTTGTCAGTTGGTCGACTTCACGGTTATACTCAGTGAAGCGGGTCAGGCAAGTATAACTTTCGGTGATATTGACGAAGGATCATTTGACCCGTGCGGTCTGATAACGGATTTTGAGATCAGCCAAACAGATTTCAGTTGTGAAGATGTGGGTGAGAATACGATTTCTGTAACGTTTGTTGACAACAGCGGTAATATCTCAGTTTGCCAGACGATTGTGGATGTAGTTGATGATTTATTACCGGAATGTCAGGTCAATGATCTTACCATTGAACTTGGAGATGACGGGAACGTCACTATAAGTCCGGACGATCTTGGATTTACGGCAGAGGATAACTGTGGTATTGCAACGGTTGAACTGGAACCAAATTCATTCAGTTGCGCAGATGTCGGTGAAAATACGGTAACAGTATCAGTAACGGATGTCAACGGAAATGTTGGAATTTGTACAGCTGTGGTTACTATTGAATCTGATCTTGGTCCCTTATGCGATGCTACAGACCTTGAAATTATACTGGATGGAAATAATCCTTATACCCTGGATCCATTCCTGATCTATACCGGTTCTCCATGCGGCGGAGGCGAAGTTGAAATCGATCTCAGCCAATCTGTATTTTCCTGTGAAGATATAGGTGAAAACGAGATCACTTTGACCGTCACGGATCAACAGGGAAATACCGATTTCTGTACGTCTGTGATCACAGTAACAGATACTATTTATCCCACCTGCCTGATAGATGATATTTCTGTTTACCTGGATGCGGAAGGAGAAGCGATAATTGATTTTGAAGACATAGACAATGGTTCATTTGACGATTGCGGAGAGATCATAGCTGCAATGATCAGTCAGAATGAATTTGATTGTGAAGATCTCGGATTGAATCAGGTTACGGTCACATTAGTTGACAACAGCAGTAATATGTCAGTTTGCGATTTTACTGTTACAGTATTGGATACGATTGCTCCGGTTTGTGTTGCAAATCCATTGGTCATTCCTCTTGATAATACCGGTACAGCAGTGATCATTGGAGAACAGTTCGGGGCAGGAAGTTTTGATGTGTGCTCTCAATTGAGCTATGTCGTTGAGCCGGATACATTTTATTGTAATGACCTTGGATTCTATGAAGTGCTTTTGACTGTAATTGATATTAGTGGTAATTCCAGCAGTTGCTCTGCAGTGGTGGAAATTGTGGATATTACCGGACCAGTCATAGAATGTCCGGATGATGTGAGTTTACCTTGTACTGATTGGCCTGTTACTGATTTTTCAGTTTTTGGAGAACCGTTCGTTTTTGATGAATGTTCCGAGGGCGGACCATTGACGGAAACCATTCTTCAAAATGTCAATCCTTGCGGAGTGGGTATCATAACCAGAAATTTCACTGCCAGTGATTTTGAAGGTAATATAAGTACATGTTCACAGATCATTGAAATTTATCTGACTGAACCCGTATTCTCCGACGAGAATATTATCTGGGGTCCTTTAACCATGACAGTAGACGCATGCGCTGACCTTGATCCTTTTGTAATGGGTGGTGCACCCACGTACAATCCGGATGATGTGCAGTGTTTTATGCAGGATGATTTTTACAGCGATGTCCGGATCAATCCCAATGATCCTTGTGACAGATCTGTTATCAGGACATGGACTGTAATTGATTCATGTCAGTACAATCCGGCAACCGGAGCCGGCGTATTTACATTTGTTCAAACGATTTATTCAGTTGATGAAGTACCCCCGGCAATTGTTGCTCCTTCTGACACAACTTTATGTGAAGGTCAGCAATATATTGACCTCTTTGGATTCGCAACAGATTGTGGATCTGAGGACAATGTGACAGTTACCAATGACTCTCCGTTTGCAGATGACAACAACAGCGCTGATGCATCCGGAGTATATCCAAATGGGGAACATCTTATCACGATCACTGCCACAGATGCCTGCGGTAATGTTTCCACATATAGTTACGAGTTGACTGTATATCCATATTGGGGTGAATGCCGGAAAATTTTCAGGGATATTGAAGATGATGGGTCATATACCTTATACCTGGATGAAATTTATTTTCCGAACCCATTCTGTTACGATGAGAATGTCTATACTTTCTCATTTTCCAGCACGATGGCAGGCAAGGATACGTTGCAATTCCATTGCTCTACCCTCAACGGAGAGCCAAGTGTGGATATTACGATTCCTATTTACCTGTATCAGAACGGAGTATTTGTTGAACAATTCTGCACAGGTATCCTGACTCTGGCTGATGAATTCGGGTATTGTGATGAGGATGGTTTTGTGCTGATCGGTGGTGGTATCAATACATTCAATGGACACGCAGTTCAATATACCGAGCTTGCTTTGAGTGGAGAAGAAGGATATAAAACCTCAACTTCGGTAAAGGGAGCATATCAATTCCCAATTGTGAATGGAGATGCAACATTACGCATCACTCCTGAAAGACTGGATAACATTCATAATGGGGTAAGTACGCTTGATCTTGTTTTCATGCAAAGGCACCTGCTCAACGTTCAGCCATTTGACAATCCTTATAAGTATGTTGCAGCAGACGTGAACAGGAATAATGCAATTACTGCCGCTGATATTTTTGAATTGCGTAAAATACTGTTGGGTGAAACAGGACAATTCAAAAACAATACAAGCTGGAGATTTATTCCTGAAGATTTCCGCTTTGAGGATTTGACCAATCCGCTGTCTTCAGCAATACCGGATTATTTTGAAAAGTATTTTTATAAAGGCAGAACCCGGGTGGATTTCATAGGTGTGAAAACAGGTGATGTCACTGGAGATGCAAAAGCAAATGACGATGTGTTGCTCAAGAGAAGAAATCTGGAAAAATACGTTTTATATTCAGATCAAAGACTGTATAAATCAGGTGAACTCATCCAGATTCCGCTGAATCCGGAAAATGTCATGCAGTTGGCAGGTGTGCAGACGACCTTTAAATTTGATCCTGATCAACTCGAATTTGTTGGTATCCAGGGTGGTATTTTGTCACCGGGTCAGGAGCATTATAGTGCAAAATATGCTGCCGAGGGTTTAGTCCCCTTTAGTTGGCACAATGATAAGCCAATCAATGCAAATGCCAATGAACCATTGTTTAATGTGGTATTCCTTACAAAAAACAGTGGCAATACTTCAAATGCATTCAGATTGTCAGATGATCTGCTCGCATCAGAATGGTATGATCAGGAGTTTATGACCAAAGGTTTAGAATTGAGGGGCCAGGATGAAGTGACTTTTGAATTGCATCAAAACAAACCTAATCCATGGAATCAAAATACCACTATTGGATATTCTATTCCTGAATCAGGACTTGTTCTACTCACTCTCAGAAATGTCTATGGGCAAATTGTCTGGAGCAAAATTATAGAAGCAATCAAAGGATACAACATTACTGCACTCCATGAACATGATGTTCCGGCCGAAGGCGTGCTGATACTGGAATTGACTTTTAAAGACAGAAAGCTTACCAGAAAAATGATCAAGCTGAATTAGAATAACCAGAAATGAATGAAGAGGCTGTCTGGTCAGGCAGCCTCTTTTTTTTTTACCCCATTGGGAATAAGATTTTATATGGATAAACCCCGGGAAAACAAAGTATCTTCAATCTGTGTGACAATTTTTTAGTTATAACGATAGCAGGATTAAGCAAAACGGGTTTTTTTACCGGGCATCTTTACAGGGGTTTTTCTAACCCGAAAATTAGATTACCTTTGCCGCAAAAATCAGAAATGGTTCAAATCGGTCAATTGTTACTGAATGATTTCCCCTTGCTCCTTGCTCCGATGGAGGATGTGAGTGATCCGCCATTCCGGGCGCTTTGCAAGGAACAATTGTGTGATTTGATGTATACCGAATTCGTATCTGTCGAAGGTTTGATCAGAGATGCAGGGAAGAGTCTTAAAAAAATAGAACTTTACGAAGACGAAAGGCCAATGGGTATTCAGGTATTCGGTGCCGAGATTGATTCCATGCTCAAAGCGATACCCATGATTGAAGCTGCAAAGCCGGACCTCCTGGATATTAATTTTGGGTGCCCTGTTAAAAAAGTAGTAAGCAAAGGTTGCGGTGCCGCCTTGTTGCAGGATGTGCCGAAAATGATTGAAATGACCAGAAAGCTCGTAGAGTCAACCAATTTACCTGTTACGGTAAAAACCCGGCTGGGATGGAATGAACAGACCAAAAATATTGTTGATGTTGCTGAACGGCTGCAGGATGTGGGAATTAAGGCGATTTCCATACATGCCAGGACCAGAAGTCAACTTTATCAGGGCAATGCCGACTGGACCCTTGTTGGTGAAGTTAAGAATAATCCGCGAATGCATATTCCTGTTTTTGGCAATGGTGATATAGATTCTCCACAGAAAGCGCTTGAATATAAAAACAGGTATGGCGTTGATGGTATCATGATCGGGAGGGCAGCCATCGGCAATCCATGGATTTTCAGGCAGGTGAAGCATTATTGTGAAACAGGCGAATTATTGCCGGAACCATCCATTGCAGAGCGTATCCGGGTCATCAGGAAACACCTTGATGAAAGTGTTGCCTGGAAAGGAACCAGGACCGGCATTATGGAGATGCGCAAACATTATGCAAGGTATCTCAGGGGTTTTGAAGGTATCAAATCATTCAGAATGGCACTGTCAACCGAACAAGATCTAGATGCAATATATCGAATTTTAAATGCAGTAATAGAACAATACAGTGAATCAGAATTTCAGCATACAACTCAGTGATGAGGAAAACAAGGTTTTCAGACTGCTATCAGATGCTGCATTGATCGCTGGTGTCCGCGCATTTGTTGTAGGAGGATTTGTACGGGATAAAATACTTCAAAGACAATCTCATGACATCGATGTTGTTTGTCTCGGTGATGGTATTACTTTGGCAGAAGAATTTGCCAAATTGACCGGAATTCGGGGTAAAGTGCATTTTTTTAAAAATTTTGGTACGGCTATGGTCAATTTTAACGATTGGAAAATTGAGTTTGTCGGAGCAAGAAAGGAATCCTACATCCGCGATAGCAGAAAGCCTGTAGTTGAACCAGGAACACTGGAAGACGATCAGAACAGAAGGGATTTTACGATCAATGCCATGGCCTTTAATCTGGAACCACAAAATTTCCTGGAGTTGATCGATCCGTTTGCCGGTCTTGAGCATATTGCACAGAAAAGACTGGTCACACCACTTGATCCGGAAGTCACTTTTTCGGATGATCCTCTGAGAATGCTTAGGGCAATCCGTTTTGCCTGCCAGTTGTCCTTTGAAATCGACCCGGTTGTATTTGAGGCTATCGGCAGCCAGTCGGATCGGATCCATATTGTTTCCATGGAACGGATCACAGTCGAATTGCAGAAAATAATGGAAACTGACAAGCCTTCAGTCGGTTTTTTAATGATGTACCGATCCGGTTTGCTGAACCATATTTTCCCCGAGCTGGTCAGGCTGGACTCCAGGGATGAAATTGACGGTATTTCGCATAAAAACAATTTTTATCACACTTTGCAGGTATTGGACAATCTGGCAAAGGCATCTGAAAATTTCTGGTTGCGATGGGCAGCATTACTTCATGATATTGCTAAACCATTAACCAAAAAGTATGACCCCGATGAGGGCTGGAGCTTTCATGGACATGAAATTTTGGGCGCCAATATGGTTTACAGGATTTTTAAGCATTTTAAATTGCCCCTGGACCATAAAATGAAATACGTCCAAAAACTCGTAAAAATGCACCAGCGGCCGATGAATCTGACCAGGGAAGAAGTCACTGACTCAGCAGTCAGGAGGTTGTTGTTTGAGGCAGGCGATGATGTAGATGACCTGATGACTTTGTGCAAGGCAGATATCACTTCGAAAAATGAGAAAAAAGTACTTGAATTTCTCGCCAATTATGATGTGGTGATGGAAAAACTGAAGGAAATTGAAGAAAAAGACCGGTTGCGCAACTGGCAGCCGCCTGTGGATGGAGAATTGATCATGAGCACTTTTGGCCTGAAACCTTCAAAAGAAGTCGGTTTGATCAAGACTGCCATCCGGGAAGCCATTCTGGAAGGACAAATAGGGAATAATTATGAGGAAGCTTTTGCATTTATGGAGAATTATGCAGTTCAATTGGGCCTGAAAAGGATTGTATAAGAAGGAAATCCTCGGTTTTGGTTTCAACTAGTAACAATTGACAGGAACACTTATATTTTTGTTGCCCTCAATATTTCTCTTTTTCCCGGTGGTCCGGGCAATTTTTCCAAAGAAAATCCCAGTTCTTTCAATGCTCTTCTGAAACTGCCCTTCACGCTGTAACTTACCAGAATGCTTTCGGCCTTGGTCAGTCTTTCCAATATATCCAGAAAGGGTCTTTGCCAGAATTGAGGCTGATCATCCGGCCCGAACACATCAAAATAAATAATGTCATAAGTCCTTTCCGGGATAAAATCTTCAAATTTTGTGATCATCAGATTCAATTTGAAATTTGAAAATTGACGTCCAGGTTTTACTGAATGATGCATATTCAGGAGCAAATTGTCTTCAATGCCGAGGGTTTTGCAAAAGTTCAGATTTGAAATAGTGTCTGCAACAAGCGGATAGGCTTCAATACTGTCATATTCGAGGCTGAAGGACTTGTTTTGGATGTATAAATAACTCAGTAAGGCATTTAAACCGGTTCCAAATCCAAATTCAAGTATCCGTATATTCGGGTTGTTTGTCTTTGTAGCAAAAAAATCCAGCCCCTGTTGAATGAAAATGAATTGACTTTCCTGTATCGCTCCTTTCAATGAATGGTAACTGCACCCAAATGCTTCCGAAAATATCGAGTGTGACCCGTCTTCCGTCAGGATCAGCCTGGTCGCTTTTGATTTTTGATCATCCATATCTGCAAATTTATGAAAAAGAATGGCTGAAAAGTGGTTTAACAAATAAATTTCTCTGCATTTTGTAATCTTGCCAATATTGGGTATTTGCTTGCCATGATTTGAATTACATATCATTTTCACAGTGAATATGATATTGGCTCAGCTTTATGTTCAACCAGAATAGAACGGAGGAAATACGCAATGAAAAGTTTCAGTATTGACATTCAAATATTTAACCTAATATTTGATTTAACCGGATGTGTTTTCAGTGAAATTTCCGTAAATTCGCAGTTTGTAAAGAAAAAATGGCAAATGGCTCCAAGGAAAAATTTGTATACAAAGCGAACTAAGGCCAGGATCAAACCAGTAACGTACTTTATAGCGATCAGCATTATACTGTTCCTGATCATTGTAGTTTCTTCATTGCTGGACAAGTCACCTGCAAGGATGTTCGGTGATCTGTGGAGCCAACTGATCCGGGGACGCGATATGGAATGGAGGACAATGTTCGCAATGAGAAGAGAACTCGACGATAAAGATTCCCTGATTCTGGATCTTCAGACTCAACTGGGTCTTATCGAGCAGGTTCAGGGGAGCAATAAAGGAGTAGTGCAGATCAACTCGGACTACCTGAACATGCGTGATGAACCAACTCTCAACGGAAAAGTTCTTGAGAAAATTCCGGTCGGAACATTGGTCGATATCATCTATTATCATGGAGATACAGACAGACTGGATGAGGAATTCGGTCGATGGTGCAAGATCAAATACAATGGGAAGGAAGGCTGGGTTTGGGGAAATTACATTTCAATTGTCGAATAAGTTCAATGACCATCTGCTATCGGGTGATTTTCCGGTTTTCCGCAACAATCCCGTTGATTTTGGCATCTTATTTGTGAAAACAATAATTGGGTGTGTTAATTGTTGTTACAAATGGTTATATTTGCACAAATAAGTGGTAATCTTATATTTAAAATCAAATCCATGAGAAAAGCGAGCGTATTATTACTTTTTACTGTGTTTATTATGCTGAATACGGTACAGGCACAAAGCATTCAGATGGTCGATGTGCCCGGAGGTACTCTGGAGCTTGGAGGTACACCCGAACAGGGGTCCGATGCCTTTGGAAGAGAATTTCCTGTATTTCAGGCTACCATCTCTGATTTCAGAATAGGGAAGTATGAGGTAAAACAACAGGAATGGATTTCAGTGATGAATGACAATCCTTCGCTGATGAATAAATGGGGAACTTCCAATCCGGTGGATTTTGTGAATTGGATGAGCGCCATCGTGTTTTGTAATGCTGCGACCATCATGAACAGCAGTTTAGGTGCATCTCAGTGTGTTTACTATAAAGACCCGGCAATGACCATACCTTATACCATTGCTGATTATCAGGGGAGTGGATATACACCCAAAGCGCCTGTTTATGCCAATTTGAATAAAAAAGGCTACCGTTTGCCCACAGAAGCAGAGTGGGAATATGCAGCCAGGGGTGGAGTCAACGGGCAGACAACCAAATATGCCGGCAGCAATAATTTGGATCAGGTTGCTTATTATGCGACCAATTCAGAACACAGGTCATTTCCGGTTGGCCTGAAAACACCGAATGAACTGGGTATTTACGATATGAGCGGTAATGTCTTTGAAATGATCAACGACTGGTATGGTTCCTATTCTGATATTCCGGTCACGGATCCTGTCGGTGCATCCACAGGAACACACAGGTGTGTAAGGGGTGGAGCTTATGATTTTGCACAACGGATGTGCCGGGTATCTGCAAGATATCTGATCCTGCCTGATGATAAGGACAGCGACGTCGGTTTCCGCGTTGCTCAAACCAAATAATATGTAACTGTAATCATTATTGTGACTGACAGGATGGGCGATTCATTGCCCTTTGCACAAATCCTGAAATAATAACAAATGGTTTGACCTGTAAGGTTGAACCATTTTTAGTTGATAAAGCTGCCCTGATATCCGGAGCCTTTCCGGCGTTTTATTGGTCCCGTGTCAACCAATTCTTCAGGATAATTGCCAGGCTTATGTACTATGTGTATGGCAATTTATTATAGGTGATCAGGTAGATCATTCCCCGGAGAACATACGGACCGGACTCCAATCCTGTTAATTCCGTTTTTGTACTTTCCATAGTTCACTGTGAAGTGAATTCCATGACCAATGTTTTATATATTACAGAAATATTTAAATTTTAATTATTATTAATATTTATTACATTTTTTTACAATTTAATATATATTATGAATGATATTAATATAAATTTATTATATTTGTATAGAAATTGTTTTTTAATGGAGGAACGACCAAACTATTGAAATGTGGAATGTAAGCAAAAAAATTATTATGTGTAAACTATTTGTCTATACGCATTAACAAATTATTAAAAAAGTTAATATTTTTTTGCAATTGAGATGGGAGAATGTGGGAAGATGTGGGAGAATAATATACTTTTGTAACATCAACTGAGAACAAGTGTATATATGTATGATTTAACCGGAGAATATCGGGTGAAAATAGATGACAAGGGCAGGCTGAAATTGCCAAGCGCTTTGTTGACCCGGATTGGAGGGGAGCCGGTATTTACCATAAATCGTGGATTTGAAAAACACTTGATGTTGTATCCCAAAGAGGTTTGGGCGAAAAAGACGAAAGAAATCAATAGGTTAAATATTTACAAGACGAAAGAGAGGAACATGATCCGGTATTTTTACCGGGGTGCAACTGAATTAAGGGCGGATGCGGCCGACCGTGTGCTCATCCCGAAAAGTCTGATGGAATACGCAAAAATTGAAAAAGACGTTGTGTTGTTTGCGTATAACGAGCAGATTGAGATTTGGTCAGACAAGTTGTATGAAGAGTTCCTGGGATCAGAACCGGATGAATTTGCACAATATGCAGATGAAATTTTTGGTGATAGGGATGCTGATTGAGCAACCATAGTATAAAATGATATTTCATAAACCGATCTTATTAAAAGAAGTCATTGAGGGTTTGAATATTTTGCCGCACGGTGTGTATTGTGATTTTACATTTGGCGGCGGCGGACATTCAAAAAAAATTCTTGAAATGCTGGGCGACGATGGTCGTTTGGTAGCTTTTGATCAGGATGCAAAAGCGATTGAAAATATTTGGAACGATGAGCGATTGATCCTTATCCGCTCCAATTTCAGGTATGCAGATAAATTTCTCCGCTACCTGGGAATTGATCAGGTGGATGGGGTGCTTGCTGATCTCGGCGTTTCCAGTCATCAGCTGGACCAGGAGGAAAGAGGATTCAGTTACCGTGAAAAAACCCTTCTGGACATGAGGATGAACCGGGAGCAGAAACTCACTGCAGCAGATGTGTTGAATCATTATTCAGCAGAAGAGTTGCAGAATGTTTTTTCGGCTTATGGGGAGATCAGAAATTCAAAGCAATTGTCCAGGGTGATTGTCTCGGCAAGATCCACCGGAAAGATCCGGAGTTCGTCAGACATTGACAGAATTGTCGGTCCGGTCATGATGGGTGACAGGAACCGGTACCTTGCACAGCTGTTCCAGGCTGTAAGGATTGAGGTTAATGATGAATTTGGAGCACTGAAACAAATGCTTGGATTTTTGGAAAATATTATTAAGCCCGGAGGTCGGCTTGCTGTCATCAGTTTTCATTCGCTGGAAGATCGATTCGTCAAAAACCTGATCAAAAAATCAAATGTCGAGGGCAAAAATCCCAAAGATCATTTTGGCAGACCTGAATTCAAATTCAGGGAAGTGGTCAAAGGGGTCGTATTGGCAGGAGAAGCAGAATTGAAGGAAAACTCAAGGGCTAAAAGTGCAAAACTCAGAATTGCTGAAAGATTATGAAAAATGCAAAATCTACAGGCTGGTTAAAGTTTTTACTCAGGAATCTCTCGTTGATCGTGTTCCTGGCAGTGCTCGCTTTGATCTACATCAGCAATGTGCATATCGCGGAAAGGAAACAACTGAAAATTGAGGAGAAGAAGCGGGAGGTTCAGAAGATCAAATGGGAATACATGAGTGTGGAAAAGGATATGTTGTTGAATTCCTCTCCTTCGGAAATGGAGAAGAGAACGAAGGAAATCGGATTGCAACCACCTACTTCGATCCCTTCCAAATTGACATTGAATAAAGAATCAGAAAAATAATGGACAAGAGGACAGAATTGCTTGCAAGAGTTTATGTCGTGACAATATTTTTTGTCCTCTTCTGTCTTTTGGTCATCGGCAGGCTCATCGATGTGAATATCATAGAGGGAGAAAAATGGAGATCCAAATTGCAAAAAAATATCAAATGGATCGAAGTTGAAGGTGACAGAGGTAATATATATGCAGATGATGGCAGCATTTTGGCCGCATCCCAACCGTTCTTTGAAATCAGATTTGACGCAGTAACACCGACGGACAAAGCGTTTGACGAGGGAGTGGATTCATTGGCTTATTATTTATCAACTTTCCTGAGACCGGATAAAAGTCCTATCGGTTGGAAAAATGAACTGGTCGCAAGGAGGAAAAACGGAGCCAGGTATTTTCAGATCAAGAACCATGTTGATTATAATATGCTTATGAAAGTCCGCAATTTCCCTGTTTTCAGAGAAGGAAGGATCAAAGGCGGATTGATAGAGATCCAGAAGAGTTTCCGGGTGAAACCCTACAAGGAAATGGCTAGCAGGACCATTGGCGTTGACAGGAAAAATGCAACTAAAATAGGTCTTGAGGGTTCTTTTGATGAGTTCTTAAAGGGTCAGACAATAAAACGTCTGTATAAAAAACTACCAAGCAAATCGTGGATTCCGGTTCATGAACACGAGAATATGCTGCTGAACAAGGGTTCAGACCTTAATACAAGTTTGAATATCGGCATATCAGATGCTGTGCATCATGCAGTTTTGAGAAAGCTGTATCAGACCAACGCCCAGACAGGCGTCGGGATCGTGATGGATGTGAAAACCGGTGAGGTCAAAGCCATGACCAACCTGACCAGGGCAAGCAACGGTTCTTATGTGGAGAATTACAACTATGCCATCGGTGAAGATGGTAAATACAATCCGGGATCCACATTCAAGCTGGCTACAATGCTGGCTCTACTGGAAGATGGTCATATTACTACAGAAACACTTGTGGATATTGAATCTGGGGTCAAAGTCATGAAAGACAGGGTGATCAGGGATGCAGAGCCTCATAACTACAGGGTTGTAACAGCAGAGAAAGCATTTGTGATCTCGTCCAATGTCGGAATGGCCAAACTGGCCAATCAGTACTATAACCAGAACTTTGCAGCAAGAAAAAGCTTTGTAAAACGCTTGAAATCTTTTGGTTTAGCCAATAAAACAGGCATCGATATAGAAGGTGAGGCTATGCCGGTCGTCAAGGACCCCGAAATGGATGAAAATCATTGGTCAGGTGTAACAATTCCCTGGATGGCACATGGATATGAACTGGAAATGACTCCGTTACAAATTTTAACTTTCTATAATGCGATCGCGAATAACGGGGTAATGGTCAAGCCATATCTTGTGAAAGAGATCCTTCGTGAAGGTAAGGTATTGCAGAAGTTTGAGCCGGTTGTGCTCAATCAGAAAATTGCAAGTGATTACAGTGTTGCCAAAGTAAAAAATCTGCTCGAAAAAGTAGTGCAGGAAGGAACCGGGATCGGATTGAAGAACAACTCAGTCAAAATTGCCGGAAAAACAGGAACAGCCAGGGTGAATTATACAGCCGGCGGCGAAGAAGAGGAAAAAATCTACAACGCATCTTTTGCCGGATATTTTCCCGCAGACAAACCCAGATATTCCTGTATAGTGGTATTATACGGCTTGACAGGTCAGGGTAACATATACGGCAGCCAGGTTGCCGCACCGGTTTTCGGGGAAATTGCTGAAAGAGTCATGAATTTTTACATCAATGATCTGGATAATGAAGTTCAGAAGGAAGCATTTGCTTCAGCCAATCTGCCCAAAGGAATGAAAGGATTCGGACCTGATATCGATGAAATACTGAATTTCTCGAACGTTCCGCACACCTCAAGAGCGCATAAAGGCTGGATACAGATTGAGAATCAGAGTACAAAACTGAATATTGATGAAGTTAAGATATCCAAAAGAACCGTTCCTGATGTCATCGGAATGGGTGTGCGGGATGCAGTATACGTGCTTGAGAATCTTGGATACAAAGTCAGGATTGAAGGGGTCGGCAGAGTACGTGAACAATCCTTGCCGCCACACTCAAAAAATGTAGGGGGAACAATAACACTTTACCTCGAATGATGGACCAGTCATTGCATCCGAAAGAAAAACATCTGTCAAAAGTGACAGTTTGAATTAAATTGAAATTATGGTAAAACAATTTACATCATGAAATTGACGGCACTACAGGATTTGTTGCAAGGCATTGATTGCGTTCAGATATCAGGAAATACAGCTGTTAATATAAAATCTGTAAGGATTGATTCAAGACAGGTGGAACCTGAAGACTTGTTCATTGCAATGCCGGGATATAAATCAGATGGCCACTTATTCATACAAATGGCCATAGAAAAGGGTGCCCGGTGTATTGTCTGTGAAAAAATGCCGGAAATGACCGAGAGCTCCGTTGCCTATATCAATGTAAACGATGTTCGAAAGGCAGCTGGCAGGTTGGCAGCTAATTTTTACGGTGATCCAAGCCGCAAACTAAAACTGATCGGCGTAACCGGAACGAACGGAAAGACAACCATAGCTACTTTGTTGTTTGAGTTTTTTCAAAAAGCAGGCTACAAGGCAGGGTTAATTTCAACCGTCGAGAATAAAATTGATGGCAGAGTGATTCCAAGCACGCATACCACCCCGGATATTTTCAGCATAACCAGGTTGATGTCTGAAATGGTAGAGGCCGGCTGCAAATACGCTGTGATGGAAGTCAGTTCTCATGCCATTGACCAGCAGCGTATTGAAGGTCTGGATTTTGATGGTGCGCTTTTTACTAATCTGACGATAGACCATCTGGATTATCATCAAACTTTTAAAGAGTATGTTTATACAAAGAAAAAATTCTTTGACCAGTTGAAATCTGATGCTTTTGCGCTGAGCAATACAGATGATAAGAACGGTGAAGTCATGATGCAGAACACTAAAGCCGGGAAATATGCCTATGCGATCAAAAGAATGGCTGACTACAAAGGCAGTATTCTTAGAAACAGCATGGAAGGTCTGCAGATGAAGATCAATCAACGGGAGGCTTATTTCAGATTGATCGGCATGTTTAACGCTTATAATCTGCTGGCAGTGTACGGAGCAGCTGAATTGCTTGGGTTCAATCCCGATGAGATACTACTGCATCTGTCATCCCTTGGACCGGCAAGGGGAAGATTTGAAATTTTAAGGAATGCTGATCTTGGGCAAACAGCGATCGTGGATTATGCACACACAGCAGATGCTTTGGAAAATGTGTTGAACACAGTCAATGAAGTGAAGGATAAAAATTCAAAAGTCATTACGATCACTGGAGCTGGCGGAGACAGGGACAGATCTAAAAGACCAAAAATGGGTGAAGTTGCCTCCAGGTTGTCGGATACCGTGATTTTTACGACCGATAATCCCAGAACGGAAGAACCTGAAAGCATCATTGATGAAATGGCTGCAGGAGTAGGGAAAGCTTTTGAACATAAAATACTCAGGGTCACGGACAGAACAGAAGCAATAAAGATTGCGGCAAAACTGGCCGGTCCGGGAGACATCATCCTGATAGCAGGCAAAGGCCATGAGACTTATCAGGAAATCATGGGGGTCAGATATCCCTTTGACGATAAAGAGAAAATATTAGCCATTTGGCAATAAAGAAAAATAGAAGAGTAGGTTCTATTTATATTCTCAGGTTGGTTTTAACAGTTGCAGTGGGAGCATATTCAGAAAAAGTTCTGAATGCCCACTGTAGACTGTTTTTAAAGAAAAAAGTGAATTATGCTTTACTATCTGTTTGAATACTTGGATAAAGAATTTAATCTGCCTGGGGCAGGTTTGATACACTATATAACTTTCCGGGCTGCTGCCGGGATCATTTTGGCTTTAGTGCTTTCAATGATTTTTGGCAACCGGATCATAAGATCTTTGAAAAAAATGCAAATCGGTGAATCAGTTAGAGATCTCGGTTTGGAAGGGCAAAAAGCAAAAGAAGGAACTCCGACAATGGGTGGATTGATCATTTTCCTGGCTGTCATGGTGCCTACACTGCTTTTTACAAAAGTGCTGAATGTGTACATCATTCTCATGATCGTGACTACTGTCTGGATGACCGGAATTGGTTTTCTGGATGATTATATAAAGGTCGTCAACAAGAAAAAGGCAGGTCTCAGGCCACGGTTCAAGATCATAGGGCAGGTTGGACTGGGATTGATCATCGGGATCACAATGTTGTTCCATTCTCATATTTTAGTCCGTATGCCACTCGAAATGGCTCAGAATAACGGATATGAGATCGTCAGGACTTTCCAGACAGAAGTATCTGCAGTGAATGAGGCAAAAAGCATTCAGGAAATGGCTTATGTGAAGTCAACTTTGACCAACCTGCCATTCGTAAAGGGAAACGAGTTTAATTATGCGTTTTTCCTGGACATTGTCGGACTGGATGTTGACTGGATATGGTTGATATTTATTCCTGCTGTGGTCTTCATCGTTACCCTGGTTTCCAATGCTACCAACCTTACGGACGGTCTGGACGGCCTGGCTAGCGGATTATCCGCAATAGTAGGTGCGACACTTGGCGTGCTGGCCTATGTTTCAAGTAATACGATCATAGCAGATTATCTCAATATATTATATCTTCCTTTTAGTGAAGAGCTCGTGGTTTTTTCTGCGATCTTCCTCGGAGCGATGGTAGGATTTCTTTGGCACAATTCCTTCCCTGCCAAGGTTTTTATGGGCGATACCGGCAGCCTGGCGATAGGAGGTATTATTGCTTCCCTGGCCATCCTGCTCAGGAAGGAATTGCTGATCCCGATTTTGTGCGGTGTTTTTCTCGTTGAGGCGCTTTCCGTAGTGATCCAGGTCAGTTACTTTAAATATACCAAAAAGAGATATGGTGCAGGAAAGAGGGTATTTTTGATGACACCGCTGCATCATCATTTTCAAAAGATGAAAATGAATGAATCAAAGATCGTTACCAGGTTCTGGATTGTAGGGATCATGCTGGCGGTTGTCACGATCATCACATTAAAAGTCAGATAATCAATTAATCAATAAACTATATGTCATTAGGAAAAGTCATAGCAAAAGATTTAAAAGGAGACCGGTCGATCTGGCTGATCGTCTTCTTCCTCGGCATACTATCGCTGCTTGCAGTGTATAGTGCAGTCGGCAGTATGGCATATACGACAAGAGATGGAAATACAATATTTTACCTGATCCAGCAACTGATCTTCATTTCCATAGGGTTTTTTATCATGTGGATCACTTACAGACTGGATTATATGTTCTATTCAAGACTTGCGCCTGTTTTCCTTGTGATCTCCATCCCGCTACTGGTCTATACGATTGGTTTTGGAACAGAGATCAATGATGCAAGAAGATGGATCACTATTCCCTGGATAGACAAAACTTTTCAAACCTCAGACTTTGCAAGGATAGCTCTGATCATGTTTTTGGCAAGGGCTATAGCTAAGAAACAGGAGAACATCAAGGACTTCAAGAGCGCTTTTGTGCCACTGCTGCTTCCGGTCATGGTTGTAACACTTTTAATAGCACCATCTAATTTATCGACGGCGCTACTGCTTTTTACCACGAGTATACTGATGATTTTCATCGGAAGGATCCATTTGAAATATATCATTCTCCTGTTAATGGCCGGCATTCTGTTCCTTGGATTGTTGGTTGCCATTTCCAAATTTTTACCAGAGTTGTCAAGGGGCGAAACATGGAAAAACAGGCTTCAGGAATTCGCACTTTTCGATGATGGCGGTTATCAGATACAGCAATCAAAAATTGCAATTGCGAGAGGTGAATGGCTCGGAGTAGGGCCCGGGAATAGCATTCAAAGGAACTATTTGCCTTATCCATACGCAGATTTTATTTACGCGATCATTGTCGAAGAATATGGTATAATCGGGGGATTGGGCGTGTTGGGATTGTACTTATGGTTGTTATTCAGGGGAATAAGTATTGTTACTCGTAGTCCGAGGACGTTTGGAGCCATGCTTGCCCTTGGCCTGACGCTCAATATTGTGATCCAGGCGTTTGCAAATATTGCCGTTTCAGTACACATGCTGCCGGTGACAGGTTTGACTTTACCCCTGATCAGTATGGGAGGATCATCACTTTTGATCACTTACCTGTCACTGGGTATTATACTCAGCGTGAGCAGATATGTGGAGAAAGCGGAAAAAGAAAAAATTGCACTGAAACAGATTGAAATACGGAATGAACAGACAACACCATCAGTAGAATTTGATCAGAATTAAAATGTAATTGATTTGGAAACAAAAATTATCATAAGCGGAGGCGGAACAGGAGGACATATCTTTCCTGCGATTGCAGTTGCCCAGACGCTCAAGCAAATAGATGATCGCATCCGGATCAAATTTGTTGGTGCAAGTGGGCGAATGGAAATGGAAAGGGTTCCGAAAGCCGGTTTTGATATCGTGGGATTGCCTGTCAGCGGAATTCAAAGAAAGCTTTCTGGAAAAAATTTACTGGTTCCTTTCAAACTCCTTGCCAGTCTGTATAAAGCGTATAGTGAATTAAAGTCTTTTAAGCCTGATGTGGTCGTTGGATTTGGTGGTTATGCGAGCGGTCCGGTCTGTATGGTCGCTTCATTGATGGGTATTCCGGTAGTATTGCAGGAGCAAAACTCTTACGCAGGCGTAACCAACAAAATTCTGGCCAGACGAGCCACTAAAATATGTGTCGCCTATGATGGCATGGAAAAGTTTTTTGATAAGCAAAAGATCATTTTTACCGGTAATCCTGTCAGACAGGATATCAGTAATTTACAAGATAAAAAAGAAGAATCTCACGAGCATTTCGGTTTAGCTCGAAATAAGAAAACTATTTTAATTTTTGGAGGAAGTTTGGGTGCCGGTACGCTGAATATAGCTGTAAAACACAATATCATGCGACTGAGCGATCTGTTTGATGTGCAGTTTATCTGGCAGGTAGGCAAGTTCTACTATGACGGATATAAGGACTCTGAAGAGGCAAATATGGCTAATGTCCGTTTGCTCCCCTTCATCGAACGGATGGATCTGGCCTATGCTGCGGCTGATCTGGTAGTTTGCAGAGCCGGAGCATTGACCATTTCTGAATTGTGTCTTGCAGCCAAGCCAGCAGTACTGGTACCTTCTCCGATCGTAGCAGAAGATCACCAGACAAAAAACGCAATGAGCCTGGTGAATAAAAATGCCGCATGGCTCCTGAAGGATAGTGAAGTGGTGGAAAAACTGACCGAAACGGTTGAAGGGATACTGAACGATCCCGAAAAACTGAATGAGGTTTCTGCTGCGATAGGTCAACTAGGTAAAGTGAATGCCTCCGGGGAAATTGCTCAAACGGTTCTGAATTCTGTTAAAAAAGAAAAAAATTGAGCAGATGAATAAGCAGCTTGTATTTCAATGGATCAAAAGACTTGCCTGGCTGACGGTATACGCCGGAGTCCTGGTCATTTGGTACCATGCTGTACAGCTGAAAGCTTCCACAAAAGTTGAGTCAGTCAAAGTAGTGATCCATACAGCTGATGGGAGCAGGCCTTTGATAGGCGCACCTGATGTGATCAAATATGCCAACAGGATACTTGGGAAGGATGTCGAATCTCAATTGATCGGTAAAATGGAGGCTATGCAGATTGAAACTGCACTGGATTCCAGTAGTTATATAAAAAATGCTGATGTATATATCGAAGCCAACGGGACTGCAGTGATCCATTGTGACCTGAAAGTACCCATAGTGAGATTTGAAAGAGCTTACAAAAAAGGTTTTTACCTGGATGAATCCGGTGATATCATTCCTTTTTCCAATCGGGCAGCAGCCAGAGTTCCTATCGCAAATGGCTATCTGGGGCATTTTGATAAAAATTTTATGGCAGATTCAACTAACCGATACCGGTTAGTATTTGACCTTGCACTTAAAGTGAACAATGATGAATTTCTTAAAGCGCTTATCGAACAGATCTATGTTGAAAGCAATGGAAAAGTGATCATGGTACCTAAAGTCGGAAGGGAAAAGATCCGGTTTGGCGAACTGGCAAAAGTGGATAACAAATTTGACAAATTGAAAGCATTTTATAAAACAGGTATGCCCAACTTAGGGTGGAACAGGTATACCTATCTCAATCTTGAGTGGGAAGACCTGGTTGTTGGGGAAGAATAATTTTTGAATATAAATTAATAAGATATGTTAGGATCTAGTACACATCATGTTCCAACCGTTGTTGCGCTGGACATTGGAACAACCAAAGTTTGTGCTATCGCCGGCTTCAGAAATGATTACGGCAAAATTGAGATTGTCGGCTATGGAACTGTCCCTTCAGAAGGCGTTTCAAAAGGTGTAGTTTCCAATATCGATAAAACTGTAAAAGCAATCAGGGAAAGCGTCGAGATAGCAGAAAGAAATGCATTGGTCAAATTCAATCAGGTACAGGTTGGCGTCGCAGGCCAGCATATAAAAAGCCTTCACCACCATGGATTGTTGGTAAGACAGGATTCGACCAGCGAAATTCAGGAAGCAGATGTAGATAAACTGATCAAAGATATGCACAAGCTCGTGCTTCCTCCCGGAGATAAGATCCTTCACGTGATCCCACAGGAGTTCATCGTGGATAATGAAAATAACATCATGGATCCTGTAGGTATGTCCGGTGTCAGACTCGAAGCTAATTTTCATATCATCACAGGGCAGGTAAATGCTTCCAAGAATATCTACAGATGCGTCGAGAAAGCCGGACTGAAAGTGGCCAATATGACGCTCGAACCCATCGCTTCCGCTTCTGCTGTTTTGAGCAGGGAGGAAAAGGAGGCCGGTGTGGCTTTGGTGGATATCGGTGGTGGGACAACGGATATCACGATCTTTAAGGATGGGATCATTCGTCATACCGCAGTCATTCCTTTCGGAGGAAATGTGGTCACATCCGATATCCAGGAAGGATGCCAGGTAATGAGGGATCAGGCCGAAAAACTGAAAGTCAAGTTCGGCTCTGCAGTCGCGGATGAAGTGGTGGACAATCGTGTGATCATTATTCCAGGATTCAGGGGAAGAGACGCCAAGGAGATTTCTGAAAAGAACCTGAGCAGGATCATTCAGGCCAGGATGGAAGAAATTTTTGAGTATGTCCAGTGGGAGATCAGAAGATCAGGCTATGAGAAGAAATTGCTTGCTGGCCTGGTATTGACAGGTGGAGGTTCTTTGTTGAAAGACATTGATTTTCTTGCACAACTTCAGACTGGTCTGAACACACGCTTGGGTGAACCAATAGAACATCTTGCTCATGGTTACAATGAAGCAATGGCCAGCCCGATATATAGTACGGGAATAGGGCTTCTTATCTATGCACTCAATGAATTGGATCCCGGCGATCATACCAGCGCAGTACAGAAAACTAATCTGCCTGAAGTTGAGTTTGAGATTGAAAATGAACTGGATACAGACCTCGAAGAGGGATCAACCAATAATGAGAAAGGTGGCAAAAAATGGTTCAATAGGATCTTTGCTTATACCAAAGAGTTCTTTGAGGCTACACCCGACTCTGAATTTTAATCAAATACTAAATTTTAAGACTATGCTGTTTGATATACCATTAAAAAATAAATCCATCATCAAAGTACTGGGAATCGGTGGTGGTGGAACCAACGCGGTGAATCACATGTTCAATCAGGGCATCGAAGGTGTGGAGTTTGCCATTTGCAATACAGACGTTCAGTCAATGGACGCCAGTCCCGTAAATGTCAGGATCCAGCTTGGCCCGGTAATTACCGAGGGTAGGGGAGCAGGATCAAAACCTGAAGTTGGAAAAGAAGCTTGTATTGAATCCATAGATTCTATCAGGGGTTTTTTGAACGACGGAACTAAAATGCTCTTTCTAACTGCCGGGATGGGTGGCGGAACCGGAACTGGAGCTGCTCCTATCATTGCCAAAACCTCCCGCGATATGGGCATTTTAACTGTTGCCATCGTTACTTTGCCATTCAAATTTGAAGGGCAGAGGAGAACCAGGCAGGCACTTGAAGGCCTGGATGAACTCAAAAAAAATGTGGACTCCATCCTGGTGATCTCTAACGATAAGGTGAGGGACCTGCATGGAAACCTGACCCTGACAGGGGCATTTTCACAGGCAGATCAGATTTTGACCACGGCTGCAAAAGGTATTGCTGAGATCATTACGCTTCCCGGATACATCAATGTCGACTTTGAGGATGTAAACACAGTCATTCGCAATAGCGGGGTTGCCATCATGGGTAGCGCTCAGAAAGATGGGGAGAACAGGGCACACGAAGCCATCCATGCAGCATTGAATTCACCGCTGTTGGAAGATAGCGACATCAGGGGTGCAAAACATATACTGCTCAATATTTCTTCAGGCAAAAAGGAGGTGACCATGGATGAAGTGGCCGAAATCACCGAATATATCCAGGAAGAAGCTGGCAAAGGAACTGATCTGATCTGGGGCAATTGCTTTGATGAATCCCTGGGTGACAAGATCAGCATCACCCTGATCGCTACCGGGTTCGAGGAAGGAATTAAAGGCAGGCAGGATAAAAATCCGACAAAAGTAGTTTTGGAAAGTGTCGGTCAAAGCAATGAAATGCCTGGCTTTGATATGGATTTTTCAGGCTCAAGGGAAAAACAAAATGTTTTCGAATTCGAACAGGATGATGTAAAAGCAACGATCAAAAAATACAATGCTGACTCTAATCCTTTCGTGAGAAATAATGATGAAGAGGAGCAAAGGAGGAAAAGAATGATTCAGGAAAGGGAAAAACTGAACAGGACCGAGGGTCCAAGATCATTCAATTCTGTTCTGTCTATCGAAAACCCTTCAAATATCAAAGACATTGAAAAGGTTCCGGCCTACAAAAGAAGAAATGTAGAGCTGGATGCAGTGAAAACTGCTGATGACAATGTGAGCATCAACCAAAGAGTCACTATGGATGAGGATGAAGTGCTGATGAGCAACAACTCATTCCTACATGACAATGTCGATTAATTTGGATTTCGTCTTTTTTTATAGTCATGTCTTAACATGAGATTGGTTTATTAATTGTACCTGGGGTTCTCAGCCCCAGGTTTTTTTTTGCCCGGAATCTATCATAAATAGAAGGTTGGCCTCTGATCTGTCGTGAAAAACAAAGTATCGTATATCGATTGGTTTTTGGGTAGAATAAAATAAAGATTGCATGGAGGAGTCAAAATTAAAAACCTGTCTTTATTCCAGATTTCCTGACTTGTCCTTTTTAGTGCGACATAATGTTTTTTTTAAAAAATAGTTGACACTTTCTGTCTAAAACGCATGGGGTTTCTATACAATTCTTC